>CAVJZG010000013.1:0-55164 GCA_963654285.1 bacterium
AGTTGCTTGCTTTACTGTTTTTTCTTACTTTTTTCTTTCGTTTTGCTCATCACTAATTTATAATTATATCATATAAAGGAGATTTTTTCATTACATTTTATTTAATAGTCCGTTTTTTTGTACTGATTACATTCCTACAATTCCCCAGATATACAGCGGTGCTGTAAGGGTAAAAATAAGGCACGCAAACAAAATAGCCGGAGCTGTGAACTCAAATTGTCCGTGCTTCTTATAATCAAAATACGCTGTACCGACTTTGACAAAGAAAAGAATTGCAAGCACCATATCAACAACAGGGAATACAACATTATTCACAACCGTCTTAATCTGTGATTTTGCTGTATTCCAAGTGCCTTCGATAGCACTTGCAACATCTCCGGCAGCATATACAGTTGTTGCAGAAAATGCAATAATCAAAACAAGAGCAGCGGCAAATATCAGCCACTGCTTTCTGCTGAATTTAGTTAAATTTTTCGTCAATGATTTTACCTCCGTATATCTTTAATATTTCTTTGCACTGATAATCATCAATGTAGTGAATGGCCCTTTTCAGAGCCATAGCCTTTCGGATTTCTTCGTCCATTCCTTCTGTAATGGTGTTTCCGAATACCCAGACATGCTCGGAATCAAGGATCTGACCGACTCCGATTGATATGCCGATTTCTCTTTCAACTTTATCTACATCATCAAAAATCAAGGCATAAAAATGTGATACAATCGGTATCATTTCACATCTGTGATAAACAAATTTTGCATAGGCAATGGCATTATTGATATTTTTCTTTTCGTTCCCGGAGAGAGGGCTGCAGATATATGCTTTTTCCATTATTCTTCATCCTCGTCTTTCTTGATCTTAATTTTAAGAATTAATGCTGAAATCGCACCGCCGATTGCAATAAATCCGAGTCCAATCCAAAAGCCGTAGTTTCTGTCATCTCCTGTTTTAGGAGTAGACGGCTTTTTAGGTGCAGGAACATTAATCTTGACTGTCTGTCCCTTATCGTTAATATCTGCGTGTACTGCTATTTCAACATTGTCACGATAGAGTGTTTCAAATACAACAAGCTCCATATCGGTTTTAATACTACTTGCATCAAAAGTGAATGAAACAGTTACCTTGCTGTTTGATTTTTCGGGTGTGAATGTTACCTCACTTGTAATAGGCTTTCCGTCAATTTCAAATGGCTTGCCTGTGGATTTATCCATAAGCGTACCGACAATCTTGTATTCCTTGCCGGGTACAAGATGTTTGTACTCCACAGTATCGGTTATTGTGATTTCACCATTTGCAATTACTTCCTTTTCACCATCAACAGTTGCAGTAGTTTTGAGTTCAGGGATTCTGTCATTTACTGCTGTGATTTCAATAATCTGTTCATTGTCAGTTACAGTAATGTGGTGAATATCATCACTCGGCAGATAGTTTTCGGCTGGCTGTAGTTCCTTTACAATCCAATCACCGAATGGAATATTATCAAAAACAAAAATGCCGTTCTCATCTGATTTAGCAGTAAGAATGGCATTTGTTTCTGTGTATTCAGTTGTGTCAGATTTGAACAGTCCGAATAAAGCCCCTTTGATTGCTTTTTCTGTTTCTCGGTCAATTTTTAAGCCTTTGACTGTGCCGTAAATTAAATCATTTACAATAGGTTCGCCGTTGTTCAAATCAATATTAATTGTTTCAATATCCTGTCCCTGATATTCAGTATTAAATTCATACTTTGTATCAGATAAAATATAATGCTTATCCGTTGCAATTTCCTTTGCATACCACTTAAAGCCGATAGGGAGATCGCAGTTAAATGTTAGTTTTCCGTTTTCATCACAGTTACCATAAGTGATTAAAGAATCTTTCGGAATAACAGAGCCGTCTGCTGCCTTAATATCTTCATCAGCATAAATACCAAACTGTACGGAAAGAATTTCATCATTCATACCGAGTTTGAAGCGTTCATCTTTAGATAATTCTTTTAACAGTGAAACGGACACCTTTTGCCTGTCATTGTAAACAGAAAGTGCAGTTGATGTTACGGATACATTCTGTCCTGCATAAGTTAATTCTACATCGTACTGCTCATTTGCATTCACAAAGCCACTTGGTGCTGTTTTTTCAACTACAGTGTATTTGCCGAGATAGAGCTGCTTGGATTTAGCAATACCGTCTTTTCCTGTTGTGATTTCATCAACAAGTTCACCCTGATAATATCTTGTTGTACCGTCAAGAGTAGTTATATCCTCAGCAGCATAGATTTCAAATACTGCATTTGCAAGGTTTCCAATTTCATAAACAGGAGTATAAATACCCTCATTTTCATTTACCGACTTGAATATTTCGCCTGTCTTGGTAATTTCAATAACACCTTTCTGTGCCATATCTCTTGCCTTGACCTTTACAACAGTTACGCCCGTATCAGTAGACGAATTCTCCTGTGTTATTGTAAACGGAATAGGTGTGCTGTCAAGCACATATCCGTATGGTGCTTGTACCTCTTTAAGTGTGTAATCACCATAAGGTAGCTTTTCAGGCGTAATTAAATATCCTTCTGAATTTGTATAGAAAGTATGAATTTCTGTTACTTCGGAATAGGTGAACTGCATTGTAATTCTGTGTCCGTCTGTATCGTAAACCTCAAAGGCTGCGCCTGCATAAGCAATAGGCTTTTCGGTTTCTTTATCCAGCTTTACCACTTTGAGATACGAACAGAAGTTAGAATTGTTTATCAAGAACTTATATGTCTTACCATCTTGATTGATAAACACATCAAAGTCCTTGATTTTCTCTCTGCCATCCCAACCCTTTGTTTGATGAACGGTATAAACACCATAAGGCATTAACTTTGTACTTGCAAAACCATCCTCGTCACACACAATGGTATCTCTCTCATCGTTATCTGCCTTTGCATATGAGCCTGCCGATTTCAAATACACCTGAAATTCTGCACCCTTTTCAGGTGTTTCAATCTGTGTTGAGCCATCATCAGTATGCTTAATAATTGCAATTTTACCCTTGATTACCTGTTCGGTTACAGCGTTTTTACATTCGTTATACTCAACTGTATACAATTTCGGATCAGCACCGACCTTGTAAATTTCATCATTAATGAGATAACCCTCACTTGATTCAAGTTCACGAATTGTCCAGTCTGTATCACAAGCATAATACTTTGTTGTGAATGATGCGTTTTCGTCTGTTGTATATGTGTCGATTAACTGATTGCCTTTATAGATACCATACTTAGCACCGCCGAGCTTTGCATCACCCTGTGCGTGACCCTTTTCAATATCTGATTTAACTACTTTAATTCTGAATTTTTTGAGTTTGTTATTAAAGGATGCCATAGCAGTATTTCCGTTAGTTACTGTTACAGTTTGTGTTGTCTGTTTTACATAGCGGAGAATATCACCCTCATACACCTGATAAGTGCCGACAGGAATATTCTTCAATTCCGCAATGCCGTTTGCATCTGTTGTGAGGTTATATGTCTTGCCGTTGCCCTTAACCGTAAAGGGAATATTCTTAATGATTTCATCTTCGGATGTTTTGCTGATTTTAAGATTACCGAACTCAACATTAACATCAAGTTTAAAGGTCTGTGGGTCGGCTTTCTTTGAAAACATTAAATTCTGAATATCACCCTTAAATTCAAAATAAACATAATTTGTAGTATCTTCATCATAACTACTGCCATTCGGTAAATTCTTATATATTTTCTGTGATGCCGAATTGAACGATACTGAATGTGTAGTACAATCACTTGCAACTGAAATGTTCAGTTTGTTTTCGCCTTTAGTATGAGAAAATGTGACCTTGTTAATGGTCTTAGAAAAAGTGGGGTAATATTTCAATACACCGTTTGAATCAGTGAGGGTAACAGAGCCACCGAGATTGATTTTTGTTGTATCTCCGTTAAATGAAATCTGCTTGTTATAGTACAAGTCGATTAATTCTTCGGTATCAGCTTTCCATTGCTTGTATAGAGAATCACTCATATATGTGCTGTTCCAAGAGGAACGGGATGGATTTACTCCTAAGGTTTCCCAAACGAATTGTTGAGTACAGCAAGCTGCTTTCCATTCAGCCGTTGTACTTGGTAATCCATCGCCATACTGCAAGGTATATCCGAATGCGATATAGTCTGCTATTCTTTCATATAAGTCACCTGATCTATTAAGATATTTCTTAAATTCCTTGCCATATTCGTAGGTGCTACCATTAGGAGATGTTTTTCCGTATTGAACACAAAATACGATATATGTTTTGCCGTCATAGGTAGAATAATGCATCTCGTGTCCATAGTCATCAAGACTGCCCTCAATAACTCCAAACTTAGCATTGCTGTTCATATCTGTAATATATGTTGCTGCGAATACCGTTGAAGGAAATGCTGACAGAACAATCAGTAAAGATAAGAGCATTGACATTACTCTTTTTGAATATTTTTTTATTTTGTTTTTCAAAACAATCTTCCTTTCTTTTATATTTGGGTACAAAAAAAGAGCCGAATTTTAATTCGACTCTTTGATGTACCATATTGATATTTAATCCAATGTGATTTTTGCAGTATATTTACCACACCAATAGCATTCTCTAATTCTGAAATTACCTGAAGCATCGTGGCTTGCTATATATTCAAGTGCTTTATCTGTAGCCTCAGCCTCACTGTTTACCCAACCGATCGGACCAACCTCACAGGAGTGACCGTCTACATTACAATCCCAATCATCTTCAGTTGTTGTAACCTTTTTGGTGGTAGCAGCTTTCTGCGTTGTGGTAACTTTCTTTGTTGTAGTCTGCCTTTTGGTAGTGGTCTGTTTCTGCGTTGCAGTTGATTTTTTGGTTGTGGTCCGACCTGTTGATTTTTGTTCAGCAGGTCTTGCTTTGTTTGCAACAGTTGTTTCTGAATTATCGCTTTTCTGCGTGGTAGTTTCAGATTCTGATGTTTCTTGCTCTGCTGTGATTTCATTTGTTATTGCATTAATTGTGTTTGCCTGCACTTCTGACTTTGAATTGGTTTCTTGTGTACTGCATCCTGAAAAGATTGCAATCAGAATTACAAGACATAAAATAATTGATTTAGTTTTAGTCATATAATCGACTCCTTTCAAACACACAGTATATACAAACGAATTCAAATGTCCAGACATTTTTACATAGAGGGCGAAAGCCCTTCATCTTCATCAGCAATCTCTTCAAAATCTTCGCCATCATCCTGTGCCTGTGAAATTTCATTTTCGTAGGCATTGACAACTGCTTTATTAAGATTTTCACGAGCCTGAGCAGTTATCGGATAAAAGGTTTCGGGATACTGCACCTTGCCGTTCTTATCGGTATAAGAACGAGTAGGCATCTGTGCAAACAAACCGTTTTTACCATCGCACACTTTGATTCCTGTAATTACAAATGAACCGCCGATTGTTGCAGAAGCATATGCCTTGAGACTTGTATTTCCGTCTGTAAGTCTGTCAATTGATGCTTTGATATATGGTGTTTTTACCTTGTTCGTTTTTGCTTTGTTATTTGTTGCTGCCATAATTACTACCCTCCATTTTTACATAAAATACATTGCACAACCCATATCAGATTCAACTTCTTCATCTGATATTTCTTCGGGCTGAGCATACTTGTGTAAATACTTTTCTGTTTCTTCATCCGTTAATGATCTGAAATCTTCTCCGCCGTCACCAACAATAAAGAATGTTCCTGCTATAATAGAAGTGCCGTTGTCAAGATGACGATTTCCTTTTAAGCCTTGCAGTTTGCCTTCTTCATTACAAATGATGATTGTATCATCGTCATTATATACGACTTCAATATATCCACCGACAATTTCTTGTTCTGCATTAAGTGAATTTTCGATTTCACTTTCATAAGCAGCCTTACCGGGTTCAACGATTACAACTCTCATATATCACACTCCTTATGACATAGAAATACCGCTGTCCTCTACAGACTCGGCAGTATCATCTGAGATATTCAGTTTTTCTTTTGCCCAATCAGGCAAGAATTCATCTTTCAGAATACCGATAAAATCATTTCTGTCCCAACGGCATTCCTCATTATCTTTAAGAAAATATCCATATACCGCTCTGCCGCTTGCAGAAGGTGAACAACCAAAACCATCTGTTGCAATAAACAACTGATCCTCAGGTGTCTTATACTTATCATTCAATCTTGTCGGACTTATAACAAGTACCTTTCCCTCAAGGTCAACACCTGTCTTATCATCACAATGTGAACTGTCATAAAGATTGAGTTTGCCCCACTCGTTTCTTGTTCTGTCGATAAAAGCATTTATTAACACCGGATGCTCATTTATAAGATACTCTGTTCGCATATTGCTGTCAGGAGCACATAAACCTTTGCCCCATTCTCTGTTTTCTGCTGAATATCTTGTATCATGCTGTGCCTTTTTCAAGTTATATCGTAAAATAAAATTTACACGGTCAAAACCGAATTCCTTAATAACTGCATTTACACAATCTGAATTAAAATGATTATCATTAAAATTATCACCAATTATATTTTTAATGGCTGTTGCACAATCCATATTTGCTTTATGGCTTTCACGCCATTTATCAACTTCACAGCAATGTCTTGCACTGCTGAGTGAATGTTTGTAAAACGGCACATAATCAAGCATTAACAACACCGCCATTCTTAGCTGCCCATTTCAATGATAAATGAACAAGTACTTCTCTCTGCTTGGATGAAGGCAGTCTGTCAATAAAGTCCCTTAACAGTTTATCATCCCTCATATCAGTAAGGGACAGATTATATTTTGGGCAGTTATTGTCACAGATTCTTTCCTTTTTGATTGTTACGGTGTTTTCATCCTCAACCGTAAATGACAGCACATCGTTGTAACTGAAGCCGACTGTTTCTCTGATTTCAAAAGGAATTGTGACTCTGCCTCTCTTTCCGAGAATTCTTAAGATTTTCATTTCACACCTCCGACTAATCATCAAGTATGCAGCTCTGACAATGAGGACAGAACATTTCGCAGCTTTCACAATCTGTGCAGTCATCATATTCATGAGCCAATTCGTCAAGTTCATCATCGTCTACCTTGCGGATATAGATATACCCATCTTCATAGTAAGACTCAAGTACGGAATCTTCATCAATTCCGAGATTTTCTGCCACTTCATCGGGCATGGCAATTTTGATTTTTACTTCAATTTCCATCGTGTTCTCCTTTAATAATTGTATTTGAAATCAAACAAGGAAATCTGCCTTGTTTCTTCCATCAGTGTTTTTCCGTTTTCTTTAGCCTGTGCTTCTAAATCGTAATTTGCTATGAGCAGTTCTTCGTACATTTCACCGGGATTAATACCTTGCCTCATGTTGTGAAGCCTTTTCTGCACATAGGTATAAAATCCGTATTTTTCAGCAAGGCCAACAATAAACGGGTTATTGTTATAGGTGATTATAAATTTGCATTTACCGTCATATTTCAGATGAATGTCATTCATAAATTCAAATAATACCTCATGCTGACTAACATCAAAATTAGACTTTTGATAATACTTTTCCGTGTCCTTATACGGAGGATCAAGCAGTATAAAGGTATTCGGACCCGCAGCATAAAGAATTGCGTCTTTATAATCCCTATGCAGAATAATTGCATCACGCAAGCGTGTGCAAGCTGCCACTAATCTGCCGAATTTCCTTGTCATATCCCGTTTATCAATGGCAAAGGTTTTTCCTGTTGAACTGAAACTGAATGTCTGATTTTCAAAAAATGCGACTGCGAGCTTTATATCTTCCCATGAAGCGTTTTCTATTTTTAAGGCTGTATCAGTTACATCATCAAGAATATTCGGCACACCTTTTAACAGCATTTTATTTTCTTTGAATATCTGCTCGGAATTATATGAAAAATACAATCGACCAAGCAAATAGGCAAGTTTTTGTGAGCATTGAAGCACTTTAAAAAATTTTACCAAATCACCGTTATAATCGTTGAGTATTTCTCTTTCAGCAGGCTTCTTTCTTAAAAATATTTCAGCACTGCCCATGCAAGGCTCTATATAGGTTTTATGCGGCGGCATGAACGCATCAATTGTTGTGTATATACACCCCTTGTTGCCTGTCCACTGAAGCGGACTGGCATTATCGGACATTATCCTCACCCCCTTTAATGTGGGTTGATTGCGTGCAAAACAAAAAAGCATGGCTGCTCTGAGTGTTAAACACGCAAAACAACCACGCACTGTTTTCAAATTAATATATTATTTTAGTTTTTATTTCACATTGATTGTGTAAAATCATTGCTTTCACACATATCTTCATTAGGTCCTGTGATATTAACATATTCGCCGATAATGCCAAGTGCCTGATAGTAACTTTCGGCACCATTCTGAATTCTGTTACACATTTCTGTTGCCTGTTCAGCCATACCATTATTGCGAAGCGTTCTTGATGCAATTCCCATCAACGAGAAAATATTACCGTCCTGACCTATGAGTTCACAGTCAGGCTTTTGGGATTCAGCGGTAACAGATTCGTCAATAAATCCATCAAGATAATTATCAACATAATCCGAAAGCCAAGAGCCATAAAACTGCTGATATGAAGCAATTCTCCACATTGCAAGTTTACCTATATCAAGGTTCACTTTTTCATCAAAAGGGAATAGAAGATTTGTCAAATTGTCATTTTCAAATGAATACACATCAGTAAACTTTGTTCCGTTTTGCAAGATACCTGATTCAGTAAGCATTTCGTTAACACCGTCTACCCATTCATCAAGACTGCCGCCGCATCCCTGAAAAACAATGCCTTCGCTGCCTTTCATTCTGCGAAGTTCATCCGTTGTTGTTTGGATTATTGGCATAACTGCATACCTCCTGACTGTTCTTCTGCTTGGGCAACATCCATTGTGTAATTATCGGTAACATAATCATCAATGGATAATCCCTGACTCAAGAAATAAGGTCTTGTTTCATCTGTAAATTCAATATATCCTTCTTCACCGAAGTCAATATTTTCACTTGCGATAACTGAACCGCCGTGATTAACTCTTACCTCAGGTTCAAGTGCTGCAAACACACTGTCATTATCCGACATCCTTATGTGATAAATATTAAGTCCCAAAGGAACATCATTCAGTGTCAATCGTTCATCTGTAAAAAGAGCAGGCTTGCCGAATAACTCAATCAACTCATAGTCTGACTCGCCTGTATAGATATAATCCGTTCCCGTTGCATTAAGATGCAGCTGAAAATCCGAAAGGTCGTATTCCCATACTCTTGCGGCAAATTCCAATGCTTCCTTATTTGTTTCTTCATCTGCCGGATTCCATTTTGATATGATTTCACCGCCTTTATAGGTGTACATGCCACAGTTTTGTCCGATATCCTCATCTGCAAATTCTGTTCGTATTTCGATATTCGGGAACATTTCCGACAATCGTTTCATAACAGGAAACGGTGTACTCCATGCAGTTTGAAAACTGATTGATTTTGCATTTTCATCAACCTCTGTACATTCGCAGGCATTCCATTTTGTACCCCAGTTTTTACAGCGCCATTCGTACCATGTCGGTGCTTCGTATTGATACAAATTACTTACTGCCGTAACGCCGACATCCCAGATTTTCTTTTCTTTCTCATCTGAAATATCTGTGCTATGGTTTCTTAAATCAGCAATAAATTCTTCGTATGTTCCTTCCTTGCCTTTCAGTTTTTCAGGCATACTTTCAAGATAATTCTTAACCATCTCAATACCCTTGTTTGTTATTGAGCCACACTCAATATTAAGTGATTCCGGCATAGGAATAATTTTGTTGAAATCAATAGAACCGAAGCTGATTTCATCATTCTTGATTGTTTCAAGCATTTTCTTTATTTCAGCAGTATCACCACTGAATTTAATATTGTTCTGTACCCAATTTGGCATTATTTATCACCACCATAAAATATTCTTTTTAATTGTTCTCCAATAGCAGTAATAACCGGTACGCTAACTGCGTTTCCAGCCATTTTGTATAGTCTTGCATCGGACATTCCGAGTGCTTTAACCTTATCAAATTGTTCGTCTGTAAAGCCTTGCAGTCTGAAGCATTCCCTCGGTGTCAATCTTCTGATATATCCGACAAAGAAGTTACCGTTTTCATCAACAATAATCATTGCTGTTACAGTTTCTTTGTTTGGATTTTCAAAAGTCCAATAATTATGGAATGTGTCACCGATAGAAAGCAGTTCATCTGCTGTCAACTCCTTGAGTATAACCATAACTCCCGAATGTTCGCTTTTTCTGTTGCTGATTCCTGAATCCTGTCTTGCAGTAATGCATCTTGCAAGTTCAGTAATTTTAGCATTTGGATTCATATCTATAAAGTAAAAAGCCTGTGTACTGTTTGTTGTCAGAGTATGAGCAATTTCTGATCCTACTCTACCACGCCTTAAATTCATAGTTAAATATGAAACATCTATACTGTCATTCGGGAATGCAAGCTGATAACCACTTTTTGTTTTGGATTTAACAGGAATAGGAATCAGATAAAGTCCTGTTTTTCCTCCGCCTCCACCGCCGCCTGCGGTAAGGGTAACAGAAAGTCCATCAGCTGAGTAAACTCGATTACCTTCACTTCCCGGCACTCGTCTGACAATAGTCTTTGGATTTGCTTCGCAGAAAGCGAATACTTCGCCCCTGCATTTTCCTCTAAGAAATCCGATAATGAACACTCTATTGCGGGATTGGGGAACACCAAAGTTTGCGCTGTTAAGCTGAGTCCATGAGACATCATACCCAATTTCATCCAATGCATTAATGATGGCAGCAAATGTCCTGCCTTCGTCATGCGAAAGCAATCCGGGAACATTTTCAAGGAACAAAAGAGCGGGTCTTTTAACGGCAGCAATTCGAGCAATTTCGAAGAAGAGCGTTCCTCTTGTATCATTAAATCCGTTTCTTCGCCCTGCGATTGAAAATGATTGACAGGGAAAACCTCCTGTAATAAGGTCGATATCGGGTAAGTCATCGGGATTGATTTTTGTTGCATCTTCAAAATACATCTCTCCTTTTGTGTTATACATTGCTTCATACGCTCTGCGGGCATATTCATCAATTTCGCAGTAACCGACACATTCAAAGCCGCCGACTTTTTCAAGTCCCGACCTGAAACCACCGATTCCTGAAAACATATCTAAATATTTAATTGACATAGGGCATTACTGCCCATCATCGTTTTTTCTGATTCACCTCACATTGACTGTGTCATTCCTGATTCTTCGACCAGGTCATCTGTCGTTTCTTCAACACAGATAGCATTGTTTTCTTCTTCAATTTCCTGTTCAGTCAGTTTTCTGAAGCTATCTGCGTGAGGACAAATTGCAAGCGTTCTTCCGTTATCCCAGTTCATATGGATTGTGCCAAGATCATCAACATGATTTACTGTACCTCTTGTGTTTGGCTCAACAGGATTCCGATCGTCGCCCATTTGGATGAGCAAAACTCTTGTTCCTTCGGGATATAGCTGTTTGTATCTTTCAGCTTGTTGCTGAAGTCTTTCCCATTCGTTCATTTAACTAATTTCCTTTCGCAATTATTTATCGTTATCATTGTGATTTGAACCTAATACAATCATATATAAAATCACTCCTTTCTATTTTTTTCGCATTCAATGGCTAACAATCCAAATCTTCGTATAGCCATTGAATTGCAGATAATTCTAAATATCATTAGTGGTATCACATCTTTATCTGTCATATCAGATACGCTTAAATACTTTGTGCCAAGATACATATCCCTTGCAGCACAAAACAGGCAATAACCATATTTACCTGTTTTTTTCAATGTGATTTTGTCAAATGATATTGAATTCACATTTACTTGGGAACAAACTTGTTTCCACACAATTGTATCTACAGTCAGCAAATATATTGCCGACATAAGAGCGTCGTTATTTTGGTTTTTACCTTCTATGGCTTTATAAAATCGTTGCAAATGTTTTTGCTTTGTATATTTCATACAGTTACCTCCATAATCACATATATTTTTTAGGCGACGATTGAATATTTTGTTATTAGAAAAAGCTGTACCCAATCGACTCGTTCCTGCAGGAACGGACAAACCGATTGGGTACAGTCCACTTTCTTTTTTATTTATACTGTTAATTCATTTGCTATCTTCTTTTGTGTGTTTGTATAAACTTTGATACTGTTTTTACTCTTATTTATTAGGTGTCAGGGTGCATTAATTAAGCACTTAAATAAATTAAACTCGGAGAATTGAGTAAATTTCATTTTTCTTATCCTTTCTTTTAAATTTTAAAAGAAAAAAGCGTGTAATCTCTATTGAAATCACACGCTTAAATTTAATAATATTTAATTTTAATACATCACTAAACACTTGCGTTTTGCCAAAAATACAATAATCATATATATCCGAGATACTGTTTTTATGTTTTAATTGTCTTTACTTTTAGATTTATCATTTCTACCTGAATAACATTCCATTTCATTAAGGGCATCTAATAATTTTTGATCTTGCTTGCACCCATCGGTATAATATGTAATAAATTTTGCAAATTTAATAATAACATAAATTATTACACAGGCAATAACGACTGCAATGATTTGTTCAACAGAGACCACACTATCACCATTAACAAGCAAAGATATTACAGCACCAATAGGAATGCCTATCAATATTTCAAACGCTTTGTTGCTCAAAGACGAATACTTAGAATCTCTTCTTTCAAAAACAGAACAGCACTCTTTTTTTAAGCAATTGCGTTTTTCTGCAGTGTCTATTCCGTTATCTACTAGTATTCTATTAATATTACTCAAATATTCATCATATGCGTTATCTAATCCTTTTATCTCTTTTTCGTGCATTTTGACATCATATAATTCTTCTGCTTTTGCATCCCATATTTTTACACATATAATTATTAATAACGCAGGTATTATGCACCACAATTTATTTATTGAAACAACCAGCAATATTACTAAAGCCACTATAGATATTATTGTCAAAATAAATATCGTCCAATGAAATGGCTTAAATAATTGTTTTATTTCCGAAAATGTTCTAAATCGCTTCAATTCTTTTTCAGAATAATCATTGCTAATTTCCTTTCTTACATTGAAATATTTGTATGTCATCGTTTCACCTCATATTCACAATATTTTCATTCAATTAACATATCAACTCAACTTTTATGATATTTTATTTGCAATTTCGATTTCATCATATAACTATTTAATTATTTGTTATTTCCAAATTTAGATTAGAAAAAGCATTGGCCACACATCTATGAACTGAATTATTTTCAAGAACAGGAAGAGTTCTGCGTTTATTAATTAATTCTTGTAAAGAGTTGATAGCCTCTATTGTTTTGCTTCTTTCAACAATTTTCATTCCGCCACTAATTTGAACAGATAATTTTAAGTAGTGTATGTTTTGAACGATTCGTTCAACAATCCTTAATATTATAGGAGATGAACTAAGCAGAATACGAGTTATGCTTAAACTAGCAAAAAATTTTATCTTAAAAAGGCCACAAATAAATAACATAATAAACAAAAAAACTGATGTCAGTACTATTCTAATTTTAGTTAATTTATTATTCCACCAACAATTTTGTCGCATACATTCATATATTGCATTTTCACCTTCTAAAGGACTAGAAAATTCATACCAATCTAATACTCCTGGTGGATTATCATGCCCTGTATGTTGAATTTGTTGAATATACTTTTTGGGTGCCTTATGTTCTTCTCTTACTGCATACTCTTTCAGTTTTATTTTATCATTATTGGAAAATAAATCTTTATTTGTTCCTAAAACATATGAATCAAAATAATTACGCATACTCGATGCTTTTTTTATATTCTCATTAAATCTCCACGATAAAAACAGAGCCAGAAAATCAATGGCAGACGTAACACATATCGTAATTGTATCATATGGCTCTGAGCTAGGCAAAAAGAATGTCGCCCAACTCAACAAGCAGAATATCCAACTGCTTCTATTATATCTCTCGGCTCTATTGTAACATTGACGTGAAGCAAATTGATATCGGAGCATATTTTCTTCGTTTTGCCTTTTAAATATTTCTTCGCTTTTTGTCATTTTTTAACTCCTCAACAACATTGTCAAAATCTTGTAATAAAATTGCTCTTAATTTTTCATTTTTATAAAATTCTAGTAATACTTCTCCATGGCATTTTCGCAGACGTTTGTCACTTCCACAAGGACAAATGTGATGACCTCTATATGAATTGTGCACAATATATTTCATAAGATTAAATGTTGCAACTAGATCTTTTGCGAAGAAAAGATCTTGATATGTTTCTAAAATTCCAATACATCCATGTTGTCTTTCTCCAAACGGAAATTCTCCAAAACGTTGAAAATATTCATATGATAAGAAATATATTTCTACATATTCTTTCATCCATTGTACTAAATCAAACCCATTTAAAAAACGAATCCTAATTTGTGTATCAGTTGCCAAACATAATTCACCATTTGAATAATAATGATGATAATTTCTACTGATATATTTGTCGCTGTCAACAACATACGGCAACTTATAAGATTCTATTGGTATAAATACATCAATGTTATAGTTCTTACATAAAATGAATTTATTGAAATGCCTATTTACTAAAATACTTCCTTTCAAGTGTACAAGTTTTGAATTTGAATCAACTAATTTCAAATTAGGATATTCACATAACAAGCTATTGATTTGACAATTCGCACTTTTTTCGGTAAAAATCATATTTTCTTCCATGGCTTTGCAACATTGGTTGATGAAACAGATGTAGATGGGATTGGACAATACTTTTTTCCCCATACTGACGAAATTAAATTAGAACCGAATGCTGTTTCCATTGTCGCCCTAAACTCACTTTCATTTAAATTCACCGAACTAATTAGATCATTTTGTGCTGCTTTAATCCATAGAAAAAATCTTTTTGGAACATTCGGGTTTTCATTCCATTGATCTGTTAAATTATCTTCTGGATTAGCTGGATTTTCCATAAACCACTTGTTACCTTTTCTTGAAATCAACCTATTATCTGGATATCGTTCCAAAAATACTTTTTCTGTTACAAATTGATAATTACTATATGTAGTAATTTCATCAAGTACACAGTTAAGCAGTTCAAACACTGATAATGTAGGCGATTGTGTTTGCGCAACTTTTGCTACAATTGTGCCAATGATTGCAGAAATCGGTTTCGTATCTTCCCCATCAACAAATGAGCTATAATATACATCCCTGTGATACTTTAGTATTTGTATCACACGTTGCACTGAAGACCTAAGCAGGTCATTGGGTATTTCTTCTATAGTTGAAAACATATTACTATTAGCTTCAATTATCATTTGACGTTGACGCTTTTCGCAAGCTATCAAAAAAGGTTGATTAATTTCTTCAAACCACTCTCTATAGCCTCTTGGATTGTTAGTAATCCAATTATAATTCACATTACAATGTTTTGGGATTGCAATAGCTGTCTTTATTAAGTTAGGTTTAAAACATTTTTGTGATAAGCGTTTTTTGTTTTCTTCAGTTTCATCTGCTGCTGGTACAATATCGATTGAAAAACTAACGCCATCAATGTCTGCATATCTTACAGTAATACACTTGTCACTAATCTCCAATTTACCTTCATACAAGTCGCTTTTTGTAAGAATTTCTTCAACCTCTTTTCTTAATTCTGCAGCGGATTGTTGATCACGTGTTTTTCTTAACTGACAAACAAAATCCAAATCATAAGAAGCATCTGTGCTTTTGCTAACAGGTCGAATTACTGTACCAAGTGAAAATGAACCTTGTGGATATATTTCAGCTTCTATGCCATTACTCTCAAGATACTTCGCTATTCTTTGATATTTTGATACTGCATTTTGATACTGCGTTGGTGATAAATCCAATTTTCTAATTAGTTTAATAATATCGTTTTGACGTTCAGAAGGTTCGTAAATATTCATATTTTATATCTCCTTATTTTTAGTTTGGCAATTTTATTGCATTTATTATGAATATATTTGAATGTACTTCTTAGCACTCTTAACTTTCGAGTGCTAACCCTAATTGATATTATAGCATAAGCTATCAATTTGTCAATAGCATTTTCAAAGATTTTGTGATTTTTTCTCATTTACGCAAAAAGTCAATGTAAAAATCACAAAATAATTTATTGACAACAGCGTTTTTTTCGTTTATATTAATATAAACAGTAAAGGTGGAACAAATTATGTTATCAGAATTTAGAATTAGCAATTTTTTATCTTTTGACGAAGAACAAGTTTTTTCAATGGAAGCTGGAAAAGTGCGCAGCAACATCAAACGAGTATATACAAAAGACGGCTTTAAACTTCTAAAATTTATGGCAGTGTATGGAGCAAATGCTTCTGGAAAATCGAATTTAGTTGCCGCATTTGATTTTGCACAGTCTGTAATCGTTGGAGAAGTTCCTAGCTCATATGCTAATTGTTATTGCAGAGTTAATAACAAAAACATAGATAAGCCATCTCATTTTGAGTTTACTATTAAAATCGGAGATAAAAAGTACATTTATGGATTTCATCTACTAATAAATTCAGGTATTTTCACAGATGAATATTTAAAACAGTATAAATACGGAACAACATACAAAACAATATTCTTCCGCGACATAAAAAACAGCCAATATGAAGTCGATACATTTTTTAAAGATGATACCATTAATGAACGTTTAAAAATATATGCAGAAGATGTAGTATCTGATGGCTCAATACTCTTTTTGCGATTAATGAACCAAAACAAAGATTCTTTGTATACACATGAATCACCGTTATCAATTTACAAAAAGGTATACAATTGGTTTAAATACAAATTAAGTGTAAATCAACCTGATCGACCTGTTACAGGTTACTCTTACTTAATTAATAGCGACAGTGTAGAACAAATTAGTAAGCTACTTTCTATGTTTGGAACAGGCGTTTCTAAATTTGCTATAGCTGATGTTTCTTTAGAGAAAGTTTCTTCTAGCATTCCTAAAGGTTTAATGCAAGAAATAATCGATAATCTAAATAAACAAAAGCAACGTTTTGATAAAAAAGGCTTATCTGAAATCCCATCTGTAATTTTACGTTCAAGTGACGACAATACGATGTTTATCATCCAGCTTGAACACGAGAAAATAAAATGCAAAACATTAGAATTCAAGCATGAGAAAACCGATGCTATTTTTTCATTGAATGAAGAGTCAGATGGAACAATACGTTTACTTGATTTAATAGAAGTACTATTATGTAAAGATACTGAACGAGTATATATAATAGACGAAATCAATAGAAGATTTCATCCGTTATTAACTTATAAATTTGTAGAAGAATATCTCAAACTTGCTATTTCTAGAAATATCCAATTAATAGTTACAACACACGAATCAAAACTAATGGATTTTAATCTTTTGAGAAAAGATGAAATAAACTTTATTGACAAAAGTGAAGATGGAAAATCCACAATATTTTCATTGAATACATTTAACGAACGATTTGATAAAAAAATATGTAAATCCTATCTTGATGGAGAATATAATGCTATACCACGATTCAAAACACCACAATAAATACTTCTTTTGTGAATCATAGTAATTAATGGCATTTCTTTAAAGCATAAAAATATTTTGTGTTGAACTGACCACTTATTGACCACATATTTTCAGTAAAGCATGGAAATAATGGAATAATTGGGTGGAAATAATGGGAATAATAGTGTTAAATATGGCTTAAAACGGTGTAAAAGAGATTTATCGGTACGGCTACGAACCAGTAGGTCGGGGGTTCGAGTCCCTTCCAGCGTACCAAAAAGTCCTGTAAACACTGCGTTTTCGGGACTTTTTACTTTTTATAACACTAATAACAACTTGCTATCAAAAAACCAATAGATCATATAATATATATAAAAATGGTTTTATGATTTCACTTTGTCGCAGACATATTTACAACATATTTAGCACCCAAAATTGCCAAATGACTCCCATTTGACTCCCTCTGAATTTATATTTAAGTATATCATCAACTAGACGGATATCAATACAGTGGTAATATACTAATAATATTTTAAAGATAATGAATAATAAATCATAGTTAAATTATATTCAAAAACTCATATATCAACAAAAAGCTCAAGGATTACTTATCCTCGAGCATTTTTTATATTATCACGCAGTGAATTTAATTATGTTATTTCTTCGTTCG
Source organism: bacterium (assembly GCA_963654285.1). Classification (GTDB taxonomy): domain Bacteria; phylum Bacillota; class Clostridia; order Oscillospirales; family Acutalibacteraceae; genus Eubacterium_R. Next base: position 18,215 of record CAVJZG010000013.1, read on the forward strand.
GTTTCTTTTTCCGTTATCAAATTACCCATAGCATTTGCAACCGTTTGTTGCATTGTGTCTGTTACATGCATATAGGCATTCATTGTAAAACCTGCATCGGTGTGTCCAAGCATATGTGATATTGTTTTAATATCCATTCCTTGTTCAAGCGATAAGGTTGCGAAGCTGTGTCGCAAATCGTGAAAACGTATTTGCGGTACCCCTGCTCTCTTTTGCATTCGGTGTAACTTTCGTGTTATTGATGACGGGTCACGCAAGCCGCCTGTTATTGGTGACGGAAAGATCAACTTTGTGTCTGTTCTTTGACGACTATGCAGGATAAGCAGTTGGTTAAAGCACTCATCACACAGTGCAACTTTTCTAATTGACGCCGCTGTTTTAGGCGTTGTAATTTTGAGTTCGCTCTTAATTCTCTGCACTTGCTTGTTTACGGATATTGTCTTGTTTTTCATGTCAAGATCATCCCAAGTCAGTGCAAGTATTTCACCAAGTCGCAAGCCTGTTGTGATTTCAAGCAGATAAAACTCATAGCAACCGGAATCCTTTGTTTCTTGCAGAAATGCCGCAAGTTCATTTGCTTTCAGTGTTTGCATTTCTTTGGGTTCGTCCTTTGGTAACTGAACTTTCTTACAAGGATTAGTTGGTATAAGTTCTTCATCTACCGCTTTTTGCAAACAGGTTTGCAGTGCGATTTTAATATCTTTAACTGTTTTAGCCGCCAAGCCTTCACCTTTCTTTTCAACATTTCTCTTGCGACCGCTTGTAAACATTCTCATTAAAAATTGCTGACAAGCCACGGTCGAAATATCTTTTATTTTCATTCTGCCAAGGTTTGGCAATATATAGTTATTAAAATAGCCTTTGTAACTGTTCAGCGTATATTCTTTCATACTTGCTATACAAAAACTTTCAAACCACACTTTCGACCATTCTTCAAGAGTCGGTTCGGGATTGGTAAGGAAATCGCAACGATTCATTATCCGCTGTTGCTTTTCGTTTTCAGCTATTGCTTTGTCGAGCTTTTCCTTACATTCGGCTTTGGTTTTGGCAAGCACATTTTTACGCACTCGTTTACCGTTTTTGACCTCGCCTGTATAATATCGACCTTCCCATCTGCCGTCTTTTCGTTTGGTAATACTGCCCTCGCCTTTATTTCTTCTTGCCATATTCTCACCTCCAATCTGTATTTTTCAACCACACAATACCACAATGCTTTTTCAATAGCCAGATAATTATCTTTTAGATTTTTCATCAATCCATTTCTTAAGTTGCTCTTTTGGAATGGATTTTCTTCTGCCCAACTGAACAACGGGGAATGATTTATCTTTTTCAATCAGCTTATACAAGCTGACATTTGATATGCCAAGCACCTCCGCTGCTTGATTGACTGAAAGCATTACGGGCATTTCATCAAAGTTTTTATACACTTTATCACCTCCGTTTTTTGTTCACAGACTCGCACAAATCGTCTGCAAGCCGTTTTTAGTTTTACTCCGACGAGTTACTCTGTTTCGGTGCGAACTCGTCAATTTTTGCTTACAGCGTTGCCTGATTTTTCATAAATAGGTTTGTCATACCGCAACGCTCAAGTGAATACGCAAAAGCCTTGAAATTCAGCGAAAAACAGCCTCAACTGCATACGAATTTGGAATCATACTCAAAAGTATTACGAATTGAAAAGCCGACAGGCTTTGCCGGACGGCGTTTTCGGGCATTTCAACGCCCGAAAATCATACCCCTTTATCCTGCTTTAAAATCGACGGCTTGAAAATCGCTTCAAAATCGATCCAAAAGCCGCAGATTTTCATTAAAAAATCATCGTTTTTTCATTCCGAGCTTTTATATTGTTTATCCATCAAAAATGCAAAAGTAAAAGCAAAAAACCTATACGCATCTCAAAATAAAAATGCATATAGGTTCATCATAGTTTTATTGAATTTTCTCTCCATTTTCATATTAGCAAATTCATAATTTTCTGTCAAGTCCCCCTGCAGTGAAAAAAGCAACTTGAATTCAAATTATCCGAAATGGATTATGACGATGATGTGTTTAAGTATATTGTGCAGTTCAACGATGAGTATTGCATTGCCGCATTTGCTAAAAGAATTTCGTTCGCTTTGAATTTTAAAGAACAAGCCGAAAGATTTTTAAACAAGAAATATGATTATTAGAAGTGATATTTACAGATATGACAAATGGTGCAGTCAATTGACTGCACCATTTTCGGTTATGATACGCTATTACATCTTGTTGCCGCAAGTCGGACAATATTTTGAATTTTTATTCAGTCTTTGACCGCAATTTGGGCAAATGCTTTTTAGTTGAGTGCCGCAGTGTTCACAATAATCACCTCGTGTTTCGATATGGAAGCAACGAGAGCAAACAACGGGGATACGACGCAAAAACTCATAAATCACAACTGCAATTAAATTTGTGAAAAGAGTTAATATAAACCACAGAGTTGAATTATACCCTGCATTAGCTGTTCTGTTTTTCATCCAAAATGCAACTAAAAGCCAATACCAAATTGCCATACCTACCCATGCACCGACAATGACGCCGAGTGCGATTACTCTAACGGTAGTCAAAGGAGTTATGTACTTTGTAATTTCAAAGTCTTCTTCGCTCTTTTCCATATCGCCGCTTTTGTTTTCTTCCACGGCATTATCAATTTTTTTGGTATCTTTCTTTTCCTCGCTTTGAGCGATGCTTATTACCTCATTAATTTGAGTTTGGCAGATTACCGCCGCCGATACACTGCCTGCAATAAGAATAACGATAAGGGTAATAAACCACGCTTTAAATTTTGATTTATAGGATTTTGTGTTTTTCATAGTCAAATTCCTTTCTTAAAATAATTATACTAATTTACTTCTTTTGAAATAAGCAATATACGATTTCAAAAGCTCCTTATCCATAGGTGCACAATGAATATTTGTACCACTTAGTGCATTTCTTGTGTTGAACATATCATAAATCGGTTGTTTTTCCATGTGGCGGGTAATAATGTCGCCCTCACCGTTATCCTCAAACATACATGATAATATTTTGAGTGCGTTACCGCCGAGCTTTGTTTTGCCGAGTGCATTTTTCCACAATTTATACGGCACAGGCATAACAAAAAGCTTTGATTCATAAATCGCCTTGACAAGCTCGGTTGACGATTTAATATCGGGATTTATGATATTAAACGATTTATCCCACTCGTCATTCATAAAAGCGATTCTGACCATAACGGCACTCACATAGTCAACAGGTGTAAAATTGAGCGGCATTTCAACAATAGGCACAACCTTCATTTGAATACAGCCGATAATCATTCTGCTTGTTAAATCTCTGACTGCCCAAATGCCGTCCTGCTTTGTGCCTGTTATATCACCGGGACGATAAATTTTTGCTTTGATTCCACGCTTTCTTGCAAGCATAATGATTTTTTCGCTTACCCATTTTGTTTGGGAATAGCCGAGAAAATAGCCGTCGGGTGAGTCAAGAGGGTCATCTTCAAGCGCGTTTTTACCGAAGTGACTCGGGTTGTCATACACACTGTATGACGAGGTGTAGTTGAAATATTTCATTTTGCCGGTTGTTGCAATTCGCAAGCACTCAACTGTTGACAAAACATTTGCAGTTTTCATAGCCGAATACGGATAAAGAAAATTGAGCACAGCACCGCAATGAAAAATCATATCGACATTATTACAGATATTTTTGTAATCTTCTTCGCACATTGCAAATTTTTCTTTTGTTAAATCGCCCTTAATTGCAATAATTCTGTGCCTGAATGAATTATCCCAGCAATTAAATTTGAGCATATTCATTTTGATTCTCTCAAGACCGTCATACATATCATTACATCTTGTAAGGCAATAAACGGTAATTTCGTTATCCTTTTTCAGCAAATCTCTGATAAGAAATGCACCCAAGAAGCCTGTAGCACCGGTGAGAAAAATATTTTTACATTCGTCGGCTGTTTTCTCATATTTGCCGTTTAGTTTAATATCATCAGGCAAAGCAACTTCTTGTCTTAAATCAACATTGCCGTTTTCTATTTTGATTTCTTCATCATCTTGATATGACAAAACAAGCTCGCAAATTTTGCTCGGAGTAGGGAACATAAGCACATCACGAGGGTTAAGCTCAACCTTAAATTTATCCTCGATTTGGCTGATAACCGTCATCATACCGAGCGAGTCACCGCCCAAATCAAGAAAATTTGACATATCGTCAACAACTTTTCCTTTAAGCTGGGTAGAAAAAAGCTTTTTTATTTCATCAATTACATTTTCTCTGTTCATCAGGCACTCTCCCTTTTGCTGTAATTTCTTTTAATCTTAAGTGTGGTGGTTTTTTCAAATTCCGTATCTCTGAATTTAACATTTGCTATATGCTTATACGCAGGTGCCGTGGCATTATATTTTTCAACGGCATTTTTTATAAGCTCTTTTGCATTTTTATATTCCTTAACATTAGCGAAAAACTCGGCGGTTATAGCCTTGTTTTCCTCATAAACAAGCACCTCGTTAATAAAATCATAGCGTAAAAGTTTTTCTTCAATTTCCTCGGGCGAAACATTTTTGCCGTTTGCAAGGATAATCAAATTTTTCTTTCTGCCTGTGATATAAAGAAAGCCGTCACTGTCGATTTTGCCGTAATCGCCTGTTTTAAACCATTCGCCGTCAAATGCCTTTTCGGTTTCAGCCTTGTCGCAATAATAACCTTTCATAACATTATCGCCTTTAACATAAACCTCGCCGACGCCGTCCTTGTCAGGCTCGTAGATTTTAATTTGATTGCACGGCAAAGCCTGACCGCAGGAGCCGAGTTTGAAATAATCGTTTCTGTTTACAGTCACAACAGGAGAGCACTCGGTAATGCCGTAGCCGTTAATTACATTGATGCCGATTTCATAAAGTCCCTTTTGATAAAACGGGTCAAGTGCCGCACCGCCGCAAATAATGGTTTCAAGCTCGCCGCCGAGATTATCAATTATTTCCTTAAATAATTTTCTTCTTACATCAATGCCTTTTTCAAGCAGTTTGTTGCTGAGCTTGATTGCCTTTCTGAGCATTTTCGCCTTGCCCTGCTTTTCAGCCGTTTGCCAAATTGTTTTGTAAATCATTTCAATAACAAGAGGAACGGCAGAAAAATTTTGTGGCTTATATTTTTGGAAATCGCCGACTACATCCTTTAAATCACTGCAAATATATCCGCTTGCACCCATCAAAAATGCCGCAAAAAGTGCCGACGCCCAAGAAAAGGTGTGATTAAATGGGAGCACGATTACAGTATTGCCACCCTTGGTGCACTCGCAGGTTGAAACAACATCGCTTGTCAGATTGTGGTGAGTAAGCATTACGCCCTTGCTTTTTCCTGTTGTGCCCGAGGTGAAAACAACGCAAGCCAAATCATCGGGTAAAACCGTAGCGTTTAAGTATTCACCGTAGCCGTCGTCAAGCAAATCCTCGCCCATAAATACGCATCGCGGCAAATCGGACATAGGTATATAATGCACAATGCTCAGCTTATCGTTTTCTTTGAATTTTTCTATTACATCGCTGTATGTATCGGAATAAATAATGGCTTTGCATTTGCAAATATCAACAAAATTCATTAAGTCATTGTACGGCATTTCTTTATCGAGCGGAACACATACATTGCCACCGTTTAATATTGCGATAAAAGACATAAACCAATTGTATGAATTTTCGCCGAGAAGAGCGATTTTGCAGTTTTTCAAATCGTTATTATACAGGTAAGATCCGAGTGCGTTTACATCTCTGCCGAATTGACCGTAGGTTTTTGATCTTTGCGATTTTCCCACCTTAAAGTCAACAAGCTTTTTGTTTTCATTTTTATCAATACCGTAGCTTACAAGCTCTTTTACGGTTTTGACACCCGGCATTTCATAATACGGATACGGTTTGTTTTTCATAAAAGGTTCTCCTTTCCTGTGTGCAATAAGCTATAGCACCTTTTATGGCTTTATCATAAGCGCACCTATTAAACCTGTTATAAAACAAATATAAACCGTAATTAAAAAATAACGCATTTTTCAAACTACGGTTTACATTGTCGGTTATTTAATTTTAGCAAAATAAATCCGTTTACTTTTTCAATCGTTACTGAAAAATAACCGTTTTGTTTGGTCGTAACATCAAGTTCCGATTCAACCTTGCCGAGTTTAATCAAAGAATTTGAATACTTGTAATCCTTATAAATAAAATACCGACAAATTACCCCAAGACTCATAAAGGCAAAAGTCGCTTATATCGGGGAGCGCAACCGTCAGACTCACCGTCTGTGCTAAATGTATCGGTAAGGTATGCAATCTTTTCGGTTGATTTGAAATCTTCAAAGGTAACATTAAGCGGCAACATATCATAAAGCGAATTTACCGCAGGTGTATCATAAAGAGATATAATCACTTCTTCGCCACAACTGCCATTTTGATTTTCTTTTCATCATTATTCGTTGTGCTTTTTCTCAAGTCGATGCTTAAAAAACTCGAGCAAAGCTATAAGAACAATTCCGATTATAAAAAACAGAATATTGAAATTATTTGTATTCAACATTTCGTTTGATGTCGATACTGTTGTGGGTCCCATAACGATTGCGTAAAGCGAGCCTATGAGCATACCGATAATGAGCATAACCGTTTGCGATCTGAATTTTTCAAGGCATTTTTGAATGCCCCGAACCGATACAAGTGCACCGAAAATTATACCAAGCCCGAATATTACAAGCATAGGAAATACCTTTAAATTAAGGTGCAAAAGTTCTTTAACGGAGTTGATTACAGGGAGATAAGCGCCGAAAATAAGAAGCACAGTTGAACCTGAAATGCCGGGTAAAAACATTGCAATAATTGCGACCGCACCTGCTATAAACAGATATGCCGCAGGGCCGATTGAAAAGTGACTTAAATCAAGCGACATGACGCTTATCTTGCCGTTAAAAAATGTAAGAAGTGCAACTATTAATATGCCGACAATAACAAACGGAGTATGCTGCCATTTATTCTTAATTACTTTGTATTCCTCCTTGCCGATAATGAATATCGACGGAAAGACGAAGCCTAAGAAAAGAGAGGATACCGCATAAATATTCTTTTCAAAAAATGCCGTTAGAGCGAGCACGGCTAAAATCATACCGACCGCCCAGCCTAAAAGAAGCTTGATAAGATAAATAATGCCCCCCTTTTTTTCTTCTATACTGCCGTAGATTACCTTGTTTATCGAGCCTATAAATTTATCGTAAAAGCCTAAAATCAGCGCAATTGTTCCGCCCGATACACCCGGAACACTGTCTGCAAGCGCCATAAAAAATCCGTTTATCGCTGTTCTAATCATTATACCCACTCCTTAAGCATTTCTGTATTTGCAAAAATTTCATCAAGCTTTTCAAAGAACGGCACCATATCGCCCATATCAAGTGCTCTGTGATCAAAGGCAACCGTGAGCGGTAAAACAAGTGCCGATACGACCTCGCCCTGAGCGGTACATACGGGCTTTTGCTGCGCCGCACCGACACCGATTGCAACAAGCTGCGGCGGAATAATCTCAAGGATAGTGCATTCACCCTTCCAGCCTCTGTAAATTGAACCGAGGTTTGAAATTGTTATCGTTCCCTGCTCAATATCATGCTTTGTCAGGCGGTCGCTTACGGGGATTGAATAATATTCCTTTTTCGCCTGACCCGAAAGGGTTTTAACCTTGTGCTTTCCTGTTTTTGAGCCGATAAGGCGGCAGATTGTTTGACCGATTTTGCCATTTTTAAGCCCTTGGATTGTGTTGTCCATTGACACTTCAAACATAACCTCGTTCATATCGGAATTGTTTGCTCTTCTCATTGAATCAGCAATTGCATCTCTCATTTGGCCCATATTTTTTGATTCCATACCATGCATATTTATTGTCATCATTTCGCCTGTGTTTAATACGACGGGCATTGAAATGTCAATGTTTTCAAGCGTTGTTACCTTGCCTCTTACAAGTTTGCGGTTAAATTCGATATGTCCGTTCATTTTAGGGCAAGCTTTTAACCCCTCAACAATAATTTTGAGCATAGCCGTGTTGACTGTGATTTTTTGCGATTTGTTCTTGCCGTTATTTATTTCTTTTAACACATTAAAAAGCTTTGTTACGTCTGCTTCGTATGTTACGCAGGCGTGCGGAATTGTTTCCCAGCTTTCGCTTGTCATATTTGACACTATTTTTCTTGCAATACCGAAATACTCGGTGTTAGTTATTTTCATAGGTTTATCTCCTTTAATTTGATAAATAGATAATATACTTTTGCTATAAATAGTTATTAAAGCAATATTAAACTGAAGATAAACTATTTAACCTTTCATAAAAGTCTTTTTTGAAGTGAATTTCTTATATAAGAAAGCAGAGACAGTCGAAACAACAGCGGTTAGAATAAATACAATTGCCGCTGTTTTAAAATTATCGGCTCTGAGCTGCGAGCCGCATATTGTTGATGTTATAATTGACGGTATTCGTGCAACACTTGTTATTGCAAAAAATCTAAAAAGATTTATATCGGTTGAAGATACAATGTATGTGAAAATATCTTTTGGTGTGCCGGGTATAAGATAAAATATCCATAAAAACAAATCTTTCTTTTTAGTTTCATTTGCTTTTTTTAGTGATTCAAACTGCTCTTTATTAACAAAGGTGTTAATAAATGCCGCACCTATTGTTTTTGATAATACAACTATAACAAGTGAACCTAAAAATGTGCCGATTGAACAATAGAGCAATCCGCCCCAAGTTCCCCAGACGTATCCTGCGGCAATTTCAAGCGGTTCGGCAGGAATAATTTTAATTACGGTTTGAAATGCCCTGATAAGTATAAAAATCAAAGCGCCTAATTTGTCATATTGCATAAGCCAAGCGCTAAATATTTCTTTGTTACTGACAAATTCATTAAGTCTTTTTCCCAAAGTGAAATATAAGGCTAAAAATGAAATTAAAAGAAGTATTGTAAAAGCTGCATATATTATGCAAAGCTTTTTTGAAGGCAGTTTGAAATATTTTTTAAGCTGTTGCATATTGTCTGCTCCTTGTGTATGGAACAATTGCATCGTAATATTCCCAATAAGCTTTTAAATAACCGTCATAAAATTCCTGCCACGGCTTTTGCTTGCCGTCATAGTGAATAATCATTGTGTTTTTTTCAATTTTATTAAGCGCTTCAATACGGTTGTGCTTTCTTAAAATTCTTGCAAAGCATCGCTCATCAAGGTTTATTATATTTTCATCAAATGTATCTATCTTTCCGTCATACATTATGTTTATTACATCCTGGTCGGCAAGGAAAAGGATATTTTTCTTTTCTTCAATTAAATCAAACACAGACTTCACATCAAAATATTTGCGCATTTCTTTTAAATTAAAAAGCATTACTCCTGCATTTATGTATGATTTTGAATTTTTTATTGACAGCCTTTTTCTGTTCCACAAATCAATTGCACCGTCAAAATGTTTTGCGCCGATTATTGCATTTAAATTAAATTTTAAGTTGTAAAACTCACTTAAATTATTGAGAATGATTGTATCAGGGTCTATATACAGTATTCTGTCAATATCTTTAGGTAAAAGTATCGGAGCAAATATTCTGTAATATGTTTCTTTTGATATTCGCTTGCAGGTTGGGGCATTGTCAAATAATTCTTTATCAACCTTAATTATGTGCAAAGAAATATTTGAGCCTGCAATCACAAAGTTTATTTTTTGGAAATCGTTTACCGTCAGCGAACTGTGAACGATATACAAATCAATTTCATTTTGTGAATTTGTATAGGTTAATGATTTAAGCATTGTGCACAGCGGATTTATATATCCGCTGTTGAGTGTGACTAAAATGTTCATATTTTCTCCTTTCAACTATCTGCCAAAAGTGATTGAATTATTTTTGTTTCACTGTGATTTTTTCCTTCAAATCAAATTTAAACAAAGGGGTTTTATCAAAAATTTCACAAATTATTTTACATAAATAATAAGAAACAACGGCACATACAATACCTACAATCATACCAAAAAGCACATCGCTTGCATAATGCACCATCAAATAAACTCTGGACACCATAACTCCGATTGCAAGAAAAGGTAAAAAATAAGAAAGCTTGTATCTTTTTCTTAAAGTTAAAAACAAAGCTGTGCAATACGAAAATGCGGCAGTAGTATGCCCTGACGGAAATGAATAATCACTTTCAGCAATTGCACCGGCACTTGCATACCAAGTCATAAACAAAGGATTATCTTTTAACTCAATATATGGGCGCGGACGCATAATAATAGGTTTTAACAGCAAATTTGTAATAAGCGTGCTTAACACCAATGATGCAATAATGCACAAACCTATTTTGCGTGTTTTTTTGAACAACAGCATTATCAATGATGCCAATAATACTAAACCAACAAATTTTCCGTCACCGAATAAAGTAATTGCCTTTTCAACAGATGTTAATAGATTACTTTGTATACCGCCAAACATTTTAAAAAAGAACATATCAAATGTATAAAAAATTGAATTTAATTTATCGGCAATATACGCCATTTGCAAGATAAGCATAATATCAACTCCTTTGTTTTTATAATATGGCGGTGATATAAACAAAAATTAAATTGAAACTTAAACATAAATAAACAGTATATCTAAAAAAGCGAGCGTTATAAAAGGCGCACCGCATAAAGAACGGTTGTAAAAAAATTAAACAACTTTCTTCTTTATACAGTGCGCCCCAATGTTCGCTTTTATTATATCAATCTTTAAATCTATATCCTGCGCCCCAAACGGTTTGAATATGCTTTGGTTTTGACGGGTCATCTTCAAGCTTTTCGCGAAGCCTGTTAATATGCACAGCCACGGTAGCAGTATCGCCCAATGAATCAAAGCCCCATATTTTTTCATAAAGTGCTTCTTTATCAAACACAATATCCGCATTCATTACAAGGAATAAAAATAGCTCGTATTCCTTATTTTTTAAACTTACTTCTTTTCCCTGCTTATAAACCCTATGTGAAGATGTATTGATTTGATATTCGCCTATATCAATTATACTTTCTTTTTTATCGTCACTTCTTTTCAGCCTGTCATACTGGGCCAAATTTGCTTTAACCCTTGCTACAAGCACATTAGGTGAAAAAGGCTTTTCGATATAGTCATCTGCACCAAGCCCCAAACCTCTGATTTTATCAATATCTTCTTTTCGCGCAGTTACCATAAGAATAGGAACATCGGTAATTTGCCTGAGTTTTTTGCAAACCGAAAAACCGTCAAGCCCCGGAAGCATTAAATCAAGCAAAACAAGGTCATAATCGCCCTGCTTTACCTTGTCAATGCCTGTAATTCCGTTATCAGCTATGTCTGCATTAAAGCCGTTGATGGTTAAATAATCTCGCTCAACCTCGGCTATATCTCTGTCATCCTCAATAATTAAAATATTACTCATTTTCACACCTCAAATAAATAATAATCGAAAGTCCGCCGTGCTCATTGCCGCTTGCTTCAACTCTGCCGCCCATTGAAAGAACGGCTTTTTTGACGAAAGCTAGACCTATTCCGCTGCCGTTTGATGTATTTGAACGCGCCTTGTCCGTCCTGTAAAATACTTCAAAAAGCCTGTCGATATTGCCCTCGTCAACACCCGGTCCGTCATCGGCAAATTCAAGCCTTGCAAAGGCAGTTTCCCTTGATATGATAATTTCACTTTTTGCTCTGTCTTTGACTTTATATTTAAGAGAATTGTCAAGAATGTTTGACATAATGCGGATTAAGAGCTCTTTGTCGGCGATTATGTTGACTTTTTCACCTGATTTTATTTCAATATCAAGTCCCTTGTCGCCGTATTCGTCCTTAACGCTTTCAATCGTATTTTCTATAAAATCGGGCAATGCGATTCGCTCCTCATTAAGTGCAAATTCCTCCATATCAAGTTTTGAATATGCGAAAAGGGAGGATACCATTTTTTCAATATCTATCGTTTTACGCTTAATTGTTTGCAAATATTTATCCCTCATTTGCGGCGAATCAGCAACGCCGTCAATAAGCCCTTCGACATATGCCTGGATAGATGTTAAGGGGCTTCTTAAATCGTGCGAAATATCAAGCAAAAGTTCTTTTCTGTTTTCTTCATTTTTTTGAGTAAGTTCAACTGATTTCTTTAGTCTGCCGGCCATATCGTTAAAAGCAAGGCATACAGGCATAAATTCATCATTTTTATTATAATTCAAACGATAATCAAGATTTCCGCTCGCAATCTCGTTTACACCGTGAGAAAGTATATCAATCGGTTCTTCAATTTTTTTGAACACAAAGCGGGTTAAAAACCTGTTTGTAAAAGCAATTGAAAAAAGTATTGCAAAAATTACAACTACAACAGAAATAATAAAAACATTTTTAACCTTTGTATTATCCTGATGATTATTATTTGAAAATAAATACAGCTCATAAGTTTTATTATTTGAATTTTCACTGTAATAATATAATTCGTGATTTTCATTTGAAACAAAGGCATTATTACCTATGCTTTTTGCAGAAGACATAAGTGTTTTGTCAGCGATTTTTTCATTTCCCGCTTTGTAAAAATCATTTCCGTTTTCATAAACCTGAACAAAAGTGGTATTTTCATCAATAATATTGCCGATTGCTTCAAGCCTTGATTTAGTATCTTCACTGCCATGCTCAAAAACTTCATACATTTTGCTTGAAACCGCTTGACTTGTGTTATAAAATTCACCGCTGTTTTCGAAGCCGAAGCCGTTTGAATTGTGAAGCGTTATATATATTCCCCCAAGGCAGATAACCCCTACCAAAAGAGTTATCACAACAGGAATTACTATCATTATTATGTTTGAAATTGCAAGTCGCTTTTTAACAGTCATCTTTTTTCACCCATATTTATATTACATATTATATGAATAATTGTAAAGGCAAATTATAAACTGCAATTAAACTACAACAAGTTTTTTTAATATTCGTTTCAACTTTGTTTTATTTTCTATTTAATCTCCTCGACTATGATTAAATCAAACAGGAAAGGAGATTCTATTATGCCTGCTGTATTTACAAAAGAAATAAAAAATAAAAATGAAGAATACACGGATTTTGACGGAGCCGGAATCATTTATCCTTATGTTGCAAATAAAAAATGGAACAATGTTTACCGTGTTGAAGCACGATTAAAAATGGATGTGGATTTTAATAATCTTGAGGATGCCGTAAAAATAATGAAAAAGAAATATCCGTATTTCTTCTCCCGTGTTTCAGTCTACGGTAAAAAGTATGTACTAAAATGTGGATATTCAAGTAATATTATTTTTAAAAATGCACCGCTGTGCAAGCCATTTGATATAAAAGAGGAGGAAACGCTCTTACGTGTTGTCTATACACAAAGAACAATCGGAGTTGAATTTTTCCACGGAATAACCGACGGACACGGGGCACAGATGTTTTTTGAAGAATTGCTTAAGGAATACCTCAATATTATGTACTCAAAATGCAACTATGATTCGCCAAGATTTAACAAACTTCCAACAAATGAAAATCTACTCAGACTTAATGATATATATACCGATATTTATAATCTCGGCGGCAAAAGTGTGAGCAGATTCTTAAGTAAGGCTTATCAATTCAGCGGCAAAAACAGCGGCGATTTGTCGTCTGTAAGCATAAATGCATATTCAAGTTCAATTAAATCGGCGGCACATAAATACGGTGTCAGCGTAAGTGAGTATCTTTGTGCTGTTCAAATTGCGGCAATATTAAAAACAGAAAAAGTAAAAAATAAAACACTTCGTATTTCTGTTCCCGTTGATTTAAGAAGGTATTTTGATATTGCTTCAACAAGAAATGCATCATTATATATTCTTGTGAAAATCAAACCAAACGAAATTCGTGATTTTAAAACGCTTTTACAAACAGTGAAAATGCAATTTGAGCAATCACTTACCAAAGAAAATATGCAAAATCTCGCATATTCAAATGTTAAGTGTGCAAAAATGAAGGCATACAACATCTTGCCTATACCTATTAAAAAAGTCGTACTGAATATAGGATATACAACATTCGGTGAAAATCAATTCACATCCACGCTTACTAATCTCGGAATAGTTAATTTAAATCCAAATGTAAAAAATGCGGTGTCAAGTATATATTATATTCTTGGCAAGGAAAAAACAAAACCGCTTAATCTTGCCATTACCACGTATAATAATGAGTCAAGAATAATAGTTTCATCTACATTTGACAGCAAACCATTTGTTGATTCTATGTGTGAAATACTTTTGGCTGATGGGGTAATTACAGAGTTGGAAAATTTAAATTGTACTGCTGATTTTAATAAGCCTAACAAATCAGTGTCAAAGGCTTTGTAAATAGCAGTGCGTAAGTTTTTTAAAAATTTTATAAATTTAAGTTTATGCAGGAATATGAAGTGGAGAGAAGCGAAACGAAATATCCCTGCATAAACGGCTCTAAATACATGTTAGTATTTTTCAATGTGGGCACGAGTTTGTAATTATTCGACTCCCAAACTGACGGCTACACGATTAGAAGACGATTAAAAATGATGGTACTAAATTAAAAATCATCTTGATTTTCGGAACAAAATGCTGCTAAAAATGGCTTAATTAACACATTTAACCCAAATTGGCATTGCTACGAACCAGTAGGTCGGGGGTTCGAGTCCCTTCCAGCGTACCAAAAAGTCCCGTAAACACTGCGTTTTCGGGACTTTTTACTTTTTATAACACTAATAACAACTTGCTATCAAAAAACCAATAGATCATATAATATATATAAAAATGGTTTTATGATTTCACTTTGTCGCAGACATATTTACAACATATTTAGCACCCAAAATTGCCAAATGACTCCCATTTGACTCCCTCTGAATTTATATTTAAGTATATCATCAACTAGACGGATATCAATACAGTGGTAATATACTAATAATATTTTAAAGATAATGAATAATAAATCATAGTTAAATTATATTCAAAAACTCATATATCAACAAAAAGCTCAAGGATTACTTATCCTCGAGCATTTTTTATATTATCACGCAGTGAATTTAATTATGTTATTTCTTCGTTCGGTTTCTTTTTCCGTTATCAAATCACCCATAGCATTTGCAACCGTTTGTTGCATTGTGTCTGTTACATGCATATAGGTATTCATTGTAAAGCCTGCATCGGTGTGTCCGAGCATGTGCGATACCGTTTTAATATCCATACCTTGTTCAAGGGATAAGGTTGCGAAACTGTGTCGTAAATCATGAAAACGTATTTGCGGTACACCTGCTCTCTTTTGCATTCGGTGTAATTTTCGTGTTATTGATGATGGATCTCTGTAGCCATTTGTAATTGGTGACGGAAAGATCAGTTTTGTATTCAGTCGTTGTCTGCTCCTTAAAACAATTAATTGATTTAAGCACTCGTCACATATACTGATTTTTCTAATTGACGCCGCTGTTTTAGGAGTCGTCGCTTTAAGTTCACTTTTGATTCTCTGCACTTGCTTGTTTACGGATATAGTTTTGTTTTTCATATCAAGATCATCCCAAGTCAGTGCAAGTATTTCACCAAGTCGTAAGCCTGTTGTGATTTCGAGCAGATAAAACTCATAGCAACCCGAATCCTTTGTTTCTTGCAGAAATGCCGCAAGTTCATTTGCTTTCAGTGTTTGCATTTCTTTGGGTTCATCCTTTGGTAACTGAACTTTCTTACAAGGATTAGTTGGTATAAGTTCCTCATCTACCGCTTTTTGCAAACAGGTTTGCAGTGCGATTTTAATATCTTTGACTGTTTTTACCGATAATCCGTTACCTTTCGATTTAGTATTTCTTATTCTTCCGTTTTGATACAAGTCCATTAAAAATTGCTGACATACAACTGTAGTTAAATTTTTAATGTTAATATTTCCTATTTTGGGTATTATCTTAGCATTAAAATATTCTTCTTGCTCATAATGTTCTGAAAACCAATCAAGAGCATTGCCGAGAATTTCGTTTTGTCTTTCATTTGAAATACTCAATTTGAATCAGCCTCCGTTTCTTCAATATAGTTAATATACGGAACTTTAAGCCAAAGCTCAAGGACTGCATATCCTTGAACTTTTGTTTTGCCGTAGGCTTTAAGTCACTTATAAACTTCTTTGATATATCGGAAAAATCGCAAAAGCCCCCGCTTTGGCATTCACCGAGCAGGGGCTTTGCAATATTTACTTTACAAATGCATAATTCGCAAGAGCACAAATTATGCTGATTGCCAAAAGAAACAAAGCATTAATAATATGACTTTTTTTTCGACTGACAAGAAGTGCAACAAACTCCCTCACAAAAGCATTCGGCCAAAAATACCATTTTGTTTTGCTGCCTATGCCCTGAGCATTCATGCCGGCTTGATTTGCATAAATTCCGGAACGAAAAATGTGATAGTTCGTTGTTGAAAATATTATGTTTTTTCCGCAGTTGTCTTTTCCAATCAATACTTTTGAAAATTTCATGTTTTCAAGCGTGCTGGCTGATTTGTTTTCAACCAAAATATTATCCTCGCCGACGCCTTGGCTCATTAAATAATTTTTCATCGATTCGGCTTCCGAAATACATTCATCGTCGCCTTTTCCGCCTGACACCACAAACTTCGGCATTTTACCTGTTTTTTCATATTGTTCTTTCGCGAATTGCAATGCCTTGTCGATTCTGCCGCGAAGAAGCGGCAGCGGCTTGCCGTTTTTTGCAATGGCGCAGCCGAGAATAATAATGTAATCCTTATTATAATCCGGCTTGAATTTGGTGGTTTTTATGCTTGAAATAATCGTGCCCAAAAGCAGGCATTCAACATAGCAAATCAGGCTTGTTAAAAACATGGGAAAAGCATAATCGAATATAACTATTTCACTGTGCCCTTTTGTATAGATTTCAAATATAACATTCTTGTAAATAACATCCCAGCCAAAAACGCCGGCTATTGTGGCAATAATCAAAGCAAAGCTTAAAACCGAACCCAATATATTTTTTACCGTTTTTCCCTCGTGGCGAATAAGCGAAATATTGCTTAGACTCATAAACAGGAAAAACGCAATCATAAACGGAAAAACAACAATGGGAAACAGGCTTGATGTTTGCGAAATATTGTTCAAAAATGTTTGAAAAAGGCTTACATTGGCATCTTTAATGAACAACGCTTTGATTGAAAACATAAGCATTATCACCATAAAAATACCGCCGCCGAGCAAACTTGCACTTTTATATGAATATAAGGTTTTCTTTCTTATGCTCAAATAACACTTTATTGTTAACGCCATAATCACAACTTCAACCGAGATCACAGCCGCGATTAGCAAAACAGAATATTTATCAAAAAAGCTCATTGCAATTCCTTTCAAAGATCATGTGCTTATTTATATTATAATTTATAAAGCCACAAAAGTAAACATATGATAACAATTGCCTACCGCTGCAAAATTCAAGGCTCGGGAGAAAATCCCAAGCCTTTGTGATTTACTGAACAAGCGATTTATTCGGCATTATTTTTTGCAGCCGCAGAATCGCTGCGCTTTTTGTGTGCCAAAAGTAGAAATCCGCCAACAGTTATTAAAGAAATGCCGCCTGCCAAATACTTGTAAACTCCGTTGCTGCCGGCAACAGGCAAATCATCCAATTTATAGTTTCTAAGCCTGTAAGAAGCGGTTGTAACGGCAGTGTCCGTTACCGTTTCAAAAGCCGGCGGCTTTTTGTTGTTTTTATACACGGCTTTTATGATAAAACCAAGCTGATTATTGTCATCAAGCCCATATGTTATTTCCCACTGACCGGCAGGCGATTTGTAGCCGGCAGGAGTGCCGTATTCCACAAGGCGATAAGTTTCGTTTCCGCGCAAACCGCTGAATTTAACAATGCCCGTTTTAGAGGACGAGGTGCAGGTTGTAACAAGCTCCCAGCACGCTGTGTAATCATCGGCAAGTTCTCCGTTTGATTTAACCGTTAACAGTTCTTCCGAATGGTCGTCTCCATCCGTGGTGCACACAAGCTTGTATAAACCGAATTTTGCATTGCCGAGAGGAGTTATATTATCTTCGCCATCCGTTTTTATAAACGAAAATTCCAAATCCTTTAGCTTATAGTTGTTAACGATTTGCGTTATTTCCGTGTCGCTGCCGGCTGCCGTGATAACAACCTTACTGCGCTTAACGGTAACCACATATACCGTATCGTTGGGATAATAATTCTCGGGCACTTCTGTTTCTTTCATATAATATGTGCCCTGCGGCTGTTCTGTTTTAAACGAAACAAAGCCGCTTTTATCCGCAACCGCGGTTTCAAGCTCATCAGTGCATTCCTCGTCGGAATACAAAGTAAATTTCGCGCCCTGAAGTGCTTTACCGGCGTCGTCCACCTTAGCAAAGCCTATTTTACCCTTGAGCAGTCTGTTGTGCACAACAAGCAGTGCATTGTTTGCAAACACACGCTCTTTTGATGTTGCATCTATCCACGAGTGATTGGTGGTGTAATCGCCGTCGTCAATTCTGTAAAGCGTGGTGTCATAAGTAACAACATATTCGCTGTAGCCGTCCGTGTCGGCGTCTGCGTCATAGGCGGTGGAGCCAATTAGAATTTCTCGCAAGGAATACCGAACAGGCTCACCGTCCTCATAAAGCGGCAAATTTTCCCATTCGTATGTCCAATTATTATCGGCATTCAGCGTTTGCGTGTAAATGTCGCCCGTTGCCTTTGCGCCGTTTTTCCAAAGCTGCACCGTAACGGGAACTTTTTCCGCGTCGGTGGCATCATCACCCCAATCCTTTTGCGCCTTAACCTTGGTGAGCAGTTTAGACTTGTTTTTGATTGTGAGCGTTGTGGTGCCTTTACCGTCTAGCCATTCACTGTCGTCTAAATATGTGTCAACAGTTGCCTCAACAACCTCTTGAGCCATTGTAACGGTGCCATCGTCGCTTACGGTAAGAAGTATTTTTTTTGCACCCTCATAGCCCACGGGAATTTCCTCTTCCAAATAATATTGGGCAGAAGTTTCATCCGTTTTATATATTGCCAGGCGAACATTGAAAAATCCGTTTGCGTCCGTTTCAAGAATATTATCGTCCACCACTTCCGTGTAGCCGTAATTCGGTGCGCTTGTGTCGGTTGAATATTGGTTTGAATCCGCCTTTTTATAAAGGGTAAGCGCAGTGCCGTCTGCTCTGCTGAGCTTAAATTTAACGTTCTTCATTCCGTGATAGGTTGAAGAGTCCACTTTAGTAACCGTGAGTAATCCCGAGCGAACATACACATTTTGCAGGCTTGCCGTTTTTACTGCGCTTTGAGGAGTATCCGTGCCGTATGCCTCGGCTTCAAGCTGAATGCCGTCGTCAGTGTAAGTAACCCAATTTGAATCTGTTACGGCATCCGAATTTTCTATTTTATATTTACTTGTGTTGTTCCACTTATCGGGATTCAACGAATAATTGTGTTCTTTTATGGTATATGTCGCCGATTGGCGTGCATCCAGTTCCCAGGTATATGTATCTGTTTCGGCGTCGTAAGAAGTGTAGCCTGTGTATTCCGAATCGCTTTCCTGCTCTGCCGAGTTAAGCGAAAGCTTGTAAACCGCCGTTTCTCCGGTGTCGGTGTTTTGCTCAACGGTGATGTAGAAATTGTTTTTAACCTCTTCAATTGCTTCATCATCGCCCACAAAAGTTTTCTTAACCACAAATTTTGCTTTTTTTGCAACCAAAACGCCGTCTATATGATAACCGTCGTCGTGCTCATATTTAAGAACATACCAGCGAATCGTGAATTTTTCGGAGGTGATATCGTCATTGTCAATCGCCACACCGTTCAACTTAATTGTTGCACCGCTTGCCCTTATTTTTGCAAGAATCTCTTCATTTGTGGGGAAATCCTCCAAAAGCACGCCTTCGATTTCCGTTTTATCAACCGTTCTGATTTGAGCGTCAATATCATAAGCATTATCCGCAGTTTCCGAAGCAGTAAGCTGATAATCCTCATCCGGCGTAAACGACAGCGGGCATGTTGTAAGCACCCTTGTCGAATAAATGCAGCTTGTGAAATTGCTTGTTGGTTGACCGTTGTACCCGTTGCTGTTGATATCCATAATTTCACAGTTAAGGTTTACAAAGAAATTACAGGTTGCGAATCTGCCTTTTTCATCATAAGCATTCCAAACGGGAGTGATATCAACATTACCTTCCTCATCGGCATAAGCCAAAAGCGTGTTTTGATTTATCTCCTCGCCTGCTTTGTAAACGGTGGAGCTGTTGCCGAGTTTCCACCCGCTAAAGGTGTAAAACGTGCGCTTTCCCAAATTTCTGCTGTCGCCCACAGTGGTAAGAACCTCAGTGTCGGGCGAACGCAGAGTGTATTTTGCGGTTTGTACGGTTTCCGTATATTCCGATTCGCCCTCAACCGTGGCTTGCGATTCGATTGTTACATGATCGTTTGGATAACCGAGTTTGTTTACAAGCATGCTTGTTGTAAGCTCCGGATTATATGTTACATGCAACTTAACCACCTTTGTGGTAATCAGCACGGGGTATTTGATATCGGTTAAATCGATTGTGTAAGTACCGTCGTCATTTTTTGTGGTGTTTGCCTTAACACTTGCTCCTGTTTGGGCATTTCTTATTATGTATTTGCCGTCCTCGTCTGTTAAAGCCGGCAGGATGACTGATTTATCCGAGCCGGATGGCACATATTCCTTCTCCGGCAAATTTGATTTGTCGGCATCTGCCACCAAATCGCCCGTATCCGTAACGGTTATTGAATAAATTGAATTATCGGTTAGAAGCTGCGAATCGTTACATGATTGTTTTCCGGTAAAGTACGAAGCTGCAGAGCTGTTATTGTTTGGCAAATAATAAATCTTGGAATGCAAGTGCTTACTTACAGGCTGAACCGTGATTGTGGTTGAATTGCTGTCCGAATCCGTGGTTGCAAGCACTTTCGGGCAAACATCTGCCCATATCCATTCATGGTAATAGTCGTTGCTTTGATAATAATCGTCATTGTTTGCAAAAATGCGTGCAGATGTGGTGATATCGCTTTCCTTTAGCCCATATGAATCTCCGTAAATTTTCACGAGCTGCTCGGCGGTAACATAATTTCTTGTTTCGCCGATATCCGAAAAATGAGCTTTTTGATTTGTAAGCGGCAAAAAGCCCACATCCACCCATTCGTTATCAACAAGCGCATAAAATTCGGCAATGCCGACTGTTTTTGAATTCGTTATAAAAACAGGCGAAGATATATCGGTTACGGATAAAGTAACCTTATTATTTGTTTCATCCGTGGTTTGGGTGCAATTGCTCAGTTCAGACTCGGCATTTGCATTTGCTTCAATTGCGTAATATGTTACGCCGTCCTTCAAAGGCAATTCAATATCAACCGAGCTGCCCTTGAAAACATATTGATCTGCCGGAATATCGGCACTGTCCAACACATTTAATGCATCACGGCAAAAAACTGTGTAAAAGCTGTTGCTTTTAGCTGCGTCGCTCACGCCAAGATAACCGCTTGTTTTAGTGTTGGCAGGCACATAGTATACGCGTGAAACCTCGCCGCTTTCAAGCGGTACGATATATGTATTATCAGTTTCATCCTTTTGAGCACTGATATCCGACCAAAGCCTGTTTGTATCACTGTCGGTTGTGTGGGCAAAGATTATATTTGAGCCGTCGTAGCCGTCATTTGTAAATCCGTATGCGCTGTAAACCTGCTCCAGCTGATTTGTGGTAACATACCATCTGTCCATATCAAATGTTTTATGGGTGGAAGTGGTGATGGTGGCGATTTGCTTCCAACCGTTATCTATTGCCACATAGCATTTTACCGTTCCCGTATTTGTGGCGCTGAAAGCCTCAAGTGCACAAAAAACGGATGATGCTAAAATTGACAGCACCACTAAAATTACAGTGAAAATTTTTATGCCGTGTATTAACTTGTTGCGAACCTGTGATTGCAACATCGCAACATTCACTCCCCGAATATTTTTTTCTTGTTTTATTTAATTTATGTATAAGCATAATTATTCATTATTTACGGCATTATTTTAAAATTGTTTATACTGTAAGTCAATAATTGCGTTACAAAATCGTCACCCTGTACAAATTCAAGCAGCAATCCCCCTGATTTTTTGTCAATGCAAGTGAATACATTAAACGATTTGCTGTTGAAATCATATACATATAATGATACAATACGAGCGTTAGTAATTATTATGTATAAATGCATATATTTGATTGGGGTGAGCGAAATGAAAAGCATAAAATTCGGCAGCAAAATCGTTGCATTTATTCTTGCGCTCATTTTGGCTGCTTCAACCGCAATCACGTCTTTTGCCGCAATCGGCACAAACACAACCGGCAGCATCACCGTTAAGGGGCTTGAAGCCGGCGCAACGGCAACAGCTTACCAAATTATGACTGTGAATTACGACAGCGTTAACGATGCACCGCTTGAGCCGGAATATACATGGACAGATTCAGTGTTTGCTTATTTGAAAACAAAAGCCGACTATTCCGATTATTATGACGCCACCGATAAATCTGTAACCGAAGCCTACAGCAAGTTAACTGCTGCGCAATCAAAAACATTTTTTGCCGACATTGCCGCGGCGGTTACAAACGGCACAATAGAAATAACAATATCAAAATCCGCAACATCGGGCACGGATTTGAAAAAGCAGGATGTTATACTTCGTGAACTGCCTATGGGCGAATATTTGGTGCTTATAACAGGAGGCATAAATGTTTACCAACCGATTGCCCAAAATATTATTCCCGAATACGACGGCAATTTGGGTGAATTTAAAATAAACAATCCTGTTATTACCAATTTAAAATCGAGTGAGCCGTCAATCGAAAAAACCATTCCCGATGACGCCGATAAATCGGTAGGCATCGGCGGCTCGGTAACATATCAGCTTAATGTTGCTCTGCCAGATTACCCCTCCACCGCAACGGCAAGCACGGTTTATGTGAGTGATGATTTGCCGACGGCGTTGGATTTTAACAACGATATAACCGTTCAGGGCGTGAAAGCGGACGGCACAACCGAAGATTTGGCAAAAGAAACCTATTACTCGCAAACATCAAGCGACCATTCGTTTACCTTAACTTTCAACGGCATTCAGCTTGCGGACTACAGCAGCCTTAAAATCACATATTCCGCAACGGCAAACAGCGGAATTGCAATTAACGACGGCAATGTAAACACCGCTACGCTTAAATATAACAATAACCCCTACATAACGGATGAATGGAAAGAAAAAACAAGCACGCAAACGGTTTACACCTATGGGCTTGACCTTACAAAGGTGGATAAAAACAACGCCGACACAAAGCTTGGCGATGCGGAATTTTTGCTTTTAACCAAGGAAAACGACAAATCAACCGCAATTTCATTCATCGACCTCGGAAACGGTACCTACAGAGTGGCAGAAGCCGATGAAGAGGGCTCAATCACAACGCTTGTTTCGAGCTCGCAAACCGACACGCTCGGTCAAATTAAAATCACCGGGTTGGATTGCGGCACCTACTACCTTAAAGAAACCAAAGCCCCTGCCGGCGGCTACAATCTGCCTGCCAATGCATTTGAATTAACCATAACGGACGCAAATTTTGACGGCATGGTTGACGGCTTCCGGAACGGCTACCTTAAAACAAACATTCAAAACACAACCGGATTCACACTTCCAACAACGGGAGGCATAGGCACCGTTATCTTCACCGTAAGCGGCATTGCACTTGTTTCGCTTGGCTTTGCAATGATGGTTTCCCTTCGCAAAAAAGCAAAAAGAGAAGCAGAATAAACACAAGGCGATATATAAATATACATAGATATACAATATAAAAGGCACTCGGACAAAATATCCGGGTGCCTTTTGCTTATTCGTTTTGGTTTATATTATGCATTATTTTATGAAGAATTTGATAAAGCTCGGCAGCGTCCTTTTCATCTATTGAAACACAACCTTGCATTTTAAGCGGAACTTCAACGGCTTTCTCTTTAAGTTGCAGCCCTTTCTCTGTAAGCGTAACCACAAGCACCCTTTCGTCAGCCGACGAACGCTTGCGTGAAAGAAAGCCTTTTTTTTCTAAGGTTTTCAGCACCGGGGTAAGCGTTCCGGAATCAAGAAACAGCAGGCTGCCCAATTCCTTAACGGAAAGTTCCTCATGTTCCCACATTGCCATCATTGTAATATATTGAGTATATGTTAAACCGATTTCATCCAAAAAAGGTTTATACTTTTTCACAATTTCCTTAGAACAAACATATAACGGAAAGCACAACTGATTGCCAAGCTTTAACGCATCAAATTTACCGTTCATAAAATTCCCCGTTTCCTACGATATCACAGAATAATATAGCACAAATTGCGCAAAAAATCCAGATAAACATTTGAAATCAGTCCTCGTCAAATTCAGGCTTGTAATTCGGATCAAGCGACGCGTCATAAGCGGCGCGCACAGCTTTTGCCAGCTGATCCGAGCAAGAGGTTGAGCGATTTCCGCACAAAACTCCGCCGAGTAAGTTTTCGATTTCCTCAACGGTTTTTCCCTCAACCAGCAACGCAATTGCCTTTAAGTTTCCGTTACAACCGCCCATAAATTTAATGTTGTGAACCGTATTTCCGTCTAAATCCAAGCTGATAACATTTGAGCAAGTGTTTTTCGTTAAATAATCATAGTGAAACATATTATAAAAGCTCCTTTACTTTTTCTTTAATATCCTCTATTTTTGCCGTAGGCTCATAACGCTGAACTATATTACCGTCTCTGCCTATCAAAAACTTTGTAAAATTCCACTTAATATTGCCGTTATTTTTGTAATCCGAATCCATTTTCTTCACAATCGGGGTAAGAAAAAGCTTTGCCGCACCGTTGAAACCTTGAAATTTGGTGTTTGCCGTAAGCCATTTATATAAAGGTATGGCATTTTTGCCGTTAACCTCCACCTTGTGATATTGCGGAAATGTAATTCCGTAGCGACCCGTGCAAAAATCGTGAATTTCACCGTCCTCGCCAGGCGCCTGATTTGCAAATTGATTGCAGGGAAAATCAAGAATAACCAAGCCCAGCTCGGCAAACTCATCATACATTTCCTGCAATTCGGAATATTGCGGAGTAAATCCGCATCCTGTTGCCGTATTAACCACAAGGATAAGCTTTCCCTGAAAATCTTTCAGGGATATTTCTTCGCCGTTTTGCTTTTTTACATTAAAATCATAGATGTTCATAATCAGACCTCCTAAAAATTGAGCACAATTAAGTTGTGCTCAATTGTTCACAATTGAATTGTACACAATTTGTTGCCGTTTGTCAATACTCTTTTTTTATTTTTTTCAAATAGTCCAGCAAAAAGCTCTTTTTTCGGCATATGCACCTTGCAGCGGCAATCTGCAATTGACCGCCGGAAGTATTTTTAATATAATTAAGGCAGAAAAATTTTAATCTGCCGAAAGGAATTAAAAACATGACGCCTCTTGAAATAATGAAATCCGATGCTCCTTACGCTTCAGGATACGAAAACAGCCCGTCAAAAGAACAACTGCGGGCAAAAAAACTTTGTACGGAATATAATAACACTTTCCCCGATGAGCAAGATAAGCGCTGCGCGATTTTGCAAAAGCTTTTCGGCACTTATTCGCCGGCTGTGGGCATTGAGCCGGATTTTCACTGCGACTATGGTTTTAACATTCATTTTCACGGATTTGCGGTAATCAATTACAATTGCGTGATTTTAGACACATCCCCGGTAAATATCGGCTCAGGCGCATTTATTGCACCGGGTGTGTGCCTTGCTTGTGCGGGTCACTCTGTTGACCCTATGCAACGCAGCCAAGGCATAGGCACATCTGCCCCAATCACACTGGAGAAAAATGTTTGGATCGGTGCAAACGCCACAATCTGCGGCGGTGTAACAATAGGCACAGACTCCGTTATCGGTGCCGGGAGCGTGGTAACGCACGATATTCCACCCGGAGTTGTTGCTGCAGGCATTCCTTGCAAAGTAATTCGCCCGATTACCGATGAAGATAAAATTCCGCAATCGCAAATTCTGTTTTAACAACCGCCTCATTTTGCGTATTATTATTGACTTTTGAGCGTTTTCTTAATATAATATTCTTTGATTATAATTATTTAAATATCGCAACAGGCACAGGAGGAAAAATAATGTTAGCACTAAACATTTATTCGCTTGTTTGTGCATGCATCGGCTGCGGCTACGGTATTTCCATTTTGCTGAAATACAAAAGAACTCCGCCGCTGTATTTTAAGCTGCTGGTTTTTGCAATTGCAAGCCAGGTTTTCACCCGCGCATTTTACACCGTGGCTTTACTTTGCTACGGCGACGAGCCGAAAACAATATTCAACATCGGTTTTTTAGGCTTCGGCACGTTCTTTATGTTTATTTTCTTTGTTAATGTTGGCGCAATAGACAGCCTTGTTGATTCAAAGAAAAAACGATTTACGAAATACAGACTTATACCTGTTATTTTGCCAACCGCAGAACTTGTTATTGCGCTTATTGCATTATTTTCCGACCATGCTTCCCTTTCCATTCGCATTATTTATATCCTGCTTTCTCTGCTTGCAGGCGCAGCAGGATATTTTAACCTAAAACACTTGATCATTTTTGATATCAAGAACGGCATAGTTGATTCAATACGCAAATTCAACCTGATATGCATTTTGTTGGAAATTCTTATTCTTTCCGAGGTGGGACTGTATTGCTACAGCCTTGAAAACCTAACAATCGTTGCCGAAATTTTGATTGGCATTTTATATGTTCTGTTTCTGCCTATCCTATATAAGGGGGTAAAAAAATGGAATCAATGAGCTACATATTATTCGTTTGCATTGCCGTGCCGGTTGGGCTTATGCTGCTTCCGATTGAGCGAAAATCACGCAAGGTTGTTTTGGCACTGCTGATGGGTATGTTTTGCTGCTTATTCGTAAGTGAGGTAAACGGGCTTTTGCTGCGGGTCACCAAAAGCACAACCCTTTATTTTACCACAAATGTTACACCGATTACGGAAGAAATAGTTAAAATTTTACCTGTTTCATATTACGCCGTTGTTTTTATGGACAAAAAGAAAGCAATCACAAAAGAAAACAGAATTTCAATAGTTACCATTGCATTCGCCATCGGCGTTGGCTTTGCAATGCTTGAAAATGTGATTATTTTAATTCGCCATATAAACACGGTAAATATGTTTTTTGCAATAATCAGAGGCTTCAGCACGGGCGTTATGCACAGCATATGCACATGCTTGATTGCAAACTTTATTCCGTATATTTACACCAATAAAAAGCTTTATTATTGCGGCACGCTCTGCACATTTAATTTGGCAGTTGTGTTCCATTCGGTATTCAATCTGCTTGTTGAGGCAGATTCGGGTGTTGCAAACAATATAGGATATATGCTGCCTATAATTGTTTATCTTATTTTAAACCTGTTTGTTTTAAAATCGTTTTCATCATACAGAAAAAGAAAACGCACCGCAAATACCGAAGCCGCCGCAAAGGGCAACAGCGATTTTTCACCTGCTTCGGACACCGAAGCAGATAAAACAAACATTGCCGAAAAAAGCGAAGCAAGCGGTTTTCAAACTGACGAAAGCAACGCTAACACCGAATTGCAATCTGTTTCTAAAAACGAAAGCGCAACAAAGGCTTAATTTACTCGATTTAAAAATATAAAAACGGCTGTGAAATCAAAAAATTTCATAGCCGTTTCTTTTTGTTTTGGGGATATATTATTTATGATAAATATATCTTCTTTGATTTTCCTTTGCGTTGTTAAACAACTTTTCAGACACTATTGCGCCGTACTGATCTGTCAAATCCGTGGTATAAGCACTCGGCAATGTGCCGTCGCCCAGAGCAATCTGCGACTCTGGCACGCTGCATTTTATAGTTGCCGTGGAATTATAATATGTGGAAGACACATAATCCCTTGTAGTGTTTACTGCAACAGAATTAAGCATGATTTTATCAAAATAAACCACAAGCTTTTCACCGCTCATATTCAGCTTAACATCCACCTTTGTAATAATGCCCGGCACCCAAACAGAAAAGCTTGTTTGATAACCGTTATCATCATACCTTTGGAAGCACTCCAAATATTTTTGATTCAGATTTCTTTTTAAGCTGTCGCTGTATGCCATATCGAGCTTGTAAGTTTTATTGTTGCCGTAACCGTTTTGGTCAATATAACTGATTTCAAGATAGAACACCTCAACCTCGTCATAATCGGCATCTCTGAGATTGATGGGATTATCAACTTGGCAATTGAAAGTGTATTTATACATACTTTCCTCGTCGTTGTGGGCGTAATACTGATTGATATCGCCGTCTGACACGCCAACGCATTTTTGAAGCACGGATAAATCGATCACCGCGTTATATTGGTCTTTAAACTGACCCCCATACTCGCTACCCGAAGCATTCTTTGTGATATTTTCCATTTCCTTTTCGGTAAGGAAATCATCATTTGACTCAAAATAAGGCGAATTTGCTTGGTCTATCATCGATTCTTCCATTGAACAATAGATATTGGCAGTTGAATCATTATATGCAGAGGACACATAATCCGTGTTGCTGTTTATCCTTTTATCGTTGCAATAAATGCTTTCAACGGTAAAGGATAAACGCTCACCACCGTCCATATTCAGCTTAATATACATTCTGTTCAGCTTACCCGGCAGTGTTACATTAAAGCTGGTGTAGCAGGAATTATCATTTGGGCGAATGAAATGTTCATTTAAAAAATCCGAATTTTGATTACTGCTGCCGTTCCACGACATATCAAATTTTTCGGTTTTTTCACTGTCATACCCGTTTTTACCGTTGTAATGATACTCAAAGAACAAAACATTTACCGCGTCCTTATCCATATCATTGGAATTACACGGATTGTCAACCTTTACATTGATTGTGTAAACATATTGGCTTGCTGACTGCGACTCGTCTGTCGCATACACAGGAAATGAGCACAGCGAAGATATGAGCACTAACGCGCAAATCGCAGAAAATAATGCTTTTGCTTTTTTCATATCTTACGCTCCTTTCATATATGCATCATAGGCTATAAATTCGCTGTTGAGCGAACTCATATCCACTGCAGCACTTTCTTTCACCTGACCGTCGGTTCTGCTTGCATACAAATACATTCTATTGTCTGCAATATGCTTTCCGTCATCAATTGTGTAAATGGCACCCTCATTCAGATTCACACGGTTACCGTTTGTATCAAGAACATGCTCCCATTTATTGGTGTCATTATTAAGCATACCGTAATCCATGCATGCAAGACCAATCTTTTCAATAGTATACGGTGTGTCTTTTGTTTGCACTATTGAATAATACAGGTAAATTTGCTTACCGCCGGTACCGGTATTGAGCGAAACGCCCTTTGTGCCGTCATTGCCTTTAACGCTTGAATATTCATCAACCGCACATTTATACTTAACACCGTTGATATAAATTTCCTTTTGATGCGGCTGACCGACCGTCAACACTATATCTCTGACGGCGTTTCTGGGCACGCCCTTTTTCTGCTCACTGTTAGTTAGGTTGTACCGTGTGTAGCCGATATAGATATATTCGCCGCCGGTATTTCTGTTAACATCCATATCAACGCAAATATTGCAGCCCAATTCCAACAGGTTTGCCTGTGCCTCTTTTTTTGTTTTGCCATGACCGACATAGACAGCACCCATATAAATGGTTGTATCCAAATATTCCATATGAATAAAGTTAGTGCATTTTGTATCGCCGTAAAGCGTTGCCGTTGAAGCTTCACGCTTAACTTCGTTACCAACTTTAATTTCAGACACATCAACGCTGTTTGCCGTCAACGCCGTTGCATTTTCATTATCAAACACTTCCGCACTGATGCTGATCGATTTAAGCGGCTTACCCGGATTTGCACCGGCAGCATTCGTGTAATACAAATAATAGGAGCCGTTGGGATCATAAATCATATCGCCTGCTTTGGTGTATGTTATGCCGTCCACCTGAATGGTGGAACTTACATCCTTTTTATCCGTTACATAACGAATAATGCCCCTTATCGCTTTCAGGGTAGAATCCGTTCTGGAAACACCTATGTACGAAGCCGTACTTGGCGTTGCAGATGCATTTCCGTAAAATGTTTGCGATTTGTCAAGTGCAATATTTGATTGAACAATTTCATCGCTGCATTGCGACAAAAGATTTTGAATACAATAATCACTGCCACCGGCGTTAATTTGATTTTTTGTTGCAGCATCATAATTTTTCAAATTATCGCCTGCTACTGCCTCTAACGAATAGGTAGAAACGGAAATTGATGAAATATATGTTTCTTCAACGGGAGTTTCCTGCCTTGTGTAGATATACACCGGCGTGGTTTTCTTTCCTGACATAACATATTTTGAATTGGTGGCAGTGTATCCAAGATTATGCACTTCGGTTCTGTTAGGAGTTTTAAAATCCTGAACGCTTATATATCCGCTGGGTATTTCAGAACTTGAGGAAACCTGAACATCGCTGACTGTAAGCGGAGTACCGCCTTCAACAGGGCCGAGAACATAAATTCCCTTGCCGCGCACACTGCTGCAGCTTGACCATGATACATCCTCATAATCCTCAGGCTCAAGAGCCACCGTTAAAGTTTGTTGTTCAATACCTGTATTTGTGCCACTGCAACTTGCAAACTGATATGAATGGGAATCGTATATTCCGCGCAGATAATTTTTCTTATAGTTACTGCCGGTAACCAAATACGGCAATTCAAAATACACATCGCACACCGCATATGCGCCATCGGTCAATGTGCCGAGTGCCACAGGCACCGTAGTATTACCCGGTGCAGAGGTATAAGACCGTATACCGTAAATAGCCCTGTAAGGGTTATGAGTGGTAGTATAGCAAATATATGTTTCAATATTTGACGCCCAACGCTCTTTAGAAACCATGCCTGCAACTTCATTCGGCAGTTGCACTTTAGCATTTTGGGTAAGGCTAAGGTCAAACTTTTTCAAATGCATGGCTTCTATATAATCATCTGCCGTGTTTTTATTATCATATCCGGATTTGTTTCCCGCCACTAAAACAATGCCTGAAATGTATTCCTCTCCGTCGGTATATGACACAGATGGTTTGAAATACAAATACATGCCCTTATCGCTCCAATGCTCCGCAGTTTGAGAACTGTGGGTGCGCGACACGGTGTTATCCGACTCGGAGCCGACATTGAAATTAAATGCATTGCCGCCGCAGAACAAATTGATTGGCTCGTATCCCTCGGGTATATCATCCAATGTTGTCTTCAGCAACAAACCGGCAAGAATGGGGGCTCCGGCAGATTTATACGATGTGTAGTACAGCGTATCACCGGTTACCGTTGTACCGCAAGAAGTGTACGAAGCATTACCGTATGTGAAAGCATCTGTGGAATTTCGCGCCGCTATTCGTATATCGGTTACCGCGTCGTCCGGATTGGTGGTTGTGGCATAGCCGATATATGTATATTTATTCATATCGGCTGTAACGGGAGTTAGGTTCGTATCAAGCACCTTGTAGCCCGATTTTGTAAGTGCCGCTTTGGCCGCTGTTTCTGTTTCCTCCACAGAAAGAGAAAGCTTTGAAATATATGTGGTTGTTTCATCACTTTCCGTTGTTTCACCCTCATTGATGGTGTTGGCGGTTGACTTGCAATACATATAAATCGACATAGAATCCGATTTTGAATTGGCATTCAGATTTGCAGCCTCAACCTCGCCGAAACACTTAACGGGCTTATAGCCCTGAGGAGTGGAGTTATCGTTATACTGCACGGTAATCAAATCGTCTATTTCCGAAGAACAAATAGGATCGCCAACATATTTGCTTTTTGTGGTATAAAGCGCATTCCAACGCCTTGCATTGGAACCGTTGATATTTCCGGCTTCCAGAGGCGGATAATAAATGCGCCGTTCGCCGCTTCTATCGTTAGTTACCATATACGGCTTTGGCTTCACATTAACCACTGTATATTTTACATATCTGTTTTGTGCCGAGTCATATATTACGGACGGAATCGGAGTGAAGTCCTCATCGTCATCAACAGTATATTTATCCCATAAATACTTAATCAAAAGTGCAACATAAATAATAACAAGAGCAATCAGTGCCACATAGTTAAGAATTACAAATGCACATCCGATAATACCAAAAATCGAGCTGACCACGCCGGGGCCGATTAAACCGCAGCAAACCGCCCAAACATTCAGCACCATAAATTGACCGGTAATGTAATATGCAATGCCGACGGTTGCCAACGATGTTAAGCAATAGCCCAAACCGATAACGGCAGAGGCTATATTGATCATGTACAGAGCGGAGGAAAGAATGTCGTCCAGATCATCAGGTGCAGTCAAGGTGTTATAAATTTGACCGGCAGAGTTTGCCCTGTACGCATCCTTGGTGACTGCCACCTTTTCGTTATATACAGTTTGGTCGGTCCCCACCCAGATTGAAACGCATTCGCTTCCGGCTGCTTCCTTAAGATTTTCTCTGATAGACTTCATCTGCGTTTTTGCCTCGTCAAGCAAAGACGATTCGTTTACCAAATATATAGTGGAATAAGCAACGCCGCTCAAACGCATGGTGCCAAGCTGACCGTCCGTCAAGCTGTCTACCAACGGATAAATTTTTCTTGCATTTTCCGAGTCGTCATATGTAGAGTTACCGAGACCGACAATATAATCGCCCAGTTTAGTGGTTTCATCGTAATTATATTTATTGAGGATGTTATAAGCGGTCAGATAAGCCGCATCGCCGTCCTCTGTTTTTACCTCACCGCCGTTTGCAATATCTTCAGCGGTTTCGTCGGACATTTCGGTTTTGCTATCTACATCGCTGTCAATGCTTGGAACCTTGTTATTGTTTTCTTCGTAGCGCTCCTTGGCTTCGTTAAAACCGCTTGAAAATTTTTGAAGACTGTCTATCAGTTCAAGAGCAAGAGAATAGTACTTGGCATCAAGCTGCTGGTAATTTGCATCATCTTTAAGCTGCTCTGTTACCTTGGAATTTTGAAGCCTTTGTGCCCAGTTATCCGTGTCATAATCGGCAACGCCTGCCACCAATGCATTACACAAAGCCGACATTACCGTTGTGCTGGAGCGAGAAAGAATTTTTTTGATGAAATCAATATTGCAATCGCCGCTGACCAAATAATCGCCCAGCTTTTGATTATCCAACTCATCAACAAAAAAGCAATTCAAAATATCCACAGCAATCTGAGCTGCCGGGCTGCCTTTTTCATAATTGGCAATAAATTCATCTACAGCATAGGATAATTCGGTAGGCACATTACCAAGCTTTTCAACTGCACGCTCTGCGATATCGCCGTATGTATAATCCTGATAGCCCGAGTTCATCTGCAGCATTGAAATACCCGTGATTCCCTCGTCTTCATTTTCCGTGGTTTTATATCCGAGCACATAAATGCCGTTATCATTTTCATCGCCGCTTGCAGCACGGTTAATATTTTTCTCAACCGGAGTAAAGCCGGCTTCCTTACAATATTGCAATGCATTTTCATAGCTGTTGCCCTGAAAAATCTGCACCTCGGAAACATATTTGTTGCCGTATGCTTTTACCTCACCGAATACGGAACCGTAATTCGTAATCAGCATGGCAAGCACCATAAATAACGCAATGAAGGCACTGACAAACCAAATTGGTTTTCTTTTACTTTTCGTCATTTGCTTTTGCCTCCCTTTTCTTTTTGATTATAGACATTACAACAACCAAAACAATAATTATTACAATGCAAACCACGATAACCGCAATATTGCCTTGACCCAAAATAGATGCTTCGGCTCGAATATCGTCACTGCTGAGCTTGGTAGATACTGTTTTTTCGGCATCTAAGGTAAAACCGGAATCAAAATGAATATAATTGTTGTATTGAAATTTGTCCACACTTTTAACCGCAAGGTGTGAGCTTGTTGAATTGGAGCAAAGCCATACGGATGAGCCTTCATATAAACCGCCGCAATATAAATATGCATTGGAGGCAGTTCCGTCCTGCAAGCACAAATCGTTTTCTTTACCGCTGCAGGTGTTATCTTTTATAATAAGCTTGCCGGCAATATTTAAATCATACATACTGTCAACATAAAATGCGCCGCCGTTGGTTTCGGCAGTGTTATATTGATAATTGCCGCCTATCACAAATGCCTTATCATTGTTTACAAACAATGCGCCGCCTTCGGAACCTGCATGATTGTAATACATTTGGCAGCTGTTTAAATATAGACCGTTGCTTGCATCATAAAATACGGCACCACCGTCGTCGCCCGTGGAATCGTTGCGTTCAAACAGGCATTCGGTGAGCGTTGATTTATTATTTCCGTCTGTAAACAGCGCGCCGCCCTCTTCCAAAGAAGAATTGGAATAAAACGACGAATTACTGATGGTGCATGAACCGTCGTCCGCATAAATGGCGCCGCCGTTATCCTCGGCATAATTGCCTTCAAAAACAGCATTTTGAATTGTCAACTGTGCATCGCTGCTGTAAATGGCACCGCCACAGCATTCACCGGAGGCGTCATAGGTTCGATTGCCATAAAACGCACCGCCGTTAACATTGAGTTTTGCACCCTCGCCCTCAATGCTGATACCGCCGCCGTCATCTGTAGAAACACAGTTTAAAACAGTACCGCCGTTCATATTCAAAGTAGCATTGTCTGCAACAACAATACCGCCGCCTCGCTTGGAGTTTGCGCCGTTTTGAATGGCACCTCCCTTAAACAGTTTTGACACTGTGTAGGCATCGCTGTTGGAATCCGCAATGGTTACGGTGGAATTTACCGTGAGCACATTGCCGCCCTCCTTGGGCTTGGACAGATTTCTGTCTATAGAGCAACCGTTCAAATCAACGGTAAGCTCGTTTTTGCCCGAATATGAAAGACCGCCGTTTGAAAAACCCGAACCGTTTCCGAGAGAACCGGAACTGTCTGCTTTCCAATTTTGACGCAATGTAAATGTGACGGGATATGTATCCCCCTGTGATACTGCTTGGCTCCAAGCTTCTTGAAAAGAAGTGTAATCAACAGTGGTATTATTATATGCAACCGTGGCACAAACTTCATCGGCATAAACCGGAATGCTCGCGCCAAGCACTAAAACAGATATTAAAATTGCAAATATAAATCGTTTAATTTTCATAATTTCTGTTATAAATCAAGCAGGTTTTTTCTTGTTTTTTGTTTTGCGCAGCACCATATCCACAACAACGCCGATTGCAATGCCTATGCCGGCAGCAATGGCAATCGAAATGTGCTCTGTAGAAATAACCGAACCTGCAAAAGCATTTTCATCTGTGCCATAGAAAAGATAAATACCGCCGTTTGAATCGCCATAGGTATAGCCTGCTTTTTTATTTGTAAGGTTCTGTGCAACGCTTTCGCAAAAGATTGAAAGTGCTGTGCTGTCGCCGGGAACATTGCTATTGCCCTGCTGAACAACAAAGTCTGTTGTAATCGGATCGCCTGCCGCTTTATCCTTAGTAGTATAAAGTGCCACCCACTGCTTACCGACATCGCCGTTTAAATCACCGTTATCGCCGAGAAGTTTTGCGTTATCGGTTACCATATTCTGCTGGACCCTGTTACACTTGACTGCCTTATAGTATGTATAGACTTTTTCGTCCTTATCATTCACACTCTGGTTTACCATATTTGACGGAATAGGTGTGAATTCTGCATTGTAATATTCTTGCAAATCAACAACTGTATTCCAGATTGTAAGACCCAAAAGCACGGCGGTAACACAAGTCATACCAATCTTTGCATAATTCATAACCTTTGACCAGGTGCTTGCAGAATTATATGCGCTGATTGCCTGGTCTTTTCTGGCAATCTGTTGCTGAAGTACATTATTTTTGTCATCGATTACAGTTGTTGCTGCCTTCTCCGTTGTTTCATTGCCAATTTCCCTTGCGTTTTTTAATGTGTCCGTCCATGAGTCAATGCAATCTTGGGATTTTTTTACTAAATATTGTGATAGACGCTGTTCTTCGGCAGCATCTTTTAAAATCGAATTAAGGTGCGAGCTGTATACCCAGCTGAAAGCAGTTGCTGCTGTTGAAACAACGAGAGCACTAAACAAAACGATGCTGGTAACGGAAATAGGCACATTCCAATTTTCCACTGCATTCTTGCCTGACGATGCTTGAAGTTTATATGCATCACCCGTAAGAGCAACATCATCGCTGAAAACTGTTCTGTCTACACCGTCATAAACTGAAATATTACTCATATCCTTGCTCGAAATTATATCAAAATTATCCATTGTTGCTTTAGTAACAGAATCGTCATTAATGCCAAGACCGATAAGCTGATATGTAGAAAGGAAATCAAGGCATGCTCTTTGACCGTCGCTCAAAACCGAAACAAGCGGATAAAGCATATACACATCGTCGCCCGTAACATCATAATCTTCGCCGAAAATCAAATCATAAAGTGAAACATCGTCATTTTTCAAAGATTTTAAAATTTCGCACTGTGTAGCTGCTGCGCACCAATCGGAATAGTTGAAATCTTCATGCGCTTTTTGATATACATCTATTTCTTCGGCAGAGCTTTCAAGGGAAATTTCGTCAACTGTGTTTTGAGCAATATATTCCTTGTAATTTTCAAAATTTACAGCTATTTTTTTAGCGTCGTCATTATATTTTGAAGCAAGTTCTTTTTCGGCTTCGTTAACGGTGTAATCTTGATTATCAACAAGGTCGTCAAGCATTTCATCATATGTTTTTGCCTCTTGATATCTGTTAGCCCAAGGGGTTTCGCTTTCGTCCGTTGCTGTGGCAATAATCTGCTCCATGGCAAGCACGGCATTTGCATTGCCCTGCATAAGGATAGTTGTCATATCGCCAACTTTTGCCT
>CAVJZG010000014.1:0-54964 GCA_963654285.1 bacterium
GTGTTATAAGTGGGTTAACGCCGAGCGAATCGCCAACAATTTTAGGTTCAATGTAGTTTTTTAACTTACACACTTTATTTTACAAGGTCGTTTGTTGCTTAAAATTTAATTATTCTACCTTAGGCTCCCATTTTTGTACTGTCTGCACAATCTGGGGCAGTTCATTTTCTAACTTACACACTTTATTTTACAAGGTTAGAGAAACAGCATTATCATAATATATCTTTTAAATTCCGGACGATATATCTTGTTTTTTCCCTGTCTTTTCATAAAAATATATACTCCAAAAGTGTATGGCTTTGGGAGTGCATGTCAACGAATTCTTACAACCGACAAATTCTCGACATTGACAGCATGACAAGGGTGCGGCGGCTGCATTGCATATTTGCAGTTACGGCATAATACACAATCAAACAAATGAAATATTGTATATATTACACATTGGATTTTGAATTTGACGGTGTTATTATAAAATTAGGATATTTTTTTGCTCGGAGGGGATTTTTTGGAATATATAGGTAAAAAGGAAAAAATAAACTATTACGCCGGGTTAACGGGGCAAAATATGGTTTATTCTCTAATAGGCGGTTCGTTTTTTAATTATTTTATGACTGATATTGCCCTGTTTCCTGCGCTCACGGTTTCCGTGCTGCTTATTGTTATGAAAATTTGGGATGGGGTAAACGACCCGATTGTGGGCTCTTTTATAGATAAGCACACCTTTAAAAACGGTGAAAAACTGCGCCCGTTTTTAAAATACACACCGCTACCCGTGGGTGTATTTACCGTGCTTATTTTTGTTGTTTTTTCCACCAAAGAAGATTTGCTTTGGCTGCGCGTTTCCTATTTTATAATAATGTATATTTGCTGGGATTTGGCATACACCGTGCAGGATGTTGCGATTTGGGGCATAACCTCGTGCGTTTCGCCAAACACGGATGAGCGCGATCGCTTTGTGCAGTGGGCGCGCACAATCGGCTCGTGCGTTTACGGCGCACTCGGCACATTGGTTCCGATGGTACTTGAAATGATTGCAAATGCAACCGGCAGCAGTATGGCGTTAATGACTTTGGTGTTTGCTCTTATTTTCGGTTTCGGCGGCGCGATGCTGAGCCTTAGGTGCTACAGCGCACAGGAACGAGTAAGGGTTGTTAAAGAAAAACAGCAATCCTCCCTAGGTGAAAGCTTTTCACTGCTGTTTAAAAACAGAATGTTAATGCTTTTAACGCTCGGAAACATTCTCGGCTCCGTCGGATTCGGTGCAAATCTTGTTACATATTTCTTTAAGTATGAAATTCCTTCTGATTTCCTCGGAGAAAACAGCATTATCGGCGCGCTCGGGCTTACCACGATTTATTATATGTTCACCGCTCTGCCGGGCTTTTTGGGCATGATGCTTGCAGATAAAATCAAAAAAATCTGCAAGGGTTATGTAAACGCCATAATAATGATGCAGGCGGCAAATATAGTTGTGCGCATAATCGCATATGCAATCGGATATCAAGGGCAAAGGCTGTGGATCGCCCTCACCGTTATCGGAATAGGCTGTATTCCGCTCGGTGCAATTTCAATTGCACAAACCGCCGTTTTTTGCGACAGTATCGATTATATGGAATGGAAAACGGGGAAGCGCACGGAGGGCATCACTTTTTCAATGCAAACCATGTTTACAAAAATCTCAAGCGGCATAACGGCAGGTCTTGCCGCGCTTGCGCTTCACCTGCTGAAATATAAGGCGATTGACGGAGCTTCCGTTTATGTCGGCACGCAGTCTGCTGAGTTTGACAAGTGGATTTGGCCGCTTGTTATTCTTACTCCGGCAATAGCAAGTCTGCTTTATATAATTCCGCTTTTGTTTATTAGATACACACCTGCGCAGCGCGAAAAGGTAGAATCGGAGCTTGCAATTCGCCGCGCCGCTGCTGCAGAGCAGTCGGGGCAGAATACATCCGATTGATTTTAAATTAGAACGGGACGGCTTTATTGCACTTTTGCCGAAAATAAATAATTATACAAATATAAAAAACCGGCTTCGGAATTTCCAAAGCCGGTTCAGACCGCATAAAAAGGGATGTGCAAGCAGTACATCCCTTTTTATATTGCGGTTTATTGATTATTCGCCGAAGTATCTCTTAAGAAGTCCGGCAAATGCCTTGCCATGGCGAGCCTCGTCGCGAGCCATTTCGTGAACGGTGTCGTGAATGGCGTCAAGACCTTTTTCCTTGGCAAGCTTTGCAAGCTCTGTTTTGCCTGCGGTTGCGCCGTATTCGGCTTCAACTCTCATCTCAAGGTTTTTCTTTGTGGAATCGGTAAGAACCTCACCAAGAAGCTCTGCAAATTTTGCAGCGTGCTCAGCCTCTTCATAAGCAGCCTTTTCCCAATAAAGACCGATTTCGGGATAACCCTCTCTGTGAGCCGCTCTTGCCATTGCAAGATACATGCCCACTTCGGAGCATTCACCGTTAAAGTTGTCGCGAAGACCCTGAATGATTTCGGGGTCAACATCCTTGGCAACGCCGATAATGTGCTCCGCAGCCCAAACTTTTTCGCCGCCTTCCTCGCGAACTTTCATTTTGGCTCCGCAACGGGGGCAAACATCGATAGGTTCGTCGCTGGTGTAGCCGCATGCCGGGCAATAATACTTTTTGTTCATAATAAATTACTCCTTCAAAATAATAATTATTTTTTATTGTTACAGCCGGGGCAAACTCCGCTGTAATATACATCTTTTTTTTGCACAGTAAATCCATTAGGTAGGGTTGCGGCAGGCTCGTTCAGGTCAAAATCATAAATTTCGCCGCAGCATTTGCAAATGAAATGACCGTGAAAATTAACATTGGCATCGTAATGAATTCTGCCGCCGTCAATGGTTATTGCGGTTAAAAATCTGCTTTCGCAAAGTGATTTAAGTGCATTGTAAACCGTGGTCTTTGAAAATCCCGGGTTGTTTTTAAGCACATTTTCATATATGGCAAGTACATCGGGGTGATCCCTGTGCTCATAAACATAATTAAAAACTGCAATCCGCTGCGGAGTGGCGCGAAAGGCTTTTTCCCTGAAAAGCGATAATATTTTTTCCTGAGTCATCATTTTGCCACCTTGTAATGATTGTAAACTTGTATCGTTTACAATCTAAGTATAACATAAAAAACGGATTTGTCAACTCGTTTTTTGCAAAATTTTAAATAAATTTATCGTTATGTCGCTCATAATTGACTAATTGCACATAATCTGCTATTTTATTTAAACAAGAGGATTACAGTTTTTTATATACTTTTATTCTTTGCACGGAGGTACCGATTTTGATTAAGGTTGATTGGAAAAAAATTAAGCCGTTTGAAACCGCAGCGTTTGCTATTCCAGTAATTGTTGTGCTGCTTTTGCTTTTGGCAGGCTCGGTGGCGGTTGCGTTTTTAAATCCGCTGCTGCTTATGCCTCTTAAGGTTTTTACTGCGATTTTTATTTTTATAACCGTGGCGTTTAAAATTCATATAGAATCGAGAATGCTTCAAATTTATATGCTGCTGGGCGTGCTCGATGTTGCAATGTATTCCGCCGCGCTTGTGCCGCTGCCGTCGGGGCTTACTGTGTTTTTCTTTGTTGTGGCACTGATTGCCGTTTTGCTTTCTGCCGGCGAGGCATTTGCTTCGGGAATTTTGATTGGCAAAGAGACTGCTTATGATTATGAGGAGGCAGACCGCAGCGCGTTTTTCGGCGGCAAAAGGGTTATGTTTTTCGCTCCGCACGAGGACGATGAAATAAATCTTTACGGTGGCGTGATAGAACAATATGTGAAAAACGGCTCCGAGGTTAAAATTCTGTTTTCCACAAACGGCGATTTTCATTGCCTCGGAAAGCTCAGAATAAAAGAAGCTCTTTCCGTTGCCCGGCTGTACGGCATTAAGGCGGAAAATGTGATTTTCCTCGGTTACGGCGACAGCTTGGTTAATAAAAAAGGTATGCATATTTATAACTGCAAGGACGATGAACTTGTGAAATCCGCAGCAGGATATGCGGAAACCTACGGCACGAATAATAAGCCGCCTTTTCGTAAAAGCGCGTACACCCGCGATAATATTGTTGCCGATATGCAGGCGGCAATCGCCGAATTTATGCCCGATGTACTTTATTGCTGCGATTATGACGAGCATGCCGATCACCGCGCCATAAGCCTTTTCTTTGAAGAGGCACTTGGCAATGTGCTTGCGGAAAAATCTTTTTATGTGCCGCAGGTGTTTAAAGGCTTTGCTTATTCAACAGCTTGGAACGGAAAATGCGATTATTATTCAGATAACGCACTTTCAACACATCTGCCTCGGGAATGCCCGCATATGAACGAGGTTAATGTTTATAATTGGGCAGACAGAGTGCGTGTTCCTGTTGCCAAAGAGGCACTTTCACGCGTTATGCAAAACACCTCGGGATATAAAGCCATGCAATGCTATTCAAGCCAAACCGCCACGGATCATGCAAACGGCATATTAAATTCCGATAAGGTGTTTTGGCAGCGCAGGACGGATGATTTGCTTTTAAACGCCAAAATGCAAGCCACAAGCGGCGATCCGACGGGGCTTAACAAATTTAAGCTTTTTGATTCAAACGATATAAAAAATCACCCAGGCTTGCCGCTTTCGTCCTTGTGGGTTGCCGATTCGGGCGACGATCAAAAAATCGTTGCCGCAATGCTGCCGGCGGCGCACAAAATCTGCTGCGTTGTCATTTATGAAAATCCCGATCCATCAAGCCATATAGTAAATGCCGAGCTAATGATCGGCAGACATAGTTTCCAAACAGGGGAGTTAAAGGCAAACGGCGCTGCCACGATTTTTGAATTTCCGCCGACGGAAACAAATATGATTGCCGTTAAGATTAAAAGCTGCACAGGTGCATGCT
Organism: bacterium; assembly: GCA_963654285.1. Classification (GTDB taxonomy): domain Bacteria; phylum Bacillota; class Clostridia; order Oscillospirales; family Acutalibacteraceae; genus Eubacterium_R. Next base: position 4,894 of record CAVJZG010000014.1, read on the forward strand.
CGCTCTTAAAAATAGAGGCGTTTGATATCCCTGCGGATGATAATGCGGCTTTTATTAAGCTTCAAAATGCACACGGCGATTTTTGCTATGATTATATCGTTAACAAATCCGGCAGGGAAAAATTTTTCGTTTACACTTATCCTGCCGTTTCGGATTTTGATTTTGATGTTTCCTGCGATAACGATGGTGTTGTTTGCACTGCGGAAAACGGCATGCTTTCCGTAAATTGCCCGGTGGGAGAGGTTGCCCGCATTAAAATTACCGATAAGGTCAATCCCTTTGTTTATGATTGTGTTACTCTGCGTAATCCCGATGAAAGGGAGCGCGATATCATAGCTTACAAACAAAAATATGAGCAAAAAATTCCGTCCTTTTCAATGCAATGGGATTACTACAGGGGGCTCCTTCGCCGCCTTGGCTCGTATAAACCCGTAAAAAAATAAGGCGGGGCTGTTTGTTTTTGCAAACTTGCCGGAATATCAAAATATTGCATAAAATTTTGCCGACGGAGCGTTTTCGTCGGCGCTTTTTTGTTTGAAATAAACAATTTAATTCGTGATCGCGCCGTTAAAATCGCCGCTTTAATTTGAATAAATTATTGCACATATAATTTTAATGTGTTAGAATATTAAAAGCTTAAAATATGTTTAATATAATTTATATACAGGCGGCTTTTCGGGAATATAAAAATTGTCTGTTCGAAACGGCGTTGCCCGAATCTTCCGCTTTTTGATACCTTTTTTGGAGGTTGTTTTTTTTGAATAAAGAAATAAACGGTATTTCCGTTAATTATGATATAAAAGGCAGCGGCGATTATGTGTTTATTTTGCAGGGCTGGGGCACAAGCCTTGAGGTGTATGCCTCGGTTGCAAGCCTGCTGGCGCAAAAATACACGGTTGTTTCCTTTGATTTTCCCGGCTTCGGAAAAACGCCTGAGCCGAAAGAGGTTTGGGATGTTTCCGCATATGCTGATTTCACAAAGGCGTTTATAGCGTCATTCGGCGTTAAAAGTGTTATCCTTTTGGGTCATTCGTTCGGCGGCAGGGTTATTTTAAAGCTTGTTTCCGATGATAAGCTCGGATTTGAAATTTCGAAAATCCTGTTTGTGGATTGCGCCGGGGTTATGCCCACGCGCAGCAAAAAGCAAAAGGCACGCACAAAGATTTATAAATGCGGCAAACTTTTCCTCAGCTTTTATCCCGTGTGCAAGATTTTTCCGCAGGCGCTCGAAAATTTAAGAAAAAAATTCTCCTCGGCAGATTATCTTAATGCAAGTGAGATTATGCGCGGTGTGCTCGTTAAATCGGTAAACGAGGATTTAGTGCATCTTATGAAAAATGTTAAATGCTCTACCTTGCTGATTTGGGGCGCAAACGACACTGCCACCCCTTTGGCTGACGGTAAAATTTTTGAACGCGAAATTTCCGCGGCAGGCACGGATGTGGGTCTTGCCGTTATCGAAAACGCCGGGCATTATTCCTTTCTCGATCAGCCAATTATTTTTGCAAACATCATTAAATCTTATCTGAAGGTCGGTGATTGATATTTATATCGCTTTAAATATAATCGGCGCGGTTTTTGCAATTGCGGCGTCCGTTCTCACTGTTATCCGCACCACGCATATGTTTCAGCAAAATTCTTATAAGCCGCGCGTGCAGCTTAAATGGATGGCTGCAAACGCAAAGCATTTTGCAATAAATTTTGTGATTTTGGCAGTTGTCGTGTCGGCACTTTTTGTAAACAAAATTTGGCTTTATATAATTTTTTATGTGTTTGCGGCAATTTGCGCGCTTGTAAATAAGCCGATGAAAAATGCCAAAAAGCCCATTGTTTACACGGCAAGGGTTAAAAGAATGCTTGTAACGGATTCAATTCTTTCCGCCGCAGCATATGCGGTGGCGTTCTTTGCAGGCGGCGAAAAGAAAGCCCTGTTCGGCTTTGCTCTTACGCTTGCGCTTATGCCGTTTGTTGTTCTTATCGGCAATTTCATCAATTCGCCGATAGAAAAAGGAATAAGGCAGTACTATATTAACGACGCTAAAAAAATGCTTAAAGCCTGCCCCGATTTAAAGGTTATCGGAATCACCGGTAGCTACGGCAAAACAAGCGTTAAATATTTTCTTTCAACAGCCCTTAAAGCAAAATACAATGTGCTGATGACTCCGGAAAGCTATAATACCCCGATGGGTGTTGTTAAAACAATTAGAGAACAGCTTCGCCCCACGCACGAGATTTTTGTTTGTGAAATGGGTGCAAGAAATGTCGGTGATATCAAGGAAATCTGCGATATCGTTTTCCCGGATTACGGCATTATCACCTCAATCGGCGAGCAGCATTTGGAATCGTTTAAATCAATCGATAATATAGTTAAAACAAAGTTTGAACTTTATGACGCTGTGCCGGATAAGAAAAATATGTTTTTAAACGGCGATAATGAATACATTTCGGCTCGGCTTGCAAAAGAGCCGAACGGCGGATGGCACACCTACGGAATAGGCAGCCAAAACGAAACCTATGCAAGCGATATCCGCGTCACCAAAAAAGGCACAAGTTTTTCGGTTGTTTGCGGTGATGAAAAAATCGAAAATTTGCAAACACCGCTTGTGGGCGAGCATAATGTAACCAATCTTATGGGCGTTGTTGCGATTTGCAGGCAGCTCGGCGTTGAGGCGGATGATATTAAAATGCAGCTTAAAAAGCTTGCTTCTCCGCCGCACAGATTGCAGCTGACACGCAGGGGGAACACCGCCATTATTGACGATGCTTATAACTCAAACCCCGCAGGTTGCGAGGCAGCGCTTAAAACCCTTTCGCTTTTTGAGGGCGAAAAGATTTTGATAACACCAGGCATGGTTGAGCTCGGCAAAATGCAGGATCATTATAATTACGAATTCGGAAAATCCGCCGCGGCGGTTTGCGACCGTGTTTATCTTGTGGGCAAAAAGCAAACGGAGGCAATTTTTAAAGGTCTTGCAGATGGCGGTATGCCCGAATCCGACGTAACAATCAGCGAAAGCTTTATCGATGCGTTTAACGGGGCAAGTGCTTCGCCTGCCGAAAAAATAATTTTGATTGAAAATGACTTGCCGGATAATTATTGATTGCCGGTTGTAATTTATGCACCATCGGTGCAAATTCGCTCCGCAACGGCTACGGCGGTCAGGCGATATATTTAATAAACGGTAGTCGGAAAGGCCATGTGATTTTTATGAAAATAAATGTTGCCGTTTTGTTTGGCGGAAAAAGTGTTGAGCACGAAGTTTCCGTTATTTCCGCATTGCAGGCAATGCAAAATATGAATAAGGATAAATATCAGCTTTATCCTGTTTACATCACAAAGAAAAACGAACTTTATTACGGCGAATGCCTTGATAAAATCGATGAATATAAAGATATTCCGAAGCTGCTTGAAAAAAGCACCAAAATAAATATGGTTACGGACGGCAATAAAACATATATAATCCCTCAGCACCAAAAAATGTTTTCAAAGCCGAAGCCGATTGCCGTTATCGATGTTGCGTTTCCGATTGTGCACGGCACCAATGTTGAGGACGGTGCATTGCAGGGTTTTATCAAAACCCTTAATCTGCCGTTTGTCGGCTGCGATGTGCTTTCAAGCGCGATTTGCATGGATAAATATGCAATGAAGGTTATGCTGCGCGATGCAGGATTTCCTGTGCTTGACGGCTTGCGCTTTTCAATCACGGATTTTAAAAGCAGCGATTCGATAGTTGAAAAAACAGAGGCAAAATTCGGCTATCCCATTGTTGTTAAGCCGGTTAATCTCGGCTCCAGCGTTGGTATCAGCAAAGCGGATAACCGTGCCGAATTTGAGGACGCGCTCGAGCTTGCGTTCAATTTTGCCGATAAAATCCTTGTTGAGCCCGCAGTGGTCAATCTTAAAGAAATAAACTGCTCCGTAGTGGGCGATTGCACCGAGGCGGAGGCTTCTGAACTTGAAGAACCCGTTTCGGCAGATAAAATTCTTTCCTATAAGGATAAATATTTGGACGGCGGTAAGAAAACAGGCGGCAGTAAGGGTATGACGAGTCTTAAAAGAAAAATTCCCGCCGAAATCCCCGCAGAAACGGCGACGGAAATTAAAAAAATTGCTGTTGAGGCTTTTAAGTATCTCGATTGCAACGGCGTTGTAAGAATCGATTATCTTATGGATTCAAAAACGGGTGAATTTTGGATAAATGAATTTAATACGATTCCCGGATCGCTTGCTTTTTATTTGTGGGAGCCGCTCGGCGTTAAATATTCCGAATTGCTCGATAAGCTTATTTCGCTTGCCCTCAAAAGGCAGCGTAATTGCGAAGAAATCACCTATTCGTTTGATACGAATATTCTTTCCTCCGGTGCACTCGGCGGCTCAAAAGGCTCCAAGGGCTCAAAAATGTAATTTGTTAAAGCGGTGTTTTGCACCGCTTTTTTAATATCAAATTCGGCAGAAGGTATGTGTTTATGGATGATATTAAAATAAAAGAATATAATGCTGCGGATGTTTTTGCAATGAACGGCATTTGGAATGAAGTTGTGGAGGAGGGCGTTGCTTTTCCGCAGGAGGATTTTCTTGATGAAAAATCAGGTGCGGAATTTTTTGCCTCTCAAAGCTATTGCGGCGTTGCCGAATGCGGCGAAAAAGTTTTGGGGCTTTATATTCTTCATCCAAATAATATCGGCAGGTGCGGTCATATTTGCAATGCAAGCTATGCGGTGGCGTCCGGAGCAAGGGGAATGCACCTCGGCAGGGCGCTTGTACTCGATTGCATAAAGCAGGCAAAAAGGCTCGGTTTCAAGGTGCTTCAGTTCAATGCCGTTGTTGATTCAAACATAAGGGCGCGCCGCCTTTACGAAAGCCTTGGCTTTGTTGCACTCGGCAGAATTCCGGGCGGCTTCAGGTTGAAAAACGGAGAATTTGGCGATATATGGGTTTATTATTATAACTTATAAACGAAATCAATAAATGCGGTAATATTGCCTAAAAAAATCATATAAAATCGCATGTTATTATTGCAATATGTATCAAAATAATGTAAAATAATTGTACAGATAATATAAATTGTTTATATTTCAATGAAAGGTTAGGTAATATTATGCGTTATGAAATTAAAGGCGCGCCGTTTCCGGCGGTTATTTGCTATCTCGATTCCGGCGAGCAGATGATAACGGAGGGCGGCGGTATGTCCTGGATGAGCCCGAATATGGTTATGGAAACCACAACAAACGGAGGGCTCGGCAAGGCAATCGGCAGAATGTTCACGAAGGATAAAATGTTTCAAAATCGCTACACCTGTCAGGGCGGAAACGGTATGATTGCGTTTGCTTCTTGCTTCCCCGGTGATATCAAGGCAATAGAGGTTCATCCCGGCGAGGAAATCATTTGCCAAAAAAGTGCGTTTTTAGCTTCCACTCCCGGCGTTAAAATGGAAGTTTTCTTCAGGAAAAAATTTTCCGCAGGTCTTTTCGGCGGCGAGGGCTTCATTATGCAAAAATTCAGCGGCGAGGGCATGCTTTTTATCGAAGTAGACGGCTCACCGATTGAATACACCTTGCAGGCAGGCGAACAGCTTGTGCTCGATACAGGTCATGTTGTTATGATGAGCGGCACTTGCTCTCTGGATGTGCAAAGCGTTAAGGGCGTTAAGAATATGCTGTTCGGCGGTGAAGGCTTGTTTAACACTGTCGTAACAGGACCCGGCAAGATTGTTGTGCAAACCATGCCGATAGCAAATCTTGCAAATGCCATTATTCCTTATATGCCTACAACCACAAGCAATTCGTAATATCCGAATATAATAAAATCCCGTTCGCATTTGTGAACGGGATTTTTTCGGCTGTATGAACGTGTTTAAAGCACATAAGCACAGTTAAAACATCTTCGGCTGTTATCATCACCGATTGCATGTGTCGGCGGCTTTTTTGTTTTCATCGTCATTTGGAAGCTTTTTAATGAATTTAAATAAAAACGGGCAGGCGATTGCGGCAGCAAAAATGTAGCCCAAGGGCTGTGCAAGCTCAAGCCCCGTTATGCTGCAAAACTTCGACAAAATTATTGCAAGCGGAATAAAGAAAAGCCCGTTTTGCGCGCAGGCAAGGAAAAATGCTTTTCCGCTTTGCCCAAGGCTTTGAAAGGTCATGTTTGCCACCATAACTGTTGGTAAAAACAGTAACGAAATGCAAAGAAGCTTGAGCGTTTTTCCGCCGATGTCCACCACTTCGCTATCGTGGCGAAAAACTGCGATTATCTGCGGCGCAAAGATAAAGCAAATTGCCGCAAGGGATGCGATTACGCCTGTTGAAAAGCCCCAAGTGAATTTAACGCCGGATTTAACTCTTGAATATTTTTTTGCGCCGTAATTGAATGCGGAAACAGGCTGAAAGCCCTGACCGATTCCCACGCAAACGCTGAAAATTAAATTTGCGCATTTTGCAACTATGCTCATTGCGGCAATGCAGGGATCGCCGTAAAGTGCAGCCTCAATGTTCAGCACCATGTTTGAAACGCTGTTTAGCCCCTGCCTTGCAAGGCTCGGCAAACCTGTTGTTATAATAGTTGCCACAAAGCGTGGCTTTAAGGTAATGTATTTAATATGAGGTTTGCTTTGCGCGTCGCCCTTATAATACATAATCATCAATATCGCAAAGGAAATATATTGCGAAACGGCGGTTGAAAGCCCCGCACCGGCAATTCCCATTTTTGCGCCGAAAATCAAAACGGGGTCAAGAATAATATTGAGCATACCGCCAGAGGTAAGCCCTACCATGGCAAGCGATGCTTTGCCCTCATATCTTAATATGTTGTTTGCAACGCAGCTTCCCGTCATTGCCGGACCTGCTGCCAAAATGAAAATTCCGTATGCCTTTGCATATGGTAAAATCGTGGCGGTGCTGCCCAAAAGGCGCATAAAGGGCGTTACGAAAATTATTCCCAAAATGCCGATCAGCGCACCCGTAAGCAATGCCAAAAAAAGCCCTGTTGAGGAATATCGCTTTGCCTTTTCTATATTTTGCGCGCCTAAATTTCTGCTTATGCAGCTGCCGGAGCCGTGGCCGAACATAAATCCGAATGCCTGCAAAATCGCCATAAGGCTGAAAACAACACCCGTTGCGCCGCTGGCAGAAATGTTGATTTTTGAAACAAAATAAGTGTCTGTTGCATTATATATCGTTGTTATCAGCATGCTGATAACCGTCGGCACGGCAAGCGAGGCGATAAGCTTTTTTATCGGCGTTTGCGTCATTTTAATATATTGCTTTTCTGCCGCGCTTAAATTTTTTGCATTATCAGCGTGCATTATGTCATCTCCGCAATCAAAACTTTTCGGCGGTTTTTATTTCCGCTTCTTCTTTTTCTTCCTCGGCGCGTTCAAAAATTTCCTCGCGCTGTTCCGCTTCTTTGTTTATAAACATTAAAAGGAATGCCGCAAGCAAGCCGCCTGCCGCAATCAGAGTTGAATATCTGCCGATTGCGTCCGAAAGCACCGCACCGATTGCCGCGCCCACAACAAAGAAGAAAATTATGGAATAATATTTAAATGCCGTTTTTAAAACGGCTTTGTTTTTTGTGGTTGCGGCGTTAAAAAGGTGCTCGGTGCCGCTGCGCAAATTGCCCGTGCACATTGTGGTGGTAAGCGGAACTCCGCTGATTTGCCTGAAACTTTGCACCTGAAGCGAGCACACAAATGCCACCAAAGCGTTTGTGAATATGTTGTGCATTCTTGTTGGCTCAACAAATGATATGAACACCAAAACGATTATTTCCGCCGCCACGGTTATTTGCCGCCAATGGATGTAGTTGTTTTGCTTAAAAAGCTTTTTAACGCCCTCGGCGCAAAAAACGCCGCAGGCAAATGCCGTTATCGGGATAAGGTAAAAAAATGCGTCTTTAAAATCGCCCTCTGCGAGCTTTGCGCCCATCAAAACGATATTGCCCGTTTCGGCATTTGCAAAAACCTTGCCGCGGCAAATATAGGTGTGTGCGTCCAAAAACCCTCCCACGGTCGCCAAAATCGCACCCAAAAGCAACGATTCGGACATTTGTTTTCGTCTTCTCATAACTTTCCGCCTGATATTATTAATATATAATGTTGTTATTTTTATCTTAAATAATTTTAACACCGCGCGGCGGCATTTGTAAATATTTATAATTTATTAAAATAAGTGCTTTGAGTGCGTTTATTTTATACAATTTTTGCAGTCTGTGGCGTTTGGCATGTGATTTTATTCATAATAATAAGCACAGTCGGCAAGTTGAAATTTCTTTACGGAGCGTAAACTACGCAAAGAAATGCTTTTTTATCCGCCGATTGTGCTTTAAAAATTATGCTCTGTATTTTTTTGCCTGCAAATTAAACATATATGCGTATTTGCCGCCTGCCGCCATCAGCTCGTCATGCGTGCCGCTTTCGGCGATTTCGCCGTTTTCCATCACATAAATTTTATCCGCTCCCACGGTGGTGGAAAGCCTGTGCGAAATGAAAATAACGGTTTTGTTTTTTGCCGCCTTTTGCATTGCAAGGTTTAATTTGTATTCGGCAATCGGGTCCAAATTTGCGGATGGCTCGTCCATAATAACATATGGGCAATGCTTGTAAAAAGCCCTTGCAATCGCCGCCTTTTGCGCCTCGCCGCCCGAAAGCATGATTCCGTTTTCGTCAAATTCGCGCAGCAGGGGAGTGCCGATTCCGTTTTGAAGCTTCTTGGAAAATCCGGCGTTTTCAAGCGCTTTAACGGCGTCCGCCTCATCAACCTTGCTTGAAAGAGCCACATTTTCGCCCAGCGTTGCCGCAAAAAGCTGAAAATCCTGAAACACTGCCGCAAATCTGCCGCAGTGGGATTCAAGCGATTCGCCCTTAATATTTTTGCCGCCGATTAAAATTTCGCCGCCGCTCACATCATAAAGCCTGAGCAATAGATTCGTGAGCGTGGTTTTGCCTGCGCCGTTGTAGCCCACAAGCGCAATTTTTTGATAAGGCTCAATAGTTAAATTTATGTTTTTCAGCACCTGCTTTGATGTTCCCGGATATGAAAAGGAAACATTTTTAAGCTCTATTTTCTGCGGCTCGCCGCATTCGGCTTCGTGAGAGCCGCCCTTGATTGCACTCTCTTTGGAAAGAAATTCGCGAAATTTGCCTATCATTTTCGTTTGCTGCGAAAATTCGCGCGCAATGTAAACGGTTAAAAACGAAAATGAAGCCGCAATACTCCACGCACCGTTAAAGGCGGCAATGAAATCGCCGGCGGAAAGCGTTTTTGCCTTCAGAACGCCGTAGCCGAGGTAGAGCGGAAGCACGACCATAAAGCCTAAAATCTGCACGCCGCTTTCCTGAAAGAAATAGATGAAATCGATTTTGCCCACATATTTGCGCTGGTTTTCGATAACTTCGTCCGCCGCTTCGTTGTATCTTTTAATAAGCAGGGGCTTAATTCCGTTCATGCGCACCTCTTTGGCATAATCCTGCAAATAGAATATGCGCGCAAAATAATCGGCTTTTCTGTGCCTCTTGTTGTTTTCAATTTGGCGCTCCGCCTGCAAATTGCCGATTTTTTTGCTCAGCGGCGTGAAAATAATAACCGTGGCAAGAATTATCAGCATACAAATCGGGTCAAGTGCCAAAATAACGCCGCATATCGTTATAAACGAAACAACCTCGCCGATGTAGCGGCGGATAAGCGTTAAAATCTGATTTAAATTGCCTGTTGAGGATTCAATGGCAAGAATGAAATTGTTGTAAAAATAAGGGTCGTCATACGAGGCAAGGTCAAGCGATTTTGCTTTGTCGTAAAATATTTTGCTTAAGCCCGCGTTTGCCTTTTCGCGCGCAATGTTCCAATAAAATTCGCGAAAAAGGCAAGCCGCCGTTGTGCTTGCAATCAAAACAGCTGCAATTGCAATAACGGCATAAAGAATTTGCCGCGGATTGCTGCCGCTTGCAACGGTGTCCGCCACATATTTTGCGCCTATAACGGCAATCAGCCTTGTGGGCAGGGTGGTGATTATGCCGCAAAGTGCCTCGCCGATAACAAGCAGCGGCGAAATTTTAAAAAGCAGCTTAATAAAGTAAAATATATTTGCACCCGTTGTCAGGCTTGATTTTGCTTTTTCCATTATTCCGCCTCCTTTTTGTAGCTTGATGCCTGCAGGGCAAACATTTTTGCGTATTCTCCGCCCGCCGCCGTAAGCTCGGCATGGGTGCCGTTTTCGGCAACGGTGCCGTTTTCCATAACTATAATTTTATCGGAAAGCACCGCGCTTGAAAGCCTGTGCGAAATGTAGATAACTGTTTTGTTTTTCGTTGCTTCAATCAGGTTTTCATACATTTTGTATTCCGCAATCGGGTCGAGTGCGGAGGAAGGTTCGTCGAGCACGGCGATGTCGAAATCGCGTGCAAACATTCGCGCCACAGCCGTTTTTTGTGCTTCGCCGCCGGAAAGGCCTGCGCCGTTTTCGTCAAATTCGCGGGTTAAAACGGTGTTTGCGCCCAGCGGCAGGGTGCTCACCTTGCCGTATGCTCCGCTGCGCTTCAATGCCTCTTCTGCGAGGATTTCATCCTCGGGCGAGCATTCGCGGCACATAATGTTTTCGTTTACGGATAAAGCAAAGTTTTTGTAGTCCTGAAAAACCGTTGCGAATTTTCCGCGCAGGCTTTTAAGCTCGTATTCTTTTAAGCTTATGCCGTTGTAAAGAATTTCGCCCTCGTTGGGGTCATAAAAGCGCAGCATAAGTTTTACAAGCGTGGTTTTGCCCGCGCCGTTTATGCCCACCACGGCAACGGTTTCGTCCTTGGTGATTTTAAAGCTTAAATTTTGCAGGGAGTATTTTTTGGCTGCCGGGTATTTGAAGCAAACATTTTTAAATTCCAGGCTTTCAAATTCGCCCGCCTTTTTACTGCCCGATTTGATTTTGGTTTCGTAATCGAAAAAATCGTGCAGATTTTGAAAATAAAGCGCGGCGGCGGATAATTCCGAAAAGCCGTTTGCAATTCTGTCTGCCGCTTCGCGCACGGAATTTATTGAGGAAAGCACAACGGAAAAGCCCGAAATCTGCAAATTTTTCGTTACCGCAAATTGATATCCTGCGTAAGCATATGTGCCGATTATCGGAATAAATTCGCCGAGGAGCGAACTGAGCATGCTGTATAAAAACAGCTTTATGCCGTATCTTTTTAAAATTGCGATATTATCCGAAACGGCACGGTCAAATCTTTTTATTATAACGGAAAAAATGTTTGATGTGCGGATATCCTTGGCGTAATCCTTTAAAAACAGGGTTCTTTGCGCATATGCTTTTATTCGGTTATTCGTTGTCATTTCCAAATCGCGCTTAAAAACCGCTTTGCTTTTGATAAGCTCAACGGCAAAAACAAACAGCAGAGGAAGAAGAAAAATCAAATAAGAAGCATCTATCGCCGCCACAAGCCCTATAACGGAAAAAAACGATATTATTCCCGCAATCACATTTGCAAAGCTGTAGCTGAAGGCTATGAAATAGCCACTTGTAAGTATTTCCGTGGCTCTTTGATATTTGTCGTAAAACTCGGGATCTTCGTAGCAGCTTATATCCGCCTCGACCGCTTTTTTAAAAATCATATTGTTCATGGATTTGAAAACATCTTTTTGAATAACAAGACCCTTGTAATCGCTTACGCACATTATAACTTCGCCGATCAGCGAAACCCCGGCAAAGGCAAGTACTGTTTTTGCATAATAAGCGAAATCCCTGCCTCCTTCTATAACGGAAAGCAGCGCTTTTAAAAACAGCACGCTTTGCAAAAAGTTTGTGAAAAGCATGGAGGAAACCATTGCGATAACCTGCCAAAGCATAAAAGTTTTGCTGCATTTAAAAAGTATTTTCAGAGCATAGGCGATGTTTTTCAGTATGGGCACTTTTGTGTTTTCGTGAACTTGTATCCAGCCCATTTTTTAACCTCCTTAATCAAGTGTAGGCAAGCAGGTGTGTTTTTTCTGCTTAAAATTGAAAATGATCTTATGTCTTAATCGGCATATTTTTTGCCTTGCCGCTTTTGAATAAAAAAAGCCGCCGGCAATCAAGCCGGCGGCGCAAAAAGCAATGGCAACATATTATAAACTGCCCGGGGGATTTGGGAAGTTTATTTATATAAAGGCATGCGTGCGAACACAGGATGATTTTTTGAAATAATTATATAAGTTGTGCTTTTGCCGTAATAATACGGTGCATAAGCTGCAGTGTGTCTGTATTTTCTCATTATGTGTTCGCCCCCTTTTTGTTATTATTTGTAAATATTCGTTTAATGAATTTTTTGTAGTATAGCACATTGCACAAACTTTGTCAAATCAAACTGATTTTACACAAATTTGACATAATTTAAATTTGCATTTGATTAAGTGTTGATATGGTTTTTGGCAGATGATATACTAAAATATATAAAAGATTTATTTGTTGTTTGGTATTTGTCGGAAATAATTTATAACGAGGTTTGGTATGAGTATATTTTCGTTTTTCTCAATGCTGGGCGGGCTTGCGCTCTTTCTTTACGGCATGAATTTAATGGGCAACAGGCTCGAAAAACTCTCGGGCGGTAAGCTGGAACATATTCTTGAAAAAATGACGGATAAAACATATAAGGGCGTTTTGCTCGGCTGTGCCGTAACGGCAATTGTGCAGTCTTCGTCTGCGGTAACGGTTATGGCAGTCGGTTTTGTAAATTCCGGAATTATGGAGCTTTCAAGAGCCATCGGCGTTATTATGGGCGCGAATGTGGGCACAACAGCAACGGCTTGGATTCTTTCGCTCACCGGCATCAGCGGCGACAGTTTAATTATAAATCTGCTTAAGCCCTCGTCCTTTGCTCCTGTGCTTGCCGTTATCGGCGTTTTCCTTTTAATGTTTTCAAAAAACGAAAAGCGCAATAATATCGGCGGTATACTTGCAGGCTTCGGCATCCTTATGATGGGCATGGAATTTATGAGCAGTTCAATGTCCGGTCTGGCTGAAAGCGAAAAATTCACTTCCGTTTTCACAAAGTTCGGCAATCCGCTGCTCGGTATTCTCGTTGGTATGATTTTAACAGCTATTATTCAGTCGTCGTCGGCGTCTGTTGGCATTTTGCAGGCACTCGCACTCGGCGGTTCCGTCACCTTTGCCACGGCGTTTCCGATTATTTTGGGTCAAAACATCGGCACCTGCGTAACCGCGCTGATTTCCTCAATCGGCACCAGCAAAAACGCAAAGCGCACTGCTTTTGTGCACCTCTATTTTAATATTATCGGCGTGCTCCTTGCCGTGGCTTTGTTCTACGGCGGCAATGCTGTCTTCAAATTTGATTTTCTTAACGAAAGTGTGGGCGCGGCTCAGATTGCCATGATTCACTCCGTGTTTAATGTGTTTTCAACGGTTGTTTTGCTGCCGTTTACAAAGCAGCTTGAATTTCTTGCGTGCAAAACGGTTAAAACAAGCAATAAGCACACGGCAGAGGCTCCGCTTCTTGACGATCGCTTCCTTATCAACCCCTCATATGCTGTTGAAAAAAGCCGTGAATTAACCGATAAAATGGCAGATCTTGTTCAAAACTCTGTTTCAACGGTTTTTTCGGTTGTTAAAAATTATTCCGATGAAAAAGCGGCAACCATTAAAGAAAACGAAACAAAAACAGACAGATATGAAGAAGTGCTTGAAGCTTATCTTGTTAAAATCAGCGCAATGAATTTAACGGATGAGGACAGTAAAACGGTTTTTCTGCTTCACCACGCAATCGAGGATTTGGAAAAAATCGGCGATTATTGCGAAGATGTTCTTAAAATCAAAAAGAATGTTATAAAAAGCAATATAGTTTTTTCCGAAAGGGCAAAGTATGACCTTTCCGTTATGATTGCCGCCACCACAAAAATAATCAGCCTTACGATGGATGCGTTTAAAAATAACGACCTTGAAAAGGCGCATAAGGTTGAGCCACTCGAAGCCGTTATCGATAAACTGAAAAAAGAACTTAAAAACAGGCACCTTAAAAGAATTGAAGAGGGAAAATGTTCGGTCGACCAAGGCTTTCTTTATCTTGATATGATAAATGCTTTTGAGCGTATGGCGGATCACTGCGCAAGTCTTGCCGTTTCAATGATTGAACTTGAGGCAGGCGATTACAATGTGCATGAATACACAAGGGAGCTTAAAAACTCAGATAAAAATTTCGTTGAGGAAGTTGATAACTATCTTAAAAAATATTCGCTCAGCTGAGTTGCCGGGCATTTGAACGGGGGGTCTTTTATATGCCGCTTATTTATATCCTTGAAGATGACAACAGCGTTCGCGAGCTTGAAGCATACGCGCTTCGGGGAAACGGATTTGATGTTAAGGGATTTGAAGAGCCGAAAAGCTTTTACAATGCGCTTAATGCTCAAAAGCCGGATCTTATAATAATCGATGTTATGCTGCCGGGCGAGGACGGCGTTTCCATCACGAAAAAGCTGCGTACAAGCTTGGAATTTAAGCGCGTGCCGATTGTTATGGTAACTGCAAAGGATTCGGAAATAGACGCCATTAAAGGGCTTGACGGCGGCGCAGATGATTATATCACAAAGCCGTTTTCCGTTATGATTTTCATATCGCGCGTTAAGGCTGTGCTTCGCCGCGTTTATGAAAACGACGAACGCCGTGATTATACATATAAAACCATTACGGTTGATGATAAAAAGCATAAGGTTTATTCAAACGGCAACGAGGTTGAACTCACCTTTAAGGAATACGAAATTTTAAAATATCTTCTTCGCAACAAGGGGATTGCCGTCACAAGGGAGCAACTGCTAAATAAGATTTGGGGCTACGACAGCGAAAGCGAAACCCGCACGGTAGACAGTCATATCCTCACTCTCCGCAAAAAGCTTGGCGAAAGCGGTTCTCTTATAGAAACCATTCGCCATGTGGGATATAAGCTTGGTGATTAAATGAATTGGAAAATTTTTAAAGGCTCTTTTGCTGCCTCTGCCGCTTCTGTTTGCGTGGCGGTTGCCATCGGTATAATTGTTACCCAATCGGCGTATTCCGGCACGGGACTGAGCGTGCAAACTCTTTATATTCTTATAGGCACGGTGCCGGCTGTTATGGTTGCCGCGCTGTTTTCGCTTGCGGCGGCATACGGCGTTTCAAAAAGGCTTGCCGCCAATATTGAAAAGATGGGCGAAGATATCAAGGATATCAGCAAAAATTGCGAATACGAGGAATTGCAGCCCTTTGCCGATAAGGTGCAGGAGCAGCTTGACGAAAAAGAAAGACTGCTCGATATGAAAAAGCGGTTCACGGCAAATGTGTCGCACGAATTAAAAACGCCGCTCACATCTATTTCAGGCTACGGTGAAATGCTGCAAGGCAATATGGTGCCGCCCGAGGATGTGCCGGAAATCGGCAGCATAATATTTAAGGAATCGCAACGGCTTATAAATCTTACCCACGATATAATTCAGCTTTCACAGCTGGAGGAATATGATTATAAGCCTATTATCGATTATGTGGAACTTATGCCTGTTGTGCAATATTGCGTGAGCGCGCTTTCGATTAAGGCGCAAAAAAAGAATGTGCAAATTGCAGTAAACGGCTCTGATTGCAAGGTTAAGGGTACCAAATCGCTGATTGAGGAACTTGTTTATAATCTTGTTGAAAACGCAATCAAATATAATATTGAGGGCGGCAGCGTCACCGTTGATGTGAGCGAATCGAAAAAAGAGGTTTGTTTAACCGTTTCGGACACAGGTATCGGCATTCCCGAAAAGTATCTCGGCAGGGTGTTTGAACGCTTTTTCAGGGTGGATAAATCGCGCTCAAAGGCAACGGGCGGCACCGGGCTCGGTCTTGCCATCGTGAAGCACACGGCAGAATATTTGGGCGGCAGCGTTTCAGTTAAAAGCAAGGAAAACGAGGGCACCGAAATCACGGTTAGGCTTGCAAAATAACCGCTGATAAACTATAATAATATTATTATTTTTAACAGCGCAGGTAATTTATATGTCTATTCAGCAGGGTGATTATTTAAAAGAATTAAGAACTAAAAAAGGTCTCAGCCAAGAAAAACTTGCCGAGCGGCTCGGTGTTTCAAGGCAGTCCGTTTCAAAATGGGAACAGGGCTATGCTGTGCCGTCGTCAGATAACGTGCTTGAGCTTTCAAAGCTTTACGGAATTTCGGCAGACGCAATTTTGAATTGCGAAATGCCTTCCGATAATTCAGCTTCGGCAGACGCCGATTTAAAGCAACCGATTGAAATTATCACGCCGGAAATTAAAGCAGGCGTGCAAAATGAAAAATCCGAAAAATCATCAAAGCCGAATATTGAAGAGCAGGAGCAAAATTATTATCCGCCTAAAAAGAAAAAACACAGCTGGCTTTTTGCGGCTTATCCGTGCATTGCGGTTTTTGTAACCCTTGCACTCGGTGCGTTCAATTCGTCGCTTTGGAAAACCTCGTGGATTTTTCTGCTCACGATTCCGATTTATTACACCGGTTCAATCGCAATCAGAAAGAAAAATGCCCTTGTTTTTTGCTACCCGGTTGTTGTTCTTATTGTGTTTTTGTTGGGTGGATTTTGTGCAAATCTGTGGCATCCGCTTTGGATTGTTTTTGCCACGATTCCGATTTATTATATCGTCGCAGCGTATGCACACAAAAATCGCAAGCGTAAATAATAATTCAATATTGATTTTCAACCGCACGGAATATCGCATAACCGTGCGGTTTTTTTGTATGTAAACCGAAGTTGCGCCCCAATGTAAACCGAAGTTGGTGGCGATTTAATCCCGAATTTGATATCCTTGAATCACGGCAAAGGAAATGCCGAAAAATTCAAATTTCATTTTTAGGAGAAAAAGTAATGGCAATTTATAAAACAGAGCATTTTGGTATCGCAAGAAAAATAGTTTCAAATATGACCTCCGAAAGTTGGGAGCAGATTCCGCATATGTCGGCAAGCTATGAAGCAGATGTTACCGAATTTATTAAGGAATGTAAAAAGCTTAATGCAGGCGCAGATAAGAGTGATAAAATAACGATTAACACCGTTATGATGAAGGTAATTTGCGAGGGCTTAAAAGCCGCTCCCAAAATGAACACCACGCTTGATTTCAGCAGAAAGCTCGTTAGGGGTACACTGAATTATCATGATCAAATCGATATATCGATGCCCACCATGCTTTCAACTGGCGAGATGATGACTCTTAATATGCATGATATGGGAAATAAAACATTGGAAGAAATGGCTGCTGCCGTAAACGATTCCATAAGGCGCGCAAACAACAGCGATATGAATGAGGTTATGTTTGAAGTGTCTATGGATAATACTTTGAAGGGATTGAAGCAGGGTAAAATCAAGCAGACTCTTTGCCGTCTTTTTGGCTCAAGAATGCCCGGTAAGCACAAGGTGCACACTCTTTCCGGTCAAGCAAAAAAAGATTATTATGCAATCCCTGAAAAAGACAGACTCACAAAGCACGATATAGAGCAGGGAACAACCACAATTTCAAATCTTGGTTCCGTTTGCCGCAGCCAAAAGGGTATGTGCATGCTGCTTGAAATTATTCCGCCGCAAACAACGGCGTTTGCAATCAATGCAATTCAGGAGCGTCCCGTTGTTGTAACTGATGAATTCGGCTGCAAAAAAATTGAAATTCGTTCCGTTATGCCGATAACGATTGCCGCAGATCACCGTGCACTTGATTTCGGCGATTGTGTGCCGTTCCTTAATAAGCTTGATGAAATTTTTGCAAATCCGCAAATCATTTATGAATGGTCAGGCAGGGAATTCGGCACCGAAAAATTGGAAGAGGCATGCTGATAAATCTTATTTAATTTAAACTTTTGTGTGGGCAAATAAAAAGCGGGCAGTAGGATGCGTATCCTTGCTGCCCGTTTCTGATTTTAATTTTTCGTTTTAAGTTCTTCACTCAAAATATAATCTGCCGACACTTGAAGCAATTTGCAAAAATTCGTAAAATAATTGAGAGGCATTTGGCGAAATCCGCGTTCGTATTCGCTGTATTGTTGCTGCCTTATACCAAGCAAGCGTGCAACTTCAGCTTGGTTTAATTTTTTTGATTTTCTTATTTTTTTCAACTTATTATAATAGCACAATTTTATTCTTCCTTTCATTTTACAAATTTAAAGCAGATGCGCTTTAATATATTTTGTCGCTTTCTGCAAAGAAATTATAGCACATAAGTATTCAAAATGTCAACATATGTATTCAAAAACAAGCGCAAAAACGCATACACTTTAGATGAGATAATTTGGGGGCGTTTGCGTGTTTGTTTCAACTTTGGATTCGGTAATTGTAGGTAATGTTGTTGCGGATTTCAGAAAGAAAAAAGGAATCAGCCAAGAGGTTTTAAGCGGTCTTGCGGATATCGGCAGAACTCATTTAAGCGCAATTGAAAGGGGAACGCGTAAGCCCACCCTTGAAACGCTTTACCGTATTTCGTGCGCCCTTGATGTTAAAATGAGCGATATAGTTAAAGAAATCGAATACAGGATAGATAATACATAAACTTAATGAGCAAAAAGGAAGCAGACGGACTGTATAAACCGTCTGCTTCCTTTTCTTTGTTATGTGTTAAATCAGTTTTCTAATGAGAATTGGTATTCTATGTAATTCGCGTTATCAGGATCCGTGTTATCATAAATGTCAATTTTTAAATCGCTTGTTTCATCGCTCAGCGAATATACCCTTTCAATCTTTGAGGTTTCGCCGGGTTGTGTTGCGGTGCTGTCCCAAAGGGCGTTGTCTTCATCCGTGCCGGTAAAGGTTCTCACAAGCGTTTCGTCGTTTTGCATCGGGGCAATATAAAACGCACTGTCAAAATCAACCTCCTTATCGGAGTTGTTTGTGAAAGAGTATGTAACGATTATTGCGGCGTTCCCTGTTATGTCTGCGGTTTTTGAAATATCCGTAATATCGCAAACAAAATCACCGATTTCGTTGCCTTCAATAAGATTTTTGCTGTTGTCGCCGATTGCCTCCTGAATAGAGGAATCAAGCTGCTCGGGATTTTCGGCAACCTTTTTTACAAACGTACCGAATGCTGTGCAAATAACAACAGTTAAAATAATTTGCAAAATAAAGCTCACAAGCGCGCAAATTCCGCTCACCTTTGCCGTTTGGGGTCTGCTGTTCTTTTTTGAAAAAAAGATTATAAGCCCTGCAATCGGAATGAAAAATGAAAGTATTGCAAAGCCGACGCTTGCTTTTTCCTCGAACGGTTGCCATGTTGACTGTGCGGTGCTTTGCGGTGCGTAATATGCCTGCGGCGAATCCTGATTTTCATGCCGGTTGCAATTCTTTTCCTGCGGCGTGTCGCCGGATGCTTCGGTGTTGTTTGAATTGTTTTCGTAATCGGTCATAGTACAAGTCTCCCTGCTGTTTATATAAAAAAGTATAGCATATTAAATTCAAAGCTGTCAATCAAAACGGCATCGATTGATAACCGCCGTAATAAAATTTATAATGCAGAATTTGTGCATGTTGCGTATTCGGGCAAAAATAAAAGCATCGCAGTCAACCGTAAAATGCGGTTAAAGCGGCTGCGATGTTTTGCTGTTTTGCAGTTTATTCCTCGTGCCGGGGCAGGTCAATAACCGTCGGCTCGTGGTGAACGGCAGGAAGGTATTTTTCGATTATGTCTTTTGTTTTTAATTTAAGGCTTGATGTGTTCACGCACGGGTGGCAGCCGAATGTTTCGCTTTCAAACACTTCTCTGTCAACCACAAGGCGAACATTGTTTTCCTTATCGTTCATAAGCCCCATAACGGAAACGGAACCGGGTGTGATATCAAGAAACTTTTCCATATATTCCGGCGAGGCAAACGAAAGCCGTGAGCAGCCGAGCGGAGCTGTAATGTCTTTGGTTTTAAAAGGCTTGTTGCCAGGCATAATCAAAAGGTAAAAATCGGTTTTTTGCCTGTTGCAAAGAAACAGATTTTTGCAAATCAGCGTGCCCAAAACGGCGTCGATTTTGTTGCAGGCTTCCATCGTGTCCGCAGGTTCGTGATCCGTTCTTTCATACTCTATTCCGAGATCATCAAGAAAATCATAAACCCTTATTTCTTTTTTAAGCCTGCCGCATTCATTTTTCGGTCTGCCTTTGTAAAGATCCATTTTAATCCTCAAACATATAATTTGTTGCAAATTTAAATTCGCCGCCGCTGTAATATGTGCGCGGCACTCTTCTTGCTATGCGGCAGGGAAGCTCGTAGTTAAACGAATATGCCGCTTCGGAAACATCTTCCATCGAAAGGGTTAAACCGCCGTTTGTGCCAACCAGCGTAACCTTATCTTCAATCTTGGCCTCAATGTCTGAAATATCAACCATAAATTGATCCATGCACACTCTGCCGATAATCGGCGCAAATTTACCGTTTATGATAACCTTGCCCCTGTTTGAAAGGCATCGGGGATATCCGTCCGCATAGCCAACGGGAATTGTGGCAACGCGGGTTTCTTTTGTTGTTTTGTATGTTCCGCCGTAGGAGATTTCTCTGCCGGGCTCAAGCGTTTTAATGTGGGAAATATGTGTTGTCCATTGCATGCAGGGCTTGATTGAAAGCAGGCTTTTATCAACTTCACCGGAGGGATAAAGTCCGTAAAGGATTATTCCCATTCGGCACATATCGAAATATTCGTCAAAATTCATTATGCCGGCGGAATTGTTTATGTGCTTAATAGGAATGCTTATGCCCCTTGCCTCCAGCATTGCGGCAAATTCTTTGAATTTTTCCCTTTGGGCTTTTGCTTTTGAAAGGTCTGTTTCATCTGCGGTTGCAAAGTGGGAAAAAAGCCCCTCCGCCTTAATATTCGGCAGCTTCAAGATTTTTGCGCATAAATCGGCGCTTTCCTCGCTCACCTGAAATCCTATGCGGCTCATGCCTGTGTCGGCGCAAAAGTGAAATGGAGCCGTTTTGCCTTGGCGCACGGCTTCGTCTGAAAGGGCTTTTGCATCTTTGTAATGAAAAATCGGAATGCGAATGTCGTATTTAACAATTTCTTTAAAAGCCTCGGGCGCAACCCAGCCCAAAATCAAAACGGGTGTTTTTATGCCGGCTTTTTTAAGTTCAATCGCCTCTTCAATGCAGGCAACGCCGTAAAAATCACATTTGTTTTCCAAATGCCGTGCAAGCGCAACTGCGCCGTGACCGTAAGCGTCTGCTTTAATAACGCAAAGCAGCTTAACGCCCTGCGGAATTTTTTTTCTTGTGTTTTCAAAGTTATAATCCACAGCGTCCAAATCCACTGCGGCTTCCGTTCTGTAAAACATTATTTAATTACCTCCGAAAGCGGAGCTTTTTTTATTCCTTCTTTGTAAAAAGCGTCGTTCAGTCGCTTCACAAATTCAAGTGCTTTAATGCCGTCACCGTGCACGCAAACCGAGTGTGCCTCTATTTCGATTTCCTCGCCCGTATATGCGCGCACCTTGCCGTCGGTTATCATTTTAATAACGCGCTTCACGGCTTCGTCTTCGTTTTCAATAACAGCTCCGGGCAGTCCGCGCTTGCGCAATGTGCCATCCGCTTCATATGCGCGGTCGGCAAAAACCTCGCTTGCATATTTAACGCCTGCTTTCTTCGCCTCACTTATCATTTCGGAACCGGAAAGAGCCAAAAGAATCAAATCTTTATCAAAATCCTTTATTGCCGAAACAATTTCAAATGCCAACTCGGGATCTTTTGCGGCGGCGTTGTAAAGCGCGCCGTGCGGTTTAACATGGCTCAACCCTGCACCGTGCGAATTTGCGATTGCCGAAAGCGCACCCAGCTGATAAAGCATCAAATCATAAACCTCACCGGACTTTGTTTCAATCGCAGTTCTGCCGAAGTTTGCTTTGTCCTCGTATCCCGGGTGCGCGCCTATTGCGGCGTTTCCCTCTCTGCAAAGCAAAACGGACTCTGCCATCATTTCGGGATTGCCTGCATGGCAACCGCATGCTATGTTTGCGCTTGTTATGAGCGGGATTATTTGGGCGTCGTGCTTCGCGCCCTCGCCCAAATCGCAGTTTAAATCTATTTTAAGCATGTACGCACCTCCGTTTTACAGCCCTGCTTTATGTGCAGGGCTTGATGCATCTCAATATTTAAGGCTTGAATTTTTAACATCCGTTATAAACATATGCCCCGGGGCGTGAGTAATCGCAATCGGCGGCTTGCTGTTCATAACGGCGTTTTGCGGTGTAACTCCGCAAGGCCAAAAAACGGGAAGTTCATTGTCCTTAATTGTAACACTGTCGCCGTAATCGGGCAAGAGAATATTTTCAATTCCTATCTGTTCGGGGCTTCCTATTTGAATCGGCGCGCCGTGCACCCTCGGCATTGCCGCGGTAACATTCACGGCTTTAACAACCATATCGTGCGGAATCGGTCGCATTGAAACCACCATGTTGCCACCGAAAATTCCCGCGCTTTCAAGCTTTAGGTTTGTGTTGAACATGGGCACGTTTTTGCCTTCTTCAATGTGGCGCACGGGTATGCCGGCATCCAAAAGCTCCGCTTCAAACGAAAAGGAGCAGCCTATCAAAAAATAAACAAAATCGTCGCGCCAATATTCGCTTATGTCGCAAACCTCTTTTTCTAAAACGCCGTTTTTCCAAATTCTGTATTTCGGAAAATCCGTGCGCACATCCGCGTTTGTCGCCATTTTTTTGATTGCCGGCGAGCCAGTGTCCCCAACCTCAAGAATGGGGCAGGGTTTTGGATTTCGCATGCAAAAAAGCAAAAAATCATATGCCAGATTCTTTGGCAAAATGCAAAGGTTTGCCTGCGCATATCCGCCGCACATGCCGGAGGTTTGCTCGGTTATTTCACCGCTTCTTATCAAACTGCGAACTTCGCTTGGCGCAGTGTTTGAATAATCCATATTTGTTCCTCGCAAATTCATTGTAATTTTATGTTTCGGCATTTTTGCCGTTAAAATTTTATGCCGTTTAAAAATTTTTGTTCCTCTTTGGAGGCGGCCTCTGCGTCGGCAAGGGAAACGGGTTTGAATTTAATTGCGTCGCCCGGCTTTGCCTGCGCCAAAAGTGGCAAATCAGCGGAAATTACCGTTATCGGTTTTGCATATCCGCCCGTGGTTTGCCTGTCTGCCGTCAATATTATCGGCATGCCGTTTTTCGGCACCTGCACGGCACCGAAAGCTATTCCGTCCGAAACTATATCGGGTGCGGTTTTGCATTTTATTTCGGGTCCGTTCAGGCGTATTCCCATTCTGTCCGCCTCGGCGGATACTTTGTATTCTGCCGAAAACAGTGCGTCAAGTGCTTTGGGTGCAAACATAGTGTTTTGCGGTCCCAAAACACAGCGCAGCGTTATGCTCTTGCCGTATTCAAATTCGGGAATATCGCGATTTTCGATATTATTCGGTATATCGTTGCCGAAAATTTTAATTTCGTCGCCGCTTTTAAGTGCCCTGCCGCAAAATCCGCCGAGTTTCAGCTTTAAAGCTGTGGAACGGCTGCCCAGTATTTGCGGCACGTCTATTCCGCCGCTTATTGCAAGGTAACCTCTTGCACCGCTTATTGCTTCGTGCATGGAAAGCACATCGCCGGCGTTCATTTTATAAGCTTTGTTGGTTTTTATCGGCACTGTGTTTATCGCCGCTTTAAATTGCGCGCCCGACAGGGCTATGGTGCAAGGTTCTTTAAAAAGTGCGGCAATTCCCGTGTAGGTCATTTCAAGCACGGCAGCGTTCGGAGTGTTTCCGATCAGTAAATTCGCTGTTTTTGCGGCTTTTAAATCCATAGCCCCGCATTGCGGAAATCCAAGGCTCATTCCGCCGAATCTGCCTTGATCCTGCACCGTGGTCAGTAATCCGGGGCGCACAATCAAAATGCTCACAGGCGCACCTCCCCGATATCAATA
The DNA here is from genome assembly GCA_963654285.1 of bacterium. Classification (GTDB taxonomy): domain Bacteria; phylum Bacillota; class Clostridia; order Oscillospirales; family Acutalibacteraceae; genus Eubacterium_R. The sequence goes on from CAVJZG010000014.1 coordinate 28,758, forward strand.
TTGTATTTTCTGCGCTGCGAAAGAGCAGATATTTCGTCAAATTCCGCTTTTGTAATCGGCTCGAATTTAATGCAGTCACCTGCGCGGTAAAGTATCGGATCATCTGCATTTTCGTCATAAACCTTAATCGGCGTTTTGCCTATAAGCTGCCAGCCGCCCGGGGAGCTTACAGGGTAAATTCCCGTTTGCTCGCCGCCTATGCCAACCGAACCGCTCGGAATAACAAGCCGCGGCGAATCAAGTCTCGGGCAGGCAATGCTTTTGTTCATTCCGCCCAAATAGGCAAAGCCCGGCAGGAAGCCGAGCATATATATTAAATATGGCTTTTCGCTGTGCAGCGCGATTATCTCTTTTGCCGAAAGCCCCGTGTGCCGGCAAACAGTGTCCATATCCGGCGCAAATTCGCCGTCATAGCAAACGGGAATTTTAAACAGCCTGCGTGTTTCGCTGCCGGAAGCCTTTGTGTGCTTTAAAAGCTTTTTTAATTTTTGCCTCAGCCCGTCGCCGGAAATCACGCAGGGGTCGTAAATAACCGTGGCAGAGGAAAAAGCCGGAATAAATTCAATAATTCCGTTAATATTCTCACGCCTTGCCAACCGAATGAAGGCTGTAACAAGCGAATTTGCCTCTTTGCTTATCTCGCTTGAAAAGCAAACTGTAACGGCTCCGTCGCCGCATTGCAAAAACGAATATTTCATTATGCAAAAAATCCCTTTTTAATTGTGTTTTTAAACCAATCTTCCGTTTTTTCCTCAACAGTGGCTGGGTATTCGATAAGTGCTTTCATCATAGAAATCATCGGCAGATTTATGCTTTTGCCGATTCCGTCAATATACGGTCTCGCTTCTCCGTACATATCAAGCATACCTGCTGCCGCGGCGGCGTCCATTGCGGCGGATTGCTCTTCCTCACTGTGCAAAAGCTGTGGCTTGCCGAGCAAAAATGCCGTTGCTGCCATAAGTGCGTTGCAGCCCCAGTCCGAAACAGTGGCTGTTATTATGTTGTCTGCGGCGGTATCGGCAAGAATACCGTAGCCCGTGCCTGCTTTGCAGCCGCCGAGTTCGGCATAGGGCACATATTTGCGAATGTGCTCCTCAATAGCCGCCATGCCGATTTCGTTGCCCAAATCGCCGATTGAAAGATTGAATATTCCGAGCGATTGGCATTTTTTAAACAAAACATCGTATTTCGCCTCAAGCGGAGTGGTGTTAAGACCCACGGCATTGTGGTAATATCCGTTTTTATTTCTGCCCGGTGCCTCGATGCTTATAACGGCGCAGGGCTTGCCGTGCAAAAGAATTTCTTCGGCTTGCGCCTCGGCCTCATCGTCGTTTTTTGTGAATTCCGTTATGCAAACGGTGTTTTCTGCGATTTCGTTCGGATTATCCGTTGTGCGGTAAGAAAGCACATTGCCCATTGCTTTTATGGCTTTGGTGCTTTGCTCCGGCACAATTAAAATCGGCTTTGCGCCGAATGCTTTCATCAAAAATTTTGCAAAAAGGCAGGAGGAAATAATGCCGTCCGTTTCCGCCTCGTTCCACGGATGCAGCACAAATCCCGTGAGAATAAACACTTTTTCACCGCTTTTAACATTTGCAATAAGCCCTTTTGCAGCGTGTGTGGAAAGCGGCTCGCCCGTGAATTTTTGTGCTCCTTCATAAAGAATACGGCAAACGCCGTACCCTCTCGGGTCAAGATTCATCAGCGAATCCAAATTGCAGCCGATGTTGTATTCCGTAAGCTCGGATTTAGTCTGCGTGTGCATAATATTTTTTTCCTTTCCGCCTGTTGAAATTTCGGTCAGATTTGATTAGTCTGCCGCGCATTGCGCCTCAAAATCCGCCACAAGTGCGTCTTGAATTTTTCTCAGCATTTCCGGTGCTTTTCCACCGACTTTTTTGCCGTCTATCGTTTTAACCGGAATGCAAAACGAACCCGTGGAATGAACAACGATTTCGTCTGCATTCATAAGTTCGTCAAGCGTGTAATCACGTTCTTCTGTTTTGTAGCCAAGTTTTTTTGCAAATGCAAGCAGGCGCAGCCTTGCCGTGCCGGGCAGCACTTTATCGTCAAGCTGGTGGGTGATAACGCAGCCGTCTTTGAATATGGAAACATTGGAATGTGCGCATTCCGTAACAAGATTGCCTCTGTGGAAAATCGCTTCGCTGCAATTTGCTCTTTCCGCCGCAGTTGCCGCCAGGCAAGAGGGAATAAGATTCAGCGTTTTCGCGTTGCAATAGTAAAACCGTTTGTCCTCGTATGTAATAACATCTATCGGCTTATATGTGTCCGCAACGGGGCAGGGGGTAAGTGTTATCCAAAGATTGGCTTTGATGTCTTCGGCATAAATGTGGCTTCTGAGTCCGCTTCCGCGCGTAACCTGCATATAAACGAATTGGTCGCCGTCATCAACCATAGGCACAAGCTTTTTCAGCAGTGCTTCAAGTTCGGCGCGTTCCATCGGCATATTTATGTCAAGAAGTTTTGCACTGTTGTAAAATCTGTTTAAATGGGCGTCCAAATCAAAAATCTTATGGTTGTGGGAATAAGTTGCGTCGTAAATACCGTCGCCAAACCAGCAAACTCTGTCTGTCATCGGGATTTTCATTTCTTCAATAAGTCCGTATTCGCCGTTGTAATAGCCTAAATTTTCCATTGCGCATTGCTCCTTGTATTTTATGATTAAAATAAAAAATGGGCATGAAGCAAAAATCGATTTGCTCCGTTGCCCATCTGTTTAACATTTTAATACAGGTTTATCAAAATGTAAATATGTTTTTTGTATTTTTTATTATTGTTATGAAATTTTTGTTTATAAATCGGCTTCAAGTTCAATCGGGCAGTGGTCGGAACCGTAAATATCGGTTAAAATCCTTGCGCCCTTTAATTTGCCGTTAAGTCTTTTTGAAGCCACAAAATAATCTATGCGCCAGCCCGCATTCTTTTCGCGTGCGTGAAACATATAGCTCCACCAGCTGTAAATTCCTGTTTGCTCGGGGTAAAAATATCTGAAGGTGTCGGTAAACCCGCTTTCAAGCAGTTGTGAAAATTTGCTGCGCTCCTCGGGTGTAAAGCCTGCGTTTTTCGTGTTTGTTTTCGGATTTTTAAGGTCAATTTCCATGTGAGCCACATTTAAATCTCCGCAAAAAATAACGGGTTTTTTCTTGTCCAAACTTAAAATATAGGTGCGAAAATCATCCTCCCACTTCATTCTGTAATCAAGCCTTGCAAGCTCACGCTGTGAATTCGGCACATAAATCGTGCAAAAATAAAAATCCTCAAATTCAAGAGTTATCAGCCTGCCTTCGCCGTCGTGTTCCGCTTTGCCTATTCCCAGCGAAACGGAAATCGGCTCTCTTTTTGTGAAAATCGCCGTGCCCGAATAGCCTTTCTTTTCGGCGTAGTTCCAGTATGCGCGGTATCCTTCGGGCGCAAAATCGATTTGCCCCTCCTGCAATTTTGTTTCCTGTAGGCAAAAAACATCCGCATTTGCGCTTTCAAAAAAATCTTTAAAGCCTTTGTTCATGCAGGCGCGCAGCCCGTTAACATTCCAGCTGATAAATTTCATCGGTTTCATCCTTTCGTCTGTGGGCAATAAATAACGCATTATAAAACGCATATTTTCTTCTGCCTGCAAAAAAGAATAACATATTGCACCGTTTTGTGCAATAAATTTTGCAAAAGCACTTGACATTATTTCTGTTTTTGGTATAATATACAGCGTTGAGCCGATACGGCGCATTCGGAAGTATAGCTCAGCTGGGAGAGCATCTGCCTTACAAGCAGAGGGTCACAGGTTCGAGCCCTGTTACTTCCACCAGTGAAAAGGACTTTGCATTTTGCAAAGTCCTTTTTTTGCGTCTTTTTGCAGCTCTTAAGCGAAATGCTTAATGGTAAAATTAAAAGAAAGCCGCTCGACCGGGAGCGGCTTTACTTCGTTTATTCGATGCTTACCGAGCCTGCGGAAGGCAATTTTTTAGCCTCTGTTTTCGGCAAGGATATTTTGAGGATACCGTCTTCATACTTTGCGCCGATGTCTTCGGGCTTAACATCTTCGCCCACATAAAAGCTTCTGCTGTTGGAGCCGACATAGCGTTCCTTGCGGATGTAGTGACCTTTTTTGTTTTCGATTTCTTTGTCAATGCCTTTTTCTGCGGCGATTGTCAGATAACCGTTTTTAAGGTCTATCTTGATTTCGTCCTTTTTGAAGCCGGGAAGATCAACATCAAGCTCGTAAGAACTTTCCGTTTCTCTGACATCGGTTTTCATCATGTTTTTGGCATGCTTGCCGTACAAGGGGTTGCGGCGTTCAAAACCGGACATTGAATCAAATACATCGTCCCACATATCATCGAATAAATTTTCACCGAAAATGCTTGGTAACATAAATCATTCCTCCATTCAACTTTAGCTGTTGCTCGTAGCTGCGGATTGAAAATCCTCGGTGGCGAGTTGCTACCTGCCGATTCGGCGGTGAACCTGTTTTGAACTTTGCACTTTATGCACTTCGTGCTTTCCGTGCACCTCTCTTTCAAGTTCATCTTCATTATAAGCATAAAAATTAGCACTGTCAAGTGGAGAGTGCTAATTTTATTTTTATTTAAGTTTTTGTTAACATCAATCTAAATAATTTGGAAAATTGCTTACAAAAAACAAGCTTTGTGAATTTTCTCTTTGCATTGTTGCATAGAAAGCGCGGTGCACATTAGTGCAAATCTTACGAAAAAATCAAATTTCGGCTCTTTCAATTGAAATAATCACTGTTTTGATTTAAAATTATGTCATAGATTATTTTGTGGGAGCGATTGTTATGATAACTCTTAAAAACACAACCTTGCAGCACGCTTCGCCTGAAAGCGTAGGCATTAAAAGCTCTGCAATAAAAGCTTTTGTGGATGAGATAAACAGCAAAAAGCTCGGCTTACAAAGCTTTACCATGGTGCGCCGTGATAAGATTTTTGCTCAGGGCTTTTGGAAACCTTATGCGGCGGATATTCCGCATGTGCTCTATTCAATGAGCAAATCCGTTACCTCCACTGCTGTCGGTTTTGCCGTTGACGAGGGATTGATAAGTCTTGATGATAAGGTTTATAAATTCTTTCCCGAATATTTTTCCGCAAAGCTGCCGGTAAATAAATCGTTAACCGTGCGTATGCTGCTTACAATGCGATCTGATAAATTCATAACCGTGTTTGACGAAAAAGGCGATAAGGATTGGATTAAGCAGTTTTTTGACGCCGGATTTATGCTTCCGCCTAACACGAAATTCAACTACATATCCGAAAACACATTTATGCTTTCTGCAATCGTTTCAAAGGTTACCGGAATGAGTGTTGCGGATTATCTTTATCCGCGTATGTTTGCGCCTCTCGGTATTGAAAAGCCGTTTTGGGAAACGGACGGTAAGGGCAATAATGCCGGCGGCTGGGGACTTTATATGAAGTCCGAGGATTTGGCAAAGTTCTTTTTGCCTTATATCCACGGCGGCAAATGGATTGACGGCACTCAGCTTGTGCCCGCAAATTGGGTCAGGGAAGCCACAAGCAAGCAAACTGCTTCTGTCAGCGACGGTTATATAGACAATATGTGCGGCTACGGCTTCCAATTCTGGCGTAATCCCGTTGCAAACAGCTACAGGGCAGACGGCTTATTCGGTCAACGTTGCTTTATGTTCCCGGAATACGACGCACTTGTTGTGCTCAATTGCGGTGAATCCAAGGATTATAAAATAATGAAAGTGTTTTGGAAATATTTCCCCGAATGTTTTGAATACGGCGAGCTGCCTGAAAATGAGGCGGAGCATGCCGAGCTTTTGAAAACGCTCGATTCCTGCTCGGTGCAGGATTTGCCTGCAGAACCGAGAAATCCCGAAGCGGAAAAGGCGATAAACGGCAAAATCATTGAATGCAAAACAAATAAATACACATCCGTTATTTCAATTTCCGTGCTGAATATGCTCTTTAACAAGCCCGGCTTTATAAATCAAATGAGCTTTGATTTCACCGAAAGCGGCGTTAATTTCACCTGGCGCGAAAAGGAGAAAACGAACACTGTTTTTGCCGGCATGAACGGGGAATACGGAGTAAGCGAAATACACCTCGGCGATTTGCATTATCACGCATATTCAAAGGCTGCATGGCAAAGCGACGGCACGCTTAAGCTTTGGATAAGACCTGTTGAAACGGCGCATGTGCGCCAATTCACTTTCAAGTTTAACGGAAATAATGTGCAAATCAAAAACGATATGCAGCCCAGATTTGAAGAACTTGCGATTTATAATATGACCTTTTTGGGCATGCCCGTGCCGCATAATTTTGAGGGCACGGTTGAAAAGCTTGTGCACGATTTGGGCTTACCGCTTATCGAGCCGGATTTTAAAGGCACAATTAAATAAAAGACACTGCGCATAAGCAAAATAAGGGGTTTATATAAAGAATGCCGCCTGCGGATTTACCGTGGGCGGCGTTCTTTATTTATGATATTCCGTGTGTTTGGATTTCCAAAATTGAAATTCAACCTTTTAAGCCGTATTCGCTTTTGAGCTTTGCTATAAATTCGGCAAGCCCGTCGGGGCAGTTTTCTTTTTGCAGGGCAAGCGTGCCGTGTGCTCCAAACATAAAATAATAATCCGTTTTCGTTTCGCAAATTGCTTTCAGGGTTTTGTATTCTATTTCGGATGTGCCTGCGCCGCTCACTTCGGAAAGTTTGTCTTCAAAAAAGCGGTATTCGCTGTGAACTCTGCCGTTTGACTGCATATAGGCATATGTTTTTTTGATTGCCGATTTCACGCTGAAATAAAATGTGCCTGCAAATGCGGCTGCCAAAATCAGCCCCAAAATTATGCTTGCCGCGCCGATTTTATGCACCCATGCGGCGGTGAAAAGCACAATAAGCACTGCCATTATCGCTATGGCGATTATAAACGGTTTTGATCTTGAAAGCACCTTTTTATTCATTCTTTCAAGCACTTCGGGTGTGTAATCCGTTTTTGCCGTGTAAAGGGGTTCCATATTTTCACCTTTAATTATTCGGGATATTTTAAATCCTCTTTTTTCCAATCCTTAATAATATCAAGAAATGCTTTTGATTCTTCCTTCGCAAGGGCAAGATTGTGATCTGTGCAGTTGCCGCATTCCTTCATTGTGGCACCGGGAATAACTCCCCAATAATCCGCAATAAACTGAAACGCCTCTTTGATAAGGTTAATCGAATAGCCGTCCGAAAGAGAACGGGTAAGAAAATAAAATCCCGTGCGGCAGCCCATCGGACCGAAATAAATGATATTGTCACCGAATTCGGTGTTGCGCACATATGTTGCAAAAAGATGCTCAATCGTGTGCATGGCGGCGTTGCTCATAACAGGTTCTCTGTTAGGCTCTCTCATTCTTATGTCGTAGGTGGTTATATCGTCGTCAATTCTGCTGATATAAATGCCCTTTGTTAATTTGTTGTGGTCAATTTGAAAACTGGGAATTGTTTTCATAATAAAATGCCTTTCTGCCCGAGTGTATTTCTGCGCTGCCGCGGGCACGGCGCGCATTATGGAAGCGGAGCGGTTTATTTAACCTCCGTCCCCGTTAAAAACGATAAATTGCCTGTGATTTCCTTTCCGCAAAGACCAAGTTCGAATTTTTTAATCATATCAAGCGCATCTTTTTTTGAAAATTCGTATAAATCAAAAAAACTTTGCCTGCTTTTTTTGCCGGAAAAGGGTGATATCCATGGCTTGTTATTTATATTAACACATTTGAAAGCGTTTTCCAAGTCGTCGTTTCTGATAAATGAGGAAATTTTAAAATTATTTGTAAAAGGCGCGGCAAACTTTTCCGCTTTTGAAAAAAATGCCGCCTTTTTACCGCTTTTGTCCGTTAAAAGTCGTTCGGCATTTTTTGTGTCCTCAATTGCAAATTCGGCGTCGCGTGCGGTTATCGAAGGCGGCGCAAAGGCAGGGGATGCTGCCTCAAGCATTTTGGCTATTTCGCATTTCTCCGTTTGTGTAAATTCAATTGTTTGCGACGCGTCAAATCCGCGCGGTGAAGCAATGCCTGCTTTTCTGTGAAGCAGCACGGAATCAATCGCAAATTCAATCATATTATGCGCAGAATTTTGATTAAGCTTCGGGTGCCTGCCCGTCAGCCGGTTTTGAAGATAATAGATGTAAGGGTGGCAATTTCTGTCTGCGGCGTAATGCAAAATAAAGCCGTAGGCATAGCTTTTTGCAATGCCGGGCTCTGTGCTTGCTTTTATGTAATCGGCAAAGCGGTCAAGTATATCGCCGAATTTTGCACGGTGCATCGCCGAGCCAGCGGCGCGAAGCGGCTTCCCTTTTTGCCAGGGAAGCGCACGGTGGAAAAAGAAAATATCCGGTCCCTGCGAGCCTATGTAAACCGCGTTTTCGCAAAGTGTAAATCCGTTTTCGGCGGCAATTCGGCGCAATTCATCCATTACTTCGCCTGCAAAAATATAATGCGTGCAAAATGCCGGCATTATTTCATCTCCTCAATAAGCGTTTTCATATCCGTTGGGAAATCGCATTCAAGCGTGATTTTTTCTCCCGTTACGGGGTGGGTAAAATAAATCGCCTTGCAATGCAAAGCCTGCCTTGCGATATCGGCGCACGGGCTGCCGTATAAATCATCGCCTGCCAAAGGGTGACCGATGCTTGAAAAATGCACTCTGATTTGGTGGGTTCGCCCCGTTTCAAGATTTATTTTAAGCAGCGTGTATTTGCCGTTTGTTTTAATGCTTTCATAGTGCGTTATCGCAAAATCGCCGTCCTCAAAAACGCCTCGTTTTATAATGCTGTTGCCAAGGCGGCGAATAGGCGCGTCTATTGTGCCGCTGCCTGTTATTTCGCCGCAAACAACGGCATAATAATCCTTTTTTATCTTGCCTGCAAGCTTTGCCGCGGCAAGTTCGTTTTTTGCCGTAAGCACTATTCCGCTTGTGTCTCTGTCAAGCCTGAAAACGGCGCGAAATGCACAGTCTCCCTCGCCGCTCATATAATTTGCAACGGCGTTTGAAAGAGTGTCGCCCCTGTGGTTGCGGCTTTCATGCACAGGCATGGCGGGCGGCTTGTTAAGTGCCAAAACATCCTCGTCCTCATAAATAATATCAAGCGGCAGGTCGGTGGGTGCGGGCATTTTGCCCTCACTTTCAATGCGTATCGTAAGTTCGTCGCCGCACTCGATTTTGTCAATCGCCCTAGCGAAAACGCTGTTTTTTGTTATTCCGTTTTCCGTTTGTTTTAACTTTGTCAGCAGGGCGGAGGAAACTCCGAAGCTGCGCAGATAATCGCGGATTTGCATGCCTGCGCTTTTTTCGTCAATTTTAAAATTTATAACTCGCATATTAGAATTATACATCATTTTAAATTTAAAGCAATACCCGTTGAAATCATAAGTCTTTTGTGTTATAATTTTCGATAAATTATTCAGTTGCAGCTGACGGAAAGCACACAAAATCGTCCTGACCGAAAGAGCAGCTTATTATTGCGATTACGCTTAATTTGCCGTGCTCTTTGCGCGGCTTTTTTGTCGCCTGCAATGAACGGGAGAGATGTTTTTTGGAAACTCGTGTTGCCGTTATCGGCATTGTTGTGGAGGAAAAAAGCAGCGTCACCGAGCTGAACGAAACCCTTTCGCAATTCGGCGATTACATAATCGGCAGAATGGGCGTGCCGTATCACAAAAAGAATATCAGCGTTATTTCGATAGCTGTTGACGCGCCGCAAAATGTTATAAACGATTTGGGCGGCAAAATAGGAAGGCTTTCGGGCGTTTATGCAAAAACAGCTTACGGCAATGTGTGATTTGCTGCTTCAAAAGCTTAAAAGCGGCGATGAGCTTTCCGAGAAAGAATATCTTTATTTGATAAAACACCGCGCCGAATGTGCCGAAAGCTATTATAATGCCGCCGCCGAGGTGAGAAATAATATTTACGGCAATACTGTATTCATCCGCGGTTTGATAGAATTTACGAATTATTGCAAAAACGATTGCCTTTATTGCGGCATCAGGCGCGGCAATTCAAATGCTCAAAGATATCGGCTTTCGCCGCAGGAAATTTTAAATTGCGCCGAAAACGGCTATGCGCTCGGATTTCGCACCTTTGTACTTCAGGGCGGTGAGGATTCTTATTATTCCGACGCTTTGCTTTGCGATATCGTGGCGCAAATCAAGGCGGCATATCCCGATTGCGCCGTAACGCTTTCCGTGGGCGAACGCAGCTTTGAAAGCTATAAAAGACTGCGCCTTGCCGGGGCAGACAGATATTTGCTTCGCCACGAAACCGCCGATAAAAGCCATTACGAAATGCTGCATCCGCCGCAAATGAACTTTAATAACCGTTTTAAATGCCTTTATGATTTAAAATCGCTCGGCTATCAGGTGGGTGCCGGTTTTATGGTGGGCTCGCCGTTTCAAACGGAAGAAATGCTTGCAAAGGAACTTATTTTTTTGCGAAAGCTTCGCCCGGATATGGCGGGTATAGGTCCGTTTGTGCCGCATAAAGACACACCTTTTGCCGATAAGCCGCAGGGCACGGCGGAATTAACGCTGTTTATGCTTGCGCTCATAAGGCTCACTTTGCCTTATGTGCTGCTGCCGGCCACTACCGCGCTCGGCACAATTGACCCCCTCGGCAGGGAAAAGGGCATAAACGCCGGGGCTAATGTGCTTATGCCTAATCTTTCGCCGCTCGGCGTAAGAAAAAAATATATGCTTTATGATAATAAAATCTGTACCGGCGATGAGGCGGCGCAGTGTATTGAATGCTTAAAACGCAGAATCGAAACCACGGGCTGTAAAATCATCACGTCAAGGGGCGATGTTCAAAAGCCGCCGGAAAACGGTTAAGCGGAAAGAGGGAAAGAAAATGACAGAATATAATCCTAAATCATTAAACGCGGAGGAATTTATTAACGACGCTGAAATCAGGGCAACTCTCGCTTATGCTGATGAGCATAAGGATGATTTGGAACTTGTGGATAAAATTATCGAAAAGGCAAAACTTAGGAAAGGTCTGACCCACAGGGAGGCAAGTGTTCTCCTTGCGTGCGATAATAAAGAGAAAATCGCAGAGATTTATGATCTTGCAGAGCAAATCAAAAAGGATTTTTACGGCAACAGAATTGTTATGTTTGCGCCGCTTTACCTTTCAAATTATTGTGTAAACGGCTGCCTTTATTGCCCTTATCATCAAAAAAACAAGCACATCGGCAGAAAAAAGCTTACTCAGGAGGAAGTTGAAAAAGAGGTAATCGCGCTTCAGGATATGGGGCATAAACGCCTTGCAATCGAAGCCGGCGAGGACCCTGTTAACAACCCGATTGAATATATTCTTGATTGCATTAAAACAATCTATTCCGTCAAGCATAAAAACGGCGCAATTCGCCGCGTTAATGTTAATATTGCCGCCACAACGGTAGAAAACTACAGAAAGCTTAAAGAAGCCGGAATAGGCACATATATTCTTTTTCAGGAAACATATCACAAGGAAAGTTATGAATATCTGCATCCAACCGGACCCAAGCACAATTACGCATATCACACCGAGGCTATGGACCGTGCCATGGAGGGCGGTATAGACGATGTAGGCATCGGCGTGCTTTTCGGGCTTGATAAATATCGCTATGAATTTGCGGGGCTGCTTATGCATGCCGAGCATTTGGAGGCTGTGCACGGAGTGGGTCCGCACACAATCAGCGTGCCGCGCGTTAAGCCGGCGGATGATATAGATCCGGATGATTTCGATAATTCGCTCAGCGATGAAATGTTTTGCAAAATTGCTGCTTGCATAAGAATAGCCGTGCCTTACACCGGCATGATTATTTCCACGCGCGAAAGCCCCAAGGTGCGCGAGGAGATTATCCGCCTTGGCGTAAGCCAAATCAGCGGCGGCTCAAGAACATCTGTTGGCGGCTATTGCGAAGAGGAAAGACCGCATGATACCGAGCAGTTTGACGTTTCGGATAACCGTACGCTTGATGAAGTTGTAAATTGGCTTATGACGGCAGGCTACATTCCTTCGTTTTGCACTGCCTGCTATCGCGAGGGCAGAACGGGCGACAGATTCATGAGCCTTTGCAAATCGGGGCAAATTCAAAACTGCTGCCACCCGAATGCGCTGATGACGCTTAAAGAATTTTTGATGGATTACGCAAGCGAGGATACCCGCAAAAAAGGCAATGCGCTTATTGAAAAAGAAATCGATAACATCGGCAGCGAAAAGGTTAAGCAAATCGTGCGCGAACGCCTTGTTAAAATCGAAAACGGCGAGCGCGATTTCCGATTCTGATTGCAAACAAGAAGCTTTGCGGAAAGGAAGCAAGTTATGAGCTTGAACGACACACCCTCCGGTGAAAGAACGCATATAGGCTTTTTCGGTGTGCGCAATGCCGGAAAAAGCAGCCTTGTGAACGCTGTTACCGGGCAGGATATTTCAGTGGTTAGCGATGTTAAGGGCACAACTACGGACGCCGTTAAAAAAGCCATGGAACTGTTGCCCCTCGGACCCGTTGAGATAATTGACACTCCGGGTATAGACGATTGCGGCACTCTCGGCGAAAAGCGAGTTGCCGCCGCCGAAAAGGTTTTGCGCCGCTGCGATATCGCAGTGCTTGTAACCGTTGCGGGTACGCCGCGCTCCGATGCGGAGTCGGATTTGATTGCGCTTTTCGGCAACAAAGGCATTCCGTTTGTCATTGCGGCAAACAAGACGGACTTAATGGCGTGTATTCCCAAAAACGAAGATGATGAAGATAATATTGTTTATGTGAGCGCGCGTGAAAAAGCAGGAATAGAGGAACTTAAAAATAAAATCGGCTCTCTTTCTGGCAATGAGCCGCAAAGAATGCTTGCAGCGGATTTGGTTTCGCCCGGCGATTTTGCCGTGCTTGTTACCCCGATTGATTCAGCCGCGCCAAAGGGCAGAATGATTTTGCCTCAGCAGCAGGTTATCAGGGATGTTATCGATGCCGGTGCCACCGCAATCGTTGTGCGCGAAACGGAACTTGAAACTGCGCTTTCCGATCTCGGCAAAGCGCCTGCAATCGTTATCACCGATTCACAGGCGTTTAATATTGTGAATAAAATCGTTCCGCAAGATATTCCCCTCACATCGTTTTCGATTTTAATGGCAAGGTATAAAGGCTTTTTGGGCACTGCACTTAAAGGTGCGGCAGTTATATCATCGCTCGAAAGCGGCGATAAGGTGCTTATCAGCGAGGGCTGTACGCATCACAGGCAATGTGATGATATTGGCACGGTTAAATTGCCGCGTTGGCTTGAAAATTTCACGGGTGCAAAGCTTGAATACGAATGGAGCAGCGGCGGCGGTTTTCCCACAGAACTCGGTGAATACAAGCTTGTTATTCATTGCGGAGGATGCATGCTTAATCAAAAAGAACTTGAATACAGAATGAATCTTTCAATCGGGCAGGGCGTGCCTTTTACGAATTACGGCACGGCAATCGCATATATGAACGGAATTTTGAAGCGCAGCATTGCTCCGCTTCCCGATGCGCAGCTTTAAAAGGCGGAATAAAAACAGCAACCCCCAAGGCTTTTGAACCTGGGGGTTGCTGTTTATTTATGTTGCGGTGATTGCAAAATCCGCAATTTTATTGCATTGCATTTACGAATTCACCGGTAATGGAATATTCTACCCATTCGGCGATGTTTTCGGCGTGGTCGCCGATTCGTTCAAAGTATTTTGAAACCATAAGCAAATCAACCAAAAGCTCGGCATCCGTATCATCCTTGGATATTATCGAGATAATCTCTTTTTTTACTTTGTCGAAAAGAGCGTCAACCTCGTCATCCTTGGCATAAACCAGCCTTGCCGTTTTTAAATCCGACTCGGCAAAAGAAGAAACGGCCATATCAAGCATTTGGATTACGCATTCGCTCATTTGCTTCAAATGAAGCTTGTGATTGATGCTGCAGCGGCTGATATATCCCGAAAGTTCTGCGATATCGGAGCATTGGTCTCCTATTCTTTCAAGATCCGAAACAGCTTTGAGCGCAACGGTTATTGTGCGCAGATCGCTTGCAACCGGCTGCTCGCAAATAATGAGGTTGGTGCAAAGCTTTTCTATTTCACCCTCGGAATTATCAATATCTCGGTCGACATTGTGAACAAGCTCTTGATATTTTTTGCTTTCTTCATTGCTTTCCGCAAAAAGAGCATTGACCGAATTTTCGATTGCAAAGCGGCAAAGATTGCACATTTCCGCCATAAGCGAATTTAATTTATTAAGTTTTTGATTGTATCTTTCTCGCATTATCCGAACCTGCCTGTTATATAATCCTCCGTGCGCTTATCCGACGGTGATGTGAAGATTTTTTCCGTATCGTCAAATTCAATCACCTCTCCGAGCAGGAAAAACGCCGTTTTGTCTGAAATTCTTGCCGCCTGCTGCATTGAGTGAGTAACAATAATTATTGTATATTCCTTTTTCAGCTCAAGCACAAGATCCTCGATTTTTGAGGTTGAAATCGGGTCAAGTGCCGATGTTGGCTCATCCATAAGTATTACCTCCGGATTTACGGCAAGCGCACGGGCAATGCAAAGCCTTTGCTGTTGGCCGCCCGAGAGCGCAAGCGCGCTTTTTTTGAGCTTATCCGAAACCTCGTCCCACAAAGCCGCCTGCCGTAATGATTTTTCAACGATTTCATTGAGCTGCTTTTTTTTGTGAACGCCGTGTGTGCGCGGGCCGTAGGCAATGTTGTCGTAAATGCTCATCGGAAACGGATTCGGCTTTTGAAAAACCATACCCACCTTTTTGCGCAAATCGTTTGTATCTAAATCCTTATAAATATCAACGCCGTCATAAAGGATTTGACCGCTTATTTTACAGCCGTCAACCAAATCGTTCATGCGGTTAAGCGTTTTCAAAACCGTTGATTTGCCGCAGCCCGACGGGCCTATGAAAGCGGTTATTCTGTTTTGGGGGCTGTTAAGGCTGATGCCCTTAACAGCTTTGAAATCGCCGTAATATAATTCTAAATTTTTAATATCGAAATTTCCCATATGCTTACCTTATTTGGATATTTTTTTTGCTATTGAATTTGAAAGCGCATTGATAATCAGCACAACAACAAGCAAAACAACGGCGGTTGCATATGCCTGGTCGGTGTGTAGTCCCTCGTTTAAAAGGCAATAAAGGTGCACGGAAAGCGTGCGTGACGACGAGGTGAGCTTTGTTGCTGCATCGGGAACCGTGCCCGCCGTATAAATGAGCGCTGCGGTTTCGCCGACGATTCTGCCGATTGCAAGGATTATGCCCGAAAGTATTCCCGGCACGGCAGACGGCAAAACGATTTTAAATATTGTGCGCAGCTTGCCTGCTCCGAGCCCGAACGAGCCCTCTCTGTATGAATTATCAACCGCCATGAGCGATTCCTCGGTTGTTCTGATAATAACGGGCAAAACCATTATCGCAAGCGTTATCACACCGGCTGCCATAGAATATCCCCAGGAGCGCGCAATAACAAATGCAAGAAAGCCGAACAAACCGTAAACAATTGACGGAATGCCCGAAAGCGTTTCGTTTGTAATGCGAATCAGCTTAACGAATTTTGAACCTTTTTTGGCATATTCGGTAAGATATATTGCCGAAAACACGCCGATGGGCACGGCGATAAGAAGAGTCAAAAATGTTATATAAAGCGTATTGATTACAGACGGCAGCATTGAAAGGTTTTTTGAATTGTATTTGAGCGAAAAAAGCTCGGGCGTGATGTGCGGAACACCTTTTATAAGAATGTAGCCTATGATAAACAATGTTACGGCAACGGTGAGAGCGGCACTCAAAATTATCAGCAAATAAACTATAAGCGATTTCGGGCGGCGCAAATATTCATTAAATTTATTCATAAGTCGTTAATCCTCTCCTTTTCTTGAAACAAGTGAGAAGCAAACATTGATAATAAGAATAAACACAAAAAGCACAACCGCCGTTGCAATAAGCGCCTCGCGGTGAAGCCCTGCGGCATAGCCCATTTCAAGCACAATGTTGCCGGTGAGCGTTCGCACGCCTGATGTGATTGAATCGGGCAAAACAGCTTGATTGCCTGCAATCATAACAACCGCCATTGTTTCACCTATGGCTCTGCCTATACCGAGAATGATTCCGCTCATTATGCCTGATTTTGCGGCCGGAACAACGGTTTTAAAAATGCTGCGTTCCTTTGTCGCGCCGAGTGCAAGCGAGCCTTCAAAATAGTTTTCCGGCACCGCTCGAAGCGCCGCCTCGGATGTGTTGATAATAGTGGGCAATATCATAATGCCGAGCAAAATCGACGCGGTTAAAATTCCCTTGCCGCTTGAATAATAGTTTGTGAGCCTTTGCACAAGCGGAACAATCACAACAAGGCAAAAAAAGCCGTAAACTATTGAGGGTACGGAAACAAGCAGGTTAATCATCGGTTTGATGATGCGATAAAGCTTTTTCGGGCAATAGCATGCCATAAACACCGCCGTTAAAACGCCTATCGGAACGCCGACCGCAATTGCGCCTGCGGTAACATAAATGCTTGCGACAATCATCGGGAATATGCCGAAAATCTGCTGCTTAGGTTTCCACACCTTGCCGAATATAAAGTTTTTAAATCCTATTTCCTTAATGGCCGGTACGCCGTTTACAAATATGAAACGGCAAATCATTATAACCGCCAAAACGGATATGCATGCGCACAGCAAAAATACTGCGCACATGGCATTTTCTTTAAATTTTTTCATTATTTAATTGCATCCCAAGCCGTTGTGTTGCCGATGAAAATATCCTTAACCTGATCGCTTGTGATATTGTCAAGCGCATTTTCGTTGTTTACGATAATTGCGATGCCGTCGAGTGCGATTTTTTGTGATTTAAGCTTTGCGGCCTCATTATCTTTAAGCTCTCTTGAAGACATTGCAATGTTTACGGCTCCTTGCATTGCGGATTCTATGCCTGCCGATGAGCCGCTTTCCTGAATTTCGATTTTCATATCAGGATTAAGCTTTTTATACTCATCTGCAAGCACATTCATAACAGGTGCAACCGATGTGGAACCCGCAAGAGTAACGGTGCCGCTCATTTTTGACGCTGTATAGGACTCTGTGGCGTCAACGCCGATATAGCCCTCTTTGGTGATGATGGCTTCGCCCTCTTTGCTTGTGATGAATTTAATGAAATCCTGAGCCTCATTTGAAAGTGAGCCGTCGATATAAGCGATGTTGAATGGCCTTTGAAGCTTATAACTGCCGTCCTTGATTGTATCAACCGATGCAACAACGCCGTCAAGCTTGAGCGCCTTTACACTGTCGGAAAGCGAGCCGAGCGAAACATAGCCGATTGCGTTTTTATTTCCGCTGACGGTTGACATCATAACGGAGGTTGAATTTGTGATTTCGGCGCTTTGTGTTGTTGCGTCGTTGCCGTTATCGTCGGTAATGCCCATCAGCTCGGTGAAGGCGTCTCTTGTGCCGGAACCCTCCTCACGCGAAACAACGGTGATTGCTCCCTTTTGAGCGGAATCGTTTGTGCCCGAGTTTGATCTTTTAGATGAACAGCCTGCAAAAATTCCGATTACAACCGCGATTACACAGATAACGGAAATTATCGATGCTATTGTTTCCTTTTTCATTTTTTCTTTTCCTTTCGTTTTTCAAATCTGAATGTACTGCTTTTTGAGTACAGCTCAATGATAGCAGCGGATTATAAAATCAAAAGCAAAATTGTGTAAAACATCGGCAAAAAAGTTGAATGTTGATTTACGGTATTTTACCTGTATTTCACAAATATAATGCTGCCGAAAAATTTATACATTTTAAGTTTTCCGCAGTTTTATGCTTTTATTGCGAGTTAAAAAATGATTATGCATACAAACAAAAAAAGACACGGCCTGCGGATTTTTTCCGTAAGCCGTGCCTTTTTTTCGGTTTAAAAATTATTTGTTTTTATTTTTCAAACGAAATTATGATTCCGCCGTTTGAAGCGTAAAGCGAATTTAAACCGCTTGCCTTTAAAACGATTATGTTTTCGGATGCATATCCTGTTACGCTTTTAATTGTTGATTTTATGCTTTCTGCTTTTTCTTTGCAGCAAACATGGCTGATAATGCATTTTTTGCCTGCCAAATCACAGCCTTCCGTGTCTTTGGCAATAAGATTTGCAAGCTTCGTAAGCGCACGCTTTTGGGTTAAATCTTTGCCGGCAACGGAAATGTTGCCCTCGCCGGTGCGGCGGCAAATCAGTTTAACGCGAAGCGCTTCTATCACATTCGCGGCAAGGTTGAAAAGTCTGCCGTTGCCCTTAAGCGCGTCAAGGCTTTCAAGGCAAAAATAAAGTCCGCAGCAGTTTTTGCAATAATCTTCAACTCTTGAAATAACTTCTTCAAACGGCATGCCGCCGTCTGCAAGCTCTTTGATTTTATGAGCCATCAGCGTTTCAATTCCCGATGTTGCAAGCGAGTTGAAAACATGAATTTTTTTGCCGTTTTCGTTGTCTTCCGTGTAAATTTCCACACCCTGAACGGCACTGTTGTAACTGCCGCTGAGCTTGTCGGTGATGGTTAAAATGTAAATTTCGTCGTATTCACCGTCGCAAGCCTTTGCAAACGCTTGCGGAGATGGGCAGGCAGATTTGGCAAGGTCGCCGCTTGCGGTCATTCTGCCGATAAAATCGTCTTGGTTAAAATCGGCGTCGTCCATAACGATGTAATCGCCGATTTGCAGGGTGAGGGGAACCACTTCAAAATTGCTCCATGCTTTCATATCTTCGGATATATCGCAGCAGGAATCAACAACTATTTTATATGCCATAAAAAATTTCCTTATCCGATAATTTTTTGAATATTAGGATATAATTTCAATTCATTATAACCAAAAGGCGGTAATGTGTCAATCAATTTAAAAATCATTTGCAATTTATTAAGAAAGCTTTGCGATTTTTTTGGCAAATGCGATTTGTGCGTCAACGGATTCACTGCTCGGTCCGCCCGCAACTTTTCTGTCTGCCACGCATTTTTCAAGGTTTATTGCTGTGTAAACCTCGTCGTCAAACAAATCGCAAATCTTTTTGTATTCCTCAAGCGGCAGGGTTTCAAGCGTTAAGCCCTTGTCTATGCAAAGTGCCACAAGCTCGCCCGTTGCCTTGTATGCATCCCTGAACGGTAAACCTTTGCCCACAAGATAATCGGCGCAATCCGTTGCGTTGATAAAGCCTTTTGCCGCAGCTGCGCGCATATTGTCTTTAAGCACGGTCATTGTGTCAATCATTGGGGTGAATGCTGTGAGACACATTTTAACGGTGTCAACCGCGTCAAAAATTGCCTCTTTGTCCTCCTGCATATCTTTGTTGTATGCAAGTGCAATGCCCTTCATAACCGTAAGCAGGGCTGTTAAATCGCCGAAAACCCTGCCGCTTTTGCCGCGAACAAGTTCTGCGATATCGGGGTTTTTCTTTTGCGGCATAATGGATGAGCCTGTTGAAAATGCATCGTCAAGCTCAACAAATTTGAATTCCCAGCTGCACCACATGATTATTTCTTCCGAAAATCTAGAAAGATGCACCATGATGAGCGAAAGCGCGCTTGCAAGCTCAATGCAAAAGTCACGGTCTGAAACGCCGTCAAGTGAATTTAGCGTAATTCCGTCAAATCCAAGCTCTGCGGCAACGGCTTCGCGGTCAAGCGGGTAGGTGGTGCCGGCAAGTGCTCCTGAACCGAGAGGGCAGATGTTCATTCTTTTTTTCGCGTCCTCAAGCCTGCCCAAATCCCTGCAAAGCATCGCGGCATAAGCCATAATGTGGTGTGCAAAGGTTATCGGCTGAGCACGCTGTAAATGTGTGTATCCGGGCATAATCGTGTGCTTGTTTTCTTCTGCCTTGTTGCAGATAACACCGATAAGACCTTGCACCTTTTCTTCAATTTCCTCGATTTCTTTGCGCAGGGTAAGGCGAATGTCAAGCGCAACCTGGTCGTTTCTCGATCTTGCCGTGTGCAGCCTTTTGCCCGTTTGCCCGAGGCGCGCGGTAAGCTCGCCCTCAATGAAAGTGTGAATGTCTTCAGCTGTCATATCTATTTCTAATTTGCCGCTTTTAATGTCTTTTGAAATTTCCTGTAGCCAGGCAATAATCTTGTCGCTTTCGCTTTTTTCTATAATTCCCTGTGCGCCCAGCATTGCGGCATGCGCCATGCTGCCTTTTATGTCTTCTTCATACATTCTGCTGTCAAAGCTTATTGAAGAGTTAAAATCGTTTGTTTCCTTTGCAAGTTCCTTTTTGAACCTGCCTTTCCAAAGCTGTGCCATATGAATTCCTCGTAATAATAAAATATAGGCGTGCCCCCGAAATTCGGGAGCGCACCTTGGTTTAAAAGTTTTTGTTTATCAGTCGATGTTTCTGCTTTTATCAAGCAAAGCCTTAACCTTTGTTGAAAGGCCGAAAAGATTGATAAAGCCTGTTGCGTCTGCCTGATTGTATGCGCCGCCGTCGTCACCGAAAGAAGCAACATTTTCATCATAAAGAGTGTAGGGCGATGTTACGCCGGCATTTGTAACATTGCCTTTGTAAAGTTTCAGCTTAACATCGCCGGTAACGGTTTCCTGGGTTTTGTCAACAAATGCATCAAGTGCCTCGCGAAGGGGAGAAAACCACATTCCGTTGTAAACCAACTCGCCGTATTTTTGAGCAATAAGCCTCTTGTAGTGTGATGTGTCGCGGTCAAGCGTAATCATTTCAAGCAGCTCGTGAGCCTTGTAAAGGATTGTGCCGCCGGGAGTTTCATAAACGCCGCGGCTCTTCATGCCCACAAGCCTGTTTTCAACAATGTCGAGCAAGCCAATGCCGTTTTTGCCGCCGAGGTCGTTAAGCGTTTCAACAATTTCAAGTGCGTCCATATTCTTGCCGTCAATAGCGGTGGGAACGCCTTTTTCAAAATGAAGAGTGATATAGGTGGGCTCTTCAGGTGCTTTTTCGGGAGCTACGCCAAGCTCAAGGAAGCCGTCTTTAAGATATTGAGGCTCGTTTGCGGGATCTTCAAGGTCAAGACCTTCGTGACTGAGATGCCAAACGTTTTTATCCTTTGAATAGTTTGTTTCGCGGTTGATTTTAAGCGGAATGTTGTGAGCCTCTGCGTATTCAATTTCCTCTTCACGGGATTTAATGCTCCACTCACGCCAGGGAGCAATAATCTGCATTTCGGGTGCAAGCGCCTTAAGCGCAAGTTCAAACCTAACCTGGTCGTTGCCTTTGCCGGTGCAGCCGTGGCAAATTGCGTCTGCGCCCTCTTTGATTGCGATTTCCGCAAGCCCTTTTGCAATGCAGGGGCGTGCATGCGATGTGCCGAGTAAATATTCTTCGTAATCGGCGCCTGCTTTAAGGCAGGGCCAAATGTAGTTTTCAACATAATCCTTTTTAAGGTCAAGCACATAAAGCTTTGATGCGCCCGTTGCGATTGCCTTTTCTTCAAGTCCGTCAAGCTCGGTGCCCTGTCCCACATCGCCGCTCACCGCAACAACCTCGCAGTTGTTGTAGTTTTCCTTAAGCCAGGGAATGATGATTGATGTGTCAAGTCCGCCGCTGTATGCAAGCACAACCTTTTTGATCTCTTTAGCCATTGTAAATTCCTCCGTATGTAAACTGCTTTTGTTTCATTGTTTCGAAAGCCCTTGGCTTTCTTTAACTGCTTACCATTATATCACTCGGTACGCAGTAGTCAAGCAATTTGGCAAGATTTGTATAAATATACAAAAATGCCGCATAACGAGTGCATAAAATGCATATTGTTGCACACCGCGAATATGTAAATCGAATAAATTCCGTAAGCGTGTTTTCTGTTCAATATCACCGAAATCGTAAATGGTAATTATACTCACAAAAAGCTACAACCAATCAATTGTAATGTGAATAAAGCAAGCAAACAAGCAATCAAATGCTATTTAATAAAATATATTTCCTGAATATTTTATTCAAGTTTTATTGACACATTATAGTATTTGTGATAAAATTGTCCTGTATATAAATTATAGTAAAAAGGCATATTATGCCCTTTTGCGAATTTATAAAATCAATGAAGTGCCGTGCACTTTCCGTTCGGCGGTTAGGTCAGAACCGTTGGAAAGCCTGCGGCGGTTCGTGGTTTAATACGAGGAGGAGAAATTTATGAAAACAAACAAATTCACAAGAACTCTTGCGATTTTGCTTTCGGTTCTTACGGTGCTGTCAAGCCTTCCGCTTGTTGTTAACGCAGAGGAAACCGAAACGGGCACAATAGCTCAATCCGAATCTGTTCTTGTTTGTAACGAAAGCCCGGCAAACAGGGTCGATGCGGATAAGGGTTTTAATATCGTTAACGACAGTGCTGCGAATAACATTTCCGTCGGTCTGTGGAACTATGATATCGATTCGCTTAAAAGTGTAAGCACTGCCCGGCTTGTTGCCAGTCTTAATAACACGGCGGCAATAAATGACAGTGTCAGCCTTTCCGTTAAATTCTATTATTTGAATCCGGCGGATCTTTCGTCTTACATCACTGTGGACGGCGGTAAAAATTATACTGCTTCGTTCACAACATCTGCCACGGATGCACTTTCCGTTTCGGATATCGAAAACGAATTCGGCGTTTCAAAAAGCAATTTCATTTATGAAGTGCCTCACAGCACTTCAAACGGCACCTACACGCTTGATGTTACCGCAGCGTTAAACACCGCAATTTCAAATAATTGGAGCGGCGTATGCTTTATGGCAATGCAAAGCATGGCGCATTCCGGCGGTATTGTAAACGGCACGGATAACGGTTGGTCGGATCAGTGGTTTACGCTCGGCAATATCAACTGGACCCGTGTTTCCGTAACCGTTGATGAAATGAAAGCTTTGCTTGACGAATATCAAAATATGATAGAGGGCTGCACCTCAACAAGCTTTTACACAAATCTTCAAAATTCGTACTACGCTTGGATGAAAGCATACAGAACTTATATTTGCGTTCTTGCAGGCACGCTGGATGCAGAAACAAGCGATATGGGCACGCTTTATAATAATCTTAAATCCGAAATGGATAAAATGAAGTCGGTAGGTAAATGGTCTGTAGACACAATTAAGTCAACCATGCAAACATCTTTCGACCAATATACTTCCGCAGACCTTGCCGGCGGCGACGAAATGTCAAATGTTCTTTATTATGCCGGCATTCGCGGTCAGCTTTCAAATCAAACCGATGTTTATTCCGGCTACACATGGCCCAACGCAAGATATGTTCGCTTCAGCGTGCAGTACGGTCCTGCTGTTCTTCTTTATGACGGCACGGGCGACAGTGTCGGCTTCCCGGTTTCTATGTGTTCATATAAAGTAAGCGGTGCCGATAATAACGATAACCGTATGAGAGCGGTTTGGACAACGAGCGATGGGCTCGGTTTCAGCCACAGATGGCACGGTTGGACGAATAATGAAGGTTATCAGAACGTTGAAAGTAGCAGTTATGTAGGCATCACGGCAGGCGATTCAAATTCAGCTTCTGAGGCAAATAGATCCTGCCGTTATTCAAACACACTTTATTTCACCGGCGACAGAAATTCGTTTGACGATACTTGTATGAAGGTTTACGACCAAGTAGGGTATAAGGGACAAACGACATTTGAATCAGGTACTGATTCCGGTCACTTCGGCACTTTTGACCTTAAATCACCGATTTATGTTATCAACTATGCCGCTCTGCTTGATGAAATCGCAAAGGTTGATTTCACAACTATCCTTAATTATCAGTCAAGCCAAATCGAAACCTTGCTCGGCAGACTTGATACTGTAACCGCTTATGACCCGGCTTCTAAAATAACGGGCAATAATATTGCAAACGAAGCCCAGGTTGTTGCGGCGTTTGTTGCAAACCAATCACTCGGTATCAGAACGGCAACAACAAACCTTTATTCAACCGATACATATAAATATGATATTAAAGGTTATGTTGACGCCGCTAAGCTTTATGCTCAATATAAAAATGTGTATGAAGGTCAAAACGCAGACGGTAAATATAACTCAAGGTATTATCAAAGATTCGTAACCGTTTATGAGTCCACAACAGAGCTTTTCAGCGATAAATATGTTCTTGATGAAACTCAACCGCTCACTTCCGTAGGCACAAATTATGCCAACACGCTTCAAAGTGCCGTAACGAATTATCTTAAGCCGGCAAGCGATATGATTGATGACACGGAAATGAAAAAAATCATCCAGCAGTTTGGATTGCTTTCAACCGGCTATTACACAAGCGAAAGTTATTCGGCTCTGGAAACGCAGGTAAACGAATGCCTTAAATTCTATCCCGATAATGATTATCTTCAAATAATCGATCTTGATAAAACGGATGAAAATCAGGCAATTTACGATGCGGCTCTTGCAAAACTTAAAACAGCTTGGGCAGGACTTCGCATCACGGCAGATACTAAAGTTGCCGTAAACGGCGGCAATAATTCCTATAACGATCTTGTTGCTTACAGCAAATCGTTTGACGCCTCCAAATATAAAAATATTGAATCGGCAACGGCTCTTGTTGCAAAGGCAACGGAATTTGTAAACACACTGCCCACTC
The DNA here is from genome assembly GCA_963654285.1 of bacterium. Classification (GTDB taxonomy): domain Bacteria; phylum Bacillota; class Clostridia; order Oscillospirales; family Acutalibacteraceae; genus Eubacterium_R. The sequence goes on from CAVJZG010000014.1 coordinate 53,327, forward strand.
TTGAATTCACTACGGAATCGGATATAATCGGTCAATACACGGCTGTGCTTAAAGCTGCTTACGACGCTTATGCAGCCCTTGAAAAAAGCTTTGCCGGCATTGATAACGGCACCGTTATTTCCAGAACAACAGGTTCAACAAGCGGCACAAACCAAGATAATGTTAAGGTGTATCTCAGCGGCGCAATCACAAATGCCGTTTATTTCAAAACTCTAAAGGGCACTCAGTCTTTCTCAACTCCTTATAATATTTCAATAGATAACTATTGGAAGTATATGAGCACCACTTCGGATATGAATTTCTTCGGTCTCGGATTCGGTGCGCTTGGGCAAGACAGCGTCACAAGCTCAAACGGCACAATGTCCGTTTACTGGAAAGAGGGCGGCGACTGTAAAAAGAGCCCAACCTTCACATTGGATTCATATCACGCTGCACTTATGCAAACCTCGGTCGGTCAGGGCACGGTAAATAATGTCACCGTTAAGGAATACAGCGGCCCCCACACCATAATGGGCGACACCACCGTAACAGTCGGCGATCTCGGCATTGCAAGCGCAACATTCACTACGCCGGATATTTATGAATTGTTCCTTGTTTCTCAAAACGGCAAAACAAAGCAAAGAACAAACACCGATCTTAAGCAAACGGTAACGGTTGTTGATGTTTCCGATTTGTTTGAAACAATTTCTTCCGCGGCAAAAATCATCAGCAATGTTCAAAGCAATCAGTTCGGCTGCTACACGGCAGACAGTTGGTCAACCTTCTTGGCTGCATACAATGCGGCTATTGCCGATATGGCTTACACCACTATGTCTGTTGATGAAATTGTTGCAGATGCAACCGCAAGAAATAATAATCTCACCGCAGCCATGTCCGCTCTCACTGTTCAGTCGGACGGCACAGGTCATAATTTCGTTATCCAGTCGGATAATAAAGAGGCAACTTGCACATCCGCAGGCTGGGATCACAGAATTTGCTCCGTTTGCGGCTATGAAATCAATCAGTATGTTAATCCCAAGGGTCACGACCGTCAGTATAAATATAATAATGACGGCGCAACACACACCGTTTCCTGCTCAGAAGGCGATTTGGAAGAATATACGGAAAATTGTGTTGATAACGGCACGGGCGTTTGCAAATATTGCGGCGGCGCAATTTATTCTCAGGCAGATTGGTCGGCGTTTAACGAAGCTCATTCCGCTTTGGAAGTTCTTCTTGCTTCATCCGCAAGCGGCGAGGTTAAATTTGCTCCAGCTGCACTCACTTCGGCTGCAACCTCAATTGATTCAGCTTCCTATTATAATTATAGCGAAGCTCAGCAAAAAACCGTTCCCGGCACTGCGGATAATCAGTCTGCCATCACGGCTCAGGCTGCTGCAATCGAGCAGGCTGTTGCGGCAATGAACGCAGGCAAACTTGATTCAAGCGTTTATGATGCTAATGTTCAAAAACTTGCTTCACTTAATGCGGATGCATATGATATTGCGGCTGTTAAGGCAGCGATTAGCGGAATAACCGTTATCACACCTGTTCAGATAAACGGCAAAGAATATTCCGGTTATGATTTTGATAATTATAACACCGCACTCGGCACGGCTCTCACGGAAAATGTAATTCCGTATAAAGTAAAAGTTTTCA
>CAVJZG010000015.1:0-54430 GCA_963654285.1 bacterium
TGAAAACTTTTACTTTATACGGAATTACATTTTCCGTGAGAGCCGTGCCGAGTGCAGTGTTATAATTATCAAAATCATAACCCGCATAATCAGTGCCGTTTACCTGAACCTGAGTGGTTACAGTGATGCCGCTTACGGCGGATCTTACTGCTTCAACATTATAAGCATCGGCATTAAGACCTGCTACCTTGGAAACATTGGCGTCATATACGCTGGAATCCGCAACACCCTTTTTGAATGCTGCCAAAGCATTTGTGACGGCAGTTGTTTGAGTGTTGATAAGGCTTTGCTGAGTATCGGGAACGGATTTCTTTTGAGCGTCCGTATAATTATAGAAATCGATTGCGGAGATTGCGGTGTTAAGCGCAGTAAGAGCCGCGGAAGTGTATTTAACATTGCCGTTCGCCGCATCTGCAAGAGCCGATTCAAGATCAGCCTTAGCTGCATTAAATGCTTCCCAATCGGCTTGCTGATAAAGTGACTGACCGCAGATATCACACTTATTATCGCCGTCTGTATCTGTGCAGTTTACGGTTTCATCAACATCACCGCGCTCGCAATAATGATGGTGCGTTGCGCCGTCAAGATTTGAATCGTTGTGAATAATATGACCGAGTGCTTCGATTACAACATTGATTTCGTTGCCGCAAACGGAGCAAATTCTGTGGTCGCGACCTGCGGTTGTGCAGGTGGCGGCAACATTGTCGCTTTGAGCCACATATTTATGCGAGCCCTCTGCAGTGTTTACAACAAGACCGTCTATAGCATTTTGAAGATTATTTTTTCTTGTTTGGCATTCTGCAAGGATTTGCTCATTGGTCATTGAAGCATAATCAAGATCTGCCTTTGCAGCGGCAAAAGCGGAAACATACGCCGACCAGCTATCTGCAGTGTAGCAGCCGAAAGCATTTGACTGAGCAGCGGTTGCAATTACATCTGCTTGACTGAGAGTTTCATAAAGATCGGAAATATCAAGAACGGTTACAACCTGCTTTGAATCGCTGTTCATACGATTTAAAGTTTCTTTATTGCTGCCGATACCGGTATAAGCCTGCCAACCCTCGGCAAGATCCGGCGTTGTGAACGATGCGGATTTGATGCCGCCGAGATCGTTAACATTAACGGTGGTTGTGCCGTAAATAATGCCGGTTGAGTTCTTTGCAAGAAGAAGGCTGTTTTTATCCATATCATATGTATCCTGCTTAGCTCTCATAAGAAGAGTGTGATACGTATATGTGGAATCAACATTATTCATTGGAATGCCGCCATCGCGCCATTTAACTGACATTGTGCCGTTATCATAATCGATTGAATCCTGACCGTAATCGCCGAAGCCGAGAACCATCCACTGAATCGGGCGGTTTGCAGCCCAGTTATAATATTCATTTCTTACGGTAAGGTCATATTCCGTGTCAAATGAAGTTGAACCTGTTACGGTTTTAAAATATGTGATGCTTGTGATTTGACCGTCAAGATAACTGTGAACATTGTTCTTATTCACGCCGCCTGTGGTGCCCGTGGTTCTGTTTACAACGGTGCCGTTTTTAATTGCGGCAAAGCCGTTGAGCTGAAGGTTATCGAAAGCATCGTAAGTGTTTTTAAGATAAGTTGTGTAGGTGCCGACAACTTCTGCCTCTGTGGTGAAGGTGATATCGGCAAGAGTGTGGATATATTCCGTTGCTTTTGCTAACACATCTGCAGCGGAGGTGTAATCCTTATACATAGCAGAATCGAATGCAGAAGTATATGTTAACATATCGTTATAAGAATTATAACCGCCGTGAACAAACACCTTTGTATCTTCCGTTATGCGAAGACCTGCCCAAGCTGTTTTAACATTTGCGAGGGCTGCATCGTAAATTGCCTGATTTTCGTCATTCTTTTCAAGCGTGATGCCGAGAGCGTAGTTACCGTCCGTATAGAGCTTAAGAGCCTCTGTTACGGCATCGGTAAGAGCTTGCCATGTTTCCGAAGTGTAATAGGATTGAGTTAACATATCATAGTTTTGAAGATATGTTTTAAGCTCGGTATCGTCAACAAGGTCTTTCGTGCTGACAAGCTTAACATTTTTGAGGTTGTTAGCAACGGTTGTACCTCTTGAACCAAGAACCGTATCGCTGAGCTGAACCGCACCTGTGGTTTTATTATCGAAAAGGCAAGCGGCATTTTCGAAAATCGTTACGAACTGAGACCAAGATCTAGCTGTATATTTACCGTCGTCATTACCGGCATTATAAACATCCGCATAGGTGGTGTAAAGCCGAGCAGCTTCTACATAGCCGGCAATATCATATGTGGTAACGGAACCGAGTGTAACCTTGTTGGAATTGATATTCATACAAACCGTTGCAATACTGTTTGCCAAAGCATCTGCCTCTGTGCTGAGATCTTCACCCTTAATAGCTGTGTTGGGGTCAATTGCAGACAATTTATCAAGATTGCCCATAAGACCGCTTACGGCATATGCAGGATATGTAAACAGTGTTGAGAACGGAATATCGGCAAGTGCTTTATAAACTCTGCTGTAGTCGATAACATAAACTGCAGTGTTTTTCTTATCAACCGTGGCAGTGTTGTCGGTTGCACTACCATTGTAGTTAGAATACACCTTATAAGCGATACCGGTATATTTGAGGATAGCGCTGTCGGAAGAGAAACTGGAAGAACTGCCGCTCCAATAAACAGTGTTTGAATACCAATAATCGTCATTCTTTCCGCTTCTCGGATCTGCTTTATCAATATGGCTCAACAGAGAAGTTGTGTCGGTCATATAACCGGGATCATCGCTTGCTTTATTGCCGTGCCAATTATGCTTAAATTCAAACGGAGAAGTTTGAACGCTTATACTTTGAACAGAGCAATCAATAAATAGGCCATTTGATCTCTTTGTGCGTGCAGAGATTACGAATGAGGGAGTTGTGATACCGTCGTACATAAGAACAACATCGCCGTTTTTAACAAGTGCCTCAACCTCATAAGTAGTCGACGCTCTTTTACCTGCCGTAACGGTTGCGGTAGCAGCATCGGTTCCTTTAATACCGCCATAGTAAAGAACGCCGCCGAATTCATCTTCGCCCGTGAGGGAATCGGTTGTTCTGCCGTCTGAATCAATTTTATTAAATGTTGCCGTGGCGGGGCTCCACAAAGTCATTTTATCCATTTCGGTTTTAAGATTTGTGTAAGCCGTGTCAATGTCTGGAAGATCGCCAAGCTCTGCGCCCGCTACCGTGCAGATATAAGTTCTGTACGCCTTTTCCCATGCATTATAGGAGTTTTGAAGATTGGTATAGAAGCTTGACGATGTGCAGCTTTCAACCTTTTCTTCATACTCATTAAGCAGTGTAACAAGATCTTCAGCGGAATAAGTGCTTGCGAACGAAGTGAACGGCATAGCCGCGAAAGTTGAAAGCACCATAATCGCTGCCAAAAAGACTGCTAAAAGCCTTTTTGATTTTTTTGTTTTCATAAAAAGTTTCCTCCTTAAGAATTGCCTTTGCAAAAACTCACTTCGCCTGCGAGCCCTGACCGTGACCCGTTTTTAAGCATTGAACTGAAATAATTCACAAAGGAACTTTGTAAACGGGCACAGCTACCCGTTTATAAATCTTCAAGCTAATTCTATCATAAAGAGATAAATTCGTCAATATAATTATTTAAAAAAACGCAGATTTTTGTTTACATTTTGTTTACAAATAACGCAAATTAATTCAAAATAGTGATTTCATATGACACAAGAGAATAATTGTAAGATTATTACCGAATTGGGTGTGGGGCGATGTTAATAGACCCTCATTCGGTCGGTTCGCACTCGCATTCCCCATCGAGAGAGGGAGGCAAGTTGAAGCAGCAACGCCGCCCAAGCTTACACATTTTTTTGGGGAAGGCTTTAAATTTTGTTGCAAGAGCGCCGTTCCGAGCGAGAGAGTCAAATCGGTTGCAAGAAAAAGAGCAAAGGCGCGATGCCTTTGCTCCGAAATATTTTGCGATATTAAATTACTCGCCTTTCATTTCAACAAGCTTTGCTTTACCTTCAAACGCAGCCTTAGAAAGAGCGATTGAATCAAAGATTGCCTTTTCGATATCATCGGGAGTGCAGCCGAGTTCTTTACAATCATCGGTGGGAATGAAGAGGTTCATATCCATAATATCGGCAAGACCTACCGGGTCGATACCGGACTGAACATTACGGTTTGCATAATCCTTGCGCATATGAAGACCGAAAAGCTTAAAGGTCCACTTCGGAACGCCGACAACTTTTCTGTCCGGAATACCGTCCATAGCGCGATAAACGATTTTAAGGAACTTACTCCAGGTGTAGTTATAACAAGAAATGCCGTATGCGCGGAACTTGCCTTCGCCTTTTTCAGCAGCCGCATAAGCTTGCTCTGCCGCGCCTACCATAGCCTCGCCAACCTGGCGAACGGTGAGCATAGCGGTGCCACCCTTTGAATAAAGAGTGCAGGGCATTTTTTCAAATCTTTGAAGCTGCTCGATAAGGATAACCCAAACCGGCTTACGACCCGGCTGTGTGCCGAAGATGTAAGGAAGTTCAAGAACGCCTACCTGAAAATCAGGAGCGGAATACTTTTCGCAAACCTTTTCCTGATCAAGACGGCTCTTGATATAAGGATGCTTTTCTGCAAGCTGCATATCGGGACGCTCTTTTGCAAGCCAAGTGAAGTAAGAGCCGCAAATAACAGCGCCCTTCATGCCGGCTTTTTTGGCAAGAGGCAAATATCTTTCGAGAGGAGCAATATTATACTTATAATAATACTCATAAACAGGTGCAGGAAATTCAACTCTTTCGTCTACGCCGGTGGCGAAAACGAACATATCGTAACCCTTCATCATTTCTACCATTTCATCATCAGTAAGCTTATTTGCATCCTGGAAAACGATTTCCATTTCCTTGGGCAACGGTGCACCTTCGGGAAGCGGAGGAAGAGCAAGAGTTTTAATTTCATTTCCGCGATCCACAAAGATCTGGGCTGCTGCGGAGCCGAGAAGACCCGTGCCGCCAATCATAAGAACTTTCATTTTATGTACCCCCATAAAAATTTTTATAAAAAGTTTATAATTGATTATATCCCCATAAGCCGACAAAGTCAACCGCACAAGCACAAAAACATTAAATTAAAGTGCTCATGCGGGAATTCGGCATTACAAATATTTTAATGTGTAAGCAACATTAAACGGGATGAACTTTATTTACGATATCATCGTGCTTACCGTCGAGCCCATATTGCTTATCTCTTCTTTTTTGGAAGAACTTAATTGCAACATCGCCAAACTGAGCGTAGGAAAGAACATCCTCCTCCTGCTCATAATATTCCTTAATTTCATCGCGGAATTTATCAAGCTCGGGTTTAAGAAGATCTGCCGGGCGGCAATCGATAATTTCTTCGTCGCCGCAGATTTTCTTTCTGAATTCGGGGTCTATATCGCAAGGAGTTTTACCGTATTTACCGGCAACCATATCCTTGAATTCCTTGGTTATCATCTTATAGCGTTCGCCGAGGATAACATTGAAAACGGACTGAGTGCCGACGATTTGCGAAGTAGGTGTAACTAGGGGCGGATAACCGCTGTCCTTACGAACGCGCGGAACCTCGGCAAGGACTTCGTCAAGCTTATCTTCCTTACCTGCCTGCTTGAGCTGGTTAAGAAGATTTGAAAGCATTCCGCCGGGAACCTGATAAAGCAGCGTATTTGCGTCAACACCAAGCATTTTGGGATTAAGGAGACCTTCCTTAATATATTTTTCACGCAGCGGAGTGAAGAAATCGCGGATTTCGGTGAGTGCTTTAAGATCAAGACCCGTATCATATTCCGTGCCCTGAAGAGCGGCAACCATAGATTCCGTTGCCGGGTGAGAAGTGCCCATTGCAAGCGGGCTGATAGCCGTGTCTATAACATCAACGCCTGCTTCAATACCTTTAAGGTGAACCATGGAAGCAAGACCGGAGGTGTAGTGAGAATGAAGCTGAATCGGAATATCAACCGTTTCTTTAAGAGCCTTAACAAGGTTATATGTGCCGTAAGGAGTAAGAAGACCTGCCATATCCTTAATGCAGATTGAATCTGCTCCCGCATCCTCAAGCTGTTTTGCGTAATGACAGTAATATTCATTATCGAAAACGGGACCTGTGGTATATGATATAGCCGCCTGAACGTGACCGCCGTATTTCTTTGCGGCATTGATAGCCGTTTCCAAATTACGAACATCGTTAAGTGCGTCAAATATACGCAGAATATCGATACCGTTATCAATACTCTTTTTTACAAAGTAATCAACAAGGTCGTCCGCATAATGGCGGTAGCCAAGCATATTCTGACCCCTGAAAAGCATTTGCAGCTTTGTTTTGGGGCATTTTTTACGGATAAGGCGAAGCCTTTCCCAAGGATCTTCATCAAGGAAGCGGAGGCATGAATCAAAAGTTGCACCGCCCCAGCATTCAAGGGAATGGTAGCCGATATTATCCATTTTTTCGAGGATGCCCTCGAATTCATCCGTTCTCATACGGGTGGCAATCAAAGACTGATGCGCATCACGCAGAACGGTTTCGGTAACACCAATTTTTGCCATAATGACACCTCTTAATTCATTGTAATGATAACCTGACCGGCCTCAACACTGTCGCCCTTCGAAACATTAACGGAGGAAACCGTGCCTGCCTGAGGAGCCACGATTTCGTTTTCCATTTTCATTGCTTCAAGAATGCAAATAATATCGCCGGAGTTAACAGACGCGCCGACGCTTACCTTTACATCAAGAATTGTGCCGGGCATGGGAGCGTCAACCTTAACTGCACCTTCGGAGCCTGTTGCCGCGGGCTTAGCCTCGGGAGCGGGAGCCGCCGCTGCCGGCGCCGGAGCTGCTGCAGGAGCAGGAGCGGGAGCCGCAGCTTGAACGGGTGCCGCTGCAGGAGCTGCGCCGTTAGCTTCGTCAACTGTTACATCATAAGCTATGCCGTTTACGGTGATTGTGTATCTTTTCATTATATTATCCTCCAATTATTTAACGGAATGTTTTCTGGGAATTGTGGTTTCTCTTTTGCCTGCAAGCACATCAAGAGCCGCAACGACCTTATTTCTTGTTTCTGCCGGAACGAAAATATCGTCTACGGCGCCGCAGGCAGCCGCAGTGAACGGCGAAGCCATATCGGACTCGTATTCTTTTTCAAGTTCTTCCCTGCTTTCGCCGTTTGCAAGGCGATCGTTGTAAAGAAAAGCAACAGCCGCTTTTGTTGAAAGCGGAGAGATAACAGAAGTGTCCCAAGCGTAAACAAGATCGGCATTAGAGCCTCTGCCGGCAAGTGCGATACAAGCTGCACCGACCGCATTGCCCGTGATAACGGAAAGCTTGGGGCAGGTTGCCGAGGCATAAGCCGTTGTGAGCTTAGTGGCTGCAACAAGCATTGCATTTTCTTTTTCCTTAACAAGGCCCGAAGAATTAACGAAGGTTACAATCGGGATATTGAATGCGTCGCAAAATTTAACGAAAGCCTCTGCCTTATAAGCGCAAGCCGGGCAAAGCTCGCCGCCGTCAAAGGCAACGAAGCCGGTTGTGGCACCCATAACGGAGCCGATGGCCGTTACCGTGTTTTCGGCATAAGCGTTTTTAAGCTCGATAACGCTGCCGGAATCTGCTGTTGCAAAAACGATATCTCTAGCCGAAGCACCTGTGTCGACGGCAACGGCTGAATCCTCAAAATCAAAAATCGGAGCACCGCTGAGATTGTTTGACGGAAGCATTGTGATGATATTTCTTACACTGTCTATCGCGGAAGCCATATCGTCGGCAACGATATCAACCGTGCCTGCCTTTGCACACTCTTGTGCCGTTACATCCGACGGGACGGTAAGATAAAAATCAGCATCCTTAACGGCAACAACAATATCTGCCATATTGGCAACAAGAGCCGTTGTGCCGAGAGCTGCGCCGGCAACAATTGAAATTTGAGGGACAACACCCGAAACGCAGGCAGACGCCTTTAAGATTTCGCCGTAAGCGGAAAGACCCTCAAAGCCTTCTTTAAGACTCATACCGTTTGAATCGTAAATGCCGACAACGGGGCACCCCGTTGTTTTTGCAAGATCATATATCTTTTTAATTTTTGAGCACTGAGCCACACTGACCGCACCGCCGTTTACACCAGCGTTTTGTGAAAACGCGTAAACGGGAGCACCGCCGACCGTTCCGAATCCGGCTACGGCTTCAACATCACCGTTTGCGGATTTTGCAAATGCATCGATTTCGGTAAAAATACCGTCATCAAACAAAGAAACAAGTCTTTCGCGAGCTTCTGCTTCATTTACTGTAGGTTCACCCACACGAACATCCTCCTTAATAATTTTTCGTATGAATATAATAATCCATTCTTGTGTATTTTATCACTTCGGGTTTATAATTACAACTATTTTTTGCCATATTTCTTATATTATTAACAAAATAAATAAAGCTCACAAAAAGAATTTGCAATGCTCCCTCTTCCGTCTGGTTAACTGAATTTTTGCTTGACGCAAAAAAACTTCGCAGAAGGTAAATTTGCGTAAATTTACGCAAATCCTTACGCAACTTTTACGCAAAATGGGCTGAAAAGTTATGATATTTTGCGATAAAACACGGCAAGTGAGAAACTCCATAAAAATAGCAAAAACCCGCTAAAACAGTGCGTTTTAGCGGGTTGTGACAGGTTATGAAATTTTATTTGAAATTTCGATTAGCCGTTGATTTGCTTTGCGATTTCTTCTGCAAAGTTTTCCTGGCGTTTTTCAAGGCCTTCGCCTCTTGTCATACGGATGAAACCGTTGATCTTAATTTCGGTGCCGAGTTCCTTGGCAACAGAATTTACATAGCCTTTAACATCGCCCTGGAAAAGATCGGAACGAACAAATTCCTGATCAACAAGGCAGTTTTCTTTATAATATTTGCCCATTTTGCCGGCTGCGATTTTAGCAAGCACTGCTTCGGGCTTGGAAGCCATTTTGGGATCTTCCTTCATTTGAGAAGCAAGGATGCTTTGCTCGTGCTCAACAACCTCTGCCGGAACGGCTGCTTCATCAAGATAAGCCGGGCTCATTGCGGCAACCTGCATTGCAACATTTTTGCCCATATCCTTAAATTCTGCGGTTGCAGCCTTAGCATCGTCTGCAACATCAAAGGAAACCATAACGCCAACGGAGCCGCCTGCGTGAACATAAGTTGCAAGGTTGCCATCCATTACCTCGAAACGGCGAATTTTCATATTTTCGCCGATGGCAAGGATGAGGTCGTTAAGAGTTTCGGTAACGGTTCTGCCCGTGCCCATATACTCTGCATTGGCAAGGTCTTCAACCGTTGAAACGCCTGTTGCGATAATTGTTTTAGCGCAATCAGTTACGAAATCAACAAATTTATCGTTTTTTGCAACGAAGTCTGTTTCGGAGTTTACTTCGATAACAACGCCTTTTTTTGCTGCTTCGTCGGCATAAGAAAGAACAACGCCCTCTGCGGCAATTCTTGCTGCCTTTTTCTGAGCTGCTGCAAGTCCTCTTTCGCGAAGATAATCAACAGCCTTGTCCATATCGCCGTTTGCTTCTGTGAGAGCCTTTTTGCACTCCATCATGCCAACGCCTGTTTTCTCACGGAGAGCTTTAACATCCTGAGCTGTAAAAGTCATTTCTCTTCCTCCATTATTAAGTTAAAATATCAAAAAGTCAAATTATTCGGCAGCTGCTTCTGCCTTTTCTTCTGCTTTTTCGGTTGCTTCGGCAACATCACTGCCGTCTCTGCCCTCGATAACTGCGGAAGCCATTGCGCCTGCGATAAGCTTTACTGCGCGGATAGCGTCGTCGTTGCCGGGGATAACATAATCGATTTCATCGGGATCGCAGTTTGTATCAACGATAGCTACGATGGGAAGACCAAGCTTCATTGCTTCGGATACGGCAATTCTTTCCTTGCGGGGATCTACGATGAACATAGCATCCGGAACCTTCTTCATTTCGGTGATACCGCCAAGATATTTTTCAAGCTTTTCGATCTGAAGCTCAAGGCCTGCAACTTCCTTTTTGGGAAGAAGATCGAAAGTGCCGTCCTCTTGCATCTTCTTGAGCTGAGCAAGGCGAGCAACGCGGCCGCGGATTGTTTTGAAATTTGTGAGCATACCGCCGAGCCAACGAGCGTTTACATAAGGCATGGAGCAACGCTCTGCCTCTTCCTTAACGGATTCCTGAGCCTGCTTCTTTGTGCCGACGAAAATGATTGTGCCGCCTTCTGCTGCGAGATCGCGAACGAACATATATGCCTCGTCGAGCTTTTTAACTGTTTTTTGAAGATCTATGATATAGATCCCGTTGCGCTCCGTGAAAATGTATTCCGCCATTTTGGGGTTCCATCTTCTTGTTTGGTGGCCGAAGTGAACGCCGGCCTCAAGGAGCTGCTTCATTGAAACTACATTTGCCATTATTATTTCCTCCTTTAAGGTTATTCCTCCGCAGCGCATATGGCAACATTCCCCGAAATAATCACCTTGGGAACAAAACGCCGCGTGTGGATTGCACATAAAGATATATCTGTGCCGCAATATAATACCACAGCTACGCCTTAAAATCAAGAACTTTTTTATAAAAGAGCACATTTTTAGCGTTTCGGTATAAAATGCACAGCCACCGTTATTTCAACACCGTGTGGAATTACGATTGACTCAAGAGCCGCATTTGCAAATGCTAATTCGTCAATACTTGTAACGCTGCTCGGTATTGTGATTTCGGTTAATTATTTTTTTCAGAATATCCGAAAGCAAAAACCACTATGCTTTTAATCCTTCCGGCTAAAAATTCAAATATACAAATCACGGATTTGCTTGCGGGCGAGGATTTCCGTTTTGCAATTGAGAGGAGAAAGGGTTATTTCGCCGTATTTTTTTCGCAGTGCGGAGGTGATGAGCATATCGGCGAAATCGGGATTTTTGGGCAAAAGCGGACCGTGAGCGTAGGTGCAAAAAGTGTTTTTATAACGCACGCCCTCGGTTTTATCCGCGCCGTTATTACCTCTGCCCTTTATTATTTTTCCGAGCGGCTCGGCGGAGGAACCGAGATAAGTGCGCCCCGAATGATTTTCAAAGCCGATAAGGCGCAGCTTTTCCTTGGTTTTAAATTCGTAATTGCCGACAAGACGTTTTTCTTTGCCGACGGTGTAAAAATCAAGTATTCCGGTAAAATCCAGGCGAGCGCCAGAGGCGGTTTCGTAATATTTGCCGAGCAGCTGATAACCGCCGCAGATTGCGAGCACCGTTTTATTTTCAACAGCCGCGGCAAGCGCATTCACATTTTTTGAGTCAAGGCATTGCAAAACAAGTTGCTGCTCCCTATCCTGCCCGCCGCCGATAAAAACGATATCGCAATCCGAAAAATCGAGTTGCGAGCCTGCCTCTAAATCACGGACGGAGCATTTTATGCCGCGCCATTCACAGCGCTTTTGAATACAGAGCACATTGCCGGAATCGCCGTAAAGATTGAGCAAATCGGGATAAACATGGGCAACGGTTAAATTCATTTCCAAAACTCTTTCTTACTATATTTATTTGCAAAATACGGGCGCAAAGCCATCATTGCCGTGTAGGTGGCAACAACGGCGGTTTTATCCTTTTCGGCAAGTTCAAAAAATTGTGTATAGCCGCCTATAACCTCACATTCCGCGCCTGCATATTTAAGCCGCAACGCCATATCGCCCGAGCGGATTCCGAAAGCATAAACACCTTTTACTTTTTTGGGCAGGTTTATTTGCGCATCCCAAATCCAGGAAACATCTTTACCGTCCGCATCATTATCATTGAGCACAAAAATCAGATTTTCTGTATCGGTTGCCGCCAAATAATTCATGGTTTGGGTAAAGCCCGCGGGGTTTTTAACGAGCATCATTTGGGTGCCGCCGAAGGTTTCCGCCCTGCCGAACACGCCGCCGAATGAAGATAGCGACGCCGTTGCCGTTTCAATATCCACGCCGACGGTTTGAAGCGCGCAGATTGCGGCGAGCGCGTTACAAACGTTATACACGCCGCCCACATTCATTTTTATCATTGCTTCCCTGCCGAACGAGGAAAAGAAAACAAAATCGCCGTTTTCACCGTTTGAGAAAATCTCATCGGCGCACACATTAGGCTTGATTCTTCGGTAGCCGCATTTTTTGCAGGCATAACTGCCGAGCTGGCAATAGGTGCGCGAGGAATATTTCAGCTTTTCGCGGCAAACGGGGCAAAATTCGCTTTCACCCTTGCCGCCGAGTTCTAAATTTTCATCAATGCCGAAAGAGGCAAAATTCACTCGGCACTTTGAAATCGAAAACGAAACGGGGTCATCGGCATTAAGCACAAGTTTTGCGCGTGGCATATTACGGGCACCTGCGGCGATTGCGGCAAGAGTTGAGGAAACTTCGCCGTATCTGTCGAGCTGATCGCGGAAAATATTGGTAACAACAAGGCATTTTGCCTGCAAAAAGAGGCTGACCTTTTTTAGCGCGTTTTCATCACATTCAATGACGGCATATTCGGCCTTATACCTGCCGCGCAAATCGCAATTCATCAAAAACGCCGTTGTGATGCCTGTAATGAGATTTGCGCCGGAGCGATTTGAAAAGCAGCGGTTTCCTGCCTGAAGCAATGCATTTTCAATCATTCGTGCGGTGGTGGTTTTGCCGTTTGTGCCGGTTACGACTATAACTTTAAGCGGTGCGGCAAGGCTGCGCAAAATATCTTTTTTCAAAAACAGAGCCACTCTGCCGGGCAGTGTAGTGGCTCCCCTGCCGAAAAGGCGCAGCAGCTTTTCGCACAGCTTTGCAATAAGAATTATGATAAACATATTAAATTATATTGATTAAAAAAATCTTTATGATAAAATAATAACAGAAAGCGAAAGGAACATATATTATGCTTAACAAAATTATAGACGCCGTAAAAAAAGCCGGCGAAATATACAAAAGTGCGGGAAACGATTTAGGAATCGAAGAAAAAGGCTCCGAAGTAAACCTTGTTACGAAATATGACAAAAAAATTCAGGATTTTTTGTTTGAAGAACTGAGTAAAATCATTCCCGGATGCTCGTTTTTGGGCGAGGAGGGCGACGAAAACAAAACGCTTTCTGACGGATATTGCTTTATTATCGACCCGATAGACGGAACCACGAATTTCATCAAAGGATTTCAGCACAGCGCAATTTCCGTGGGGCTTGCAAAGGACAAAGAGCTTATTACAGGCGTGGTGCTTGACCCGGATTTAAACAATCTTTTCTGCGCCGAAAAAGGAAAAGGCGCATTTTTAAACGGCAAACAAATTCACGCAAGCAATTGTGATTTGGAACACAGCCTTGTGCTTTTCGGCACTTGCCCGTACGAACACGAACTTGCAAAAAAGACCTTTGAACTTACCGAAGAAATTTTTTACCGATGCATAGAAGTGCGACGAGGAGGCTCTGCCGCACTTGATATTTGCTATGTGGCAGCCGGCAAAGCAGATTTATATTACGAACTTATTATCCGCCCGTGGGATTTTGCCGGTGCAACGGTTATTTTGCGCGAAGCGGGCGGAGTTTGCCAAACACTTGATCACGAGAGCATAGACTGCGGCAAAATCAGTTCATATGTTTGCAGCGGCGGAAATAATTTGGAGGAGTTTTTCAAAACAGCCGATGGAATATTACAGCCTTAACAAATATTTGCGCGACAGGTTCGGTTGCAAAGTTTACAAAATAAGCCTGAATGCCGGGTTTACCTGCCCAAACAAGAACGGAACTCTCGGCACGGGCGGATGCATTTTTTGCTCTGCCGGAGGGAGCGGAGATTTTGCCGCAAGCGCACAGCTTTCGATAACCGAGCAAATTGAACACGGCAAAGAGAAAGTTGCAAAAAAAATAAAATCGGGCAAATACATTGCCTATTTTCAGGCATTTACTAACACATATGCACCGACTGAAATTTTGCGTGAAAAATTCAGCGAGGCGATAAACCACCCGGACGTTGTAATGCTTTCGATTGCCACACGACCGGACTGCCTGCCGAATGATGTTATTACCCTTTTGAGCGAGCTGAACAAGATGAAGCCCGTTTCGGTAGAACTGGGTTTGCAAACAATTCACGAAAGCACGGCAAAATACATTCGGCGCGGCTATAATCTGAGTGTTTATGACGATGCACTGAAAAGACTTAAAGCCGAAGATATAGATGTTGTGACGCATCTTATCATAGGATTGCCGGGCGAGAACAAAGAGGATATGATGAAAAGCGTTAAATATGTTTGCGATGCGGGCACAAACGGCATAAAATTGCAGCTGCTTCATATTTTAAAGGGCACAGATTTGGCGGCTGATTATGCCGCAGGCAAATTCAAAGCACTTGAATTTGAAGAATATCTTGATATTATCAGCGACTGCGTTAAAATCATACCGAAAGATATTGTTATTCACCGTCTGACGGGCGACGGCGCAAAAAAAGAACTGATTGCACCGCTTTGGAGCGCAGACAAAAAGCGTGTTTTAAACGCAATATCAAAATTATAATACCGTGCAAAAGGCGGCGTTCGATTTTCAAGAACGCCGCCTTTTATATTTACAACATATTCAAATAAGCTAATAAAATGATTTTATAAACAGCCACAAAAAAGCAGAGCGTTTATTGGCAAAACACTCCGCTTTATATAAATCATTCATAAAATCCGATTTCTTTAATAACCGGAGTGCTTCGGCTTTGGCGGATAACAAGCCTTGCACCGATGCACTTTTTATTCTTAATAACGGCTATTTTCTTTGAGCCGATAATTGTGCCGGAATGAACCTTTTTATATTTTCCGTTCGGCTTTTTGATATAAATATCAAATGCCTCAACGCGCTGGGAATAATGAATTTCCTCGCTCAAAATAACATATTTAAGCTTTTTAACACTGTCAAAATTAAAATCGATATAACCCTGATCTTCTTTAAGCATACCGAGACTTTGAACAATAATCGGCTTTGAATACATTTCTTTTATCTTATTGCCGAGTGCTTTCAAAACACCTGCGTCCTTGCTGTGGAAAACACCCTTATCCGTGGGAGGAACATTAAGAAGCAAGGTACAGTTGTTGCCGACGGAGGTGAGATAAATTTTGAAAAGCTTTTTGGCACTTTTAACGGTTTTATTCTCATCAGACGAATAGAACCAACCCTTGCGGATCGAAACATCCACCTCTGCAGGATACCAAGCAAGTTCTTTTGCTTTTGAAAGAAGCTCACGGCTGCCGAGATCTTCATCCTGTGAGGTAAGATTTTGCATTTTTGCAGCGTCCGCATCTGCGTGCTGGCTGTTTTCGGAAGTCTTTTCAGCATTTGTCATTGCCGCCGGAACAACGGAAAATTCGGATTTTCTCGTTTTACCGCCCTCGTTGCCTACCCAGCGGATATCGGGTCCGCAAACGGCAATGTTTGCGCCGGGCTGAAGTTTTCTGATAAGGTCATAATACCTTTTCCAATCATATTCAAAAGCCTTGGCATTCGCTCCCTTTGCGCCGTCAAACCACACTTCGGAAACGGGACCGTAATTTGAAAGCAGCTCGGTGAGCTGATTGCAAAAATAATCGTTGTATTCGGGAGTACCGTAAGTTGGCTCGTGCATATCCCAGGGAGAAAGATAAACGCCGAAATCAAGACCTGCCTCGTGGCACGCATCGGAAACCATTTTAACTATATCGCCATTAAAATCGGTGTTTTTAACCGAAAACGATGAATATTCCGTTGGCCAAAGGCAAAAGCCGTCGTGGTGCTTACAGGTGAGCAAAATGCCGCTTGCGCCGGCAGCTTTGGCACATTTAACCCACTGCTCGGGCTTAACTTTCTTAATAGTAAAATCTCTGACGGTTTCCGTGCCTGCGCCCCATTCCCTTGCCGTTGCCGTGTTCATACCAAAATGAGCAAACAGATAAAACGGCTTTTGAGCAAGTTCATACTGTGCTTTGCTGGGCACTACGGAAATCAACCTTTCAACCTCGGAACCGTTAAGTTCGGCACCGTTATTGGTAGTAGTCCAATTCTTATCAAAATTAGGTTTAAACATATTCTCCACAACCTTTCAAAATAATCGGATCAAACGGCAACGATATTAACAAGTTTGCCGGGAACATAAATTTCCTTTTCAACCGTTTTACCTTCAATGCCTGCCGCAATCTTTTCATCCGCTTTGGCAAGAGCGATCACTTCGTCCTTGGGCATATCTACGGGAATCGTAATTCTGGAGCGAACCTTGCCCATAAGCTGAAGTACGATTTCAACACTGTTTTCAACCGTTTTTGCCTCGTCAAATTCGGGCCATTTTGCATCGTGAACCATTCCGCCGAAGCCCATCTTTTCCCAAACCTCCTCCGTAACATGGGGAGCAAAAGGATTAAGAATAATAGTAAGATCTCGAAGTTCGTCTTTGGTGACGCTCTTTTTCTCGTACATCTTATTTATAAGGGTCATCATAGCCGCAATGGCGGTATTGCACTTAAGATTGTCTATATCCTCGGTTACTTTTTTGATTGTTTTGTGCATAAGAACTTCAAGTTCTTCGCTGTAGCCCTTTTCATCGCTTACGATTTCGGTTAAATTCCAAAAACGCTCAATAAAGCGTTTGCAACCCTTAATGGAATCGGAATTCCATGGAGCAGCCTTTTCAAAATCGCCGATAAACATTTCATAAAGGCGCATTGTGTCTGCCCCGTATTGGTCAACAATTTCATCGGGGTTAACAACATTGCCTCTTGATTTACTCATTTTTTCGCCGTTTTCGCCGAGAATCATACCGTGCGATGTGCGCTTGTTATACGGTTCGGAGGTGGGAACAACACCGATATCATAAAGGAATTTATGCCAAAAGCGGCTGTAAAGCAAGTGAAGCGTTGTGTGCTCCATACCGCCGTTATACCAATCAACGGGAGTCCAATATTCAAGTGCTTCTTTTGAAGCAAGTGCATTTTGATTGTGGGGATCCGTGTATCTGAGGAAATACCATGAAGATCCTGCCCACTGAGGCATTGTGTCGGTTTCGCGCTTTGCGGGACCGCCGCAGCACGGACATACGGTGTTAACCCAATCCGTCATTTTAGCGAGTGGAGATTCGCCGGTATCGGTGGGCTCATAAGAATCCACATTCGGCAGACGAAGCGGAAGTTCGCTTTCGGGAAGCGGAACATAACCGCATTTTTCGCACTTAACAATCGGAATCGGCTCACCCCAATATCTTTGGCGGCTGAATACCCAGTCGCGAAGCTTAAAGTTAATCTTTTCTCTGCCCTTGCCCTCTTTTTCAAGCCAATCAATCATGGAATGCTTGGCTTCTTCAACGCTCATTCCGGTGATAAAGCCACTGTTTACAAGCTTGCCGGTCGCGCAATCGGTGAAAGCTTCTTTTTGAACATCATCGCCGCCTGCAACAACCTCAATAATGGGAAGATTGAATTTCTTTGCAAATTCCCAGTCGCGTGTGTCGTGAGCAGGAACCGCCATAATTGCACCCGTGCCGTAAGAAGTGAGAACATAATCCGAAATGAAAATCGGAATTTCCGTGTCGTTAACAGGATTGATACCCATAACGCCATCAAGGCGCACACCGGTTTTATCCTTATTAAGCTCGGTGCGCTCAAAATCGCTTTTGCGCGCGGCTTCATGCTGATAAGCTCTTACCTCGTCAATATTCTTTATGTTGGCAGCCCATTTGTCAACAAGCGGATGTTCGGGCGAAATAACCATATATGTTGCACCGAAAAGAGTATCGCACCTTGTGGTGTAAACGGTAAGCACATCGCCGAGAGTTGTTTTGAAATCAACCTCTGCGCCGCGGCTTTTGCCTATCCAGTTACGCTGCTGAACCTTAACGCGATCAATAAAATCAACATCATCAAGATCCTTTGCAAGCCGATCTGCATAATCGGTGATTTTAAGCATCCACTGGCTTTGCTTCTTTCTGATAACATCTGAACCGCAGCGTTCGCAAACACCGTTAACAACCTCTTCGTTTGCAAGCACGCATTTACACGAGGTGCACCAGTTTACAGCCATTTCCTTTTTGTATGCAAGACCTTTTTTGAAAAGCTGCAGGAAAATCCACTGAGTCCATTTGTAATATTCCGGGTCAGTGGTGTTAATCTCTCTTGTCCAATCAAACGAAAAGCCGAGCGACTGAAGCTGTTGCTTGAAGTGAGCGATGTTGTTTTTTGTTACCTCTGCGGGATGAACATGATTTTTGATTGCATAGTTTTCCGTAGGGAGACCGAACGCATCCCAGCCCATGGGATAAAGCACATTATAGCCCTGAAGTCTTTTTTTTCTTGCAACAATATCAAGCGCGGTGTAAGACCTTGGATGACCAACATGAAGCCCTTGACCGCTGGGATAAGGAAACTCGACAAGGCAATAGAATTTCGGCAGAGTATAATCGTCCTTAGCGGCGAATGTGTTTTGAGAATACCACAGATCCTGCCATTTTTTTTCAATCTTTTTAAAATTATAATCCATAATATGAAACGCCTTTCCTGCCACGGAAAATAAAGATAAAGTTACACACCCTGCCGCGGCACACGGGCAGCAACAAAACATTGCACAAGCGGCAATAAAATTTACTTATTCATTGATATATTTGGAGAGGTCGATATTTTCGCCGTCTTCCCACAAACGCTCAAGCTGAAAATACTGCCTTTGCTCCTTGTGGAAAACGTGAATAACAACCGAATTGTAATCAAGGCAAATCCAGCCCGACTGCCTGCCTTCTATATGGTGCGGCTTTTCGCCTGCTTCGCCGAGTTTAAATTCAATTTCATCGGCAAGTGCCTTAACCTGGGTGCTCGAATCGCCGGTTACAAGCACAAAATAATCTGCGAGCACGGAAACATCGCGAATTTTTATGGCTGTGATATCCTTGCCCTTTTTACTGTCTGCCGCTTTAACGGCAATTTTAACAACATCAAAAGATTCCATATATTCACTCCTCTTTTATTTTACTTTCCAAAAGGTAATTATAACAATTAAGAGTATCCGGGTGCACAAGCCGAGTATCGAGCAACAGCTTGTTTACCGTGTACTTAATCGAATAAATCATAGCCTCGTCAAGACTTTTTTCCGCCAGCGTGCGCATAATGCCCACATCGGGATAATTTCTTTCCGCAGAAATAAAATCCGCGGTGTAAATTATTTTTTCGGCAAGGGTCATATTTGCATGCCCGGTGGTGTGATACCTTATCGGCAACAAAATATCATTATCCGTTATTCCGAGTTCGAGGCGGCAAAACGCCGCGCCGGACATTTGGTGAATAACGGCATGATTATGAAGCTCCGAAAAAGCGAGCTTTTCACCGCTGTTTTCTATATATTCACACTGAACATCAAGCGGTGCTTCTTTCATAACATCGTGCAAAATGCCTGCAAGAGCCGCTTTATCTTCATCTGCGCCGTTAAGCCTTGCAAGGTGCACGGCAGCCTTTGAAACATTAACGCTGTGAATATATCTGTGTTCCGAAAGGCGCGATTTAATTACGGCATCGTATTTTTCGTAATCAGTCAAGATACAAACCCTTTTCTTTTATGTATTTTAAAACATCGCAGGGCAGAAAATGCGAAACATTCTCCCCATTGATTATGCGATTTCTGATTTCGCTGCTGGAAACAACAACCGGCGGCGCATCGGAAAGCACATAATTACAAATGCCGATTTTTTTTGCCGAATCAATCATCATTTGCTTTGAATTTTCATTTCTGGCAGCCGCAAACAGCGTAACGGAATTTAAAATATCACGCCATTTATACCACGAATCAAAGTTCACAAACTGATCCTGCCCGATTATTAAAAACATTTTAGAACCGGGATAAAGCTCGGCAATTTGATTAACCGTGTAATATGTGTAGCTTATACCGCTGCGCTTAAATTCGATATCGGAAACAACAGCGTTGCCGAAATCCTTAAAAGCGAGCGAAAGCATATCAAGCCTTGCGTTTGCCGGAGCAAGATTTGCAACGCTTTTATGGGGCGGATCCGCTGTCGGCACCAAAATCAGCTTATCGAGCGAAAGGGCGGACACGGCATGCGTGGCAAGGCTTATGTGCCCATTGTGAACAGGATTAAATGCCCCGCCGAATATTCCGATTCTCAATGCCTGCCGCCTTTGTTGTAGCGTTGATATTTCGGCTTGGGATGAGCCTCTTCATATTCCTTTTGCCTTTGGCGCATGCCCTTGATTTTAACCTGCTTTTTCTTTGGCTTTTTGCCCGACGCGGCAGCAGCCGCTGCCTTTTTTGCATTAATTTTTTCTTTATCGACCTTTCTGTAAAGCACGATAACGCCGCCGATAACCTGAATAACCTCGGCACCGAGCGGCTTTGCAAGCTCATCTGCAAGTTGCCTCGGCGACTGCGGCGCGGTTTCGAGATGAACGCGAATTTTGAGCAATTCCCTTGCGTCAAGCGCATCATCTATTTGTGATATCATATTATCTGACACGCCGTCTTTACCGATTTGAAAAATAGGCTCAAGCGGATTTGCCTGCGCACGAAGTGCGGCTCTTTCCTTTGATGTCATAAAATTTTCTCCAACTCATTTTTCAGCGCACGAAGCGCATTGCCTCTATGGCTTATTTTATCCTTTTCTTCGGCCGTATATCTGCCGAACGACTTGCCGCCTATTATAAAAAGCGGATCATAGCCAAAGCCTTGATTTCCGTCTCTTTCAAAGCCGATTTTACCGAAGCATTTGCCCTCAACGGCAATTTTTTCACCACTCGGGAATATGCAGCAAACTGCGCAGGCATAATGCGCCGTGCGCTCGCTTTCGGGCACGCCCTCAAGCTTTTCAAGCAGCAAATCGTTGTTTTTTTCGTCGTTTCCGTGCTCGCCGGAAAATCTTGCGGAATAGACGCCGGGTGCGCCGTTTAAATAATCGACGCAAAGACCGCTGTCGTCCGCAATTGCGGGAAGCCCCGTAATATCGCAGGCAGACTGTGCTTTAAGCTCTGCGTTTTCGGCAAATGCGGTGCCCGTTTCCTCAACCTCCGGCAATTCTATACCAAGTGATTTTGCCGTTACTATATTTACTCCGAGCGGAGCTAAAATGCGCTGCATTTCAGCCAATTTTTTCATATTGTTTGTTGCCAACACAAAATCCATAATTTCACCTTATTCCTCATCGTCGCCAAAAAGCCCTGCGGCAAACGCATCGGCATCAAACGGTTGCAAATCGTCTATTTGCTCACCCACGCCCACGAATTTAACCGGCACATCAAGTTCATTGTTTATGGCAAGCACAACGCCGCCCCTTGCCGTGCCGTCAAGCTTTGTAAGCACGATACCCGTAATACCTGCGGAATCCTTAAAATCCTTTGCCTGATTAACCGCATTTTGACCGGTTGTGGCATCAAGCACAAGCAAAACCTCTTTTGAAGAATCCGGCAATTCGCGGTCTATAACACGGCTAATTTTATTAAGCTCGTCCATAAGATTTTTCTTATTATGAAGCCTGCCTGCCGTGTCGATAATAATAACATCGGCATTGCGTGCCTTGCCTGCCTGAATGGTGTCAAACACAACGGAAGCCGGATCGGAGCCCTCGGCAGACTTGATAAGATCCACATCCGCTCTGTCTGCCCAAACCTGAAGTTGCTCTATTGCGGCGGCGCGAAAAGTGTCTGCCGCGCCGAGAATAACGCTTCTGCCCTGCTCTTTAAGGCGAAGTGCAAGCTTGCCGATTGTGGTTGTTTTGCCGACTCCGTTTACGCCGATAACAAGAATTACGGACGGCTTTGAGCGCAACTTTAAATAGCTTCCGCCCCAAACGATACCTGAAACGATGTCTTTAAGCATTTCGCGCACCTTTTTTACATCGTGCACATTGTCGTTTTCCACCTTTTCCTTAAGGCTGTTTATAACCTTTTCGGCAGTAGGAAAGCCCACATCGCCCATAATTAAAATTTCTTCAAGTTCGTCATAAAGCTCATCCGTTATTTCCTCATAGGATTCAACGGCTTCTTCTATTTGGGCAGTCATTCCCTGCTCGCGCGTTTTTTTCAGCCCTTTTTTGAATTTATCGAATATTCCCATATTATCTCCGTTAAATAATCTTAATCATATTTATTCAAGACCCATCTTTGCAGCAAGCTCAGCAGATTGCAGCTCGAGCAGCTTTGAAACTCCTTTTTCCTGCATTGTAACACCGTAAAGCACATCAGCCTCTTCCATTGTGCCGCGCCTGTGGGTGATGGATATAAACTGCGTTTTATCCGTCATTCGGCGCATATATTTGGCAAAGCGCTCAACATTAACATCATCAAGCGCAGCCTCAACCTCATCATAAATGCAAAACGGCGACGGGGTAACCTTGAGCACACTGAAGAGCAGTGCCATTGCGGCAAGAGATTTTTCGCCGCCCGAGAAAAGATTTATGTTTTGAACCGATTTTCCGGGAGGCTGAATTTTGATTTCAATTTGGCTTTCAAGGCAGTTATTCGGGTCATCAAGCAGAATTTCGCCCTTGCCACCGCCGAAGAAATCGGCAAAGCAAGTTTTGAATTCCGCATTGATTTTGTTGAACTGAGCCATGAATTTTTCGCTCATTGAAGCGGTGAGATCCTCAATAATCTTATTGAGCTCCGATTTTGATTTTTCGATATCGTCGGTTTGCTCTTTAAGAAATTCATATCTTTCCGAAACCTCTTTATATTCCTCGATTGCGCCCACATTGATGGAGCCGAGTTTTTTTATGGCAACCTTAATTTCGTGCAGGCGTTTTTTTGCCTCCTGCATATTTTCGATTTGAATATTAAGAGCCTCCGCCTCACGGCGCGTGAGCTCATATTGTTCAAAGAGCATATCGTTAAGTTCGTCATACTCCTTGCGCATGGCGATTTTGCGTTCATCAAGCCTTACTATTTCGGCAGAAAGCTTTTCGCGTTCCTGACTTTTATTTCGCTCAAGTGTGCGAAGCTCGGAAGAACTTTTATCAAGGCTGTTTCTTTGCTCGATAAGCCCCGAAATTTCCTGACCGGATTGAGTCGATTTTTGCCTGAGTTCTTCCGCCTCTTTTTTGATATCTTCAACCGAAGCAATCAATGCGGCGTTTTTAGATTCTATTTCCTTAATATCGTTTTCAATGGATTTAACCCTGCCGGACTGCGTGGTTTTTTGCAACTGCAATTCTTCTATCGAAAGCTTTGCCGCCTGAGAATCCTTGGCAAGAGTTAGAATTTCAAGATTGATGTTTTCTGTTTGTGCTCTTAAAGCTTCTCTTTTCTCAAGAACGCCCTTTGCATCACCCGAAACCTGTTCGAGGCGACTTTCCGCAGCCTCGATTTGCGTGCGAATTTCGGCTGTTTTGCCCTCATTTTCCTTATAAGCCTGCTCAAACAGCATAATTCTGCCGTGGGCGTTTTCTTTTTCGTCGGCAAGTGCTGCAAGCTGAGAATTGAGTGCCGAAATTCTGCCGGCAACAAGTCTGCCCTCGCCTTCGGCTCGGATTTTATCTTCCTTCGCCGTCATAAGTTCCGCTTGAGCCGCCTGCATTTGTGCAGCGGCACGGTTTGCCTCCTCCGTTGCAAGCTTATATTCAGCGGCACATTCATCATATTCCGCCTTAAGCTTTTTCGCCTGAGTTTCAAGTTCCTCAATCATATTTGCACGCGAAAGAATACCGGATCCCCTTGCACGGCTACCACCCGTCATCGAGCCGCCGGGATTGATTACCTGCCCGTCCAGCGTAACGATTTTAAAACGGTTTTTATATTTTTTAGCAATGCCGATGGCACTGTCCATATCGTCAACAACGGCAACCCTTGCAAGGAAACTTGCAACGATTTCCTTATATTGCTCATCGCACTGCACAAGCTCGCTTGCAACGGAAACAAAGCCTAAATTCTCGTCAAGCCCGCGTTCGTCAAGCGTGCGACATTTGATGTTTGAAATCGGTAAAAAAGTGGCTCTGCCGACATTGTTTTCTTTAAGATAGTAAATTGCTCTTTTGGCGTCTGCCTCTGTGGAGGTAACAATATTTTGCATAGCCGCTCCGAGCGCAACCTCAACGGCGGTTGAATATTCGTTATCAACCTGAATAAGCTGTGAAAGCGGACCGTGAATACCGCCGAGTGCCTTTTCGCGTGCGCGACGCATAACTGCCTTAACAGCACCGGAATAGCCTTCCATGTTTTTTTCAAGATCGGAAAGCATTCTTGCTTTTGATTCTTTTTCAGAAAGCTGCCTTGAAAGTTTTTCAAGTTTTTCCTTAAGTTCCTCTGCCTTTTGAACCTTGCTTTTTTGCCTTAAACCGAAACCCGCAACAGAGTTTGAATTTTCGGAAATTTTTTCATCAAGCCCGGCAAGAATCGAATCGTTCTTTTCTTTTTTTGTATTTTCCTCGGCAAGAGCATTTTGTGCCGATTTGATACTTTCATCAACGGTATCTTTTCTTGCCTTGATTTCCTCCATGCTCGATTTTGCTTCGGTGGCTTTTACCCTAAAATCCGAAAGTTTAACGGTGAGCGAAGCGATAGTGTTGTTAAGCTCTGCCGAAAGCCTTGAAAATTCCTCGTTTGAGCTGAGAAGCTGCTGCATTTGCGAAGCTGTTTCCCTAAGCTGCTGTTTTTTCAAAACGGATTCGTTTTCGCACTTTTCGATAAGTGCCTGCTTTTCGGCAATGCCCTCATCAATCGAAGCATTGCCCTTTGCGGCAAGTTCAATATCCGATTTAAAACGAAGTGCGGTTTCGTTATTATGCGCAATCGTGGCTTCAAGAACGGAAATTTCACCGTCTTTTTTAATTGCGGCTTCTTCAAAAGCTGCACCGCCGGATCTGATTTCATCAATTTTGCCGTTTATTTCAGCTGTTTTTTCAAGTGCGGCTTCAATATCGTTTTCAATACTTTTCAGCTCGTTTTCGCAAATATTATAAGATTCGTTTGCGGCGTCAATTTTATGTTCCTGCTCGCGAAGATCATTTGTGAATTTATTTATTTTATTAACCCAAACTCCGATTTCAAGATTTTTCTTTTCGTCGGAAAGTTCAATAAATCTTGCAGCCTTTTCACTTTGCGCTTTAAGCGGACCGACGCGACTTTCAAGTTCGCCGAGAATATCAAGCAGGCGCACAAGATTTTCCTGAGCCTGATCGAGTCTGCGCTGTGCGTCCTTCCTTTTATGGCGAAAACGCGAAATTCCGGCTGCTTCTTCAAACAATTCACGCCTGTCCTCATTCTTAGCAGAAATGATTGAATCAATTTTGCCCTGACCGACCATTGAATAACCGTCTGCGCCGAGACCGGTATCCATAAACAGCTCATGAATATCGCGACGAAGCACGCTTTCGCCGTTTATTTTATATTCGCTTTCGCCGCTTCTGTAATACCTGCGTGAAACGGTTACGATATCGCCTTTGTCCTTAAGTGTGCCGTCGCTGTTATCAAGAGTGAGTTGCACCTGTGCAAAACCCACCGCCTTTCGCGCGGATGTGCCGCCGAAGATAACATCCTCCATCTTGGAGCCTCTGAGATTTTTGGTGGAGGTTTCGCCAAGAACCCAACGAACCGCGTCCGATATATTACTTTTTCCCGAGCCGTTTGGCCCGACAACGGCAGTTATACCCTTTCCGAAATTTAATTCGGTTTTATCCGGAAAGGATTTAAAGCCCTGCATTTCAAGAGTTTTTAAAAGCATTTATCCTACCCTCACCTCGTTGGGAGAAAGCGTGTTATCATATTCGATAAAGATTTCGTAGCCCGCCTTTTTAAGCTCCTCGAGATTTGATTTTTTATTACCCAGCAATTTTGAAATTGATTTTTCGTTTACGAACACCTCGTACTTACCGGGCGGATACGAAGTGATTTTATTAAACATAATTTTGGAAGCCACCATTTCGCCGAAGCATTCGTGATAGCAGCCGCCGAACATATTGTCCCTGATATCCTTGCTTGCGTGCAAACCCACGCGGATAACATTGATTTTGTGATCCTCAAAATATTCCACAAGTTCAGCGCATAAATCAACCGATTTTGCAACGGACACGGGGTGATATTTCTTTTCCTTGTAAAGTTTGCCGAGATAAGTGTTTTTCAGCACCACGGTGGGATAGATTCGAACGGTTTTGGGCTTGATTTTAACAAATTCCTTTGCCGTTTCCATATCACGCTCACGAGTTGATTTATAAAGCCCCGTCATCATTTGCAAGCCGAGTTCAAATCCTGCGCTTTTAATCAGATGGGAAGCATCCCTTACGCACTGAGCGTTGTGACCGCGGAAATTTGCCTCAAGCACTTCGTCGTTCATACTTTGTGCACCGAGTTCGATTGATGTTACACCGTATTTTTTAAGCAAACGAAGTGTATCTTTATCTATTGCATCCGGGCGGGTTGAAATTCTGATGCCTGTTACCTTTTTGTTTTTAACATAATAATTTGCAGCTTCCAAAAGTTCAATCATGTAGCTTCTTTCGATTGCCGTGAAAGAGCCGCCGAAGAAAGCGATTTCATATTGATAGTAACCGCCTCTTGCCTCGGTGTTTGCAAGTGCCTTGCAAACAGCTTCGTGCACATCTGCGGCTGTGGGGGCTTTTGTGTAACCAGTAATTGCATGCTGATTGCAAAACGAACATTTTTGCGGGCATCCTATATGCGGCACAAAAACAGATATATTAGTTTTTTTCATATTCCCATTAACTGCAAAGCTTCCTTTGCTGCCTCCTGTTCTGCCTGTTTTTTACTGGTGCCCGTGCCCCTGCCGATAATATTTGAATTAAGGTGAACCTCTGCCTCAAATCTTTTATCGTGTGCAGGACCGCTTTCACTCGTTATAACATAATTAAGCGTTTCCTGATGATTTTGCTGCACAATCTCCTGAAGAATTGTTTTATAATCCTTAAAGTTTATATGATGATTGCTTACAGAAGCATTTAAAAAGCGCAGCACGAATTTTGATGCGGCTTCAAGGTCGCTGTCAAGATAAACGGCAGCTGTGAGTGCCTCGAACGCATCCTCCAAATTAGAGGAGCGCGTTCTGCCGTTATTGCATTCCTCGCCTTTGCCGAGATAAAGATAATCACCGAGAGATATTTGATTTGCATAATCCGAAAGTGCAGCCGTGCACACAAGACCTGAACGAAGCTTGGAAAGATCGCCCTCCGGCATATCGGGGAATTTTTCGAAAAGAAACCGAGCTGTCGTGAGCGACACAACGGCATCGCCCAAAAATTCAAGCCTTTCATTATAAGGGCACTTATATTTATGCTCGTTTGCATAGCTTGAATGAGTAAGTGCGGCTTTTAAAAGCGATTTGTTTTTAAATGTGTATTCGATTGTTTTTTCAAGCTGAGATAGATTTTTATTCATTTGCATTTGCTCCAAACGCTTTTTCAGTTTCGCTTATAAGATCTTTTTCAAGGAACCACACCGCCTGCTTTATTGCATTTTTGAATGTTCTTGCATCAGCTGAGCCGTGTGCCTTAACAACAGGCTTACGCACAC
Source organism: bacterium (assembly GCA_963654285.1). GTDB lineage: Bacteria > Bacillota > Clostridia > Oscillospirales > Acutalibacteraceae > Eubacterium_R. The sequence goes on from CAVJZG010000015.1 coordinate 27,468, forward strand.
CGAGAAGCACTGCGCCGCCGTATTCCTTGTAATCAAACTGCTTTTTCATTTTGTTTATTCCGCTCATAACGCCGACGGCGGAAAGCATTGTAAAAACATTCTTTTTAAAAACACCCTTAACGCCGTTCATCAAAGCTTTTGCCACACCCTCGTACATTTTCAGCACAAGATTGCCGGAAAAGCCGTCCGCCACAACAACATCGGCATCGCCGAAAGGAATCTGCCTTGCCTCGATGTTGCCGACGAAATTATAATCGGCGTTTTTCATAAGCGCATAAGCCTCTTTAACTGTGCGCGTGCCCTTCGTTTCCTCAGAGCCATTATTAACAAGCGCAACACGGGGATTTTCGCAGCCGAGTATATGCTGCATATAAAGGCTGCCGAGCCTGCCGAATTCATCAAGAAATTCGGGGCGACATTCAACATTTGCGCCGCAGTCGAGAAGCAAAAAAGGTTTGTTTATGCTTGGCATAACAGATGCAATGCACGGTCTTTTAACGCCCTTTATTCTTTTTGTTATAAGCGTTGCGCCGACGGTAATTGCGCCTGTGTTTCCTGCGGAAACGAACGCATCGCCCTCGCCGGAATTAAGAAGCGAAAATCCAAGCCCCATGCTTGAGTTAGCCTTTTCCCTGAGCACGCATTTGGAATCGTCGCTCATTTCAACGGCAGGAGCGTCCGTATTATAAATTTGAGTGTTTTTTAGTTCTATTTTATTTTCATTGACGCATTTCATAATCTCTTTTTCACTGCCGCAAAGAATTACATCAATTCCGAATTCGTCAACGGCAAGCATTGAGCCTTTAATTATTTCAAGCGGCGCATTATCGCCGCCGAAGGCGTCAACAATAATCCTCATCACTTAAAATCCTTTCCGTTTCGGCAAGTGACCTTTGGGCAAGTGCCGCATATCGCTCGCGTTTATCCCTGATTTTAGGCTCAATCGGCGGCAAAATGCCGAAATTTGCGCCCATGGGCTGAAAATCAGAAACCGATTCATCGCTAATATAATCGGCAAGCGCGCCCATCATGGTTGTTTTGGGCAGCACAAGCGGCTTTTTGCCACAAGCAAGCCTTACGGCGTTTTTGCCTGCCAAAATCCCGGACATTGCCGATTCCATATATCCCTCAACACCGGTTATTTGCCCGGCGAAAAGCACATTCGGATTTGAGCGAAGCGCGAAACCCGGAGTGAGCAGCCTCGGCGAATTCAAAAACGAATTGCGATGCATAACACCGTATCTTACAAATTCAGCATTTTCAAGCCCCGGAATCATTGAGAAAACTCTTTTTTGCTCGCCGAATTTCAGATTTGTTTGAAAGCCCACAAGATTGAACATGGTGCCTGCAGAATTTTCGCGGCGAAGCTGAACAGCCGCCCATGGGCGGTGACCGGTGGTGGGATTTATTAAACCGACCGGCTTCATAGGACCGAAACGCGGTGCGTCACTCCCGCGCTTTGCAAGTTTTTCAATCGGCATACAGCCCTCGTAAACATCAAAATCGTGAAGCACTGCACCCTCTGCATCAACAAGTTCGGCTATAAAAGCCTCATACCCCACTTTATCGAACGGGCAATTGAAATAGTCGTTTTCGCCGCCTCTGCCGTAGCGCGAAGCACCGAAAACGATATTCATATCAATACTGTCTGCCGTTACAATCGGTGCCGCAGCGTCATAAAACGAAAGATAATCACCGCACAGATTTTGTATGCTTTCTGCCATTTTACCGTCCGTAAGAGGACCGGTGGCAACAACGGTTATATCGTTTAAATCGAGCGATATATCGCTTTGCTCGGCATAAACAATTTTGATATCGGGGCAAGTTTTAATTTTTTCCGTTACCGCGGATGAAAACAAATCACGGTCAACAGCAAGAGCGCCGCCGGCGGCAACCGAATATTGCTTTGCAATCGGCACGGTGAGTGAGCCGAATCGCTGCATTTCCTCTTTTAAAAGCCCGGCAGCAGAATCGATGCGCGAAGCTTTAAATGAGTTTGAGCAAACAAGCTCGGCAAAATTATCCGATTTGTGCGCCGGTGATTTTTTATTCGGTTTTTGCTCATAAAGCGTTACTTTATTTCCGCTTTGCGCAATTTGCCACGCCGCCTCAACACCGGCAAGACCTGCGCCGATTACTTTGAAATTCATTTATTTCTCTTCGCTTTTCTTTTTTCTGGTTACGGGCTTTGTAAAACCGCAGCCCTCTGCATCGGGGCAATAAAGCACATTGCCTTTTCTTCTGAACAGGGATTTTCCACAGCGGGGGCAAACTTCGTCGCTCGGCACATCCCAAGTCATAAAATTACAATTGGGATAATTGGAGCAGCCGTAAAACGCCGCTCCCTTGCGCGTTTTCTTTTCGATAACATCACCGCCGCACTCGGGGCATTTTGCCTTTGTGCGCAAAATAAGCGGCTTTGTGTTTTTACATTCTGGATAGCCCGGGCATGCAAGAAATTTGCCGAAGCGACCGACTTTAACAACCATATTTCTGCCGCATTTTTCGCAAATTTCGTCTGTTTCTTCCTCTTTAAGCTTTATCTTTACACCCTGCATTTCGATTTTTGCTTTTTCGAGAGGCTTTTCAAATTCATCATAGTAGTGGCGAATCATATCGATATAATTCTTTTCGCCGCTGTCAATTTTATCAAGATCCGCTTCCATTTTGGAAGTGTATTTAACATCAACTATATTAGGCATTCTGTCTTCCAACAGCTTTGTTACCGCCTCGCCGAGCTCGGTGGGCACAAACTGCTTGCCTTCACGCTTAACATATTCGCGGGCAACGATCGTTGACGTGATGGTAACATATGTTGACGGTCTGCCCACGCCGTTTTCCTCAAGTGCTTTGGTGAGGCTTGCTTCGGTATATCTTGCCGGTGGCTGAGTGAAATGCTGATTACCGAGAATGGATTTAAGCCTTAAAGCATCACCCTGCTTAAGCTCCGGAAGCGGAGCGGAGGAATCGGAGGCAGCGTCGTCCTTGGATTCTTCATAAAGAGCGGTAAAACCGTCAAACTTAACAGTGTAGCCGGAGGCAGTGAAAGTGTAGTCGCCTGCGGCGATTTCAACCTTAACGGTTTCCTGAAGACAATTTTCCATAAGCGAAGCAATAAATCGCTCCCACACAAGCTTATAAATTTTATATTGATCGTTTGTGAGTGAGCCTTTAACCGATTCGGGGGTAACGCCAGGCATTGAGGGGCGAATCGCCTCGTGCCCGTCCTGAACATTGCCCTTCGATTTAAAGAAACGCGGCTTTTTTGGCAAATATTTTTCACCGTAATTATCAAGAATAAACTGATTGCCTGCTGCCCTTGCCTCATCGGAGATACGAAGCGAATCCGTTCTCATATAAGTAATAAGACCGACGGTGCCGAGATTTTCAACATCAACGCCTTCATAAAGCTCCTGCGCGGCTTTCATTGTGCGTCTTGCCTGGAAAGAGAGCCTTCTTGAAGCCTCCTGCTGAAGCGTGGATGTAATGAAAGGCGGAGTAGGGCTTTTCTTCCTCGTGCCCTTTTTAACAGAAGCAACTGTGTATTCGGCGCTTTCAAGCTCGGAAAGGATTTTATCGCTTTCCTCTTTTGAATTTATTTTGATTTTCTTACCGTCCTTACCGTAAATGGCGGCGGCAAAAACCTTTTTACTGGGTGGATTTGTGAATTTTGCGTCTATCGACCAATATTCCTGCGGCACGAATGCGCGGATTTCTTCTTCCCTGTCAACCACAAGGCGAAGTGCAACGGACTGAACACGCCCTGCGGAAAGTCCGCGCCTGATTTTTTGGCTTATAAACGGCGAAAGCTTATAACCGATAAGTCTGTCCAAAATACGGCGTGCCTGCTGAGCGTCAACAAGATCAATATCAATGCTGCGGGGATGCTCCATTCCCTCGGTTACGCCGTGCTTTGTGATTTCATTAAAGGTGACGCGGTTTTTATCGTTTAAATCAAGCTCAAGAATGTTTGCAAGATGCCAGCTGATTGCCTCTCCCTCTCTATCGGGGTCGGTTGCGAGATAAACATAATCGGATTTATCCGCTTTCTTTTTCAAATCCTTAACAAAAGCTTCTTTACCCTTGATGATTGCATATTTCGGTGCGAAATCGTGCTCCACATCAACCGAAAGCCTTGCGGACGGCAAATCGCGAACATGACCCATTGAGGCAACAACCTCGTAGCCCCTGCCGAGATAACCTTTTATATTTTTCGCCTTTGCAGGCGACTCAACAATTACAAGCTTTGACATTTAATTTACCAAGCCTTTCTGTATATATCTTAAACGCCGCTGTGCGGCATATTACGCTTTTTTGTTTTACCGCTCAGGCAAGGCGGTATCTTTTTCCGCCTGCGCTTGCTGCAAGCCCCGCTATTTCCAGAGCGGTAAGTGCCGTGAGTGCTTCGGCAATGCTTAATCCTGCAGCACGGCTGATTTCGTCCGCGCTTTGATATTCCTCGGTAAGCACGTTAAAAACGAACCTTGTATTTCCCGAAAGTTCTGCGGATGCCTTTTGGCGAACTTCTCTTTTCTTTCTGCCGACCTGAATGTTATCAAACGAGATATCGCGCGCCTTGCCGTAAGCGTTCGCGCTTTTATCAGCTGTTTCGCGCATTATTTTGCCGACGGATTTAACCTCGTCGATTTTAATGCCGTATTTCTCGGCATAGGAATAAAGCAAATCGAGCGGCTTTGTGGCAACGGTTGCGCCGTCGTCAATCAATTTATTTGTGCCTGCAAAAGCAGGGTCGAGAATTGAGCACGGCAAAGCAAAAACATCCCTACCCTGTTCAAGCGCACAATTGGCAGTTATGAGGCTGCCGCTTTTGACGCTTGCCTCCACAACAAGCACGCCGAGCGAAATTCCGCTGATTATGCGATTGCGTATCGGGAAAGTGTATTTTGAAGCCGGAGTGAACGGTTGAAATTCCGTTATCAGCGCGCCGTTTTTAACAACGGCATCACGCAGCGGCTTATTTTCCATAAGATATTTTGTGCCGAGCCCGCAACCGAGAACTGCAATTGTTTTTCCGCCGGAAAGCATTGCTCCGTTATGAGCAGCCGTGTCAACGCCGAGTGCACCGCCGGAGGCTACTATTGCTCCGCGTTCTGCAATTCCGCGGCTCATAACATCCGCCGCCTTAACCGCATAATCACTTGCACGCCTTGTGCCCACAATGCCGATAACGATGTTATTATCGATATCAGGCAATTCGCCGTCAACATAAAGCACGGCAGGCGGATTATAAATTACGCGCAATCTTTCGGGATACCTCGAATCATCATAAGGCACAACGTGCCAACCGTTCATTTTACAGGTGGCAAGCACCTCAAGAGCCTGCTGTTCGGTTGATTCGCAAAGCCTTTCAATTTGGCGCGGAACAAGCACCGGGCTCATACGCCATTCTGTTTCTCCCGCCTCAAAAAGTGAATTTGCAGAGCCGAAATATTCAATTATTTCATTAAGAGCTGCTCCTGCACCGAGAGCGGATTGCAGCCTTATCCAAGAAACGGCACCGTTCATCACCGCAGCATCTCCCACATAACTATTGTGCCGGCAACGGAAGCGTTAAGACTTTCCGCCCTGCCGAGCATATTTATCGTTAGCGGCGCACATTCGGCAAGCACCTCGCCCGAAACGCCGTTTCCCTCATTTCCTATTACGCAGATGTCGGAGCCGCGAAATTTAATTTCGGTTATATCCTTTGCCGAAGAATCCGGTACGGCGGCATAAACAGAAAAGCCTGCCGCTTTATATTTTCGGATATCCGCTGCAAGATTTCCGCTTTGCGCAAACGGCAGCCTGAGCATACCGCCCATTGAAGCGCGAAGTGCCTTTGGGTTATAAACATCGCAGCAATTGTAAAGCAACGCACCGTTTATTCCGAGAGCCTCAGCAGTTCTGACGATTGCACCGAGATTTGCCGGGTCCTGAATTTGATCGAGCGCAATATATTTTTTACCGACCTCCGGCACGAATTCGCCGCTTCGCATTTCGCAAACGGCAAACACACCCTGGGAAGACTGTGTGTCGCTTATTTTTTGCGCAATTTCGTCCGTTATAAAATAAACCTTCGGAAAACAATCAATAAGAGCGGCGCATTTATTGCCGTATTTTTCCGCAGCGGCTTCCGTGAGCAGCAGCATGCACGGTTTACAATCCGATTCCGTAACATCAAAACAAAGCCTTGCACCCTCCAGCACAAATTTTTGATTTTGAATTCTGTGCCTGCGAGAGGTGAAAAGCTTCTTTACTTCTTTTATTAAATTATTTGATTTGCTTGTGATTTTTTCCATACCGATTCTCCACGGCTTTAAAAAATTTCAGTTTAAGAAAACCACATTGCCGCGCGAAAAATTGCGTGCGGATTTAATGCCATATTATATAAAATAATATTTAAATTATAATACTATATTAAGAAAAAAAGTGCAACAGTAAAAATAAAAAAAGAGGAAGAAATTTTCTTCCTCTTTAAATCCCATTATCAGAGAGCTGCTTTTGCAGATTCAACAAGAGAGGTGAATGCCTCTGCATCGGTAACGGCGATTTCGGCAAGCATTTTTCTGTTAAGATCAATGCCGGCTTTCTTAAGACCATTCATAAATGTTGAATAGTTTGTGCCATTTGCCTTGCAGGCAGCGGAAATTCTGGAAATCCACATTCTGCGGAATTCTCTTTTCTTTTGCTTTCTGCCAATATATGCATACTGACCGCTCTTCATAACAGCCTGCTTAGCTGTTTTGAAAAGGCGATGCTTGCTGCCGTAATAACCCTTAGCAGCCTTTAAAACTTTTTTTCTTCTTTTGCGTGTTGCCATAGCGCCTTTAATTCTTGCCATAACTTATTTCCTCCGTTTATATTGAGTAATTATCCTTAAAATTCAATCAGATTACCGAATCAAGCCGGCATGTTCTTATTTATAGGGAACAAGCCTTTTCATCTGCTTTTGATTGGTTACATCGCCGACAGCTGTTTTGCGAAGATTTCTCTTGCGCTTTGTGGTTTTCTTTGTAAGGATGTGAGAGGTGTAAGCATGAGCGCGCTTAACCTTACCGCTTTTTGTTGTTTTGAAACGCTTTTTAGCGCCGCTGTGTGTTTTGATCTTAGGCATAATTATTCCTCCGTCATATTTTAATTATTTAGATAAAGTAAGATTACTTACTTGAAGGCTTAAGGGAAACAAACATAAGAATCTGCCTACCCTCAAGCTTCGGGGCTTTATCAACATTAACATCTTCGCCGAGAGCTTCAACAAAGCGTTTCATATTGGCAACGCCCAAATCGGAATGAGCCATTTCCCTGCCGCGAAGGCGGATTGAAACCTTTAATTTATCGCCCTTTGAAAGAAACTTTTTGGCTTGGTTGACTTTTGTGTTGAAATCGCCGATATCGATATTGAGTGAAAGGCGGATTTCTTTAGTGTCAACAACCTTTTGCTTTTTGCGATTTTCTTTTTCGCGCTTAGCCTGCTCATAACGGAATTTGCTATAATCCATTATCTTTACAACAGGCGGTTTTGCCTGAGGAGCAATCTTAACAAGATCCTGCCCTCTTTTTTCAGCCTCATGAAGCGCATCCTTCGCGCTCATAATACCAAGCTGCTCGCCGCTTGCCGTGATAACTCGCAATTCTTTGTCTTTAATTTCGTTATTAAGCTGCGGAGTTTCCTTGCTGATAAATAACACCTCATTTAAATAATTTAAAAGTGCGAGCACAAAATGCCCGCACTTCAATAAATCTTTGAAATATTGCCCTTTTCGCTTTGCTGAAGGGGAGAACGGGTAAATGCTCTTCTTTGTTGTGAAAATATATTAACACAGGTGCGAACGAATGTCAACACCGAATTTTATTTTTTTGTATAAAGCACATGCGAAAATTTAATTCCGTCCTCTTCGGCACACGAAAGCACTTCCCTGCTCCACAGCGATTTATCAAACTTAGGAAAGAAGGTATCTGCGTCGGAACATTCCGCCTCAATTTCCGTTAAATAAAGCCTTGATGCAAGCGGCAAAAGTTGCGCATAAATCCGCCCGCCGCCGATAACGAAAACATTATCGTTTTTCGCAATTTCAAGTGCCTCCTCAACGGAATTGGCAACCTCTGCACCGTCGATTTTAAGCGATTTATCACCGCTGATAACAATATTACGCCTGTTTGGCAAAATCTTAGGCAGCGATTCAAATGTTTTTCTGCCCATAATCACGGTGTTACCCGTGGTGGTTTCCCTGAAGAATCTCATATCCTCGTGAAAATGCCACACAAGGTCGTTGTTTTTGCCTATTTCATTGTTTTTGCCGACAGAAAGTATGAGCGATATATCCATGAGCAAAGCTCCTTTACTGAGAAATCGGGAATTTTATTTTGCCAAGGTGCTTATAATCAATAAGCTTAACATCAAGCAAATCACGGCTGTTGTCAAACTTAAAGAAATCGTCAACATCGGGATTAAGCCAAAGCTTCGGTGCGGGCAAATCGCCCTGTTCTTCAAGGCGGTGTAGCTGTTCTTTAATACCGTCTGCCTGATTGACATAGATATGCGCATCCTTAATGCTCCAATCCATTGTGCCGGGTTTCAATCCGGCAACCTGAGCAAGCATGCACATAAGCACGGCATATTGAGTTACATTAAACGGCAAACCGAGCGGCACATCGCAGGAGCGCTGATGCACCCAACAATTAAGACAACCGTTTGTAACGTCCCATTCACTGCTCCAAACGCAGCTCGGAAGCACGGCGGTATCAAGATAATCATTTTGCCAAAGGGTCATAACCATACGGCGATCTTCGGGATGGTTTTTTATTTTATCTATCAAATTTTGAGTCATTTGGAATTTATTTACTATGTATCCGTAAGCCGTGCCGATAGTGTGAGCAAATTCCTTGCCGAATTCCTTGGTGATTTGCTTTTTAACAAGCTTTCCGTTTTCATCCGGCACAAGCTGAGTAGCGTGCCAGGTGCCGTTATCATCCGTTTCCCATTCATTCCAAATATTTACATCGCGCTCACGAAGCCATCTTACATCATTTGACTGTGCCTGATAAATCCAAAGCATTTCAAGCACCGCCTGCCTTATAAAAAGCTGCTTGGTGGTAAGGATCGGAAATTCCTCTCTTAAATCAAAGTGAAAATAATGTGAAGGCACTTTTATTGAGTTTGTACCGGTGCGGTTTACAACCTCCGTGCCCTCATCAAGTATTCTGCGACACAGGTCGAGATAATCCCTGTCCCATTTAGACATAACATACAATCCTTTCGCTGCCGCAGACTATTTCCACGGATATTTTTGTTTAAGCTGCTCAAATTCCTGACCTGTGGAAGCAAAGTGAAATTCACCTTGCAAATCGGAAAAGAAATAAAGATAATTCGTATCGGGATGATTGATTACGGCGTTGACAATGCTCATGCCCGAATTTGTTATGGGACCGCTCGGAAGCGCAGGGCACCTGTAAGTGTAATAAGAATCATAGGTGTCCTTTGAAAAGCCGTAATCAAGCAATTTTTTTGCATAATAATAAGTGACATCACATTGCAACTTGCTGCCCTTATTTAATCTGTTTATAAGCACTGAGGCGATATTGGCGGCACTGTCGTCGCTCAAAGCCTCCTCCTGCACTATTGAGCAAAGCGTTATGAACTGATACAGACTCATATTATTCGCTTTGCAATATGCAGTCATTTTATCGGAAAGTCTGCTATCAAACGCAGCAAGCATTTTGTCAACAACAACTTCAGCGTCGCTGTTCATCGAGAAATCATAGGTTGCAGGGAACAAAAAGCCCTCCAAAATAAAGCCGATATGCGAACGATCCGTCGGAAAATCGTCAAGCCAATCATAATCGTAGCCCTCGTTTGTGGAAACAGCGGCATAAAAATCCTCGGCAGAGCAAATTTGATTTTCCTCAAGCGTTTTTGCTATATCAAAAACATTGTAGCCCTCAGGAATGGCTACGGAAACAACCTTGTGGCTTATATCCGGATTTTGCAGCTTTTGAGCAATTTCCTCGTAGCTCATATCAGATTTCATATAATATTCGCCATTTATGTAAGTAAAATCGGGATAATGCTTATCCATCCACGCCGACCATATCGAATCCTCAACAACAATGCCGTTATCGGCAAGCATTTTTGAAACCTCGTATTGATAATCGTTTGACTCAATAACAAGCGTGTATTCGGTTGACATGCCATTTTCGTTGCCGTTTATATCATTTTTGATTTTAACGCCGAAAACGGCGCACGCGGCAATTATTGCAGCAACAACGGCGCAAATGATTATTATTTTTACCGATTTTTTATTCATAGGCTAAACCTCATTCAACCTCGTGCACTTTAAGCATATTGGTGGTGCCGCTTTGACCGAGCGGAATACCTGCCGTAATAACCACAACATCACCTTTTTTAATCACGCCCGTTTCCTTTGCAACATCAACGGCATGTTCGAAAAGCTCGTCCGTGTTTGATTTTTCCTCGCACATAACGGGCATCACACCCCAGGAAAGATTGTTTTGGCGGCACACCTTTTTGCTTGTAGTGGCTGAAATTATAAGGCAATGCGGTCTGTATTTAGAAATTTGGCGTGCGGTGGTGCCGCTTTTTGTTACGGTGATGATTGCTTTGGCATTCAAATCATGCGCAGTAGTAACCGTTGCATGCGAAATTGCCGAAGTGATATCCCCGGGCATATGCTTTGGCGCAAATTTTTCAAATCTGCCCACATAATCAATATCGCGCTCTGCCGTTTTGGCGATAAGCGCCATTGTTTTAACGGTTTCAATGGGGTGCGCGCCCATTGCCGTTTCACCCGAAAGCATAAGAGCTGATGTGCCGTCGTACACGGCATTTGCAACATCCGTTATCTCTGCTCTTGTGGGGCGTGCATTTTTAATCATCGATTCAAGCATTTGAGTGGCTGTTACAACAATCTTGCCTGCCGCAAACACCTTTTCTATAATAACCTTTTGAATTGACGGGATTTTTTCAAACGGAATTTCAACGCCCATATCACCGCGGGCAACCATAATGCCGTCTGCCTCACGGATAATATCGTCAATATTTTCAACACCGTCATTATTTTCTATTTTTGCGATAATGCGCACATCGTTCCAGCCGAGAGCGTGGCAGAAATTGCGCAGATAAACGATATCTGCACCCGTGCGGCAAAACGAAGCAGCAATAAAATCAAAGCCCATTTTTGCGCCGAATTTCAAATCCTGCATATCCTTTTCGGAAAGATAAGGAAGCGCAAGTGTAACATTGGGCACATTGACCCCCTTGTGATCTGTTATCGGTCCGCCTTCCACAACCGTGCATATAATATCGTTATTATTAACGGATTTAACCTTGAGCGAAATTAAACCGTCGTCTATCAAAATAACTGTGCCCTTTTTAACATCGCGCGGCAGGTTTTTATATGAAATGCTGCATTTTTCCTTTGTACCGATAACATCATCGGTTGTGAGTATAAATTCGTCTCCCGCATCAAGACAAATTCCTTTCGGATCACTGAAATTACCGGTTCTTATTTCCGGTCCCTTGGTATCAAGCAAGGTGGCAACGGGAATGTTGAGTTCTTTTCTGACCTTTTCAATGGTTGCAAACCACTGCTCAAAGGTTTCGTATTCGCCGTGCGAAAAGTTAAATCTTGCAACATCCATGCCCGCAAGCATAAGCTCGCGCAATGTGTCTTCGCCGCAAGAAGCAGGACCGATTGTGCAAATGATTTTTGTTTTTCTTCTGTAATTGTTCATACTTTGTGCCTCTTATAGATTGAAATATAAAAATTTGCTCATTGTTATTATAGCAGTATTTTCGTCAAAATCAATACGCAAATTGCTATAATATTTTAAAACCGCAAATATAAAATGCGGCAGGTGAAAACTCACCTGCCGTGAAAAACAAAATATTGATTTTTGCTATTTTGCAAGGTCGCCGACAATCATCATATAATCGCCGATCATTGCACCGAATTCAGGAGCACCCTCCATAATAAGTTGCTTTGATTTAACCATTTCAAGCATATCGCCCGTGCCGAGCAAAATCATAAGAGCGTGCTGCGGTGAATCGAATTTCATGCAGAAAAACGGCTTTGAACGCTTATATTCGCCTCTGCCGGCGCGGGATTTGCCTGCTTTTATACGCAGATAAGCGGTGCATTCGGGATGACCCTCAACAGCCCACTGATAAACACGATCGGGGCTTTTAAGAGTCCAATCATGGATTTCCGGGTGACTCATTTTATTGAGCTGGCTTATGCCGCTTGAAAGCAAATAGAAATAAAGCTTGCAAAGCAAAAGCGAAAGCTGCTCATCCTCCGGCGGCTCGGAAATACCGAGCAAACTGCTCATTTTAAGCAGCACAGCCATAAATTTAATAAATTTGCCAAAGGATTTTATTTTCATCTTCGGAAGCTTGCTCATATCGCCTTTCATAAAGGCATTCATCTTTTCCATTGAGGAAAATTCAAGTTCCGCATCTATTTTTTGCTGACCGAAATATTCGCCGAGCTTACAGGACCATTCGCCGTTTTCAACAACGAAGTGAACGGCTTCTTTATCCTGTGCGTTTGTTTTAGCGGAAACCTGATAAACGGCATTCACACCCTCAAACTTTTTGGCGAGCTCGGGCACATCGGTTGCAATCGTTTTCATAAGCGGCAATGCAGCTGCCATGAAAACCTTATTGGTGTAGCGGGTTACATCGCTTGCCATAATAACACATTCCTTTCATTAAGATTTTCGGCGTAAAAGCTTAGAATTCATCGTCCCAAGCGTCGTCCGCCTCAAAATCCTGATGCATTACTTCGGCAATTGTTTCCGCAATACCGTTTGCATCTATCTTTGCAAGGGACATAAGATCCTCGTGGAGACCGATTGTTGAGAAAGCATCCTGATGACCGAGCATTTTAAATGCGCATGCCTTGCCGCTTTTTGCAACAACATCTGCAACTGCCGAGCCGAGACCGCCCATAACGGTGTGATCCTCAACCGTGATAATTCTTCTTGTGTCCATAACAGCAGCCATAACAGCCTCTTCATCAATCGGCTTAATGGTGTGCATATTCAAAACGCGAACCTTGATACCCGCATCTGCTTCTGCCATTTGCGCTGCCTGCATAGCCTGATAAACGCATGAACCGCAAGCGATAACAGTGATATCCGTGCCCTCGTTCATAACCTTTGCCTTGCCTACTTCAAAGGAGCAATCCTCAAGATTTTTATAAACAATTTGGTCAAATCCCCTGTTTATACGAATATAAACTGGACCCGGTGTTTCATAAGCAGCCTTAACGGCGTGATATGTTTCTGCACCGTCGCACGGGCAAATAACCGTCATATTCGGCAAAGCACGCATACAGGTCATATCAATAAGCGAATGGTGTGTTGAGCCTGCCTGACCGAACGAAGTGCCGGCATGGGTGGCAATGATTTTAACGGGCACATTTTGATAGCAAATATCCGTGTGAACCTGATCAAGCGAACGCGCTGCCGCAAAAATTGCGAAAGTGGAAGCAAACGGAACAAGGCCGTTTTTTGCAAGACCGGCTGCCACACCGAACATATTTTGCTCCGCAATGCCGACATTAAAGAAACGCTCCGGGAATTTTTCACCGAACATACCGATTTTTGTGGATTTAGCCAAATCCGCCGTAAGAGCAACAACGTCTTTGTGCTCCTCACCGAGCTCGCAAAGTGCTTTTCCGTAATACTCGGCTGTTGAAAGCTGAGTGGTTTCCGTCATAGTATAAGTCATACCGCTTGCCATTGCTTACGCCTCCTTTTCCGCACGCGCCACACGAGCCGCATAATATTTATCAAGGCTTTCATAGCACTTCTTTTCCTTTTCGGCATCGAGTGCGCCGTAATGCCAATGATAATCGTCTTCCATAAAATCAATTCCGGCACCCTTAAAGGTATCCATAACGATACAATAGGGCTTATCGCCGCCATTTTTATGATTGTTTATTGCATTTTCGATTGCATTGTTGAGTTCTTTCATATTCTGACCGTCCACACGCTCGGTAATAAATCCGAACGAAGCGAATTTTTCGTCAACCGGCTCAACTTTCATTTCGTCGTCTACACGACCGTCAATCATACATTTATTGTTATCAACAAGAACAACAACGTTTGAAAGCTTAAACTGAGCCGCAGTCATTGCTGCCTCCCAGTTTGAGCCCTCGTTCAATTCGCCGTCGCCGGTGAGAACATAGTTCATGTAATCAAGACCGTTTACCCTGCCTGCAAGCGCAAAACCGCAAGCGAGCGAAAGACCGTGACCGAGAGAGCCGCTGGAGCAATCAATACCCTTGATTTTGTTGCAATCAAGGTGCATACCGAACTGAGAACCCGTAAGGTTAAAATTATGAAGCCCCTCAACATCCATAAATCCGTAATCGCAGATAACAGGACCGTAGCCTACAGCTGCATGACCCTTGGAAAGCACAAAGCGATCCCTGTCTGCCATATCGGGGTTATTGACATCGAGTTTCATAAAGCGGTGGTAAAGAATAGTCATGGCGTCCATTGCGCTCATTGCGCCACCGATATGACCGGAACCGCCCCAAACGGTTGTTTGCACGGTCAAACGCCTTAACTGATCCGCCTTTTTTTCGAGGCGGAGCCATTCTTCTTTATCGAACGGCTTGTAATTTGCTGGCATAAATTTTCCTCCTTAATAAGCAGCCTTGGCACGAAGTCCGCAGACTGTCTTTATATCTTAAATTATTTCAATCCCTCGATTTCAGGGTGCCTTGCGGCAACAACACCAAAAGCATCCTCGGCAATATCAACGGCAAGCTTAATATCCTCATCCGTAATGGAAGCGTTGATAAAATGATTGTGGTGCGACGCAAGGAACAATCCTCTTGATACGCATTCCGCAATCCATTCCTGATGAAGCATAAGGCTGTCGTCATTGGCAATTCTGAGGTAGAAAAGCGCAGGCTCACCGGAAACAACAAGATTAAAACCGTGTTCCTGAGCCGCAGCGGTAAATCCATCTGTAATTTGAGTGCCTATTTTACGGAACATTGTGGGAGTATCAAGCTTTTTCATCTTGGGAATACAAGCAAGGCAAGCCGCAAAAGGCTCTGCACTCATCCAATAAGAGCCCGTATATGTAACGGAAGAAGCCGTTGTTTTCATATGATCGCCGCCGCATACCGCCGACATATTATAGCCGTTTGCAAGAGCTTTACAGAAGCAGATAAGATCCGCTTTAATGCCGTAATAATGGTCGGAACCTGCAAGATCGAGCCTAAATCCTGTGCGAACATCGTCAAAAATCAGCACCATTCCGTGCTCGTCGCAGAATTTGCGAACAGCCTGCCAATAATCCTTTGTAGCGCATTCGTTATCCTTGAAATTGCCGTGGTCGTAAGGCTGAGCGATAAGACCCGCAACATCGCCGCCGCATGCGTCATAAGCCTCTTGAAGTGCATCAAGGTCAAACCAAGGCACAACAACATTATTTTGAACTTCTTCGGGAAGAATGCCGGGATAATCCACTTTTTGTGCCCATTGGAAATCGCCGTGATAATATCCCTGCAAGAAAAACATTTTCTTTTTGCCGGTGTGTGCACGAGCGCACATAACCGAGAATGTTGTGGCATCCGAACCGTTTTTCATAAAGAACGCCCAATCGGCGCAGGCAACAGTGTCTTTAAGCAGTTCGGCACATTCAACCATTTTATAAGACGGTGATGTGGTGCAGTTGCCGGTGTGAAGCTGCTGAATTGCAGCCGCATCAACATCCTCGTCGCAATAACCGAGAACATTGGGACCGTAAGCGCACATAAGATCGAGATATTTATTACCGTCAACATCCCAAAAATAAGTGCCCTTTGCGTGATCGCTCATCAAAGGCCATTTGCTAATGGGAAGAAACAGACCCTCACTGGGACCGAGATGACCGTAAACGCCGGACGGAATGGCGGCAAGTGCCCTGCTGAACCATTCCTTGCTTTTTTCGTGTGTATATTCGGGAAATTTGCTCATTATTTTTCCTCCTAAAGCAAGCGAGAGTAAACCGAATGCATTTTTCGCACGCCGGTTTCCCGCACAGTTTCGTTAAAATACCCGTTAATCAGAAATTAGCCGAGATAAACCGCAACTCTGTCAAGAATGCGATTAAGATTATCAACCATTGAAATCATACCTGCCATATGAATGTTGCCCTCGCAAAGCTCGGCAATGGTGGAAACAGTGCCGTTGAAAAGCCCGTAAGCAAGATCAATATCCGCAAATTCCATAATTGCTCTGGGATTTTTCGGTTTTTCTTTAATGGTGGTGAAATGATGATTTTTAACCTTTACCGTTGCATAACAGGTATCTTTAATACCCATTGAGATAATGCCGTCCACAGTGGAGGCGGCGGTGAATTTTGAAATCGAATCCGAATTTGCAAGTGCCGAAATCGCTCCTGCAATAGTGTAGAAAGTCAATATGGTGGATTCTTCAAAAAATGCTCTGTTTTGCAAATCCTCTTTGGTGGGCATAAGCAACTTGGTGAGCCTGTTTGTGAGCTTTGTAAACGGTCCCATAAGGAACGAAAGCACCTGAACCATGCCCTTTGTGGGAACACCGGGCTTGCTGTGATCAATAAGATCATTGAATTTTTCAGGGGATTTAAAGTTCATTTTGCAAGTGCAACCCTCGGAGCCCTCGGTAAACTTGCAGCCGCTTTTTGAAAAATGGAATGTGCCGCACGGACCGCCGGCAACCTCAAAGCACAATGAAACCGGTGATTTAAGAGCGGCAAGAATTTGTTTTGCCTCGTCATCAACGGCACAGAGATTTTCAAGAGTTGCAAGAACACCGTACATATTCACATACGCCATTGCTTTTGCTTCTTTCAAAATAATTCCTCCTTTTCGGTTTATCCATAAACTATTGTTAATTATATCACATTCTTTATGTTACGGTCAATTACAAAGAGTAACAAATTTTACCTTTTGTTTTAGTCAAATTAAATAAAAGGCAAATTTGATGCTGCTATTTAATTTCAGCACATAAAAAAGAGGGGCACGCCGCATCGGCTTGCTCCTCTTTGAGTAAGATGTGATTAACAGATATAATTATAACACATTGAACAGCGGATTACAATAAGAAACCAACCTTTTTCATTGCTTTTTGCAAAGTTCTTGAGGCAAGGCGGTCTGCACGCTCTGCGCCGTTTTTTTCACATTCCTTAATATAAGCCGCATCTTTCATATAGCGATTAAACTTTTCCTGCACGGGTGCAAGTTCTGCAACGACGGCCTCTCCGACTGCTTTTTTGAAATCGCCGTAGCCCTTTCCGGCAAATTCGGCTTCGATTTTATCAAAATCAAGCCCCGTTACGGCGGAATAAATCGTCATAAGATTATTTATGCCGTCCTTACCCTCGGCATGGCGAATGCACATTTCACTGTCAGTTACGGCGGATTTAAACTTTTTCATAATGGTTTCCGGCGCATCAGTAATAAAGACGGTGCTCTTGGGATTCGGGTCGGACTTGCTCATTTTTTTTACCGGATCCTGAAGGCTCATAACCCTTGCGCCGTTTTTCGGAATATATGCCTCCGGCAAGGTGAAAACATTGCCGTAAATGCCGTTAAAACGCGCTGCGATATCGCGCGTGATTTCCAAATGCTGCTTTTGATCCGCGCCGACGGGCACAACATCCGTTTGATAAAGCAAAATGTCGGCAGCCATAAGGCAAGGATAAGTGAAAAGACCGGCATTGATATTATCGCTGTGCTGAGCGGATTTATCCTTAAACTGGGTCATTCTTGAAAGCTCGCCGAATTGGGTGTAGCAATTAAGGATCCAACCGAGTTGGCTGTGAGCAGGCACCTGAGACTGAATAAACAGAATACTTTTTTCGGGATCGAGACCGAGGGAAAGCAAAACGGCAAACATTTCCGTGGTTTGCTTTCTGAGCTTTTGGGGATCCTGCCTTACGGTGATTGAGTGAAGATCCGCAACGCCGTAAATCGTGTCGAACTTATCCTGAAAATCAGGCCAGCCTTTTAATGCACCGAGATAATTTCCGAGAGTGGGAACGGATGTGGGCTGAATAAGCGACAGGCATCTTTTGCGCCTTTGCTGAATTTCCTTGTTTTCTTCCATAGTTACACTTCCTTATATTATAAAGGCAAAGCCTGCATATTCATTTGAATCATTCAAATTCCTTTGCAACCTCACCCATTATTTGAACGCCTTTGATAATTTCATCATCGCTTGGGGTTGAAAAATTCATGCGGATGCATGAGCACGGCGCAGTATCGTCAATCATAAACGCGCTGCCGGGCACAACCGCCACCTTGCGCTCCAAAAGCCTGTTGACATATTCAAGCATATCAACATCATCGGACAGCTTTGCCCAAATGAACAAACCGCCGCAGGGGCGAACATATTTTATAAAACCGCCGCAATATTTATCAAGGCAATCACACATAAGCGAAAGCTTGCGGCGATAAATTTTTCTGATTTCAACAATATGCTTATCCACATCATATTCTGAAAACCAGCGCGAAACAATCATTTGATTGAGCACACCGGTGTGAACATCAGAAACCTGCTTTCCGATTGTGAACGCCGCCGCTGCCTTTGACGGTACAACAGCATATGCAACGCGAAGCCCGGGTGCCAGAATTTTTGAAAACGACCCGGCATATATAACAATACCGTCCTTATCCATGCTTTTTATGCTCGGCACGAAGTCGCCCTCAACACGCAAATTGCCGTAAGGATCATCCTCCAAAATCAGCAAATCGTTTTGCTTTGCAAGCTCATAAAGCCTTTTGCGCTTTTCAAGGCTCATTGTGGTGCCGCCCGGATTTTGGAAATTCGGAATGGTGTAAATAAACTTGGCATTCGGATTTGATGCAATCACTTTTTCGAGGGCGTCGGTATTCATACCGTCCGCATCGATGGGCACGCCTGCAAGTTTGCAACCGTGAGAGCGAAAACAATTGAGCGAGCCGATAAACGAAGGTTCCTCGCAAATAACCGTATCGCCCGGAGAAGTCATAATGCGTGTGGTTATATCCATAACCTGCGTGCCGCCTGCGGTGATGATAACAGTGTCGTCCTCCGTGCCGATATTATCGCGCCTTTTAAGCCATTCGGCAACGGTTTTGCGCAACGGCTCATAGCCCTCGGAAACGCCGTACACAAGTGCCGAAACAGGATTTTCAGCAAGGATTTCAGCCGTTATTTTTTTCACCTCTTCGCAAGGAAACGCCGCGGAATCCGGCGAGCCACCGGCAAAGGCAATCATGCCGGGCTGCGAAGTTACTTTTAATATTTCCCTAACCGCCGATGGCTTCAGGGAAGTAAATTTATCGGAAAGGGCATAAGCCATTTCAATCACTTCTTACTTTTTAATATAGTTTTAACAAACCGTGCGCTTGAATTGCCGTCACAAAGGGAAACAAAACGCTGTCTGAATTTTTGCTGTGCTTCGCCGGGCTTTGCCTGCACAACAGCCCTCGGCAATTCTTCAAAAGATTGCACAACGCTGCCGCACGAATAATCGGCATAATCAAAATAAAATCCCCTGCTGCCCGTATATTGCTCCAAATCGGGAGCATAAAGCACGCAAGCATTGCCGATAACGGCGTTTTCAAATATAACCGAAGAATAATCCGTTACAAGCACATCGGTTATAAACAAAATATCGTTTATTTCCCTTTCGGCGGATAAATCAAACACACGGTTTGAAACGCTTTCGGGAATTTGCATGGGCTTTTTAACAAACGGATGCATTTTTACGATTACCGCCCAATCGCCGCCGAGCGCATTTGCAAATTTTTTGCAATCAAAAAAACTTTCGGGATATTCGGCGTCGTGCACATTTGCGCCCCTGAATGTGGGCGCAAAAAGGCAAATCTTTTTGCCGCGCAAGAGCGGATATTCGGAAAAGAGCCTTTCCTTTGCCACCGAAACATAATTACTGTCGAAAAACACATCCGTGCGCGGTGTCCCGACAGGCTTGATTTTGCTTTCGTCTATACCGAAAGCCTCGGCATAAATCGACGAAATTTCGGGCGAGGAAACTATTGCCTCCGTATAATTTTTATGGGTGAGTGAATTTTTTTCGGCACTTGATCTGCCGTAGCCGAAACGCTTAAACGCACCCATTGCGTGCCACACCTGCACAAGGTGCTGATTTTCGCGAAGCCTCAGCACATAAACAAGCGGCTCGTAGTCGTCAACAAGTATAAACTTGCTTTGCGCCATAAGGCTTGCAAGCTTATCGGACGGCGTTATACCATTGCCGGTGGCAACTGTGATATCGTAATCAAGCCCGTTTTTTTCTATATAATTTTTTATTGCAAGCAAATTGCCGCCGAGCCTGCCCTTTGATGTGGAATACATCAAAATTTTATTATCTGCCATCGGCTGCTTTTTTGCTTTTTCAAATTTTGAAATAAAATCCGCATACTTTGCGCGCTGCAATACGGGATAAAGCGCAGATTTAATTTTGCTCATCTTTTTCCGCCTCTGTTTCCGCCGATTCGGGCTGCCGTGAGTTTTCGCCCGATTCTGCGTTATTAAACATTTGAAGCTCGCTTTCCGTAATTCCATCATCGGGCTGCGCAGTTTCATCGACTTTAATACTTTCATCGGATGTTGCCGGATTTTCGGCTCCGTAATTAAATCTGCCGTCGTAGCAACCTTTGGCAAGTTCATCGATAATTATTCCGTAAATCGCAGTAATTGATTTAAATCGCTTATTGACATAAGCCTGCTTAAAGCCTTGCTCTTTTTCGCAATCGCAGCGCATACCGCCGGAGATGAAATCGCAAATTCCCTTTGCGTTTTTGGAATACATAGCCGGCAAATCGCGCCAAAAATCAACATAAAATCCACGCTCGTCTATATATTTATCACTGTCGAAGCAATAGATATAAAGCGGCAAATCACGAAGCAAAGCTTCATAAAGCACGGAGCTGTAATCCGTTACAACATAATCGGCAACAGCCATAAAATCCATGCCGGTAAAATGTTCGCCCGTGATTTCGTTCATACGCGAATCGATATAAATTTCTTCCTTATTTGAGTCCACAACATGGTGCTTCACAATAAGATTATATTCTGTGTAATTAACCCTGTTTACAAGTTCACGCGTAGCTTCGCGCAGGGCTTTTGTATCTTCCTCATTATCCCTGAAAGTGGGCACATAAAGGATGTTTTTCTTGCCGTTTTCAAGCTGAGGATAGCGTGCATAAATATTGCCCGCAAGCCTGATCTTTTCGTTTTCATCCGTAAGATAATCCATCCTGGGAATACCTATCGGAATGAACTTACTTTCGGGCTGACCGAAAGCCTCGGCAAAAAACGGCACGCATGCATCGCCGCTTGCGGCAATCAAATCGTAATTATTGTGCATTTTAAACGCGACTGCGGTTTTGGAGGAACTGCCCCCCTCTTTATCGAGAATCGATTTTCCAAATCGTTTAAACGCACCGAGAGCATGCCAAATCTGAATTATTTTTAAATCGCTTTTGTGATTGAGCATGGAGGCGAGAATGCAATAGCCGTCCAGCACGGCAACCCTTGATGTTGCAAGTGCTTTCATTTGGCGAAACATCTCGCCCACATATTTGATTTTTCCGCCGGCGGAGGCAGGTATCATTTTACACAGCACTTCCACCTTATATTGCGGATAATTCGTTTTGATTTCGTTTATGAGATAGCGAAAATCAAGAGACGGCGTTTCGCTTTGGCGCGATATGAATACTATTTTATCCTCTGTTTTTTTGCGCTTGTAAAAAAGATAAAATAAGTTCATTACAGCACCGAAAATCTTTGCAAAAATGCCAACCATAATTTCACTTCTCTCTTAAAAATACTTATTCGTAAAGCGGATACTTTGCACAAATTTCCGCAACGCCGTTTGTGATATAATCCTTTTTGTTTTCAAAATCAGTAACGGCAAGATAAATATACTCGGCGATTTTTTCAAAATCCGCTTCGCTAAGACCTCTTGTTGTTGCAGCAGGAGTTCCGATACGAACGCCCGAGGTAACAAACGGAGAAAGCGGCTCATTGGGAACTGTATTTTTGTTGAGCGTGATATGAACATCGTCAAGCCTTGCTTCAAGCTCCTTTCCCGTTACGCCCGTACCGATAAGTGAAAGCAGCACAAGGTGATTATCAGTGCCACCCGAAACAAGATTAAGCCCTCTTGAAGTGAGCCCCTTTGCAAGAGCCTGAGCGTTATCGATAACCTTTTGCGAATATTCTTTAAATTCGGGCTTTAATGCCTCACCGAAGCAAACAGCCTTGCCTGCGATAACATGCATAAGCGGACCGCCCTGAGTGCCGGGGAACACTGCCGAATTAAGCTTTTTGATAAGATAAGGATTGTTGCAAAGAATAAGACCGCCTCTCGGACCGCGAAGGGTTTTGTGAGTGGTGGTGGTAACAACATCCGCATAAGGAACAGGATTTTGATGAAGACCTGCGGCAACAAGACCGGCAATATGAGCCATATCCACCATAAACATTGCGCCGTTTGCATGCGCAATTTCAGCCATCGTTTTAAAGTCGATGGCGCGCGGATATGCGGAAGCACCGGCAACGATAAGCTTGGGCTTAACCTTATTTACCTGCTTTGCAAAAGCATCCAAATCAATATAACCCTCATCGTTTACTCCGTAGGGCACAAAGTTAAAATACTTACCGCTGATATTGGCAGGCGAGCCGTGAGTAAGATGACCGCCGTTATCAAGGCTCATGCCCATAACGGTGTCACCCGGCTTAAGCAGAGCAAGATAAACAGCCGTATTCGCCTGTGCGCCCGAGTGGGGCTGCACATTGGCATACTGCGCGCCGAAAAGCTCGCACGCTCTTTTAATTGCAATATTTTCAACTATATCAACATATTGGCAGCCGCCATAATAACGCTTGCCTGGAAGACCCTCGGCATATTTATTCGTGAGTACACTGCCCATAGCCGCCATAACCTGAGGCGAAACAAGGTTTTCGGAGGCAATGAGTTCAATGTTTTCTCTCTGGCGCTTTAATTCAAGAGCCATTGCGTCCGCAACCTCTTTGTCGGTTTCGGCAACTTTTGCGATGGAGTCATAATAATCGGAATACATAAAAAGTTCTCCTTTATATTTAAATTATATAATATCATACCATAAGCGATTTAAATAAACAATATTTAATTTTAAATTCGGCACATAAGCGCTACGGCGAAGATAATATCGTAAAGTACGCCGACCTCTTTAAAAAATTGCCTGACAGTGATATAATGTTGTTAATCCAGCGAATGGACGAGTTTGAAAAGAAATATCCCGAGTATGCCGACCTTATGCCTATAAGGGAAAGTATATATAAACTCAACCGCCTGGAGGGCTTGCAGCAAAGTGTGCGCCTCCAGCAGCGCGAACTCGGTGCAATCACAAACCGCGAATTAAAAGAGCATTTGGCAAGCTTGGCATATAAAAGCACCGGTGCAGCCGATAAAATAATGGGCTTGGCGGTTAACAGCTCGGCAATGAAGCTCTTTTCCGGCACGGCGTGGAGCGGTGAGTTGGATTTTTCGCAGCGCATATGGCAAAATACGGATAAGCTTGCGGAATATCTCAATAATGATATTGCAAACGGCTTTGCCCGGGGCGACAGCTATGAGCGCCTTGTGGGGCAGGTACGAAGCCGCTTCATCAATGTAGCAAAGAACGATGCCTATAGGTTAATATATACCGAGGGCACCTATGTGATGAATGAGAGCTCGGCCTCCGTGTTTGAAAAAGACTTCGAGGATTACGAGTTTCAGGTTGCGGACAGCAACGCCTGCCCCGTGTGCAAAGCGCTTAACGGCAAAAAATTCAAGTTTTCACAGCGCGTTCCGGGGCGAAACTTCCCGCCGATGCATCCGTGGTGTCGCTGCCATTACGGCGTTGCCGTATCCGATTGGGATAAGTGGCAGGATGAATATGTTAAGAAGCACAGCGGCGAAAGCGGCGAAAAAATATTAAACAATGTTATAGGTCGTAATAAATTAAACTCAAATAACACACCTTCCGGATTCGTTCCGCCTAAATTTTGGGAGCTAAAATCAGGCGATTCAAATATGCTGAGTGACCTGAAAAACAGCAACCCGCATTTTAACGAGGGTAAGGCATACCAAATCAATTGTCAAAAATGTGTTCCTACATACGAAATGCGAAGGCGAGGGTATGATGTGGAAGCTTTTCCTACATATAGCAATGCCGATATTGTGAAAAATCGTTGGGATAAAGTTTTTAAAAATCCGCAAATTCAGCATACAAAAGGTGATCCAAAATCAGAAATAACAAAAGCGTTACTTGATTATGGAAACGGTACCAGAATGCAAGTGTATGTGGAATTCTTGAATGATGATTATTCTCACACATTTGTAGCAGAGAATGTTGAGGGTAATATTTATTTTCTTGATCCGCAAACATCACAAAACGCAGGATATTATTTTACTCATAATTTAATAAAAGTCGGCAAAACAAAGTATTTTAGAATAGATAATTTGGAACCTACCGAACTGATAAAACAGTGCTGCAAAGGGAAAGGGTGATTCATTTATGGTAAGTTATCAAGAAGCAAAAAAGAAAGCATGTGAGTATTACAAAGATTACGATATTATTTCAAATCGTGAGGACAAACAATACTACATATTTGCGTTTGGCATAAAAGGTGAAGATCCGCTTCCGGGTATGGAGTTGATTCGGATTGAAAAAAGCACAGGTGAATTAAGCACATACAATCCTTTTTACGAAATACAAATGCAAGCCCCACCATTTACAGAGGATATGTTAAAAAAACAAGATTAAGCACCATGCACAAAGCACGGTGCTTTTCTTATGCCCAAAAGGAGGAGTATTATGCAAGTAAACATATTAGGCACCGAGTATGAAATTATAAAAGGAAGCGTTTTGAATTGCCCGAGTTTGAAAGAGTTGGACGGCTTCACGGATTACACCGTTAAGCAAATCGTTGTGCTTGATTTCGGCACGGTTGAAAAGGACGACAGAAGCGTTAAGGATTTTGAATTTCTGCAAAGACAAGTGCTCCGGCACGAAATAATTCACGCTTTTTTATATGAGAGCGGGCTGAATGTTAATTCAAACGATGTTGAGCAATGGGCAACAAACGAGGAAATGGTGGATTGGTTCGCTATTCAATGGCCGAAGCTCAGCAAGGCATTTAAAGAGGTGGGCTGTGAATAGCGATGATAACTGTAACAATCGAAAAGAGCAGAATTAAGGCAAGCGGTCACGCAGGCGCCGCCCCAAAAGGGCAGGACCTTGTGTGTGCCGCTTTTACTATGTTATGCCACAGCTTGATTGAAAGCTTCGGGAAGCTTACCGGGGATTCGTTTATATACAAAATCGATTCGGGCAGCTTTTATTTTGAATGCGCGTTGCCGAGTGGGCAAGGCGAGCTCCTCATTAACTCATATATAGCGGGCGTGCAGCTGCTTGCGGCTTCATATCCCGAATATATAACGGTGCAGGCGTGAATCACCCTAAAAGTTACGGTTGAGCAGGCATGGAACTCTTTAAAAGCTATGGTTCGTGAGTAGGCGTGGACCTCGTTAAAAGCTACGGAATTTAAAGCCAAGCATTGAGGCTATAAACTATGGAGGTAGAAATTATGAACAAAATCTATTTGCAGCTTTTCGCCGAAGAGGGCGATCCGGAAAACGGCGGCAGCGAACAAAATCAGGCAGAACAGGGCAAACAGGGTACCGAGCAGGGAGGAACGCAAGGTAATGATGATAAGGCGGGAGGAGCGCCTGCAAAGTACACCGATGATGACCTTAACAGGATTATTGCTGCCAAAAAAGCGGAGTGGATAAAGAAAAAAGATGCGGAAGTTGACGAAGCAAAAAAGCTTGCCGATATGAACGCGCAGACGGATGAGGGGTTGATTTGCGTTGCATTGGTGAATGCAGGAGCGTTATTTAAACTTCCCCTCATCAGTCAGCTGCGCTGACAGCTACTTATCGGGAACCCCAAATGCTTTAGCATTTGGGAGAAAAGTAGAAACAAACGGAGTGCTTTTTGTGATTTGCGAAGCAAATTACATTGGCACAGAGTTTGTTTCGACGCAGGTGGAAGGCTTGATTTGGTTAGAAGAACGCAGTTGCATAAACAAAGGATATAAAGTTTGATGCAAGAAGTTAATCGAACCGAAAAAAAGACAAAAGAAAAAGCACCTTGCGAAAGCAAGATGCTTTAGATGTCAGCGTCGACCTATTTTCCCGGGCGGCTGCCCGCCAAGTATTTTCGGCACTGAAGAGCTTAACTACCGTGTTCGGAATGGGAACGGGTGGACCCTCTTCGTAATAAACACCGACTAAACTGCATTGTTGGTGCAGATATTAACTTTAGACCTGCTGGTCAATCCTAAAGGTCTGTGGTGACCCGTAGGAGAATCGAACTCCTGTTTTCGCCGTGAGAGGGCGATGTCTTAACCGCTTGACCAACGGGCCACAGATGGTACACCATCACGGGCTCGAACCGTGGACACCCTGATTAAGAGTCAGGTGCTCTACCAACTGAGCTAATGGTGCATAGCTCATTCAAGGCTTAATATACCCTGAAAACCGAATACAGATATTTGTGTTCCTTTGGACACTTTGACTTTTTAAGGTCAAGCCCTCGACCTATTAGTACTGCCAAGCTAAATACATCACTGTACTTACACACGCAGCCTATCAACCTCGTAGTCTACAAGGGGTCTTAACTTAAAAAGTGGGATATCTTATCTTGGGGATGGCTTCACGCTTAGATGCTTTCAGCGTTTATCCAATCCGCACATAGTTGCTCGGCCGTGCCATTGGCATGACAACCGATGCGCCAGCGGTGCGTCCATTCCGGTCCTCTCGTACTAGGAACAGCGCCCCTCAAATATCCTACGCCCACGGCAGATAGGGACCGAACTGTCTCACGACGTTCTGAACCCAGCTCGCGTACCACTTT
>CAVJZG010000016.1:0-53625 GCA_963654285.1 bacterium
TTTCAACGCGCAACATAGCCGTTGCCGCCGTGGCGCTGGCAGAAGCATTGGCAGCCGCTGTTATCATCTTCAAAAAACCGAAGCGCAAATCTGCCGAATAATTGACTGATTTGCCGTTGCCAAAAAAGTGAACAAGTCCGTAAATAATGAACTGCCCTAGATTGTGCAGACAGTACCAAAAAAACCTGCTCGAAGTAGAAAATTAAATTTTAAGCAACGAACTGATTCCGTTTTTCAAGCGGAGTCAGTTTTGTTTTGGTTTGACGATAGTTATTGTAGAAGTTGCGAGCTTGTAAAATAAAGTGTGCAAGTTAGAAACACAATGGGTAATTTACTCTGCGGAAATGCGGCAAATTCATAAATTGATGTTGTCAAGATTGGTTGACACATTTTTCTCAAGGACATCATGGACTATGCTACTATGCGTAGAGAATCATAGTATCTCTGTCGCTTGATCATGGGAGGAAGACCACCGTTGGTGGTACAAATCCTCCGATTATTCCAATAACTGATAAAATATCTCCAGATTAAAGACTTCAGCTCGGATACCGTCAGTTTTTCACTGTCGCATCGATCATACAATAGTTCTGTCTTCAGACGAGCCCACATACTTTCACAACGGGCATTGTCATGACATCATCCACCGGGGCACTGTTCATGCTTTGAATGATACCATATTTTCTCAGGGTGCTACGATAAAGCTCGCTTGTGTACTGCGTGCCACGATCGGAGTGGATTACGGCTCCCCGGATGTCAGGATATGCCTTAAAAGCGTTTTTCACCGTATGCTGGCAAAGCGTTGCTTCCATTGTCAGTCCCAATACTGCTGAGTCAAAACAATCGAAGATTGCTGAAACATAGAGTTTTCCGTCTTTCGCTTTGATTTCGGTGATATCTGTTACGCATTTTTCCAGAGGCTTTTCTGATGTGAAATCTCTTTTAAGAAGATCATCGGATTTGCGAGCCTCGCGGTCTGCCTTCGTAATTCCTTTCGGATTACGTTTTGGACGATGGCTGAGACCGATTTTTTCCATGACTCTGTAAACGGTACGCTCACTGGGGATAGAAACGCCCTCTGGCTGTTTCAGCGTTAATGCCTGGAACATGCGCACACGTCCATAAGTGTCATTACAGATATCCTCAGCATGGATTTCAAGCATAGCGTCTGCAAGCGTCTGATATTTCCACGGACGATCTTTTACGGACAGATATTTGTAAAATCCCTGGCGGCTCACGTGGAGTATACGACAGTAAAAAGCCAGTTTCCCCTTGATAGTGCCATCTTCAGTCTTGATTGCAATGAATTTCATTCTTTCGGTCTTAGAGACTTCCGACGGCTCGCTGCGAAAAAAGCGCTGGCTTCCTCCAGAAACTCGTTTTCTTCTTTTAGTCGGCGAATTTCCTTATCCTGGTCTTTTACACGCTTACGGAGCATTGCAAGTTCCTCTGCAAGACCCATTGCTGATTCTGGTGTATGTGATCCTGCACCAATATCCAGATTGCCGGTTCTGGCTGCTGACATCCAGGTATGAATCGTTCCCTCTGGAATACCTAATTCCTTAGCGGCTTTAGCTCCGCCGATTTCTTTTGCAAGCTTAACCGCCTGTACTTTGTACTCGTGATCGTATTTACGTTGTCTTCGTGCCATAGTTGGACTCCTTCTTAATTCTCTTGATTATGCTATGAAATCCTTGAGAACAGGCTGTCAACTTTATTTATACACCATCAATAATAGTTGCAAGTATCAAAACAGGTTTGCCCTACAATTTGGGGCAAACCTGTTTTTCTTAGTATTTATATTGATTTTAAAATGAAACGGAACTTAAACTCTCTAACAATAAGAACCTAATGACCTAATCTATTAGCGTTATCGTCATAGCTATAAAAAAGGCAAGGGGGTCTTGACAGAAAATTATGAATTTGCTAATATGAAAATGGAGAGAAAATTCAATAAAACTATGATGAACCTATATGCATTTTTATTTTGAGATGCGTATAGGTTTTTTGCTTTTACTTTTGCATTTTTGATGGATAAACAATATAAAAGCTCGGAATGAAAAAACGATGATTTTTTAATGAAAATCTGCGGCTTTTGAGTGGATTTTGAAGCAAATTTCAAGCCGTCGATTTTAAAGCAGGATAAAGGGGTATGATTTTCGGGCTTTGAAATGCCCGAAAACGCCGTCCGGCAAAGCCTGTCGGCTTTTAAATTCGTAATACTTTTGCGTATGATTCCAAATTCGTATGCAGTTGAGGCTGTTTTTCGCAGAATAAAAAGGCTTTTGCGTATTCACTTGAGCGTTGCGGTATGATAAACCTATTTTTGAAAAATCAGACAGCGCTGTGAGCAAAAATTGACGAGTTCAATCTAAAATAGAGCAACTCATCGGACTAAAACTAAAAACGGCTTGCAGACGATTTGTGCGAGTCTGTGAGCAAAGAAACGGAGGTGATAAAGTGTATAAAAACTTTGATGAAATGCCCGTAATGCTTTCAGTCAATCAAGCAGCGGAGGTGCTTGGCATATCAAATGTCAGCTTGTATAAGCTGATTGAAAAAGATAAATCATTCCCCGTTGTTCAGTTGGGCAGAAGAAAATCCATTCCAAAAGAGCAACTTAAGAAATGGATTGATGAAAAATCTAAAAACAGAAATGAATAATTCAATTGATTCTGTTAAAAATATACTTGACTTATATGCTTAATAATGATAATGTTTAAGCATAATAGTAAGGTGATTAAAATGACAAAAACAGAATTAATTGAAAAAATGTTGCTTGAAAACAACGGGTATCTATTAACCTCGCAAGTGGTTAATGCGGGAATTTCAAAAACATATTTTAAAGAAATTATTGATAAACTGCAATTGGAAAAAGTGGCACAAGGTATTTATATTACTCCCGACACTTGGGCAGATGAGTTATATATTGACTGTCTTGTGAGCAACACAATTATCTTTTCCCACGAAACTGCCCTGTATTTACATGGACTTATGGAGCGAGAACCTGCAACTGTTTGCGTTACCGTTCCCCGAACATATAATGCATCTGCATTAAGAAAAAAAGGATATAGGGTATCTGCCGTTACCAATGAACTTTTAAATTTAGGAAAAACAAAAGTTACAACCAATTACGGAAATGAAGTTCGTGTGTATGATATGGACAGAACCGTTTGCGATATTATAAAATCAAAAGACAAAATGGATGTTCAGATTTTTCAAACAGCAATTAAGGAATATATGAAAAGTAAAAACAAAAATTTAACTCATCTTATGCAATATGCAAAAGCATTGAAAATTGAAGATAAGGTGAGATTATACACGGAGGTGATGTTATGATTAAATCGACAAGACAATTAAAAGATAAAATGAATAACATAACAAACGGCAATTCAAAAATGTCCCAAACATTATTCAGAAATTACTTTATGGAAAGATTTCTTGAAAGGATTTCACTGTCAAAATACAATAATAACTTTGTTCTCAAAGGCGGAATGTTGGTAGCTTCAATGCTTGGACTTGATTCAAGAGCAACAATGGATATTGATACAAGTGTATTTTCAATTCTACTGACTGTTGAAAGTGCAAAGAACCTTATTGAAGAAATAGCCAAAATTGATATTGATGATAATGTAAGTTTTGAAGTTACCGATGCAGAAGAAATAATGGAAGAACATGATTATCACGGCGTAAGAATAAAACTTATTGCTAACTTTGGAACATTTAAGCAACCGATAAAAATAGATATTTCAACAGGTGATGTTATTACCCCGTCAGCAGTTGAGTATAACTATAAGCTGATGCTTGAAGACCGTTTTATTCCATTACTTAGCTATAATTTGGAGACCTTACTTGCCGAAAAGCTTGAAACTATCATAGCAAGAAGTACGGCAAATACAAGAATGCGTGATTTTTATGATGTATATTTATTATCAAAAACACAACACATAGATATGCAGAATTTAAAATCGGCATTGTATGAAACTGCAAAATCAAGAAATACGGATTTATCGGAAGAAAATGTTGAACTTGTTTTAAACGAAATATCCGAAAGCAAGGCAATGTTTGTCAGTTGGGAAAAGTACAAAAAAGATAATTATTATGTTGAGAATTTTGATTGGATTGATGTAGTTAATGAATCAAAAGAGTTAATTGAAACAGCTCTTGAAATTGAGCAAGATCACGGCTTCGAAATGACAATGTAATATCTTATCAAGGTTTTTGAATCTTCGGATTTGAAAACCTTTTTCTATATAAAATTATCTGGCTATTGAAAAAGGCTTGTGGTAATGTTTGAGTTGCCAAAAGCAGAAAGGAGGCTGTGTTTATGGCAAGAAGAACAAAAGGCGAAGGAACACTTCGCAAAAGAAAAGACGGAAGATGGGAAGGTTGGTTTAACATCGGAAAAGATGAAAACGGCAAGACAAAACGAAAAAGCGTTACCGCAAAAACCAAATCCGAATGTCAAGAAAAACTGACCAAAGCCAAAGAAGAATATCTGAAAGAACAGTCGGTGTTATCTTCTCACACTTACTTGACCAATTCCGATCCCACGCTTAATGAATGGTATGAAATATGGATAAACACATTTTGCAGAAATGTGATCAAGGACTATACCGTAAACGGTTACGAGCAAAGGTTCAAAACCAATATCTTACCTGCGTTGGGTGATATGAAATTAAGTGAGTTATCCACCGTAAACTGTCAGCAGTTCTTGGTAGAATTATTCAGTGACGGCAGACAAAGAGGCAGAGAGAAACACGGTAACGGATTGGCATATTATTCTGTAAAAAGCATTGAGAGAACACTCAGTTCTTGCCTACAAAAAGCAGTGGATGAAGATTTAATACCAAAGAATCCCATATCAAAAGTTAAGTTGCCGAACTGCACAAAGCCTGAAATGAAAACACTGAAGAAAGAAGAATTAACAGCTTTTCTTGAAGAAACCAAGCGTTCGGGTTGCTATGAATTCTACTATCTTGAACTGACAACGGGTATGAGATTAGGTGAAATCTGTGCTTTGGAATGGAATGATTTAGACCTTGAAGACAAAACGATAACCGTAAACAAGGCGGTACAAAAAATCAAAGGCGAAATAAAAATTAACACACCGAAAACAAAAAGCTCTATCAGAACGATAAGATTATGTGATGAGTGTATTCGGTTATTAAGCGAGTTAAAAGCAAATCAAATACCGAAATCAAAGTACATATTTCCATCATCTGTAACAGGCGGAATTAAAGACACTTCAGCCGTAACACGAAGATTACACAGAATACAAGACAGGGCAGGCGTGCCGAGAATACGCTTCCACGATTTACGACACAGTTTCGCCACCTTATCTCTTGAACAAGGAATGGACATTAAAACAGTATCGCATATGTTAGGTCACACAGACGCAGGCTTTACAATGAACACCTATATGCATGTGACAGATTCCATGCAAGAAAATGTTGCAAACACAATGGGAAATTTACTCGGCGGAAATGCGGCAAATTCATAAATGGTCAATAGATGGTCTTGGACTGAAAATCGAATAAACAAAAGAAATCTCACTCCGTAAAAAAGAGTGAGATTTTTTGTTACATATTGAATTTTGAAATTCATTTCTGAAAAAGAAAAAACCTGCAAAAACGCCGTGTTTACGCAGGTTTTGGAGCTGATAGTCGGACTCGAACCGACGGCCTGCGCATTACGAATGCGCTGCTCTACCAACTGAGCCATATCAGCATTTATTCAATTTTTCACTTGCTTTGATCCTAAATCGGCGAACAGCCTTCCGTTTACGAATGTGCTGCTCTACCAACTGAGCCACAGTAGCATTTGTTCAATTTTTTTGCTTGCTTTGAGCCTAAATCGGCGAACAGCCTTCCGTTTACGAATGATCTGCTCTACCAACTGAGCCTTATCGCATTGGTTATTGCAACCGAAACTTTCGAATTGCATTTGCAATTATACAATAAAAACAGCGCAAGGTCAAGAGGATTTAAAGAAGTTCACACAGTTTTTCAAAAACGAAGCGAACGCTTTCCTTGCGAACTCGATTTCTGCCCATATTACCGAACTGCTTTGTGAAGGTTTGCAGGCTGCCGTTTACATAAAATCCGAAGCAAACCATACCGACGGGCTTTGCCACCGTGCCGCCGGAGGGACCTGCAACGCCGGTGATGCCAATGCCAACCTGTGAATTTGCAATTTTGGCAACGCCGCACGCCATTTGACCGGCAACTTGCTCGGAAACAACGCCGAATTGCTCAATCGTTTGCGGCGAAACGCCGAGATACTTGATTTTAGCCTCGTTGGCATATGTTACGAAAGAAACATCCAAAACGGCTGATGCACCCGGTTCATCAACAAGTGCGCCGCAGCATTTGCCGCCGGTGCAGCTTTCCGCAAAGGAAATGCGCCAATTTTTTTGAACCAATTTATCAACCGTTTCGGCAGTTAAAAGCTTTTTACACATAATTTATCACATCGTATATTTTATTAACAATGGGCACATCAGGGCGAAGATCGCGGTTTTTAAACCAACCCCAATTCATTCGCAAAGCTTTCATTCCTGCGCCGAATGCGCCCTCAATATCATTAACGGGGTGATCACCCACATACATACATTCACAAGGCTTCAAGCCAAGCTGCTCTGCCGTGTAAATAAATATTTGCGGCTGCGGCTTGTTGCAATCCAAATCGCCGGACACAATCGCAATATCGCAATACGGCAAAAGCCCGCTGTTTTCAAGCTTTGTGTGTTGCAAAACAGACGGTCCGTTTGTTATTATTCCCGTTTTTATATTCCTTTTTTGCAATGCTTTCAAAAGCGGAACCGCATCATCAAAAACAACGCAATAATTGCCGAAATTTTCATCATAATGCTTTGCAAGAGCTTCTGCGCCGGGCGAATTTTCCCAGTGCCACAGTTTGATAAGGCCGTCAAACCACTCAACACGGTTTACATAGCCGCCGTTTCCGGTTTTAACCATATCATCCCTGAATTTTTGCTTTTCATCATTGTCGAGCTCCGGCATAAATTCCGCAGTGAATGCCGCCGTATATCTGTCAAACGCAGCGGTTCTGTCCTGCAAGGTTTCATCAAAATCAAATAATACTGCTTTTATCATAATCGAGTTGCTTTTTCAGCTCATCCTTATTTTTAAACAATTTTTCCGGGCGCAGATAATCAACTAGCTCCACGGTTACGGTTTTGCCGTAAAGATCGCCGTCAAAATCAAAAACGTGCGTTTCGGAAAGCGGTTCATCCACCTTCCAAGTGGGGCGAATGCCAATATTAGTGAACGCCTTATATGATTTTTTGCCTATTAGCACGCGGCTTTCGTAAACGCCGAAGCGCGGCACTATAAGCCCCTGCGGCAAATGCTGATTTATTGTGGGAAAGCCGATGGTGCGCCCTCGACGATCGCCGGCTATAACGGGTGCTTCGTATGTGAAATTATAGCCGAGCATTTCGTTTGCTGCTATTATTCTGCCCTCGGAAACAGCTTTTCTGATTCTGGTGGAACTTATCGGCAAGCCCTCGTAATCCTGAGCCTCAAGAATGCGCACCCAAATATCGCGCTGTTCCAAATATTTACGCATATCGAGCGCAGACCACGAAGCGTTTTTGCCGAAACGAAAATTAAAGCCGCAAAGCACGGTTTGCGCACCGAATTTATCAATAAGAATTTTTTGAATAAATTCTTCGCCGGAATAATTTTTTATGTTATCAAAATCCGCAAACACGACATTGGGATAGCGCTTTTCAAATATGCTTTTTTGAAGCAGTGAAAATTTATTGTGCACGCAATAAATAACGGTATGATCTGCACCCGTAACAACAGTTTTGTGTGCGAGGTGCATACCGTCAAAATCGCCGAGCGCAACGGCTATTCTGTTTTTACCGTAATTGTAATCCATAAATTATTCCACAAGCAAACGCTTTACCTTTAACTGTGAATTTTCTTCTTTGCCGATTCCCAAAAACACACCGTTGGGCGCATAAACACGGTAAACGGTGCCGTTTGAAATCGGGCTTTTAATTCTTTCAGAATCGAGTGCACCACCGTTTTTAAAGCGGATTGCTTGGGCGGGCGAAACCGTTAATTTTTCATATTGCAAAAATGCGTTTTCAACGGGCAGGAGATATTTTTGCATATCCTCCCCTGCCTCTTTTGCCGCAAAAAGCGTTTCCAAATCAAAGCAATCGTCAAGTGAAAATCCGCATGCCTGCGTGCGGCGAAGCGAAGTCATAACCGCACCGGTGCCAAGCTTTTTGCCGATGTCGTCTATAAGCGAGCGTATATATGTGCCCTTTGAACAAAGCACGTCAATAATATATACGTTGCCGTTTTTCGGCAGCATATCAAGCCTTTTTATTTCAACCTCACGCGATTGCCGCTCAACCTCAACGCCGCTTCTTGCAAGTTCGTAAAGCCTTTTTCCGCCAACGGACACAGCCGAATACATCGGCGGCACCTGCATTATTTTGCCTTTAAAATCCTCAAGTGCAACTTCAACCTCAGCATCCGTGCAAGAAACGGAATATTCGGCGGTGACATTACCGGTAATATCAAGAGTGTCCGTAGTTTTGCCGAGGATAAATTCGGCTCGGTATCCTTTATCGTGCTCGGGCAAATGGCTTAAAAACTTTGTGGCTCCGCCTATCATAACCGGCAAAACGCCGGTTGCAAGAGGATCAAGCGTGCCGGCATGACCCACCTTTTTTTCGCCGAATATTTTTCTGAGCCTTGCGCAGACGGCGAACGAAGTCATATTCTGCGGTTTATCGATACAAATAATGCCCGTCATCTGAGATATTCTCCGCATTTATCTATAATCTTTTTCAAAGCCTCGTCAACCGAGCAATCAAATCTGCATGCCGCCGCCTGAGGGTGACCGCCGCCTCCGAAATTTTTTGCAAGCTCCGCAGCATTTACGCTTTCATATGTTCTGATCGAAGCTTTACAGGTTTTATTCGCCTTTTCACGAATGGTTATGCCGATTTCAACGCCCTCGATTTGCCTTGTGAGCGGAGCGAGTGCCTCGGTTTCCTGCTCATTTGAGCCTGTTTTTGCATACATATCCTGAGTGACCGTGATAACGGCAACGCGATCGTTGCAAAACATTTTCATATTGTTAAGAGCGATTTTTTCAAGGGCAACATATGTTTTTGTTTTTGTTTCAAACATTGCGCGGTTGATTTTGCCGTTGTTTGCGCCGTAATCGATAAGTTCCGCCGCAATGCGATAAGACTGCGCCGTGGTGGAGGCGTACCTAAAGCAACCCGTGTCTGTTGAAATACCCGTATAAAGGCAATCGGCGATTTTTTTATCTATTTTAACGCCCATTTCATTTATAAGCATATAAATGATTTCGCACGCCGCGGGATAGTCGCGAAGCAAAAGATTTTTTGCATATTCCGTGTTGGTTAAGTGATGGTCTATGCAAAGTTCTGTTTTGCCGGCATAATCGTTTTGCAAATCGCCGAGCAAATTTTCGGTAGCAACATCAACGGCAACGATATATTCCGCTTCAAATTCGGGAAAATCAATATCCTCATAAAGATAATTGTATTTTTTCGGAATTGCATCACAGTTGATAACCCTTGCCTTTTTGCCGAGCTGCATAAGAGCGCGGCAAAGCGCGAAGCCGGATCCGAGCGTGTCGCCGTCCGGATGAGCATGGGTTAAAATTAAGATATTATCCTGCTGCAAAAGCAGATTTGCACATTCTTTAATATCAATTTTCATTTGAAGTTTCCTTTAGCTTTTCAAATATCTCCATTCCTTTTTTAATGGAATCGTCGGCAACAAAGCTGAGTTCCGGCGCTTTTCTTAAATGAAGATTATTTCCGAGCGATCTGCGAAGATAGCCCTGTGCCGAATCAAGACCCTTGCATGCCTCTTTGGCGGCGTTCAGCCCTTCCATTGCGCTGACATACACCTTGGCATAGCTTAAATCGTTTGAAACCTTAACATTCACAACCGTAAGCATTTTGCCTGAAACGCGCGGGTCTTTAAGTTCTCTCATAAGCGAGATAAGCTCGCGCTTGATATCTTCGGATATTCTGTCTATTCGATAACCTGCCATGATCAATCCCTGTATTCTTCAACAACATAGCATTCAAAGATGTCGCCCGGCTTAATATCGTTCCAGTTTTCAAGCGAGATACCGCATTCGTAACCGGAGGAAACATCCTTAACATCATCCTTGAATCTCTTAAGATTTTTAATCGGCGTATCCGCAAGCTGCTTGCCGTTTCTCATAACGCGAATCTTGCCGTTTCTGCGGATTGTACCGCTTGTTACAAGCGAGCCTGCGATTGAGCCGACTGTTGAAACGGTGTAAACCTCGCGAACCTCGGCAGTGCCGGTGTCCACATTGCGGTATTTAACGGAACGCATGCCTCTCATTGCGGATTCGATATCCTCGATAAGGTCGTAAATAATGCTGTATTGCTTGATTTCAATGCCGTCGCGCGCTGCGTTATCGGCAGCAACCTGCTCAACATCCGTTGTAAACGCAACGATAATTGCATTTGAAGCGTTTGCAAGCATAACATCCGAATCGTTTACTGCGCCTACCGCGCCGTGAATAATTCTTACGCGAACTTCATCGTTTTCGATTTTAAGAAGCGATTGCTTAACTGCCTCAACGGAGCCCTGAACATCCGCTTTGATAATAATGTTAAGCTCTTTCATCTGACCCTCTTCAAGAGTGGAGAACAGAGTATCGAGAGTAACCTTGTGGAACTGCTTAAATTCTTCTTCCTTAGCCTTTTCTTTTCTTTGCTCAACCAGCTGCCTTGCAAGCTTTTCGTTTGTTACGGCATTAAATTCATCGCCGCTCATGGGCGCCTGGTCAAGACCCATAATTTCAACGGGAACGGACGGACCTGCGTTGTTGAGTTTTTTGCCGCGATAATCCGTCATTGCTCTGACGCGACCTACCGCCGTGCCGGCAACAACATAATCGCCGGATTTAAGAGTGCCGTTTTGCACAAGGAAGGTTGCAATCGGTCCTCTGCCTTTATCAAGCTTTGCTTCGATAACAACGCCCTTTGCCGCTCTGTTGGGATTGGCTTTAAGCTCGCACATTTCGGCAACAAGCAAAATTGTTTCAAGCAGCTTATCAATACCCATGCCTGTTTTGGCAGAAACGGGAACGCAGATAACATCGCCGCCCCATTCCTCGGGTACAAGTTCCTGCTCTGTGAGCTGCTCCATAACTCTTTCGGGATTGGCTCCCTCTTTATCCATTTTATTTATAGCCACGATAATCTGCACATTAGCAGCCTTTGCGTGGTTGATAGCCTCAATGGTTTGCGGCATAATACCGTCGTCTGCAGCAACAACAAGCACCGCAATATCCGTTGCCATAGCACCCCTTGCGCGCATTGCGGTGAATGCGGCGTGACCCGGAGTATCAAGGAATGTAATTTTTTGATTGTTTACATCAACCTGATACGCACCGATTGCCTGAGTGATTCCGCCTGCCTCGGTTGAAGTTACATCCGTGTGGCGAATAGCGTCAAGCACGGAGGTTTTGCCGTGGTCAACATGACCCATAACGCAAACTACGGGCGGGCGGGTAACGGCATTTTCGTCGTCCTCAATCTCTTCCTCGATAATTTGTTCTTCAATCGAGATTTCAACCTTCTTTTCAACCTTTGCACCGAGCTCTGTTGCAACGATTTCCGCAGTGTCGTAATCGATAACCTCATTAACCGTTGCCATAACACCAAGGGAAATGAGCTTTTTGATAACTTCATTTGCCGTCATTCTGAGCAGGCTTGCAAGATCGCCAACCGTGATTTCGTCGGGAACCTGAATTTTAATCTGCTGCTTCTTTCTTTGCTCGGCAATTCTGGCAAGGCGTTGCTGCTCTGTTTCCCTTTTGGAATGAGCCCTGATGCCCTGCGGCTTTTTCTTTCTGTATTGCTTTGATTTTTGATTAAGCTTTTGCTTTTTCTGAAAATCGCCCATTGAGGATGCCGGGGCGATATCCTCGTATTTTTGATTATATTTTTCAAGATCGACATTATTGACGCGGGTATCTATATGGCGAGCCTCGCCCTTAGTACGTGCCTGAG
This sequence comes from bacterium, assembly GCA_963654285.1. Lineage (GTDB taxonomy): Bacteria > Bacillota > Clostridia > Oscillospirales > Acutalibacteraceae > Eubacterium_R. Next base: position 12,083 of record CAVJZG010000016.1, read on the forward strand.
GCTGGGCCTCTGCCTTTTTCTTCGCCTTTTCCTCGGCGCGCTTTGCCGCCTGCTCTGCCATTTGCAAAATAGCAGCCTGACTTTCGCGCTTTTTATCCTTTGCGGTTTCGGCTTTCTTTGCCTGCTTATCCTGCTTTTTGGCGGCAGGCTTTTCTTTTTTTGCCTTAGCCTCGCCGGATTTAAAATATGCGTCAAAACTTTTAACACTGTTTTGAATGGTGATTTTATCAAAAAGTATGTTGAGTTCTTTTTCTTCGAGGACTGTGGAAGCTTTCTTGGCCGGACCGCCACAATATTTATCGAGCAGTTCTATAATTTCCTTATTGCTCTTTCCGAAATCCTTGGCAACATCGGAAACCTTGACCTTAATTACCATATAAATGATTCCTCCTTAACCGATTTTATTCGCTTAGCAGCGAAATGATTTTATTACTGAAATTTTCGTCTTCAACCGCAATCACACCGGCCTTATAGCCGCAGGCGAAATAAATTTCATCCACGCCGATATCCGTGATTGCCACGGGTGTGCGCGGCGAGAATTTATTAACGGTGAATTCAATATCTTTTTTTGTGCCCTGCGAAATTTCGGCGCACACAAGCACAAGCTTTGCCTTTTTGAAACGAATTGAGCCGATTGCCGCATCGTGCCCCATTGAAAGCCTGCCTGCGCGCCTTGCAAGACCAAGCATTGAAAGAATTTTATCTTTTTGCACTTGTGATTTCTTCTTCCATTTTATCATAAACCGCGTCTTCTATTTTCATAGAAAAGGCGCGTTCTATCGATTTTCTTTTTCTTGCCTTTTTAAGGCATTCGGGATTGTTGCACACATATGCGCCGCGCCCGTTTTTTTTGCCCGTTAAATCAAGGCTTACCTCGCCTTCCGGGCTTTTAACGACTCTGATAAGACTGCGCTTGTCAAACATTTCGCCGCAGCCCACACACATGCGCTTAACCTCTCGCTTTGCTTTCATTTTGATTACTCCTGTGAGCCTTCATAAAATCCCGATTCTGGCTTGATATCTATTTTCCAGCCGGTGAGCTTTGCCGCAAGGCGAACATTTTGACCCTTGTTGCCGATTGCAAGGCTGAGCTGATCGTCCGGAACCGTTGCGCGGCAGAATTTTGCCTCTTCATCAAGAATTTCAACGCTGCAAACAGCCGACGGTGCAAGCGAAGCTGAAACAAATTCCGCAACATCGTCGCTGTATTTAATGATATCGATTTTTTCGCCGCCGAGAGCGTCAACAATATTTGAAACACGCTGACCCTTTGGACCAATGCATGCACCGATGGGATCAATCTCATCATCCTTGCTGTAAACGGCGATTTTTGTTCTGGAGCCGGCTTCGCGCGAAACGGATTTGATTTCAATGGTGCCGTCATAAATTTCGGGAACCTCGGTTTCAAACAGTCTTCTTACAAGACCGGGATGCGTGCGCGAAATCATAATCTTGGGACCCTTGCCCGAATCCTTAACATCCACAACAAAAATTTTAAGATTTTCGCCCTCCGTAATAACCTCGCCGGGGATTTGCTCCATTTTGGGAAGCACGGCAATCGTTTTTCCAATTTCAACCGTTGCACTGCCCGTTACAGGATCAATGCGGTTTACCTTGGCGGTAACGAGTTCCTGATTTTTGCTTTGGAATTCCGCAAGCTGCTTGCCGCGTTCCGCCTCACGGATACCCTGGCGGATAACATGCTTTGCGTTTTGCGCGATAATTCTGCCGAATTCCTTTGTTTTGAGCGGGATATCGATTGTTTTGCCCACCTTTGCGGATTTGCGGATTTGCTGTGCTTCTTCAAGAGTTAAATCCGTGTCGGGATCTTCAATCTCGTCAACAATATTTTTAGTTACATAAACCTTGATTTTTTCCTTTTCGGGATCGATATCGCAGTGAACGATATCCTTGCCGTTGTAATCGTGCTTTGCGGCAACAACGATAGCCGCCGAAATTTTATCATAAAGATAATCTGCGGGAATACCCTTTTCCTGCTCAAGCATTTTCACAGCTTCAAAAAATTCTTTGCTCATTTTTCCTATCAACCTTTCTGTTATTTATTAAAATCATTTATATCAAAATCATCCAGTTTAACATAGGATGTTTCTTTTTTATCAACGGTTATATTATTGCCGTCCTGAAGCGAAACGGTGATTTTGCCGTCATCATAACTTTCAAGCGTGCCGGTAAAATCGCGAACGCCGTCTATGGGGCGAATGCTGCGCAGCATAACGGCGGCACCGATATACTTAAGAAAATGCTCTTCCTTTTTCAGCTCGCGCTCTATTCCCGGGGAAGAAACCTCCAAGGTGTATGAATGTGAAATAAGATCCGCCTCATCAAGCGGCTCGGTAATAAGATGCGTTAAATCAACGCAATCATCAACGCTTACGCCGCCCTCTTTATCGATGAAAATGCGCAAATACCAATCCGTGCCCTCTTTTTTGAACACAACATCCCATATTTGCAGCGAAAGCTCATCGGCAAAAGGCTTAACGATTTCAAGCACCTTATCGGAAATATTCTGTGCCATATCTGCTCCTTTCCCGGTGGATTTTCAGCTTTTCGCAAAAAACCGCCAACAATAATATGAGAGCGGCATTGCTGCCACTCTCACCTTTCGTTTATATTCTTACATTAATACTATAATATATAAATTATTTATTGTCAAGCATTATTTTATTACTTGATTTTATAGAGATTTCCCTCAAATGGTCTTAGCGCATCCGCGGTACCGCCCCTTGTGGAAAGGAGCAAGTCGAAATTCGCAACATCGCACGGACGCTTTTCCGGCTTTTTGCCGAGATTAAGCTCAATATAATAAAGCTCGCCGTTATACTCGCGATAATAGCAATAAAGCGGTTCTTTTGCAAGATCCATCTTTTTAAACACACCGTAAATAAGCGCAGGCGTGCTTTTGCGCAAAGCGATTGCTTTTTTATAGAAATTAAGCACGCTGTCCACCCTGTTTTGCTCGTCCTCAGCATTATAACGCCTGTAGTCCGAACTGATTTTAAGCCAAGGCTTACCCGTTGTGAAGCCTGCGTTTTCGCTGTCGCTCCACTGGAAAGGGCTGCGCGCATTATCACGCGTGCCGGTGGCTGCGCGCTTAAATGCCTTTTCTTTGTTTTTGCCTTTTTCAACAAGCTTTTTATAAAGATTGACCGCCTCAACATCGTTGAGCTCATCTGCCGAATTAAAATCGACATTGCCCATTGAAATTTCCTGCCCCTGATAGATATACGGCGTACCGCGCAGGGTCATTTCTATGAGGGCGCAGATTTTTGAAATATCCTCTCTGTAAGCGTCCGTTTTATCAACTTTGGTAACAATTCTGGGATTGTCGTGATTTTCAAAGAAAACGGCAGGCCAACAGTGATTTGTGTATCTTGTTTGGAATTTTTCAAATTCCTGCATAACTTTATATAAGCTGTAATCAAAGGTGTCGTATTTATCGTGCCCTTGATTTATGAGAAAATCGAAATTGAAAACCGTGTCAAGTTCTTTGCGATAATCCGCCGTAAGCATTTTATCCATTTCAATGCCCGCACCGCCGCATTCGCCTACGGTATAAACATCATAATCGCCGAATGCCTTTTCACGCATTTCACGCAGAAATTCGTGCAGGCGGGGTCCGTAAAAATAATACTCTGCGCCTTTATAACCCGTTAAAATTCCAAGGAAAGCATTGGCATTCGGCAAGCCGGGTGTTTTGCTGATGAAATTGATAACATCCATCCTAAAGCCGTCTATTCCCTTATCGAGCCACCAGCGCATCATTTCATAAACGCTGTTTCGAACATTTTCGTTTTCCCAATTCAAATCCATTTGCTTTTTTGAGAAAAGGTGCATTGCCCACTGATTTAAATTTTCATAATAATTCCAGGCTGAACCCTGAAAAAGCGAAATCCAGTTATTCGGCGGAGTTTTGCCGGCATCGGTTGCATCCTGCCAAATATAATAATCATGATAAGGATTATCTTTTGATTTGCACGCCTCCTTAAACCATTCGTGCTCATCTGAGGTGTGATTAACAACTAAATCGATAATCAGCTTCATTCCGCGCTTGTGGATTTCGGAAAGCATGGCATCAAAATCCTCCATTGTGCCGAATTCCGCCATGATTTTTTTGTAATCGCGAATATCATAGCCGTTATCATCGTTAGGTGAATCGTAAAACGGCGAGCACCAAATCGCCGTTACACCCAAATCCTTAAGGTAATCCAGCTTTTCGGTTATACCGTTTAAATCGCCGATACCGTCTCCGTTACTGTCGTAAAACGAACGAGGATAAATTTGATATATAATTGCCTCTTTCCACCATTTCGGCTCAAGCACACCTTCATCGGTGATAATTGCATCCTGCTCCAAATTAAACATATTGCATATGGTTTGCACTGTTTTTTTATCAAGCAAGCCGAGGGTAAAAGCGGTGAGCGCATTCATTTTCAAATTGGCAACCGCAGGCTTTTCAAGCGTTTCCGTGGGCAATCGCAGCGCAAGCATAAGCTTTTCGAGCATATCCTTTGCCATGGGATTTTTCATTGCTTCTTTTAAAGAGGTATCGGGTGTTATTTTAGCCATAATCTTCTCCAAACAGACACACGGCATATGAACGGAGCATATGCCGTGCAATATTCATATTATCAAAAGCACTTAATAAAACCGAATAACTAAATCAATAGATGCCCTGAGCCATCATCGCCTCGGCAACCTTTTCGAAGCCTGCGATATTGGCACCGGCAACCAAATCATAGCCAAGACCGTATTTTTCGGCAGCCTCAACGGAATGCTTGTGGATATCAATCATTGCGTGGTGAAGCTTCGCGTCAACCTCCTCGGCAGTCCACGAAAGCCTTTGGCTGTTTTGGCTCATTTCAAGACCGGATACGCAAACACCGCCGGCATTGACAGCCTTTGACGGCGCAACGATAACGCCCGGTGCTTTGATAAGATATTCCTGAGCGTCTGCCTCAGTGGGCATATTCGATACTTCCATATAATATTTAACGCCGTTTGCAACAATTTTCTTTGCATCCTCAAGGCAAACCTCATTTTGGGTTGCGCAGGGCATAATAACATCCACATTTTCGAGTCCCCACGGTCTTTCGCCGGGAACGAATACTGCAGACGGAAATTTATCGCTGTAATCCTCAACCCTGTCTCTGCCGCTTGCGCGCATTTCAAGCAGATAATCGATTTTTTCGGGAGTGCAAATGCCGTCCTTATCATAAACATATCCGGACGGACCGCTGATTGTGAGCGGAATTGCACCGAGCTCGTTGAGTTTTTTAACAGCGCCCCAAGCAACATTGCCGAAGCCCGAAAGAGCAACTCTTTTACCCTTTATTGTGTCGTTTTCGTGCTTAAGTACCTCGCAAAGATAATAAACCGCGCCGAAGCCTGTTGCCTCCGGTCGAACAAGCGAGCCACCGTAAGAAATGCCTTTGCCGGTGATAACGCCGTTTTCAAAAGCATCCGTTATTCTTTTATACTGACCGAAAAGGAAGCCGATTTCCCTTGAACCAACGCCGATATCGCCTGCCGGAACATCGATATTCGGACCGATATGCCTGTAAAGTTCCGTCATAAACGCCTGGCAAAAGCGCATAATTTCGCCCTTGCTTTTACCGCGCGGATCAAAATCGGAGCCTCCCTTTGCACCGCCCATCGGAAGACCGGTGAGTGAGTTTTTAAAGGTTTGCTCAAAACCCAGGAAATACATAATACTTGAATTAACGCTGGGATGGAAACGCAAGCCGCCTTTATACGGACCGATTGCGGAATTAAACTGAACACGGTAACCTCTGTTTACCCTTGTTTTACCCTCATCGTCAACCCACGCAATTCTGAAAGTGATAAGTCTGTCGGGTTCCACCATTCTTGTAAGCAAATCATCATCAACATATTCGGGATGAGCCTCTATAACCTTTTCAAGCGAGCCGAAGGTTTCTTTAACAGCCTGAATATATTCCGGCTTGGCGTTATCACGCCTTTGAACAGTTTTTATTACACTGTCAATATAAGCATTCATAAAAAAATGCCTCCTTTCCTACTTAATCAATTATAGTTTAAAGGAGGCATTTTATCTATGAGCAGATTTTATAATATTTAATTATTTTTTAGTGCATTATGCACAAGCAATCCTATGTATGACAAAAATTATTTGTTAATTTTTTGCCAATACAGCTTTGGATTTTTTACAAAATGCGCCGAATGAAAAAAATGCATAGGCTTAGCAATCAGTTGCCTTTTTCGATACTGATTTTATCGAATATTTCAAGCAAATCCTCTACCTTGGCATTTTCTTTTTCGCTGTCTTTAATATCAAGCACGGCGTTGCCGTTGTGCATCATAACAAGGCGGTTTCCGTATTGCGCGGCAAAGCGCAGATTGTGGGTTACCATAAGCGTGGTGATTTTATTTTCCTTCACAAGCTTGTTTGTGAGCATCATTACTCTTTCGGAGGATTTCGGATCAAGCGCGGCAATATGCTCGTCAAGAATAAGAAGTTTAATATCCGTCATATTTGCAATGATAAGCGCAAGTGCCTGGCGTTGACCGCCGGAAAGAGTGCCGACCTGAGCGGAGAGCCTGTCCTCAAGCCCCATTTCGCACTGCTCGAGCAACGATTTATAATAATCGATTCTTTTTTTGTTTACGCATTTGCCGAGCCCGAACGCCTTATTTTTATTATCGGCAAGAGCCATATTTTCAAGAATTGTTAAATCCGGGCAGGTGCCTGCCTTAGGATCCTGAAAAACGCGGCCGATGATTTTTGCCCTTTTAAATTCTGTGGCGTTTGTGATATCCTTGCCGTCAAAAAGAATGCTGCCGCCGTCCGGCTTATACGAACCGCAAATAATATTAAGCAAGGTTGTTTTGCCGCTGCCGTTTGAGCCGATAACGGAAACAAATTCACCGTCGTTTACATTAAAATTAAAATTATCAAACACCGTGGATTCATCCGGCGTGCCGGCGTTGAAACGCTTTGTTATATTAACGAGTTCAAGCATTCTTTTCCCTCCTTTTAAGCTTTAAATTTCCTGTTTTGCCGAAAAGAAGAGCAACCACAAAAAGCACTGCCATAAGCAGCTTGTTATAATCACTCGGCAAGCCGATAACAACTGCGATTTGCAGGCAGGCTTTATAAATAACCGTGCCGAGAATAACCATTGTGGTGGCTTTCATAAAGCCTATGTTTTTAAAGAGCGAAAGCCCGATGATAACGCTTGAAAGCCCGAAAACAACCATACCCACGCCCATTTGCGTGTTTGCCGATTCCGTGCTTTGCGCAACAATCGCGCCGCTGAGAGCCGCAAGCCCGTTTCCTATTGCAAGACCGAGAATTTTTGAAGCGCCGGGATTCCTTGCAAGCATAACCACATATTGCTGATTTGAGCCGGTGGCACGAAGCAGCATGCCCGATTTTGTTTTAAGATAAAGATCGATAAATATTTTGATGAGCACAACAAATATAAACAGCACAATAAGCTTTCTTACATTAAGACCGCCTGCATTTGTTGGCAATACATTTGCAATTCCGCTGTTAAACACATTATCCCTGCCGAACGTTGAGGCAATCGACTGACCGCCCGTACCGAGTTTAACCAGCACAAGATTTATCGAAAGCAACAGTGTGTAAACCAAAATCCCGGAAAGCAAGGGCTGTAATTTAAGCTTAACATGCAAAAGCCCCGTGAGGCTGCCTGCGGCAAGACCGCATGCAAACGCTGCCACAAGGCTTATCCACGGATTAATACCCTGCAAAATAAGAATTGCCGAAACAATTGCGCCGAGCGGCATAGTGCCGTCCACCGAAAGATCCGGAAAATCCAAAATGCTGTAAGAAAGATAAACGCCGAGTGCCAAAATGGCGTATTTAAAGCCCTCTTCAAGCACAACTTTCAGAATATTCATAAATTCCATAATAACAAATCACCTTAGCGGGCAACGCCCGTTATTTTTAAACATCATATAAAAGCACACAAATCGGCACGCAAAAAATTGCGTGCCGACGAACAATTAAAATATGTGCCGACCGGCGCCGTGCGCTTATTGCGCGGCGGAAGTAGAAACCTTTTCGGCATCGTCGAGTTCTGCGGGGATAGTGATTCCGAGAGTTGAAGCAACATCAGGATTAACAACAAGGAACGAATCCGAAACGGTAACAACCGGATAGGTTGCAGCCGATTTGCCGCCGAGAACATCAACAGTGATTTGACCTGTTTTTTCGCCGAGTGCAACATAATCGATTGAAGCGGAAGCAAGGCAGCCTTTTTTAACCTGCTCGATTTCCGAGCCGTAAATCGGAATGCCCTTTTGATTTGCCTGCTCAAGAACAACACTCATATTATCAACAACATTATTGTCGGTTAAATTTGTGATGGCGTCAACCTCGTTAACAAGAGAAACGGCAACAGCCTGAAGCTCGGAAGCCTCGTTAATGCCCTTTTGAACAAGATTTATGCCGTTTGCCTCGCACTCTGCTTTAAGAGTTGCAAGCTGGCTGATTGAATTGGCCTCGGTTGTGGTGTAAATAACACCGAGATTTTTAAGATCCGGCTGCATTTCTTTAATAAGCTTAACCTGACCTGCAATATCAACCGCATCGGCAGTGCCGGTGCAATTATTGCCGGGAACTTCAAGCGAATTTACAAGACCTGCGGAAACGGGATCGGAAACTGCGCAAAAGATAACCGGAATATCCGAAGAAGCATTGCGAACCGCCGAATATGCACTTACGGCTGCGGGAGTTGCAACGGCAATGATTGCCGAATAATTGCCCGAGGATGCCATTTGCTCCGCATAACTTTGGCAATCCGTATCTGCGCTGCCGCTTGAGCCGATTTGAACATCGTATTCAATACCGGCGGCGTCGAGTGCGTTTTTAACGCCCTGCGTGCAGTTATCAAGGCTTGAATGGGGCATATATTGCAAAATCGCAACCTTGCCCGATGTGCTGCCGCCCGACTCATTTCCGCTTGCGGAGCAACCCGCAAAAGCAGCCGCAATAAGAAGCACAGAAAGCAAAACCGCCAAAAGCTTTTTTGCATATTTCATAATGATTCCTCCTAAAGACATAAATTACTTTTTAATAATTATACCATAAAGGATATATCTGTCAACAAAAAAATCATTTTGCGCCGCTTTGCGATTTTTTCCATTCGATAAATTTCATTACCTCATCGCAATCCTCCTGCGAAAGACCGCGCAATTTGCTCACAAAAGCCGCCTCCCTGTCGGAAAGCTCCATAATCTCGCCGCTGCTTCTGTAAACGCTGCCGTCCGCAAGGCGATATTCCGATTTCGGCACCTTGCCACTCATTAAAAAGTCTACCGTAACGCCGAAAAAATCGGCAAGGGCAAGGTAAACGCCGTCCTTCGGTTTCGTATCTATTTCATAGCGGCGATATGTTGCGCTTTTAACGCCCACCGCTTCTGCCACCTGATCGGAGGTTAACCCTCTCTCTTTCCTAAGCAATTTAAGCCTTAATGCCAAATCCGACTTTGCATGCATCAGAATCACTTCTCCTCTTTATCATTTTATGTGATTATTATACACAGAACACAAGATACCGTCAACATAATTCACATTATTTTAACTTTTTTTAACATATATATTCATCATTAAACCGATTTGTAAATATTTTCCCCTTTATTGACAAATAATGCCCCGTTTATTATAATTCAATTGCGGTGATTTCCCGTGCAAAATCACAAAGCACGCCGTAAAAAAGCAAACAAAAAGGCGGTATTGACGGAGGATTACATATGAAAAAAGCAAAGAAATTTTCAAACCTGTTGCTTGCGTTTATAATAGCGGCTTGTGCCATATTTATTCCGGGCACAAGCTTTGCGAGCGACTACGAAGCAAACCTTGCAAAAGCCGGCTTTACCCCGTCTTACATATCGGCTCTTTCAAAGCTGCACGACAAATATCCGAATTGGAATTTTGTGCCGCTCATAACAAACCTCAGCCTTGACGAAGCCGTTTCAAATGAGCGAAAAAAGCACAGCCAACAGCTTATTCAAAAAACGGATTCAAACGAATCAAATGGCTATTTATGCCGCTGCTCGGATTGCTATGTAAACGGCAGTTATGTTATCCGCGAGGGTAAAACATGGGTTTCCGCGTCCGAAACGGCAGTTGAATATTATATGAATCCGCTTAATTTCCTTGACGAAAAATATATTTTTCAATTTGAATCCACATCTTACGAAAGCGGTCAATCAACCGAAGGAATCGAAACAATCATCAAAAACACTTGGATGTATAACTCATACATATACTACAAGGATTCAAACGGAAACACGCAAAAATACGAAAGCCAAGCCTATCCGAACGGCGTAAAATATTCGCAGGCGATTTTGGACGCAGCGAAATACAGCGGTCTTTCGGCATACTATCTTGCCTCAAAAATTGTGCAGGAGGTAGGCGGTTCATCCCCCACCGCGGCAGGCGCAAGCGGCACAAATTCAAGTTATCCCGGAATTTATAATTACTACAACATCGGCGCAAACACGGGCGCACAAGACGGGCTTAAATGGGCTTCCTCCGGCGCAGACGGCTTTGCTACAAACACTTCAAACGTTCGCCTGAGATCACAACCGAACACCTCAAGCAAAATTCTTGCAACGCTGCCAACAAACACGAGTGCCACACTGATTTCAACAACGGAGAAGCAAAGCGACGGATATGTTTGGTATTATGTTAATGTAAATTACAACGGACAAACATTAACGGGCTACATCCGAAGCGATTTACTCGGCGAGCAATACGGCAGACCGTGGACTAATCCTTACCGCTCGATTTACAACGGCGCGAAATACATTTCAAACAATTTCACAAGTACGCAAAACACAGGCTATTTGCAAAAATTCAATGTAAATCCCGCGTCTTCAAACAGATACGGTCACGAATACATGGCAAATGTGCAGGCTGCCGCTTCCGAAGCCTCAAACACATACAAGGCTTACAGCAGCGCAAACCTGCTTTCCGCAGCAAAAACATTTTATATTCCTGTTTACAGCGGGCTCGACAGTGAAATAGGCGGCTTCACCGTTACCGGCAGAGGCGACGGCGGTAAAGCACTGTGGCTTGATTGGTATGATGTTGCGGGTGCGGCAAAATACAGTGTTTACGATATTACAAACGGCGCAAACACGCTGAAAGGCACTGTTACGGCTTCCGAATTTAAATTCACTGATTTAACTCCCGCTTGGGAATACGATATTAAGGTTGTGGCTTATTCGTCAAGCGGCGCCGTTTTAGCAGAAAAGACATCCTACAGAATTTGTGCGGCTTGCCCGCCCGTGAGTGGAGTGAGCGCAACAATTACGGGTGAAAACGAGCTTAACATTTCGTGGAGCAGTTCTGTTTGCCACGGCTATTACATTCAATGGAGCACCGACAGCAGCTTTAAATCCGACCTTCATGACGAATGGGTAAGCGGCTCGGCAACAACCTCGCAAAAAATAACAACCGATTCAACTGCAAACAAATACTTCGTTCGCGTTCGCGGCTGGAAAACCTTCCAAGGCGGCACTGTTTACGGCGACTTTTCGGAAGCCGTAGCAGCAACGGGGCTTCTGCCGCCGAGCGGTTTCACCGTTACCGGCAGGGGTGAGGGCGGTAAGGCACTTTGGCTTGATTGGAATGATGTTCCGGGTGCAACACAATACGAAATTTATGATGTTACAAACGGAGCAAGCACGTTGAAAGGCATAACCGACGGCGAAAGCCAATTCACTTTCGTGGATTTGAATCCCGCTTGGGAGTACGATATCAAGGTTACGGCAATCGGCACAGACGGCATCACATCAAATGCGACCTGCAGAATTTGTGCCGCATGCGCACCGGTTCAAAATTTTGCCGCAACAGTTAAGAGCACAAATGAAATAGAAGCCACCTGGGATTATGCGGTTTGCCACGGATACTACATTCAGTGGAGCACCGACCCCGAATTTAAAAACGATGTGCACGGAGAATGGATAAACAACACATTCACCGAAAAATACACCGTCACAACCGAAGGCACGGCGGACAATTATTACGTTCGCATCCGCAGCTGGAAAAACTACGACGGCGGCAAAATTTACAGCGATTTCACAAGCGGCGTTAAGGCAAGCGGAATGCTGCCTCCCTCAGGATTTTCCGTTACCGGCAGAGGCGACGGCGGCAAAGCACTGTGGCTTGATTGGGAGGATGTTGACGGCGCAGTTAAATACGAGGTTTACGATGTTACAAACGGTGAGAGCACATTGAAAGACACCGTAACGAAAAGCGAGGTTCAATTCGGTGATTTAAATCCTGCCTGGGAATATGACATCAAGGTTGTGGCAATTGACGAAAACGGCGGCACTTCAAATGCAACTTACAGAGTTTGCGCGGCGTGTGCACCCGTTAAAAACTTTATTGCCGTTGCAACAGACGATTATGAAATTTCCGCAAGCTGGGATTACGCAGTTTGCCACGGATATTACATTCAGTGGAGCACCGATCCGGAATTTAAAAACGATGTGCACGGTGGATGGATAAACAACACATTCACCGAGGATTTCACAATTGAAACCGACACCCCGGCTGAGAATTATTATGTTCGCATACGCAGCTGGAAAAATTACGACGGCGGCAAAATTTACAGCGATTTCACCGATGCCGAAAGAGCATTGGAAATTATTCCGACGGAAAGCTTTGCCGTTACCGGCAGAGGCAACGGCGGCAAATCGCTGTGGCTTGATTGGGCAGACACGAAAGATGCCGTTGTTTACAGCATTGTTGATGTTACAAACGATGAATACACTGCGGTAGGCACAGCAACCGAAAGCAATTTCACATTCACAAATCTTAACCCATCCTGGGAATACGATGTTGTGATTGTTGGATTTGATAAAGACGGCAATGCCTGCGCAGTAAGCGACGCTTACAGATTTTGCGCGGCATGCCCGCCCGTAGAAAACTTTAATGCAACCGTTACGGGCAACAACACAATTTCGACAACATGGGATTATGCGGTTTGCCACGGATACTACATTCAGTGGAGCACCGACCCCGAATTCAAAAACGATGTGCACGGCGAATGGATAAACAACACATTCACCGAGGATTTCACAATTGAAACCGGCGCCCCGGCAGAGAACTATTATGTTCGCATACGCAGCTGGAAAAATTACGACGGCGGCAAAATTTACAGCGATTTCACCGCGCCGATTTTGCCCGAATAACACAACAAGGCAAAATAACTTTAAACGCTCTTTTGCAAAAACAAAGGGGCGTTTTTTAATTCTGTCAAAACACTGACTTTATCGTGTAAAAAAAATTATGAGTCAGAGATTTACAAGCACAATTATTGTGAACATTGTTTTAAATTCGGTATGGATTTTCAACAGGCAATATGCTAAAATATGCACAAACACATTTAAAACGGAGTATCGGTATGAAAAACCATTTCAAGCAAACAATAAGTGCCTGCTTTATCGGCTACATAATTCAGGCAATAGTTAATAATTTTGTGCCGCTTCTTTTTGTTACATTTCAAAAAAACTATTCGATTGAGCTTTCAAAAATTACGGTGCTGATAACAGTAAATTTCGTTATTCAGCTTTGCATTGATTTGGCTTCAGCTTATTTTATAGACAAAATCGGTTACCGTGCCTCCGTGCTGATTGCGCACGGTTGCTCTGCCGCAGGGCTTATATTGCTTACAGTTTTGCCTGAGCTTTTGCCGAGCGCATATGCAGGAATAGTGATTTCCGTTATCATATATGCAATCGGCGGCGGACTGCTTGAGGTGCTCTTAAGCCCTATAATCGAAGCCTGCCCCACGGACAATAAAGAAAAAACCATGAGCCTTTTGCATTCGTTTTATTGCTGGGGGCATATGGGCGTTGTGCTGCTTTCCACTGCTTTTTTTGCAATTTTCGGCATAGAAAATTGGAAAGCACTTGCGCTGATTTGGGCTGCCATGCCTGTTTTAAACGCCGTATTTTTCTCCAAAGTGCCGATTTATTCGCTTGTTGAGGAAGATGAAAAAGGGCTCACATTTAAGCAACTTACGGCAAGCAAAACCTTTTGGATAATGATGCTTATGATGGCTTGTGCCGGCGCGAGCGAGCAATCGGTGAGCCAATGGGCATCAGCCTTTGCCGAGAAGGGGCTTGGAATCAGCAAAACAATCGGCGACCTTGCAGGTCCCACGGCATTTGCCGCCTTAATGGGCACATCAAGGCTTATTTACGGCAAGTTCGGGCACAAAATGGATATAAACAAATTCATGGGTTTTAGCTGCATTTTGTGTATTGCGGCATATATGTGCATTTCGCTTGTGCCGAATCCGGCAATTGGGCTGACAGGCTGCGCCGTTTGCGGATTTTCCGTCGGCATACTTTGGCCCGCCACGTTCAGCAAAGCCTCCGCCGCAATCAGGGGCGGCGGAACGCTGCTTTTTGCCATGCTTGCTTTGGCAGGCGATCTCGGCTGCACAGCCGGACCGACCATTGCAGGCTTTGTTTCCGAAAAATGCGGCAATAATTTAAGAGCCGGAATTTTATCTGCAATCATGTTCCCCGTTTTATTGCTTTTGGGACTTTTGCTTTCGATAAAAAACGCAAGCGTCAAATCGCAAAAGGATTAATCGCCGTTTCAAATAATTTTTCCAATATTCAAGCAAAACAAAACGGATGCGTCATTTAAGATGCATCCGTTTTTGATTTACCGCCAATTTATTTACTTTTTAATTCAGCGGCCGTTTATTCGTCGCTTTCCATTTCCTCAAGTGCTTTGCGGCGGCGTGCTTTGCGCTTTTTTGCATTGCTTACCGCCAAAGCAATATAAACCGCAACAAAGATAACAACTGCGGCGATAACGATTTTAACCGCCGTAAGAGAGAAAAAGGCTTTGATTGAATTAAGCACCTTGAGCAAGGTTGAAAGTTCAACATCATCTGCTGCCACAAGCGTTGCGGTGGCAACCACCTGATCGCCGTAAATTATATCCGCCGTGCAGATTTCATCACCTTTTTTCACGGGTGCCTTAATTTCTTCCGGCTTATTTTGAACCTTAATTATAACGGTTGATTTATCAAGCCCGACGGGCACAATCGCCGTTACATCCTCTTTGGAAACAAGACGCACGGTATCGGCATTTTTGCCGTTTTTAACCGGCACTTCATCCACAACCTCGCTTTGCTCGAGCACCGTGGAATATTTCAGCTGCGAAAATGCCCAATCAAAAAGCGTTGCGGCGTCTATGAACGAGCATTTTTCAACATAGCCGTCTTTATTATAATCCGTTACCGGCGCGCCCAAAACGATTGCAAGGTAATTATATCCGTCCTTACTTGCCGTGGTTATAACGCAATAGCCTGCCTCATCAGTTGAGCCTGTTTTTACACCCTTTGCGTATTTGTAATAATAAGAAACATATCCCTTGCGAAGCATAAGATTTGTGTGATAAAACTTTTTGCCGTTATATTCATATTCCACGGTGTTGCAGATTTTCGTAAATTCCGAATTTTTCAGCGCAGCCAGAGCAATTTTAGACATATCCGACGCTGTTGTGTAGTGATTTTCATTGTGCAATCCGTCCGGATTGGAAAAATTCGTGTTTTCGCAGCCGAGCGATTTGGCGTATTCGTTCATTTTTTGAACGAATGCCTCTCTTGTGCCGCCAACAAATTCGGCAAGCACCTCGGTAGCGTCGCACGCGGAATGAACCATTGTTAAATAAAGAAGCTGCTCAACGGTGAGCGTTTCGCCGATTTTGAGCCCCGCAACCTGCGCACCCGTGCCGAGCAAAACATTATACGCTTCTTTTGAAACGGTTACCTCTTGCTGCAAATCCTGCACGTTTTCAAGCGTTACCATTGCCGTAACAATTTTTGTGAGCGACGCGGGATACATTTTTTCATCCTGATTTTTTTCAGCCACAACGGGATAGGACTCGTCATCCAAATTTATGAGCATATATGCCTTTGAATAAAGCGTAACATCCGGAGCATATGTTGCGGCAGATGCCGAGATATCGGCAAAAACGGAAATTATTATTAAAACCAACGCAGAAAAAAACGCGGCAAACCTTTTCATACTCTTGACACCTTTTGCAATAAAATATATTATATAAGCAACGCCACTTGCGGCGCATTTTTATTTTAACATTTTTGTGCGCCGTTTAAAAGGGTTATTGAATAAAAAAATATTAAGATTGAATAAAATTCAAATTAAGCGAAAGGCTCGGCGAGTTTATGGTTTATATTACAGGTGACATCCACGGCGATATATCGTGGTTCAAAAATCCAAAGTTGAAGAAGCTTGGCGAAAAGGATATTTTGATAGTTTGCGGCGATTTCGGCTTTTTGTGGGACCCGAAAAGCGAGGCGGAAAAGAAAAATTTGGAAATTCTTAAAAGCAAGAAATACACAATTTGCTTTTTGGACGGTGCTCACGAAAATTTCAACATACTTAACGCCTACACTCCCTATCGCTGGAAAGGCGGAAACGCTCACAAAATCGCAAACAACATTTTCCACCTGATGCGCGGCGAAATTTTCACGCTGGACAATAAAACATTTTTCGTTATGGGCGGCGGTGAAAGCGACGACCGCGATATGCGCGAGCCCGGCGTTTCCTGGTGGGAAGAGGAAATGCCGAGTGCCGAGGAAATAAAAAATGCCGAGGATAATCTTAAAGACGCAAATTATAATGTAAACTACATATTATCCTATGAAGCACCCGCCGTGGCAAAGGATTTCTTAAAGCTACATTTAAAAGAAGCGGCAAAAATCTCTGCACTTAACACCTATTTGCAGGAGCTTACCAAAAATGTTGATTATTACCACTGGTATTTCGGCTCACTTCACACAGATATGCAAATAAGCAAAAAGATGACGGCGGTTTTTAACGAAATCCACGAAATAAGATAAAAAAACGAAACCATTCACAGGCACAAAAGGGCTGCACGGCAATCACGCCGCACAGCCTTTTTTATGCCTGTATTTAATTTATTGAGCAATTATTTTTTATGGAGTGCGCCGCTTGCAAGGCTTTTTTTCTTTGCCTATAAAATTTGCATTCACAACGTAAATTCCGACGCATACCAAAAGCAGCGAAGCAAGGCTTTTCAAATTAAACGCCTCTGCCGTTTCGCCGAGCATAAGCGCGGAAAGCAGCACGCCGAACACGGGATTCATAAAGCCGGTTACAGCCACGCGCGAAACGGGATTGTATTTTAAAAGCAACCCCCAAACCGTGTAAGCAACAGCGGAAACAAACGCAAGATAAAGCAAAATCAAAATGCTTTTCAGCCCCGCCTGCATATAAATTCTGCCGCCGAAAGAAATGGCGCAAACACTCATTATAATTCCGCCGGCAAAAAACTGCCAGCCCGAAAGCGCAACAGGATTATCATTTTGCGAAAACTTTTTAATAAGCACGCCGGATATCGAATATGCAAGAGCGGAGAGGACGATTGCACCGTCCCCGTTCCATGAAAATCCGCCGAAGCCGCCGGACTGAAAATTTATCAGCACAACGCCGGCAAAACCGACAGCAGCACCGATTATTTTAGCCGCGTTGAGCTTTTCCATTTTGAAAAAAACGGTTGAAATGATAAGCGAAAGGAAAACGCTGAGCGAATCGAGCACGCTTGCCTTAACTCCGCTTGTGTGCGCAAGACCGATATAAAACATGGTATATTGCATAACGGTTTGAAACGCGCAAAGAACAAAGCAATGCCCTATTTGCGATTTGCCGCAAAGCAAAAGCGGCTTTTTTGCAATCGCAGAGCCGAAAATTATGACGAGTGCCCCGGCAACGGTAAATCTTATTCCGGCAAACAGGATTTGAGCCGCCGTGTCTGCAGAAGAGACGCCGAAAAGCTTATATCCTATTTTGATAACAGGAAATGCCGAGCCCCACAGCAGACAGCAAAACACTGCCAGCGGCAGCATTACGCATGGCTTTGAAAGGCTCGATTTTTTAGATTCACTCATTTATTTTAAACACTCTTTTATATATTTTTTCAACATCGGCTGCCGAAAGCGTTGTGGGGTTATTCAACAATCTGCTTGGGTTAACGCTTGCGGCAAAGCCCTCAACAAGCGATTTTTCGGCATGCGGAGAATCGAGACCGAAATCGTCCACAAGTGCCCTGAAAGCAGCCGCGCCGCCCGCAGAATTTTTTGCGCCGAGCATAACGCCGAGCTCATCAAGCGTTTTAAGCACATAATCCCTGCCGCGCTTATCGTTTACAGCGGAATTATTTTGATTCATATAATCCCAAATTTCAGCCAAATTAACGGCAACGGAATGACCGTGCGCCGTGCGGCAGTTTATTGTGATGTTATAACACATAGCGTGTGCCGATGTGGTAGAGGTTATGTTTATCGCCTTGCCGGCATAATAAGAAGCCATCAGCATGCCTCGGTTTGCTTGCGGCTCGTTTGCAATATAGCCTGCCTTACTTTGCACAAAAAGCCCTATTGCCCTTGCGGCATATTCCTTGCTTTCGGCATTGCTTTTAACATTCCAGTAGCTTTCAATCGCGTGGCAAAGAGCATCCATAGCCGTGCATCTGCGCTGATAGGGCGGCACGGTTTTTAAAAAGCTTTCGTCAAGCAGCACTAAATCCGGCAAAAATCCGTCGTGAGTGATTGAATGCTTTTCAACATTGTTTACATAAAATATTGAATACCGCGTTGCTTCCGACCCAGTGCCCGAGGTGGTGGGAATTGCAAAAAAACCGATACCGTTATCCTCCATCGGCTGCTCGAGCGCAACTTCGGGATTGTTTGTGATAAGCAGCTTTATCATTTTTGCGGAATCAAGCACGGAGCCTCCGCCCGCGCCGATTACATAATCGCAATCTGCGCTTTTGTAAAGCTCGGCGGCGGAGAGCATATCCTCAAACCTTGGATTCGGTCGCACGGTGCTCCACACCGTTAAATCAAATTCAGAGGAAAGATATTCAAATGCATCTGTTTTCATAAAGGATTTTCCGCAGCACAAAAACGGCTTTTTGCATTCCGCAAGGCAAACAAATTCCTGCAAATCCTTTAAAATATATCCCTTATTCGGCATCGGCAAGCCACTCGTATTCCGAAACATAAATTCTGGTTTTATCCCAGGGATCTCCGTCTATATGCCTGATAAGCCACACATAGTACATTTCATAGCCCGGAGCCACAACCTGCTCGTGGGCATTACCGCCCCTTATGCAAAGGCAATCGCCGTCCTGCGTTTTATAAGGTGTGTCGCCCTCAAAGCCGACTCCGAAGCCCTCCGGTCTGCTGAAGCGATAATAATAAAGCTCCGGCTGAGGATGATGATGAGGCGGATATGACGACCATTTGCCCGGCCGGTTAAACACCTCGCCCATAACCATATTTGAATAGGGCGCATTATCAAGGTCAAACATTGTGGAAACAATTCTGTGACCTGCGCCGCCCCACTGACCCTTGCCGAATTCCTGATAAAGGCAATTTTGCGGATTGTAGAAAACAGGCTGCCATATTTTTTCGTTATCAGTTTGCTGCACAAGCACCTCGGCAGGCTCAATCGCCGTTATGCGCGCTGCCGTGCCCCTCGAAAAATGAACGGCATAGGGCTTTTTTTCAAAGGGATTTTCCCTTTTGCAAATTTCGCTTATTTCGCCCACTTCAAAATGCACCTTGCCGGAAAGCAACAGCACCGCGCATTCGTTTTTTTCCTCGCAAATATCGAGTGCCTCGCCGACGGCAAGCTTTTTAATATAAATATCCATATTCATTTCGGAATTTACGCCGTCCATTTCACAAAGCACTTTTTTTCCGTTTTCATCGTATTTTGATTTTGAAAGCATAAGTGCATCTCCTTAATCTCAGCAATTTGCGTCTAAAAAAGCATCGATATATTCATATACCTCTTGCTTGTTTGTTTCGTTTAAAATCTCATGGCGACCGCCGGGAAACAGCTTAACCGTTACCTTTGAATGGCCCGTGGTTTTAAGCTTTTCGGCAATTTCGTTTATGCCCTTTGAATATGCACCGACGGGATCGTCCGCCCCGGAAACAAGCAAAATCGGCAAATCTTTTTTAACCTTGCCGTAGCATTCGCCGCTGTTTGCCCAAGCATTAAGCATAACCAAATCGTTCATGCCCTTTGCAGAAAACAAAAAGCCGCAATATTCGTCGTTTATATATTTTTGAACGATTTCCTCATCCCTTGTGAGCCAATCGCACGACGTTTTTTTATCCGTTTTTTTGTTGTAGCTGCCGAAAGTCATTTTATCAAGCATCTTGGATTTATATGTGCAGCCCTTGACGGAGGCAACAAAATTTGAAACTGCCTTGCCGATTCCGGAAGCAGGATTGCTGCCGCCGGTGCCCATGTAAATTGACGCATCGCTTACGCCGGGATAAGCGCAGTCGAAGCAGCGCACGATAAACGAGCCCATCGAATGACCGTAAACAAATATTTTTTTATCGGGAAATTCCTTTTTTGCAATGTCATAAACGGATTTTAAATCCTTAACAAGATTTTTATATCCGTCCTTTTCGCCGAAAAATCCAAGCAATTTCGGATCTTGATTTGATTTGCCGTGATTTGCCATATCGTGCATAAAAACAGCATATCCCCGCGCCGTTAAATGCGCAACATAATCTGCATATCTGCCTATATGCTCTGCCATACCGTGGTGAAACACAATAACGGCTTTAACATCGCCCTCTGGCAAAAAGCCGGTGCCGTTTATTCGGCACACGCCCGTGGCGGATTTGAAAGAAAAATCCTTAGTTTTCATAAATAAAACCCCTAACATAAATTTTATATCTGCCGCGGCAAAGCCCCTTGTCTCTCTGCCGAAGCGAATTTGTTATAAAAGCGGCGTCACAAAACGCCGGTAAAATCAAAAGGCGGAATAAAGTCTTTGCAAGCGGAGTCCCGCTCCTGCACAAAGATATTGTCAAGCCCCGTATCGATTGCATGGGAAACCGTTTTTTCATATTCGCGCTTTGTGATTTTTCTGTTTATTTCCGGGCAGGCGGATAAATCGCCGCACGGAGTATATTGCGCCATAAGGCTTAAATAAGCCTGCGGAAAATGCTTTGCCGCATAATCGATAATTTCAATTGCAGAATTTGTGTTTTGCGGCAAAATCAAATGGCGGATTATAACTCCCCTTTGCATAATATCGTCTTTGAATTCGCATTTCGGCTGCTGGCGCACCATTTCCGCAATCGCCGCCTTTGCGATTTTGGGATAATCCTTTGCTTTGCCGTATCTTTGCGCTTTATCTGCCCTGATATATTTAAAATCGGGCAAATAGATATCAACGAGCCCTTCAAGGCATTTAAGAACGGAAACATTTTCATAGCCGCCCGAGTTATAAACAACGGGCACCGGGCACTTCCATGTTGAAAGAACATCGGCAATGCGCAACGCATAATGGGTGGGATTAACAAGATTTATATTATTTGCGCCGCTTTCGATAAGCCTTTCAAATATTTCGATAAGCTTTTCATCCGAAACGGCAATGCCTTTGTTTTCAAGGCTGATTTCATGATTTTGGCAAAAAACGCATTTAAGATTGCAGCCACTGAAAAACACCGTGCCGCTGCCGCTTTTGCCGCTTATGCAAGGCTCCTCCCAGTAATGAAGGGCTGCCCTTGCAAGCTTGAATTCCGCAGGCGACTCACAAAACCCGCGGCTTTCGGCTCTGTTTACACCGCACATTCTGGGGCATTGATAACAAATCATATTTCGCTTTCTACAAGTTCCTTGTAAATATCTGATTTTTTAAAAGGCGTGGTTGCCGCCGCCTCTTTTGCGGCGCGACTCATCGTCATACCAGCCGAAACAAGCTCGGCGGCTTTTTTAACGGCGTCCTCAAGCGCGATTTCTTGAATTATCTCCTGTTTTTTGCCCTCTATAATCAGCACCATTTCGCCTTTTAAATGACCGTCACCGTAAAGCTCGTTTGCCTCTTTAAGCGTGGTTTTGATAACCTCTTCGTGAATTTTTGTGATTTCGCGGACTATGGCGATTTTTCTGTTTCCGAGCGTGGCATATAAATCCCTGAGCGTGTTTACAAGCTTGTGCGGGGCTTCATAAAACACCATTGTGCGTTTTTCGCCCTTGATTTCATCAAGATGCTCAAAGCGCGATTTTTTTGAAACGCTTAAAAAGCCCTCAAAGGTAAATCGCCCCGTGTCCATTCCCGATATTGCAAGCGCAGTGGCAAACGCCGTCGGACCCGGCACGGAGACGACATGTATTCCGCGCTCGTGGCATTGCTCCACAAGTTCCTGACCGGGATCTGAAATTGCCGGCATACCGGCATCGGTAACTATTGCGCAGTTTTCGCCCGCCGCTATTCTGGCGCAGATAAGCTCACCCTTTTCGCGCTTATTGTGCTCGTAATAACTGACGGTTTCTTTTTTTATATCAAAACGATTAAGTATTTTAACAGTAACCCGTGTATCCTCTGCGGCGATAAAATCCACATCGGCAAGAGTTTGCACGGCACGCGGCGAAAGATCGGAAAGATTTCCGATCGGCGTGCCCACAACATATAATTTTCCGCTCATTTATCATACCCGTCGGCATATGAACCGTAAATTTTAAGCATTTCATCGGTAAATTTGCCGTTTTCTTTTTTTATTTGCAGTAAAGGCTCTATGCGAATAAACGGTTTTGCATTCTTTTTGCCCTCCACAAGAAACAAGAAAGGCTCTTCGCCGCTTTTATCGACCACAAAGCGAAGCCTTTTTGGTTCCAAACTGTGGCGGCGCATAATTTCAAGTGCGTCCACAAGCCTTTCGGGGCGGTGGCACATACAAAACCTGCCGCCGTATTTAAGAAGATAATTTGCGGCAAGCACCGCATCCTCAATATTGCAGCAAATTTCGTGGCGAGCGATTTTTGCGCTTTCGCCGAGGGATTCTATTCCCGTGCCCAACGGCTTATACGGCGGATTCATCGTAACAAGCGAAAATCCCTCTGCCGGAAAATTTTGCCTGATCAGTCTTAAATCGCAACAGTGTACGGTTAAGCGATTTTGAAGCGAATTATGCTCTATGCTTCGGCGAACCTGTTCAACCGCGTTTTGTTGAATATCAAGGCATTCTATTTTTTCGGGCTTCGGCTTTCTTAGCCACAAAAAAGGAATAATTCCGCATCCCGTGCCCATATCGATTGCCTTATCCTTATCCTTCGGCGCAGCAAAATCAGCCAAAAGCAAAGCGTCAGTGCCGAAGGTATGCTCGGCTGATACCTCTATATAAACATCATCGGAAAGTCTTTCGTATTTTGCCATAGCTTAAAAAGATTAACCTTTCGCAAAAGTCATTTATCGTCGTCCGAGGATAATTTAAGCACTGCCATAAACGCCTCCTGCGGCACCTCAACCGTGCCGAAATGACGCATGCGCTTTTTACCCTCTTTTTGCTTTTCAAGCAGCTTTTTCTTTCGCGTAACATCGCCGCCGTAGCACTTTGCAAGCACGTCCTTGCGAAGTGCCTTAACCGTTTCCCTTGCGATAACCTTGCCGCCGATTGCCACCTGAATGGGAATTTCGAAAAGGTGGCGCGGAATATGCTCCTTCAGCTTTTCGGCAATTTTTCTTGCGCGCGGATAAGCCTTGTCGGCGTGAATGATAAACGAAAGTGCGTCTATCACATCACCGTTAAGCATAACATCAACCTTAACAAGATTGCTGCGCCTGTATTCCGAAATTTCATAATCAAATGAAGCATAGCCCCTTGTGCGCGATTTAAGCGCGTCGAAAAAATCGTAAATAATTTCGTTAAGCGGCAATTCATAGCTTATATCAACCCTGTCGGGCGTGATATAAGTCATCGTTTTGAATATGCCGCGCCTGTCTTGGCACATATCCATAATCGTGCCCACAAATTCACTCGGCGCATAGATATTGGCGTTGCAAAACGGTTCCTCGCAATAATCTATCAGCGCAGGATCGGGATAATTTGTGGGATTATCGATTTCTCGCATAGTGCCGTCTGCCATATGGATTTTATAAACAACGCTCGGCACTGTGGTAACAAGATCAAGATTATATTCCCTTTCGAGCCTTTCCTGAATAATTTCAAGATGCAAAAGCCCGAGAAAACCGCAGCGAAAGCCAAAGCCGAGTGCGCCTGAGGTTTCGGGCTCAAATGAAAGCGAAGCGTCATTGAGCTGCAATTTTTCAAGAGCGTCACGCAAAGCCTCATAATCGGCACCGTCTGCCGGATAAACGCCGCAGAACACCATTGGATTAACCTTTCGGTAACCGGGCAGCGGCTCCGGGGCGGGATTTTCCGCCGTGGTTACCGTGTCGCCCACATGTGCGTCGTGCACGGTTTTGATTGAGGCTGTTATGTAGCCAACCTCACCTGCCGTAAGCTCCGCAGCCTTTTCCATATATGTGGCGCGCATATAGCCCACTTCAACAACCGTAAACTCCGCACCCGTTGCCATCATACGCATTGTGTCGCCGGCTTTGATTTTGCCGTCCATGACACGCACATAAACTATAACGCCTCGGTATGAATCGTAAACGGAGTCAAATATCAAGGCTTGCAGAGGTTTTGAATCATCACCCTGCGGTGGACGGACTTCATTAACAATATATTCCAATATCTGCTCCACATTTTCGCCGGTTTTTGCCGAAACGCGCGGTGCCTCAAGGCACGGAATTCCGATAACCTCCTCCACCTCTTCGGCAACCGCCTGAGGATCTGCCGCCGGCAAATCGATTTTGTTTATAACGGGCAGAATATCCAAATCGTGATCAAGCGCAAGATATGTGTTTGCCAAGGTTTGCGCCTCAACGCCCTGTGATGCGTCCACAATGAGCAACGCGCCCTCGCAGGCGGCAAGGGACCTCGAAACCTCATAATTAAAATCCACATGACCGGGAGTGTCAATAAGATTAAATGCGTATTTTTCGCCGTTTTTCGCCGTGTAATTCAGCTTAACGGCATGCGCCTTAATCGTTATTCCGCGTTCGCGTTCCAAATCCATATCGTCCAAAATCTGTTCCTGCATATCGCGCTTTTGAACGGATTCGGTAAGCTCCAAAAGCCTGTCTGCAAGGGTGGATTTACCGTGGTCTATATGCGCTATTATTGAAAAATTCCTGATGTGATCTTTGTTTACAGACAAAATTATTTATCCTCCGAATAATTATCCTTTAGCTCTTTTAAATCGTTTTTCATAACTTTTTTGTTGTGCCTGTATTTATCCGCCAGGCGATATATATAATAAAACGGCAATAAAAACGGCTTTTTTTCAAGGCTTTTATACTGTGCCTTCATTTCGCTTTTTTCGGGAAAAAGCCTGTGCATAAGCCAGCCGAATTTGCCGCCGTAGCTGTTTACCTCTTCGGTGATATTGCGCTCGAATTTGCCGAAAACGCCGCCGTCAAACATTTTTGAAAGCAGTGATTTTTCCTCTGCGCACGGTTGCTTTTCCTCAAAAACGCAATCGGCAAGTGAAAGCACGGTTCGATGAAAATCCGCAAGCCCGAATTCAGCGAATTTTGAATTTATATAATTCCAATCAAGTTCGTCTTTGCTGTGCGACAGCAAATACATATCGCAAAGAAAGCGCACGCCGCAGCCGTTACCGCAGATATAGTGCTTATACATATGCGCAAGCGCATAAATGTAGTTATCTTCACGGCTCATTTCAAAGCGGCAGCCCTCTGCCTTTTTTGCATGCTCCCACGGATTAAGTCCCGGGCAAAATTCGGAGCCCTCAAAAAATAAATCCCTGTGCATTTCAAACGAGCAATAGGGCTTTTTGTAAAAATCATCCGAGTTTTCGGACGCCGTGCCCAAATAAAAGCCGCGGTGTTTCATGATTTTAAGCAACTTATTACGCATAGATTTATCATACAAAATATCGTTATCGCTCATCTGTCGCATAAAGGTGCTCGGATAATATTCCCTTATCACAAGCCCTTTCAAAAACATATATTTAATGCCGGTCTCATCGAGCATCGCACATATCGCCGAGCGTTCATTATTTACAACAATCGTTCGCCTGAGTTCCGAAAGGCGGCAATCGTTCCACGCAGTTTCCTCGTCGGCTGTTAATATTTCGGCTTTTTGAAGCGCGGGTAAGATTATATTGTAAACCTGCTGCTTTTTTGCCAAATCAAAAAGAACCTGATGATTTATTTCCGCCTGCGGCAGCGGCACATCGTTGCCGAGCAGCGAGCCTTTTAAAAGGCAAAGAAGATAATCCAACTCTGCATTTTCCGTTTTTATCATATTATTTCACACATTTCGAGCAGCAGGCACAATCGGCGTTGCCGCAAATAAAAATCTTTTGCTTATTCCTCAAGAATGCCGGTTTTGCGGATTATTTCAATAACCTCGCGCACATCTGCACGGATAACATCCTCCGGCGCATCGTATTTTTCGAGCATGGCAGCAACAATGCTGTTCTCCGTTTGCTCCGTTTTAAGCAAAGTGAAAATATAATTTGCCGTGGGATTGTTGTTTATTATCCCGTTAAAGGATTTTGAAAGATTGCCCGTTGCAATGGCAAAGTCTTTACCGTCTATATTGCCGAGCATTATATCTTTATTTAGTTTCATTTTATTCAACGCCTTTCGCATTAAAATTACATTGCCGAATTTTCCGCATTTTGTTTTTCAATCAACGCCGCACATTCAATATGCGGAGTACGCGGAAAAAGATCAACCGCTTTAAGCCGCTTTGCATTGTAGCCTAACTGCGCAAGAATTTGCAAATCCCTTGCAAGGGTGGCACTGTTGCAGGATATATACACTATTTTTTTAACACCGAGCCCTGCAATGATATCAAAAAGTTCTTTTTGGCAACCTTTTCGGGGAGGGTCCAAAATCACAACATCGGGGCGAACACCTTTTTCGGTGAGTATTTTTGCGCCCTCATAAGCATCTGCGCAAATAAATTCTGCGTTTGAAAGATTGTTGAGCTTTGCATTTTCAATTGCATTTTTAATTGCCTGCGGCACAATCTCAATTCCGTAAAGCGATTTGCATTTATCGGAAAGCGAAATGCCGACGGTGCCTGCGCCACAATACATATCAAGCACTGTTTCGTCGCCGGAAAGCCCGGCAAGCTCAGCCACTGCGGAATAGAGTTTTTCGCACTGTGCGTGATTAACCTGATAAAAGCTTTGCGGCGAAATAACGAATTTTTTGCCGAGAAGCACATCCGTTATTTTTTCGCTGCCCCACAGCAGCTTTGTTTTTTCGCCGAGAATAACATTTGTTTTCTTTTTGTTTATATTAAGCACAACGCTTTTAAGCCCGGGCAAAGCCGCCTGCAAAAGAGAAACCAGCATTTGTGCCTCGGGCACGGAGCTTCCGTTTATAACAGCACATACCATTATCTCGCCTGTTGCAAACGCCTTGCGAAAATAAATATGCCGCAAAAGCCCCTTACCGCTTTTTTCGTCAAACGAAGAAACATGCGCTGCAAAAGTCCATTTTTCAAAAGCTTCGATGCCGGCTTTAAATTCCGCAGGCTGAAGCAGGCAATCCGCCGCAGGCACGATTCTGTGGCTTTTATATGCATAAAAGCCGGCGCAAAAATCATTGCCGTTTATCGAAACGGGATATTGCGCTTTGTTTCGATAACGCAAAATATCCGAAGCACCTATAATTTCCTCGCACCTTATCGGCAGCTTTGCAATGCGTTCCATATTGCCGTTTACAAAATCAAGCTTGCTCTGAAGCTCTTTTTCATATGTCATGGAGCGAAAGGTGCAACCGCCGCATTTATCCGAAACGGCACAATCGCTTTCGATTCTGAAAGGCGATTTTTCGATTATTTCCTTTATTATGCCCACGGCATAATTTTTGGAAACCTTTATTATATGTGCCTCAACAACATCGCCGGGCACCGCACCGAAAACGAAAACGGCAAGCCCACCGTATCTGCCGAGCGCACTCCCTTCGGAGGTGACGGAGTCGATATTAAGTTTTATTTCATCGTTCTTTTTAAGGCTCAATACAAACCACCACTGTATATAATAGCATATATAATTAAAAATATAAAGAGAATTTATGCAAATTTAAAATATTCCTTCCCGATTTCGGCGGCATTTAACTGTACAGTCAGGCAAAAAAGATTGCTAAAAATCCGCTCTTTGCGGCAAGCCACGCCGAGCGGATTTATCATTTAAGTTATTGATTTGTTTTTACCGATTATCATTTGCCGATTTTACGCTGAATAAGCTTAACAATTTCCACAATCGGAATAACCGCAAAAGCAAGCGCAAGCGCAATTAAATATTCAAGTGCCGAAACCGCGGCAAAATCAAACGCCTTTGCAAGAAAAGGAACATAGATAACCGCTGTGCAAAGAATGAGACTGAGCACCATTGCGCAATATAAAAACTTATTTTGCGATTTAAGTGAAAACACGGATTGCCGCCTTGAGCGCATATTAAACGAATGGAATATTTCGGCAAGCGAAAGGGTTAAAAACGCCATCGTCATTCCGTTTTGATGAACAAGCTCGCCGCTGCCGTGCGCAAGATGAACACCTGCATAATACGAAAGCAGCGTAAGCGCGGTTACCATAACGCCCTGCCACGCAACATCAAAGCCCATGCCGTTTGCAAAAATGCCGTCCTTTTCACTACGCGGAGCACGCTTCATAATATCGGGCTCACCTTTTTCAACGCCGAGTGCCATTGCCGGAAACGCATCCGTAATCAAATTTATCCACAGCAGATGAACGGGTTCAAGCACCGTAAAGCCAATCAAGGTTGCGGCAAAAATCGTGAGCACTTCCGAAAGATTTGACGAAAGCAAAAACTGAATTGATTTGCGAATATTATCGTAAATGCGCCTGCCCTCTTCAACCGCAGAAATAATTGTGGCAAAATTATCATCCGTCAGCACCATATCCGCCACATTTTTTGTTACATCCGTGCCGGTGATGCCCATGCCGATGCCGATATCGGCATTTTTGATTGAAGGAGCATCGTTTACACCGTCGCCTGTCATGGCGGTTACCATGTCTTTTGAACGCCAAGCATTGACTATTCTTACCTTATGCTCAGGCTGAACGCGGGCAAAAACGCTGTAATTTTCAATATTTTCATCAAGCTGTTCGTCCGAAAGTTCATTGAGTTCCGAACCTGTTATAACCTCTGACGGCTTTTCGGCAATGCCGAGAGCTTTGGCAATTGCAAACGCCGTATCCCTGTGATCGCCTGTTATCATAACGGGCTTGATGCCGGCTTCCTTAGCCTCCCGAATTGCATCGCAAGCCTCAGGGCGAACAGGATCAATCATTCCGGCAAGCCCTATATAACAAAGTTCCGTTTCAATTGCGGGAGAAACCTCACGAGGCAGCGAAGCATATGTTTTCATTGCAACACAAAGCACACGAAGTGCTTTATCTGCCATCTCCTTGTTTTGGGCAAATATTTCTGCGCGAAGTTCATCCGTCATCGGCACTCTTTTTCCGTTTTTAAGAGCAAAAGCGCAATTGCTCAAAACAACATCGGGCGCGCCCTTTGTGTATTGCACAAAACCGTTTCCCTCTGCTGAATGAATTGTGGTCATCATCTTGCGTGATGAATCAAAAGGCACCTCTGCCACGCGCGGAAATTCGGCTTCAAGGCACGATTTATTCATATTAAGGCTTTGCGCCCATTCAACCAGCGCGGCTTCGGTCGGCTCACCGGTTACCTTACCATCTTCAAAAAATGCGTCCGAACAAAGTGCCATTGCCTGAGCGGTAAGATTTTCAGAATCACCCTTTGATTCCGTTACAGTCATTTTATTTTGAGTAAGTGTGCCTGTTTTATCAGAGCATATAACCTGCGTGCAGCCGAGTGCTTCAACAGCGGTGAGCTTGCGAACAACGGCATTGCGCTTGCTCATTTTTGTTACACCGATTGAAAGCACGATTGTAACAACCGTGGCAAGTCCCTCGGGAATTGCGGCAACGGCGAGCGAAACGGCAACCATAAACGTGCCGAGCATACCGTTAAATGTTACGGTGCTTCCGGACAATACCGTTCTCAAAACATCAACGCAAAAGATTGCAACGCATATTCCGAGCACAAGATACGAAAGCACCTTTGAAAGCTGATTGAGTTTTTTTTGAAGCGGCGTTTCGCCGTCTGTAGCGTCATTTATTGCACCGGCGATTTTGCCCATTTCAGTTTTCATACCAGTTGCCGTAACAACGGCTTCGCCGTGACCGTAAACGATGTTTGAGCCCATATAGCACATATTTTTTCTGTCGCCGAGGGGAACGTCGCCACCGTCTGCTGCCGTGATTTTATCGGCTGATTTTTCAACCGGCACCGATTCGCCTGTAAGCGCGGCTTCCTCTGCTTTTATCGATGCGCAGCTTAAAATGCGGCAATCGGCAGGCACGCTGTCGCCGGCTTCAAGCACAACGACATCACCCGGCACAAGCAGTGAGGAATTTATCAAAACAGTTTTGCCGCCGCGCTTAACGCGGCTTTTGGCAGCCGCCATTTCCTTAAGCGCGTCTATTGCCTTTTCGGCTTTTGTTTCCTGATAAACACCGAGCACGGCATTTATCAAAACAACTATCATAATAATTATAACATCTGCCGGAAATTCGTGATTATAAGCCGAGGTTACGGCGGAAACGATTGCGGCAACGATAAGTATTATTATCATAGGGTCCGAAAACTGCACAAGGAATTTATGAAAAACCGATTCCTTTTTGCCCTGCGCCAGCTTGTTTTCGCCGTGCTCGGCAAGTCGTTTTTCAGCCTCGGCTTGCTCCAAGCCCGTTTCGGATGAATTCAGTTCTGTCAGCACATCTGCCGAATTTTCAAGATACTCTTTCATTTTTTATTCCTTTCGCAAACGAATTAAACCGAGGAAACGTCTCTCATTTTGCCGATTTTATTAAAAAAGACCCGTATATAGTATTTCTACCATATACGAGTCTCATTCTTTAAAATTAAACCAGCTCTGTTTGAGCACGATGTTGATTTAATCAGCGCCGAAGACGGCACGGAATTACTCCCTCATATTGCCTGTATTATACCACATTCGGGCGCAATTTGCAATTGTCAAAATGCGAAAAATGTGGCAATAAATATTAACAATCGATAAATAATTCCCAAAATCACATCTGCTTAATTACTTTTTGTTTATTTCCTTTGAATATTTGGCAAGGTAAACCGTTCTCATAAGGAAGCATTCCGTTTTGGGTACATAATGCGGGCGGTTGAAGATATTAACATCAACAACAGCTTCACAACCCTTATCCATAATGATTTCAAGAGCCTGCATATCGCCGTCACTGTTGCCGAAAACAAGCGCGCCGTTACCTGCGATAAGAACGGCATTTTTGCCTGCCGCAGCCTTGCCGATTTTTACGGCGCAATCATCTGTATCGCCGTCTACCCAAGAGCAGTTTTTAACATCAACGCCTACGATTTGAGCAAAGTCGTCAATCATGGGCTTCATATCCTCGCCAGTGCATGAAACAGCAACGATATCCGGCTCGGTAAGGTGCTTAATGATGGTAACATTTTGGTTGTCATAAATAGCCTTGTGAATTTTTGCGCATTTCGGAACAGCGCCGTTTACACCGAGGCAGGTTTCTATATCAACATCATATGTTTCGCCGCCTACGGTGAGAGTGAACATATTGCCGTTTCTTACAGAAGAACCGAGATCGCAAATGGAAGCCGGCATTGTGCCGCAATCCTCTTTTTTAAGGAAATAATTTCTTTTATCCTCATCCGAATAAGACTTAGCCCAAGAATGGCGAAGATAGTTATCCTTAATGACTCTTTCGCAACAGGTTTCAAGAGCACCTGCGATTTTGAAAGCGTGTTCATAGCTGTCGCCCATGCAAAGAGTGCCGTGGTGCATCAGCATAATCGCGCGTGCGGAGGGATTCATCATTATGCACATTTCAACCTTTTTGCGAAGTGATTCGGTGGTAGACATAGCATAATCGGCAACGGGAACCTTGTCGCCGAGAACCGGCTGCAAATCGCTGTAAACATTTCTGATTTCCATGCCTGTGATGCTGACGATTGTTGCATACTTTTGATGAGTGTGAATAACAAAATCAACCGTGGGATGATGCCTGTAAGCTGCTGCGTGAACGCCTTTTTCGGACGAGGGCTTAATATCACCCTCATAAGAGCAATCATCGATATTAACAACAACGATATCGTCCGGAGTAAGGGTTTCATATGCCCTGCCGGACGGTGTGATAACAAATTGGGTTTCCGAAATACGAGCGGAAACATTTCCCCATGTGCGCGCAATAAGCCCGGTTTCGATAAGCTTTTTGCCTGCTTCAACTACAAGCTTTTTTGCTTCTTCAATTTCATATGCCATAATTTTTTCCCTTTCAATGGTGCAATAAATTTAGGATACACAAAAAGGGCGGAATGGTAAATTAAAATTTGCCAATTACCGCCCATAGTTTAATTAGTAATCAATCTTTTCGCACTTGGAAAGCACTTTGTCGAAGCGGCGGATGCATTCATCGATATCCTCTTCGGTGTAAGCACTTGAAGTGTAAAGACGAGAGCCTGCAAGAGTAACAAGACCTTCTGCCATATAAGCAGCACCCATATACTGCATTTCGGTTTGGCGAATGCCTGTTTGCTTAAGAACGGTGGGAATAGTCCACGGCTTCTTCCAGTTGATTGCAAACTGCATTGTTGCAACTGTGTGAAGCTGGCAAATAGAACCTACATTGTAGCAGATGAAGGGAAGATCATACTTCTTGATGGATTCGTTGATACCCTTTGTGAGGCGATCTGCCATCTGACCTGCAACCTGGCAAGCATTTCTCTTTTCAATCTCGCAGATAACGGTGTAGCCTGCGCAACAAGAGATAGGTGTGGCAGCCATGGTGCCGCCGCACATTGCCTTATGTATCTTCTTACCTTCGGATTTATCAAGACCTGCTCCGAGATACTTCATAACTTCTCTGTGGCCGCCGATGCCGCCTGCACCAGGATAGCCGCCTGCGATAATCTTACCGAAGATGGTGATATCGGGGTCAATGCCGTAATAACCCTGAGCACCGGAAAGACCGATACGGAAGCCTGTTACAACCTCGTCACAAACAAGAAGTGCGCCGTACTTGCGACAAAGAGCCTGAACGCCCTTCGGGAAATCCTTATCAACCGGGCGTGTTGCGGATTCTGGACCGCAAGGCTCGATGAATACGGCAGCCGTGCCGCCGCGGAATTTATTGAGGATAAGCTTTCTTTCAAGGCTCTTAAGATCATTCGGGAAGAATTCCTGAGTGTGCTTGAATACGAAAAGCGGAACGCCGTGAGACTGAAGATTCAGTGTGCCGGGAACACGCATGCCCCATGCAAGCTGATCTGACCAGCCGTGGTATGCACCGCCCATTTTGATAATGTTTTTATGACCTGTTGCAAGGCGAGCTACACGAACTGCGCACATGCAGGACTCTGTGCCCGAACCGAGCATACGGAACATTTCAACAGAGGGAACGCATTCAGAAATCTTCTTTGCAAGCTTATATTCATAAGGATGGAAAAGACCTGTGGAAGGACCGCAATCCTCAAGAAGCTCAACAACCTTATTTCTTACAACATCGTCGTTGGAACCGATGATTGTGGGACCGCCTGCCTGAAGGAAGTCGTAATATTCATTGCCGTCAACATCATAAAGCTTATTGCCCTTTGCCTTTACCATAACAATCGGGAAAGGATAGTTGAAAGCAAGGTTGTGCTGAACGCCGCCGGGGATAATTGTTTTAGCCTCTTCAATCTGCTCCTTAGACTTTTGGCACTTCTTTGCGAAGTATTCTTCCTCATATTCTTTAAGCGCAGATCTGCTGATTGAATAAATCGGCTTTTTGATGAGCGCATCGAGTTCCGCATTAAGCACTGTTGCATCGGGATACTCTGTGATTGCGAATCTTGTATCCATTAGATAGATCCTCCTTGAATTGATTTTAATATAGTATTTTAAGTGAGCGTCGCCGCCTTTAAAGCAGGCGTGAGCGATTACTCACAATAAGTACATATTAAGTATATCACTTTTCAACGATTTGTCAAACCCGTAATCAATATTTTTTGTTAAAATTTCTGTGAACGGTTGCAGGATTGTCAAAATTATGCTAATATACTGTTTAGTATTTAAACCATATATTTTGCGAAAGGCGGTTTCCTTTGTTTGAATTGCACAAAAGCAAGTAATATGCTTTGTGCAAGCTTACAAAAATGATAAAAATGACAGAAAAACATAACAAAGAAGCGTTTGACAGAATTTCCCCCGAAAGGCAAAACGAAATTCTTGAAACCGCCATTGAGGAATTTTCCTCCAAGGGATACAAAAACGCAAACATAAATATAATTTCAAAAAACGCAGGAATCAGCATCGGACTTATGTATAAATACTTTGCAACCAAAGAAGATCTTTTTTTAACCTGCATTTCAAAAGGCATGGTGCTGCTGCGCGAAACGCTTGAAGAAATTATGAAAAGCCACGACAAGCTGCTAACAAAAGCCGAAAAGGTTATTCGCGCGAGCTGCGAGCTTTCAAGGGAATATAAAAATTACATTAAGCTTTATAATGAAATCACTGCGGAAAAGGACGGCGAACGCGCCGTTGCCTTTGCGAGGGAAATAGAGGGTCACACCAGCAGAATTTACATAACTGCGATTGCCCAGGCACTTGCCTGCGGCGATGTGCGCCAGGATCTTGACCCAAGGCTTTTCGCCTTTTTCCTCGACAATCTGCTGACGATGCTCCAGTTTTCTTACACCTGCGCCTACTACAAAGAAAGGCTCAGCATTTACACGGGTGTGAACATTGATGAAGCGAACGACGATGAAATCGTTTCCCAGCTGCTTAAGTTTTTGGAATCCGCTTTCACCTTCACAAAGGAATAAGGAAATAAACATCATAAATTCTGCCGGCTTGCCGGCTTTGCGGCAAAAATTGCAAATATTCATTGCGGTTTGCGCCACTTATATCACCGTTCAAAATTGCCTGCGGCATATACGGCAAATTTGAACGGTCAAGCAATCACGCTCTGTACGGCTACAGCAGAGGCGTCGATTATATCTACTCTACGTAGCCGGAAAGGCAAACACTATGGCAAAATATGTTATCACCTACGATATAGGCACAACGGGAATAAAAACCTGCCTTATCGAAATTGACGAATCAATGAAAATCCTTGCTTCCTCAACTGCGGGCTACAATCTTTATGTTGACGAGGAAACCGGAGTTAAAGGCGGCGCGGAGCAGGATGCGGACGAATGGTGGGAGGCTATGTGCACCACCACAAAAACCGTGTTAAACAAAACGCCGCATGTCACCAAAGAAATGGTTGAGGGCATCAGCTTTTGCTCTGCAATGCAGGGGCTTGTGCTTGTTGACAAAGATGGCAATTGCATTCGCCGCCCCATGACATATATGGACCAAAGAGCAAGAGAAGAGCTCAAAAAAGGCATTGCCCACGGTGTTCAGGTTGCCGGTGCAGAAATCACAAAGCTGCTTAAATATCTTAAATATACAGGTGCCGTAAGTTCCTCCGTTAAAGACCCGATTTGGAAATACAAATGGGTGGAGGCTCACGAGCCCGAAAATTTCAAAAAGATTTACAAATGGCTTGATATTAAAGAATACCTTATTTTGCGTGCAAGCGGCGAATTTGTTATGACTCAGGATTCCGCTTTCGGCACATTGCTTTACGA
This sequence comes from bacterium, assembly GCA_963654285.1. Taxonomy (GTDB): domain Bacteria; phylum Bacillota; class Clostridia; order Oscillospirales; family Acutalibacteraceae; genus Eubacterium_R. The sequence goes on from CAVJZG010000016.1 coordinate 47,774, forward strand.
CACAAGAAAAGGTCATGAAGGTTGGTGCCAACCTGTTTGCAAAATGGTCGGCGTAAACATCAATCATATGCCCACGATTAAAAAGAGCACCGAACAGGTAGGAAAAGTAACAGAAAAAGCCGCAAACGAGCTCGGTCTTGCAGAGGGCACTGCCGTTTACGGCGGCGGCGGCGACGCCTCGCTTATCGGCGTAGGCGCAGGTGCGGTTGAAATCGGCGACACTCATATTTATTCCGGCACATCGGGATGGGTAGGCACAGTTGTGCCCGAGCAAATCGTTGACGCCGGCGCAATGATGGCGGCAATAGTAGGCGTTGACCCCGAAGCATATAACTATTTCGGCGAGCTTGAAACATCAAACAAATGCGTAAGCTGGGTTAAAGACCACCTTGCGCTTGACGAAATCGGCGTATTCCTTAAAAAATACGGCAACGCCTCTGACAGCTTTGAGCAGGTTGAATTTAACCTTTACGACTATCTTGAAGAGGTTATAGACACCATTCCCGCGGGCTCAAACGGAGTTGTGTTTACACCGTGGCTACACGGCAACAGATGCCCGTTTGAAGACCCGAATGCTGCAGGTATGTTCTTTAACATTCGCCTTGAAACAGGCAAAACAGAACTTATCAGAGCCGTTGTTGAGGGCATTTGCTTCCATATGAGATGGATGCTTGAGAGGCAGGAGCAAAAGGTAAGCAAATATAAAAAAGAGGACACCGTTCGCTTCTGCGGCGGCGGCGCACTCGGAGAAACCACCTGCCAAATTCTTTCCGATATTCTTCAAAGGGATGTTGTTGTTGTTGAATCACCGCAAAATATCGGCGCGGTCGGTGCGGCTGCCTGCATAGCTGTCGGCATGCAGCTTATTCCCACAATGAAGGATGTTAAAAAGCTTATTCCCATTAAAACAACTTATCATCCCAATAATGCAAACAAAGCCGTTTACGACAGAAATTTCCAAGTTTTCAAAAACCTTTATAAGGATAACAAAAAGAACTTTGAAATTCTTAACGGCTGATTATAATTCAAAACCTATTATAAATCGCAAGCACCCGAGCAAAAAGTTCGGGTGTTTTTTTGTGCAATTAACTCGGCAGCAAAAAAAACACCTCTTGTGTAAAAACAAAAGGTGTTTTTTCATCTTAAATATTCCGCTGATTATTTATCCAAATCAACCGTGTAAGTGAGTTTATCATCGCTGAAAGAAATAAGTTCACTGATTTCAAGCTCTATCTGCGTAGACTCATCACGCAAAATATAAACTTTTGAAACTTCTTTTGTTGTGCCCGGCTTAACCTTAACATCCCATCCGAGTTCATCTGAACCGCCGTCAAGGAAAGAACTTTCAAGACCGATGCCGTCCTGATAGGCTTCGTCCTTAAGAGCAACATCAAAACTTACCGCGTCGGATGAATTATTCGTAAAATTATAAGTGATTTTGATTGAGCTTTTCCCTCCCCAATCCTTACACTTTTCAGCAGATTTAACCGTGCATATATAATCGCCTATTCCACCCTCCGGCGTTCCCTTTTCCTGCGCGGCAACCGCACTTGTTGTTTCGGCAGCAGAGCCTGCCGTTATTTGCGTGCCCGAAGAGGAGCTTGAGCTGTCGCCTGACGAAGCGGCAATAGCAATGATTACGATTATTCCGACTATAACAGCCAAAATGACAAGTCGTTTTTTCTTTTTCTTTTTCTTCTGCTCATCAAGAGCCTGATTTACCGCATACTGAACCGCAGCATCATTATCCTGAGGATTTTGATATTGATATTGGTTTGGGGTTTGATTTTCCATAAATTTTACCGTCCTTTCATAGATATACCGTTTTGGGATATTTTAATAATACCATTTTGGTATAGTAATGTCAAGGTGATTTTATGAAATTAAAAGAGCTGCGGAAAGAAAAAGGCATTTCTCAGCTGAAGCTTGCAATGGATTTATCCATGAATCAAAACTCAATCAGCAGATATGAAACCGAGGAACGCCAGGCGGATTACGAAACGCTTATTAAAATTGCAGATTATTTTAATGTTTCGATTGATTACCTTTTGGGGCGCACGGAAAACAGAACATTTCTTAAATAACCTTATATAAGCATAAAAACAGCCGCGAATTTTTTGTAATTCGCGGCTGTTTGCATTTTCGATATTAAATTCAGGCTCTGGCAACCATTTCGCCGTATTTTTCCTTGCTTTCCCTGATGAATGTTTCCACCTGCAAAGCGGAGGGCATTGCATCCGAGCAGCTGTGCGCCGAAACCAGGATTGAAGCCGAAGCAGAGCCGAATTCAAGGCAATCAATAATATCCTTGCCCTGAAGCAGACTGTAAAGGAACGAGGATCCGTAGCCGTCTCCCCCACCGAAGCCTTTAAGCAGATTTGCGGGGAAAGGCTTGATGTTATAAAATTTGCCGTCATTCGTGTAAGCGGTTGAACCTTCTTTGCCGTGCTTAATAACGCAAATCGACGCGCCGAAGGACTGCCAATATTCCGCCGATTCCTTATCGGAGGATTTAATGCCCACTATGCCCTCGGTGAGGTCAAACTCCTCGCGCGAGCCCATAATGATATCGGCGTTTTGAGCCGCAAGGCTGTAGTAAACGGCAATTTCATCCTTGGATTTCCATGTGTATTCGCGGTAATCGATATCAAAAACAATGCGCACATTGTTCTTTTTGGCAAGCATAATCGCCTTGAGGCATGCTTCGCGGCTAGGGCTTTTTGCAAGTGCCGTGCCGCTGATAACTATCGCTTTGGCAGAGGCTATGTAATCCTCGTCTATATCCTCGGGAGCAAGGCAAAAATCCGCCACATTATCGCGATACATCAAAATCGAGGACTGCTCTTTGGAAAGGATTTCCGTAAAGGTAAGCCCGATGCATTCGCCGTTTTTTGCGCGGGTTACATGGCTTGTGTCTATCCCCTCTTTTTCAAAATAATCAACGGCAAAATCGCCGAATTGGTCTGCCGAAACACAGCCGGCAAAGCCTACCTTACAGCCGAGACGTGCCAATCCAACGGCAATGTTAGCCGGTGAGCCGCCCACATATTTGTTGAAATTCGAGGACTCGGAAAGAGGTCTGTACATATCCGTCGGATTAAAATCTATCGCAATTCTGCCGATCGGAATAAAATCGAGCGGTTTGCTCATATCAAATTCAATGTATTTCATAATTTTTACTCCCCAAAAATATATTATGCTTTGTTATTACTGCCGAAAATCAGGATATGACGTTTGGCATTTTCGTAAGCGCCCTCAACCTCCGCCGCCTGCAAATCATAGTAACCGGAGATTGCATTTTCGGAATATGCCCGCCTAGCGGATTGCTCAACGCAATCAAAGGTGGCAGTGGCAATATTTATCTTTTTAATGCCTGTTTTTGCGCATTTAACAAAATCGTCCGGGCTGATCCCCGTGCCGCCGTGCAAAACAAGCGGCGTTTTAATGCTTTCGGCGCACTGTTTTAAAATATCAAACCTGAGCTTCGGCTCAAATTTATAATTTCCGTGTGCATTACCGATTGCAACGGCAAGTGCGTCAACATTAGTTTCGGCAGCGAATCTTACGGCGTCAGACGGATTTGTGCAATTGATTGCAATATCCTCGCTTCCGTCCTCCGAGCCGCCCACACAGCCGATTTCAGCTTCAACGGCGGCGCCGTATTCTGCCGCTTTTTTCATAACCTTTTTAGTTTCGGCAATGTTTTCCTCAAGTGGAAGACTGCTTCCGTCAAACATAACAGAGGTGAAGCCGAGTTCCAAAGCACGAAAGATTTTTTCCTCTGTTTTGCCGTGGTCAAAATGAACGGCAACGGGCACCCTTGCTTCCTTTGCGGCGGCAACCATAAGCGGGCCGATAACATCAAGCGGCGATTGCTTTAGCCTGACCTCCGCTATTTGAATTATAATCGGAGCGGAAAGTTCCTCTGCCGCTTTTATGATTCCGAGCACCATTTCCATATTTGCAACGGAAAATGAGCCAACGGCATAGCCGCCCTTTTGAGCGTTTGCCAAAAGGCTGCGCATATTAACAAGCATATTAAATTAACCCCCAAAGCATGCAGTTAAAGCCTGCATAAGCAAAGCCGCGCACATCTTTTTGAGCCGCGCAATACGCTTTGCTTTATAAAAAATGCGAGTTGATCTGTAAGCCGAGTTCTGTTGTAGGCAATTATCTATCTCGACGCACCATTGCTGATGCGCTCCAGCCACATTTCGGGATTATGTGCCGAGCCGGCAGCCTCCCATTCTGTGTTGCAGCGGATAGGGTTTACATGGCAACGGATGTCTCCACCCGCTCGGTGAGCTCTTACCTCGCCTTTCCATCCTTACCGCAAAAGCGGCGGTTTATTTCTGTTGCACTTTCCCTAAGGTCACCCTCGGCGGCCGTTAGCCGTTATCCTGCTCTGTGCTGCTCGGACTTTCCTCACACCGCATACCAAATACACGGTGCGCAACTGCCCAATCAACTCGCTAATATATTGTAAAATATAAATTAAGAAGTGTCAATATTTTTATAAAGGTTGTTGCAAATGATTTTTAAATATTGTAATATCATAATAGAAAACGCAGAGGCGAGGTGATTTTGTGCCCGATAATTTTAATAATAATGACGAAAGAGACAGAACCGTTCCTCTAGAGGAGGATTATTACGGCCGCGTTCGGCCTGATTTGAATTTCAATGCCAAAGAATCGCACCGCGGCGAAAACGGAATAAATCCCACACATGAATATCAATACCGCCCAGCGGAGAGCGGATTTAATTACAAAAATCAAGCCCCACGGTCTCAAAACGGCAAAAAGCCTAAAAAAAGCGGCAAATCAAGAAAAAAAGGCAAAACGATGGCCCTTGCCGTGGTTGCCGTGATTCTTGCCCTGGTGCTTGGGCTTTTCGGCTCGCTTGAATCCGTTTTGGGCAAGATAAATTACGACGATAAAACGCAAAACGAATATATCGCGGCGGATAAACTCACCTCCTCCGACAAGGTTAAAAACATTTTGCTGCTTGGGGTTGACGCACGCTCAAACGATAAAGATGAAGCCAGCAGAGCCGACACTATGATGCTGATTTCGATAGACAAAGCCCACGGCTGCATAAAGATGACATCGTTTCAGCGCGATTCCTGGGTTTATATTCCCAAAGCCGATAAAAAGCAAAGGCTCAATGCCGCCTGCACCTACGGCGGATACAGCGGCGTTGTTGACACGATTGAATATAACTTCGGCGTAAAAATAGACGGCTATGTTGTTACCGACTTTGAAATGTTTAAAGTTATGGTGGACAGTATCGGCGGAGTTGAAGCCGAAATTTCCGAAAAAGAGGCAAACGAGGTTACAAACCACCCGGGCAGATACGGCAATGTAACACTTGAACCCGGCAAATACAAATTAACCGGCGAGCAGGCGCTTGCCTATTGCCGAATCAGAAAGATAGACACGGATTGGAAGCGCACCGAGCGCCAGCGAACGATTATGCAGGCGATAATCAAGGGTGTTGCAAGCTCCGGCCCGATAAGCGCAATCAAAACGGCAAAAGCCGTTGCACCGTATATTCAAACAAATCTTTCAAAAAGCGAAATCAAAAGCATTGCGCTCAGTGCGCTCGGCTGCGTTTCGGGCGGCTTTGAGCAATCCTCCTGCCCGTTTGAGGGCACATGGAAATATGCCAATAAAGGCGGCGCAAGCGTTATCACGCTTGATGTGGATTCAAATAAAGAAAAGCTGATTGATTTTATCTATAACAGCGATAAAGCAGCCGATTCCGCAGAGCAGTAAATTTCAATAGCGATATAACAGAGAAAAGGGGCTGTAAAAAAACAGTCTGAAAAAAAGATGACTGCAAGAACTCCAAAA
>CAVJZG010000017.1:0-48330 GCA_963654285.1 bacterium
AAGCTTTTCATTTCCCCCAGTAGAACTGGGGGTTGAGTCTTTGCTGAAGAGACAAAGCAAAAGCTCCCGTTCAATGAACGGGAGTTATTTTTTTGCCTGCTTTATATTGATTGATATGTTGCCGCTTCACTCACCCAACGGCAAGGCGATAAACCGTGTTCACCGCCCCGGCAAGGAGCATAACAAGCACGGGATTAAGCTTTGTTTTGCGCAAAAGCACAAGGCAAAGCACAAACGCAGCTACAAGCACCCATTCTGTGGAGGCAAGCGAAAAGCCGTCTGTCCAAAACGCGGCAACGGCGATCGAAACGCCGGCGGCGGCAATCATTGCCGTAACGCCCGGGCGAAGCGAGCCGAGCACGGTTTGGAAGCTGTTTAAATTGCGATATTTAAAATAGATTTTTGCAAGCACGGTAACGATTACGCAAGAAGGCAATATGCATCCGGCTGTGGCGCAAACGGCACCGAGCACACCGGCGATTTTCATGCCCACGAAGGTGGCGGAGTTGACGGCAATCGGTCCCGGAGTCATTTGCGAAAGCGTAATCAAATCGGCAAATTCCTGCATGGAGAGCCATGAATTTTCAACAACCACCTGATCGCGAATGAGCGGCATTGCGCCGTATCCGCCGCCGAAGCTGAACAGCCCGATTTGCAAAAAGCTGAGGAAAAGCTTAAGATAAACCATTCTTTTTGCGCCTCCTTTGCCACAGAGCGCGGCACACGCCGATTGCGATACACGCAAGAACGATATAAACGACATTAACATTAAAAAAGCACGAGGCGGCAAACGCGCCCGCCATAATCAAAACGGAAAGCGTGCTTTTTTCCTTGAAAATATCCACCGCCATCTCATAAGAAACGCTTGCGATAACCGCCGCAACACCTGCCTGCATGCCATGGAGCATTGAGCCGACGATAATATTATCGCGAAAAGCATTATACGCCGCCGAAACCGCAGCAATGATTATAAACGGCGGCAAAATTGTGGCAAGCACGGCAACAGCCGCTCCAAGAAAGCCGCAGATTTTGTAGCCCGTAATAATTGCGCCGTTTACGGCAATCGCACCCGGCGACGCCTGAGCAATCGCGATTAAATCAAGCATTTCTTTTTCGTCTATCCACTTATATTCATCAACATATTTCTTTTTAAAAAAAGTTACTATCACATATCCGCCGCCGAAAGTTACCGCGCTGATGACAAACGCGGAAAGGAAAAGCTTTGGCAGCTTTTTATAATTTTCTTTCATATTCACCGCCTGTTTTTTACAATTATAATACCGCGGCGGCATTTAGTAAAGCAAATGTTTGCCCACGCATGACGGCGGACGGAAAAAGGACTTAAGAGAGCGTGCCGACGGCACTTCGCCTTAAGTCCTTTATAATTAAATATTATTCATTTGCCATTTGCAAATTACTTTGCAATATTTTTGCAAGCCACAAAATCGATGCCCGTGCCAAAAAGGTCTTTAACAACAACATCACCCACTTTAACCGGCGCGGCAAGCGTGACATTTTCCAACAGCTGCATGGCATCAAACATTTTTCCCTTTGGAATTGCGCCGTTTGTTTTAACAGGGCAACGCGGATGCTCCGCACTGCTTGTTTTAACGGTTGAGGTTACAACCCTTTTGGGGTTTTTAAGCTCGTTTTTGCCGTATTCCGCGCCACGGGGGCAGGAATTTCCCGTTACGGCATAATCGTTATCTTCATCCACTTTAAGATGGCAGCCCTTCGGGCAGGTGATGCAAATTAACTCCGTCATAATCATTCCTCCTCCTGAGCAAAAACGGTAGCAGAGCCGGATGTGATTTTATCAAGCAAAACCTTCGGCAATTTGATTTTTTCCATTTCGCCGGGTGCCATATGTTCCCTTTTGAATTTTGCGATTTGATTATCGCCGTCTGCCACAACAATAGCGGATTTTTTAAATATGCGGCGAACACGGAAAAAGATTTCTGCGCCGTCCGCATCATTTCTGATTTTTTGCGGCACGGTGTAGCCTACGCCGTCGCCGTTTTTAAGCTCTATGCAATTTTCCGCGCTTTTTTCGCCGGAAAGCACATATTCGGCTGCAGCCTTACCTGCGCGCTGACTTTCCGCCGTTACAAAATCAACAAGATCGTGCACGTGCACAACATTGCCGCAGGCGAAAATGCCGCTGCATGAGGTTTCCATATTTTCAAACACAACCGCGCCGTTTGTGCGAGGATCCATTGTGATATTCGCGGTTTTGGTGAGTTCGTTTTCGGGAATAAGACCCACGGAAAGCAAAACCGTGTCGCAATCAAAGTGGATTTCCGTGCCGGGAATGGGTTTTCTGTCTGCCCCTACTTCGGCAACAACAACCTCTTCCACTCTGTTTTTGCCCTTGATATCAACAATAGTATGCGAAAGATAAAGCGGAATGTTAAAATCATTGAGGCACTGCACGATATTGCGCTGCAAGCCGCCGGAATAAGGCATAAGTTCAACGCAGGCGAGCACCTTTGCGCCCTCCAAAGTCATACGCCTTGCCATAATAAGCCCGATATCGCCCGAGCCGAGAATAACAACGCGCTTGCCGACCATATGCCCCTCTATATTAACATATCTTTGTGCCGCACCTGCGGTGAGAATGCCTGCCGGGCGTGTGCCGGGGATTGAAATCGCGCCCCTGGTGCGCTCGCGGCAACCCATTGCAAGCACAACTGATTTTGCGGCAATCACAAGATAGCCGCGCTCGGAATTGACGCAGTGCACTTCCTTGCCCTGCGTGATTTCAAGCACCATTGTATCCGTCATAACCTCAACGGCGGTGTCGCTGAGCATTTCGATGAACCTGCCCGCATATTCGGGACCCGTGAGTTCCTCTTTAAAATAGTGCAAGCCGAAGCCGTTGTGGATGCACTGATTGAGTATGCCGCCGAGTTCTTTATCTCTTTCGATAATAAGTATGCTTTTAAGCCCATTTTCATAAGCGGAAAGTGCCGCGGCAAGACCTGCCGGACCGCCGCCGATAACTATAAGATCATACATTATTTTACACCTCCGCACTTGGTTGCACCCGTTAAGATATAACTGCCGGTGTTATCCTGCAAAATATCCTCAAACGGCACATTTTTGTATTTTGCCATAATTTCAAGCACCTTGGGACCGCAGAAGCCGCCTTGGCACCTGCCCATACCCGTGCCTGCGCGGCGTTTAATTCCGTCAAGCGAAACGGGCGGAATCGGAGATTTAAGAGCCGCTATGATTTCGCCCTCCGTGATTGTTTCGCAGCGGCAGATAACCCTGCCGTATGCCGGGTCTTTCTTTATAAGTTCGTTTTTCTCCGCATCGGAAAGATGCTTAAACCTGATATGGTGCCTTTCATCAACAAAGCTTTCCTTTTTCTTAAGCTCCAGCCCGCTTTCGGCAAGCATTTTTTCCGCTTCCTCGGCAATTGCCGGAGCAGCCGAAAGCCCGGGGGATTTAATGCCTGCAAGATCAATAAACCTATCCTGAGCAAAGCGGATGATGAAATCATCAATATCCGTTACAGCTCTTACGCCGGTGAAATTCCTGATATTTTCCCTGAACGAAATCGAAGGAACAGATTTAACCGCCTTTTCGCGCACAAAATCAAGGCACGCGGTTTTGGTGGAGGTATCATCCCTATCTCTCGGGTCGGCATTGGGACCGACTATTAAATTGCCGTGCACCGTCGGTGAAACGAGCACGCCCTTACCGTCCTTATTCGGGCATTGGAATATAACATGCCTTGCCCTGCCGCCCTCGCATTTATCGAGCAAATAATATTCGCCTGCCGAAGGCTTAATTTCAAAATCGGCAGGTGCTACCATGTTGTGAATTTCATCGCAGTTTACGCCTGCTGCGTTTATAACATATTTTGCCTCAACCGTTTCGCCTGAGGCTGATTTGATTTTCCAGCAATCGCTGCTTTTTTGAATATCGCACACTTCAAAATTAAGCTTGATATCCGTGCCGTTTTTAGCCGCAACCTCTGCCATTGCAAGGCCGTATTCCCAAGGGTTTACTATTGCCGCACTCGGCGCATACAAGGCACAAATCGCCTTGTCGGAAAGCTGGGGTTCCTGCTCGGCAAGCTTTGCCGAATCCCATATTTCAAGCCCCTTAACGCCGTTTTCGCAGCCCCTTTGATAAAGCTGCTCAACAGTTTTTGCCTCCTCATCCGAAAAAGCAACCACAAGCGAGCCGATTTGCTCATAGGGCACATCCAGCTTTTTGCAAATGCCCTTAGCCATTTCGGAGCCGCGCACATTAAGGCGCGCCATTTTTGTGCCGGGCTGCGGATCATAGCCCGCGTGGATAATGGCGCTGTTGGCCTTTGTTGTGCCGCAGCAAACATCGTTCTTTTTTTCAAGAACGGCTGTTTTAAGCTGATATTTGCTTAGCGTGTAAGCACAGGCCGCGCCTATTATGCCTCCCCCAACAACAGCAATGTCATACATAAATTATTCCTCCCGTTAATTATCAATAATCCCTTGCAGAAAGCACGGCGGTTTCCTTTTCCGAAGAATCGGAATAAACCGTGGGATACCAGCCGATTGAAAATCTGTAAGGATTTGATTGATTGTTTTTATTATACCACGCCTGCGGATACTGAATTTGATCGTTTGCCTTTGCGTTTACCTGAGCCTTGCCGTTTAACACCCCCACGGCAACAAGCTTAAAATCCGGATAAACGCTTGAGCTGCCCACAAGCATAATAAGCTTATCTTTGTTGTATTTTAATTTATAATCGGTGTTGTAGATAAAGCGGTGCGAAAGCTGATCCGAAAATTCGGAAAAAGATGAACCCGTCATCTTTTGCGAGGTGTTATAAGGGAAAACATAGCCGCCGTCATCCTCGGCGTTTGAATTAACATAAAATGCGCCGATTATATTGTAATTATAGTCGTTAAACAGAGTGGAATAAACCACGCTTTGAGCCGTTTTGATATAGGAGTCCGCACTCGAAAAAACTTTTTCGATATTTACCGTTTGCGGCAGATAAACCGTTGTTATCCAATCAGGCTCATCGGCAGAGCAATTTTTATCAAGCTCGGCGTTGCCGATGCTTTTTGTGCTTAAAATCCAGCCGGAATATTCGCAGCCGGCAATTGCGATTTTACCAACGGTGGCACTTTGCTCCGCATATTGCTCGCAAAACGCTTCGCGAATGCCCGATGGAAAATCCGCATCGGGATAATCCTTTTTGTATTGGCGCAAATATGCCGTTTTCGAAGTCGAAACCGCCGTGACGGCGATTGCAACGGCAAGCACGGCTGCAATGCAGGCGCAAGTTATGATTTTCGTCCTTTTACCGAGCAATTTAAGCCGAGCCGCAAGCCCTTTAAAAAAAGCTTTTGCCGCAGACTTGAAATCCTTTGCCGATTTTCTACCGGCTTTGTTTTTTGCGCGTGCACCATTTACTTTTGACGATTTTGCTTTGATTGTGCTTTTTTTCAAATGCGGCTGATTTTCGGCATTTTCAAAATCAGCATGCGCGCCGAACTGCCTTTGGCTGCGCTTTGGCGGTTCTATTTCGCCGAAGCTTTCGCGATGCGCATCCTTTTGCCTGCCGAAATCACGCAAAAGCTCGTCTATATCCGATTTATTTATTTCGTTTTGATTGTTATTATTTTCGCTCATTGCAACAGCGGCGCGGATTATTTGATAAACAGCTTACGCGCGCCGACCTCCGCTCTTTTAATCATTTCCTCAAGCCCGTCTATTTTGGCTTCTGCGGTTTCAACATCCTGCGGTTTCGGGCGGGTGCGCGGATGCTTAGGAGTGAATACCGTGCAGCAATCCTCATACGGTTGAATGGAAGTGTCAAAAGTGTCTATCTTTCGGGAAATTGCAATGATTTCATCCTTATCCATACCGATACAGGGGCGGAACACGGGCAAATCGGAAACCGAATCCGTGCAACCGAGAGCGTGAATGGTTTGGCTTGCAACCTGACCGAGGCTTTCGCCGGTAATAAGCGCAAGGCAATTTTGCTGCTTTGCGATATCGCAGCTTATTTTCATCATTATGCGGCGCATAACGAGGGTAAAATATTCCTCGGGGCAAAAATCCCTGATAGCCTCCTGAATTTCGGTGAAGGGCACCACAAAGGTGGTGATTGTGCCGCTGTAAGCCGCAACCTTGCGCAAAAGATCAAGCACCTTCATTTCCGCAAGCTCACTTGTGTAAGGCGGGGAGGCGAAGTGGATTGCCACAAGCTGAATGCCCCTTTTTGCCATCATATATGCGGCAACGGGCGAATCAATACCTCCGCTGATAAGAATTGCGCCGCGACCGCTTGTGCCGGTGGGCATACCGCCTGCGCCCTTTATATTGTTTCCGCGCACAAAGGCATGATTATCACGCACCTCAACGGTGACGGTAACATCGGGATTGTGCACATCCACCTTTAAATGATTAAAACTTTTAAGCAGCGCGCCGCCGAGTTCGCGGCAGATTTCCGGCGATTTGAGCGGAAATTTTTTATCGCTTCTTTTAGCCTCAACCTTAAAGGTTTTGGCAAGCGAAAGCTCATCCTCCAAATATTCGCGGGCGGTTTTGATTATGCTTTGCATATTTTTTTCGCAAACGGCGGCTCTGGAAAGCGCGGCAATACCGAAAACCTTTTCAAGCCTTTCGGCGGCGTCGTCCAAATCCGTGTCGTCATCCGGTGCTTCAACCATAACAGTGGATTGGCTTTTGGTGAATTTAAATTCGCCCAAATCCTCCAAATGGCGGCGCATATTTTTGATAAGCACATCTTCAAAAGAGCTTCTGTTAAGCCCTTTAAGCACTAATTCTCCGTTTTTAACAAGTATAATTTCTTTCATATTTACCTCGGGTGTTTATTTACCAAATCTTTAATCGCGGCGCAAAGTTCATCGCAATCCGCCTTTGTGCTTTCCCTTGAAAAGCTGATGCGAATGCTTTTATCTGCAATTTCATCCGGCAGGTGCATTGCGGCAAGCACATGGCTTTTTTTGCCCTTGGCGCATGCCGAGCCGTTGCTCACATAAACGCCGTATTCCGCCGAAAGTTCCTGCACAACAGTTTGACTGCGCATAAAAGTAGGAATATACACATTTAATATATAGGGCGACGCATTTTCGCCGCTGTTGAATTTAACTCCGGGAATTTCAAGCAACCTGCTTTTTGCATAAGCGTTTAAAGCCGCGGTTTCTTCGCTCTGCTTTTTTATATCCGGCAAAGCGTTTACCGCCGCGCCGAAGCCTGCGATAAGCGGAGCGGCTTCCGTGCCCGGACGGATTTTCTTTTCCTGCTCGCCGCCGAAGGTGCGCGGCACGATGCGAACGCCTTTTTTGATATAAAGCGCGCCGCAGCCCTTGGGACCGTGAATTTTGTGCGCCGTAACGGAAACAAGATCCGCCCCCAGCTTTTTGGGGCAAACGGGCACCTTGCCGAAAGCCTGCACGCAGTCTACATGCACAAGCGCGGGCGCATTTTTCATTTGCACGAATTTTTTTATTTTTTCAACCGGCATTATCGAACCGACTTCGTTGTTTATGTACATAACGGAAACAAGAATTGTTTGCCCGTTTATCGCCTGCGCTATATCGCCGGCAGAAATGCAGCCGTGCTCATCCGGCATAAGGCGAACAACCTCAAAGCCCTGTTTTTCAAGTTCATCCGCCGCCTGAAGCACGCTTTCATGCTCTATTGCCGAGATAACTATTCTGTTTCCCCTGCGCCTGCCTGCCGCAGCAGCTCCGAAAAGCGCAAGATTATTTGCCTCCGTTGCGCCGCTTGTGAAAAAGATTTCGTCCTTTTCACAGGAAAGCGCATTTGCAAGTGCCTGCCTTGCGGCGATTATTTCCTTTGCCGCTTCGATTCCGGGACCGTGCAGGCTGGAGGGATTTGCAAAATTTTGCGTTAGCATGCGATTGATTGCCTCAACCGCCTGCGCGCACGGCTTTGTGGTGGCACTGTTATCAAGATATGCTGCCATTTTTTATCAATTCCCTGATTTTCATTATTCCTATTTGAGTTTTGGCGTCCTTGAATTCACCGCTCATGCAGCGTTCAAACGCCTCCTCAAGCGGTATTTTATAAACATCCAAATTTTCATCCTCATCAAGATGCTGCTCACCGTATTCCAAATCGGCGGCATAATAAAGCCTGATGATTTCGCCGCAATATCCCGGTGTGGGATATAATTCGCCGATGTATTTAAACACTTTGGCGGTGCAGCCGCATTCCTCGCCGAATTCGCGCACCGCGGCTTCAAAGGGATCCTCGCCCTTTTCAAGCTTGCCGGCCGGAATTTCGTAAATCGTTTCCTTATAAGGTGCGCGGAATTGGCGCACCATAAGCACCTCGTTATCTTCCGTTAAGCCGATTATCGCCACGCCGCCGTTGTGCGCCACGATTTCGCGCTTTGCAAGAGTGCCGTCCACCAGCTTAACCGTATCCTCGTGCACGGTGATGATTCTGCCGTTAAAAATACCGTTTGTTTCTTCCGTTTGCTCAAAATAGCCGAGCGCAATTGATTCCACATCCGCAATTTTTTCCGCAATAAAATCCGCACCGGCTTCGATAAATTCAAATTTTGTGCCGTAGCCCCAAAGAACGCCCACGGAAAGCATTCCGTTTGCCTTTGCGCCGGCTATATCGTATCTTTTATCGCCCACCATCATGGTTTCCTCGGGCGGAGAATTAAGTTCCTTCATACAGCGACCGATTATGCTTGCCTTTGATTCGCAATCCACGGTGAAACTAACGCCGCAAACGCTGTCGAAATATTTAATAAGCCCGTCGCGCTCCAAAAGAGTTTCGATATATTTTTTCGGCTTGGATGAAGCTATGCCGATTTTAAGCCCATCCTGCCTTAGTGCCTGCAAAAGCTGCTCAATGCCGTCGTAAGGCTCGCTTTCGTAAACGCCCATATTCGTATACCGTTCTCTGTATTTTTTAACAAGCTCCTCCGCCGTTTGCGGATCCGCGCCGTATCTTTCCTGAAAGGTAACAAGAAGCGGCGGACCGATAAAGAAATTCAGTTCATTTTCATCCTCCGGCACGGGAAAGCCCATGGAGTCAAGTGCATAAGCCGCGCTTTTTCGGATTCCCTCGCCCGTTTGGCAAACAGTGCCGTCAAAATCGAATATAACTGCTTTGTAATTCATAATCAAATCTCCCGTTCGGGGCTCAATCGCCGTAAACTCTGCTTAAAAACTTTTCACCTTTCACAACAAAGCGTTCTATAACGCCCTTACCGATAACATCGCCGCTTTCATTTTCGGCATAAACGGAAAAGGTGATTTTTCTGCCGTCTGCCGCGGTGATTTTTGCAAAAGCCGTTACGATTTCGCCCACTCCGCTTGCCTTGTCGTGCGAAACGGAAATACCCGTGCCCACGGTGGTTTCGCCGAACTCAAGGAATTCTCGCGCGGCGTTGCAGGTGGCTTTTTCCATAAGTGCAATCATAAACGGCGTGCCAAGCACGCGAAGCGAGCCGCTGCCGGCGGCAACCGCAGTGTTATCATCCGTAACCTCAAGCGAAACGGAAGCCTCGGTGTTTAATCGAACTTCTTTCATAATTGAAAATCTCCGTAAACATATAATTTAGATATTATAAACACTTATAAATACTAAATCATTATAACACATTTTCATATCGAATACAATAATCTGAATATGGCATTATGGGCATTTATGTGTTACAATATTGCAAATAAGTAAATTTTTAAGACATTTTTTTCGGAGGCTGCGGAATGAAAAACGGAATTCGCAGGATTTATTTTCTTGATGAACTTAGGGGTTTTGCGATTATATGCATGGTGATTCACCATATGTTTTACGATATCGGCTTTGTGCTGAAACTTGATTGGGGATATGAAATTTTTGATTTTTTATGCGTTTTTCAGCCGCTTTTTTGGGGCATATTCATAATCACCAGCGGCATATGCTCGCAGCTTTCGCGCAACACGGTTAAGCGCGGCTTAGTTGTGATTGCCTGCGGTGCGGCTGTTTCAATTGTTACCGCCGTTATAATGCCCGCAATCGGAATCGAGGGGGCGGAAATTTATTTCGGCATTCTTTCCTGCCTCGGCTGCTGCATGATAATCGGCGGGCTTTTGCAACGCCCTTTAAAAAAATGCCCTGCTGCAATCGGCGTGCTTATTTGTATTTTACTTTTCATTTTAACCTATTCCGTAAGCTCGCGCAGCCTGCTTTTCGGCTTAATAAGGCTGCCCGATTCACTTTATAAAAGCAACCTGCTGTGCCCACTCGGCTTTTTTAAGGAAGGCTTCTTTTCGGCAGATTATTTTCCGCTGCTGCCGTGGCTGTTTATGTTTTTAACGGGTGCGTTCATCGGCAGATACGCAAGAGCGGGAGCATTTCCCGAAACGCTTTACAAAAGCCACTGCAAATTCCTGCAAAAAGCGGGCAAAAACAGCCTTTGGATTTATCTGCTGCACCAGCCCGTGCTTTATGCAATTATGTATATCATCAGCTTTATAATGCTGCTTACGCTGTGACGGAGTTTGTATCCGCCACAACCGCAACGCAGGCTGCCTTGCAAGTAACCGACCGGCAGGCAACACAAATTTAACACAACAAAAAAACACCGCGCATTTTGCCAAGAAAAAGCAAGATATGCGGTGCTTTTTTAACGCCAAAAAAGCCCGAGCGCATTAACGCAACGCGCCGAATTTCATAATATAAATAAGAACGGCGCTTAACGGGCGTTGACCAAGGTGGGCAAAACCCTTTAAAACAGCCGAGGCTGTATCGCCCGATTATATAACGGGAAAATCCCTAAAAAGGAAGAAAGGCAGTGTATAACACACTGCCTTTCCCCTCTCTGTCTATAACAAACTATAGGAGGACAAGATACTTGATGCGGTTGCGGCTCCGCATTCAAGGTGAACTAAGTATACACCAGATTGCACAATTTGTCAAGCGCAAAAATAAATATTTTTACACAACATTGCCAATGAGCGGAAATTCACCCCTTCAAAGTGTTTTTCACCCAAGCACAAGGTCGGCTTTTTCATCCCTTTTTATTTTTCTAAAAAATTTTCCACAGGGTGAAAAGTTGGACTGTTATCAACATTTTTTGCTCCGAATAAGTCGAATGCACTCATTTTTGTTGACATCGAACATATGTTCCTCTATCATTAAAAGAGCAAAAGCCGAACCGCCCCGATTTTACGGCTTTTAATAAAAAACAGGAGGTAAAAATATGATTTCAATTAACGAGCTTGCAGGCGAATACGAAAGCCAATACAATTTACTTTGCGCAAAAATCGAAGGCTTGCGACCGCTTCTTTGCGTTTACAAAGGCGAAGACCTTTATTTGCTGCGCAGAAAAATAAAAACATATTACGATATGGCGAGCCAGTGCAAAATCATCGCAGTTATGCTTGCCGAATATTATAAGGAGGACGAAAATGACGCCGGACTTAATTGAAAAATATTACAAAAGCCCCGCCGATGATTTCGTCGGCGAAATGAACAGTCAAAAAGCCGGGCGGCAGGCACTTTGCAGCGTTTTGCCGCAGATTATCAAAAACGAGCTTACCGCGCGCCAGCAAAAATGCCTTAAAATGAAATACGGCGATAAAATGACCCAAAAGGAAATAGCCGAAAAACTGCACCTTTCACAGCCGACGGTGAGCCGCCACATAGAAAGTGCAAAAAATGCGGTAAACAACCGCCTGGCATATTGCCTGAAAACGGCAAACAAAGTCAATTCCGCTTGGTGCGACTACATAAATTAGCCCGTCCCCGTTCCTCGCAGGGTGCAAAGCGGCTTTATCCGCAGGCGGGCATACCACTTAAAAAACACAATTTTTTATAAATTTGTTTAATATTACCAAATCGCAGGCTTGTTTTTTTATTATGAAAACCGTTGAAATGTTAATATTTATATAGTAAACTTAAATTAACAAACCGAAAGGGATTGATTTTATGGAAAATATTATCACAATCACCTCAGACAGAGACGAGGATGTTTTCATCCATGCCAATATGGGGCATTTTATAACCGCAAACGCGCACATAAACTGCTATGTGGGCACATCGGATATTAAGCACAACCACAAAATTTCCGTTGACGCCGCCATGCTTTTGGCTCAATATTACATTGAGCGCGATATTCATGTGGACACTGTTTTGTGCCTTTACGAAACGCAGGCACTCGGCGCATATTTGGCGCACGAGCTTGCAAGACCGAGCATGCTTGCGCCGAATCCGGATTCGGATATTTGCGTTTTGGGTCCCGAATACGACGCCACCGGCAACATCATTTTCCGCGACAATCTTGTTAAAATGATTCAGGGTAAAAAGGTGCTGGTGCTGATTTCCTGCATTACAAGCGGCAAAACGGTTGAGCGCGCAATAGAAAGCATAGGCTATTACGGCGGCGAGGCAGTCGGCGTTTCCGCGGCTTTCAGCGCAACAAAGGAAATTTGCGGTCTCGAGGTAAACACGATTTTCACCGAGGAGGATGTGCCGAGCTACGAGGTTTACAACAGCCTCGATTGCCCGCTTTGCAAGCAGGGCATTCCCGTTAAGGCAATCGCAAACGGCTACGGCTATTCAAAAATTTAACACATTACATTATATAATATGTTTATATTTTGTATAATGCCATAAACAGGCGGCGCATCATCGTGCGCCGTTTTTGTTTTTGTTAGGCAAATGCAGCGCTGTTTAATCCTCTTTGTAAAAAAATGTGGAAAAAGGAATTTTAAGACGGCGTGATTAAAATTCCAATGGCGGATTTTTTGAAATTGTTTCAAGCGTGTTTTATAACAACTGCGGTAAACGAATCCCTCCGAGTCGTCTACTGCAACCAAACTTCCTTACCTTAATGGAGGCGAAATTGGTATCAAAAGCGTTCTTCGGGCATTCCCCGAATGTGGGGGGGAAATGCAGTTGATTGCACCGGCGCGAAGTTTGTTTCGACGCGGGGTTGACTTTTGGAAATACTGTGTTATAATTACCTTACAAATAAATATTACCCAAAAAAGACTGTGAAGCAGAAAAAGATCATTATTTATCGTGGCAGAGAGTCGGCGGTTGGTGAAAGCCGATACGAAGATTTTGATGAATAGCTCTCTGCGGAGTTGCCGCGCTGAATTAAAAATAGGGGCGGACGCTTAACCGCGTTACCGGTTGAGGCATTAAATGATGCCAAAGGGCGAAGAAATTTGCCGAAGTAGGGTGGTACCGTGTAGATAATTCTACGCCCCTATATCCATTGGGGCGTATTTTTTATGCCCTTTATTTGAGCGGCAAACGCCGCAAAACGAAAGGAGTTTTTTTAATGCTTGAAGGATACAAAAAATATATTCCGTTTAAGCCGATTAACCTGCCGGACAGAACTTGGCCGGATAAAACAATAACAAAAGCGCCGATTTGGTGCTCCGTTGATATGAGAGACGGCAATCAGGCGCTTGTGGACCCGATGAACCTGCAGGAAAAACTGGAACTTTTCCAAACGCTTGTTAACATCGGAGTTAAAGAGATTGAGGTGGGCTTCCCCTCCGCTTCCGAAACGGAATACGAAATTTTACGCACGCTGATTGAAGGAAACTACATTCCCGACGATGTTACGATTCAGGTGCTGGTGCAGGCGCGCGAACACCTCATCAAAAAAACCTTTGAGGCAATCAAGGGCGCAAAAAATGTTATCGTTCATTTTTACAATTCAACATCAACGCTGCAGCGCAAGGTTGTTTTCAAAACCGATATGCAGGGCGTTATTGACATTGCCGTTAACGGCGCAAAGCTGATTAAGCAGCTTACGGACGAAGAATTAAAACAATATCCGGATATGAACATCCGGTATGAATATTCGCCCGAAAGCTTTACCGGCACGGAGATAGACAATTCCGTTTGGATTTGCGAAGAGGTTATGAAGGTTATGCAGCCCACCCCCGAAAATCCGATTATTCTTAATCTGCCATCCACGGTGGAATGCTCCACACCGAACGGCTATGCAGACCAAATAGAATACTTCTGCCGCCATCTTAAAAACCGCGACTGCGCAATCATTTCGCTTCACCCCCACAACGACAGAGGCGAGGGCGTTGCAGCAACAGAGCTTGCACTTATGGCAGGTGCAGACAGAGTTGAAGGCACGCTTTTCGGCAACGGCGAGCGCACGGGCAACGTGGATATGGTTACGCTGGCGCTTAACATGTGGACGCAGGGTGTTGACCCCAAACTCGATTTCCACGATATAAACAAGATTAAGGATGTTTACGAGCGCACCACAAAGATGAAAGTGCCGTCGCGCTGGCCCTATGCCGGGGAGCTTGTTTTCACGGCGTTTTCCGGTTCGCATCAAGACGCAATCAACAAAGGCAAAATTTATATGGACGAAACAGACTCCGACTATTGGGAAATTCCCTATTTGCCGATTGACCCTGCCGATGTGGGCAGAGAATACGAGCCGATCGTGCGCATAAATTCGCAAAGCGGCAAAGGCGGCATGGCATTTATTCTTGCAAACGATTACGGCATTAAAATGCCCAAAGCAATGCAGGGCGAATTCAGCGCAGTGGTTCAAAAAGCGTGCGACGAAAGCGGCAAAGAATTGCAGCCGGACGAAATTTTTGATTTATTCCAAAAGGAATACAGAAATGTTTGCGGTCCGTACAGATTGCTCAACTACAAAATCACCGAGGAAAAGAACGAAAGCGATTACCTCACAAGCGTTCACTTCAGCGGCGAACTTAAATACAAAGACAACGCCCCGGTTAAAATCGAGGGTGACGGCTCAGGTCCGATAGGCGCATTTTGCGAGGCGCTGAACAAAGCAGGGCTTAAAAGCTTTGAATTTGTGGATTACAGCGAGCATGCAATTTCCGTGGGCTCTGATTCAAAAGCAATTTCCTACATTCACATTAAAAATCCGCAGGGCAAGGATGTTTTCGGCATCGGCGTTTCACACAATATCGGCTATGCTTCAATGAAGGGCATTATTTGCGCAATTAACCGCGACCAAGCCGATTGCATAAGAGACGACACCATGCCAGGCATTTTTGACGCTTGCTGATAACGGAGGACCTAAAATGAAGAATTATAAAATCACCGTTTTAAAGGGTGACGGCATCGGACCCGAAATAGTTGACGAGTGCATAAAAGTGCTCAATGCCGCAGGCGATAAATTCGGTTTTAAATTCGATTATAACTATCAATTGCTCGGCGGATGCGCAATTGACGCAGTCGGTGTGCCCTACCCCAAGGAAACGGCAGAGGCTTGCAAAGCTTCAGACGCCGTGTTGCTCGGTGCGGTAGGCGGCCCGAAGTGGGACGCTCAGCCCGGCAACAACCGCCCCGAAAAGGGACTGCTTGCAATTCGCGAGGATTTGGGATTGTTCGCAAACCTGCGCCCGGCAAAGATTTTTGCACCGCTTAAATCCGCTTCCCCGATTAAAGAGGAAATCATCGGCAACGGGCTTGACATTCTTATAGTTCGCGAGCTTACCGGCGGCATTTATTTCGGCGACCGCGGCACTTATGAGGAAAACGGCGTTGTGGGCGCATACGACACGGAAAGATACACCTATCCCGAAATAAAAAGAATTGTTAAAGCCGGCTTTGAATACGCAATGAAGAGGGGCAAAAAACTCACCTGCGTAGACAAGGCAAATGTGCTTGATTCCTCAAGACTTTGGAGAAAGGTTATGGAGGAAACAGCCGCGGACTACCCCGAGGTTGAAGTTTCCTATATGTATGTTGACAATTGCGCAATGCAGCTTGTGCGCAATCCCGGTCAGTTTGACACAATCGTAACCTCAAACATCTTCGGCGATATTCTTTCCGACGAAGCTTCCATGATTTCCGGTTCAATCGGCATGCTTGCTTC
The DNA here is from genome assembly GCA_963654285.1 of bacterium. Classification (GTDB taxonomy): domain Bacteria; phylum Bacillota; class Clostridia; order Oscillospirales; family Acutalibacteraceae; genus Eubacterium_R. The sequence continues at coordinate 15,839 of CAVJZG010000017.1, forward strand.
CGCTTCGCTTGCAGAAGGCACCTTTGGGCTTTACGAGCCGATTCACGGCTCCGCGCCCGACATTGCAGGTCAGGGCAAGGCAAATCCGCTTGCAACGATTCTTTCCGGCGCAATGATGCTTCGCTACACTTTCGGCGAGGCAGATGCTGCAAACGCAATCGAAAAAGCGGTTGATACCGCACTTACAAAGGCACGCACTCCCGATATTTACGAAGATGGCTTTGAGCCTGTGAACACGGCTCAAATGGGCGACCTTGTAGTAAGCCTGTTGTAAGCCGATTTAAATTTTAACAAACTTAAATTTGAGCACCTTTTCATCCTTTTGAAAGGGTGCTTTTTATTTCGCAAAACACTGTTCGTTTCAAAGCATTTCCGCAGCCGTTTTTCACACAGGCGTTGCGTGGCAATTCGGGCGATTTCGGCATAAATTAAGGCGCGCCGTGCCGACTTATAATATCGCACTTGACACGCAGGCACAACTCTGCTATAATACAAAGGCTGCCCGACAGGGCGGCAATCCTTGCCCGAAGTGTGGCTTCGGGCCAAAAGTCCAAAAGGAGGTGCTTAAAAATGGCATTGAAAAAGTATGAACTCGTATTGGTTCTTTCTCTCTCTAAAGGCGAGGAAGCAGTTGAGGCTCTCAAAGCAAAATTCATTGACATGATCGGCAAGCACGGCACTCTCGGCGAAGTTGAGGAATGGGGCAAGCGCAAGCTCGCATATCCCATCAACTACGAAACAGAGGGTTTCTATGTTGTTGCTCAGTTTGAATGTGATGAGAACTTCCCGGCAGAGCTTGACCGTGTAATCAATATTACAGACGGCGTGCTTCGTTCACTTATCGTTGCAAAAGGCGAATAATCGGAGGCGCAGTTATGGTTAATTCTGTTGTAATTATGGGCAGGCTTACCTTTGATCCCGAATTGCGCACAACACCCTCCGGTGTTTCCGTAGTTCGCTTTCAGGTTGCGTGCGACAGGAATTATCAAAAATCCGGCGAAGAAAGAAAAGCCGATTTTATTGATGTTACTGCCTGGCGCCAAACTGCCGAATTTATTTCCCGCTATTTCCGCAAAGGCTCTATGATTGCCGTTGAAGGTTCTATCCAAACCGACAGTTATACAGACAGTAACGGAAACAAGAGAAAATCGGTTACCGTTGTGGCAAACAATGTTTCTTTCTGCGGTTCAAAAGCAGAAAGCGGCTCTAATTCAAATCCTGTTTACAACCAACCGGCACCGAGCTATGCCTCGGCAAGCAACAGCGATTTTGAAGAGATTGTTGACGACGATGACGATTTACCATTTTAATTTAAGGAGGAACCGACATGGCATATAATAAGGGCGGCGCAAGAAAAGGCCGCAGAAAAGTTTGCCAATTTTGCGTGGACAAATGCGAAAGCATTGATTATAAAGATATTGCAAAGCTTAACAGATACACTTCTGAAAGAGCTAAAATTCTTCCCCGCCGCGTTACGGGTACCTGCGCAAAGCATCAGAGAGAGCTTACGACCGCAATTAAGCGTGCTCGCCAGATTGCTCTTATGCCCTACAGTGCAGACTAATCTGATTTAATCAAAATTTAAGGAGCTTACTCAAGGTAAGCTCCTTTTTTGCACCCAAAACGATTTAGGCGGCTTTATTCGGTTTTTGCCATAACAGTGAGCGGGTCAACGTATTCCCCGTCCAGCTTGGTTTCAAAATGCAAATGGCTTTCAAGGCTTGCTTCAAACGGCACCGAGCCGAGCTTTCCGATTTCTTGCCCCGATTTAACGCTGGCGCCCTTCGAAACGCTGACGGCATCCAGCCCGCAATATTTTGCCACAAGCTTGCCGCCGTGGTCTATTTCCACCACCATGCCCAGCATTGCGTCGTTATAAACATCCATCACAACGCCGTTGTTCACGGCAACAACACTTTCACCTGCGCCGCCCTTAAAATCAACCGCCGTGTGGCTGCGATAATCGCCCATCGTTTCGTTTTTGGTCAGTTCCTGCGAATAGCCCTGCAGCACGGTTTCACCAAGCGGATATTGATAAATGCCTTTATACGGCGTGTTGTTTTCCGATTGAAGCATCGAAGTGCTTTCCGGCTCCGTTTCGGGCTGCTCCGTGGTTTCGGCGGCGGTTGCAGGAGCGGTTGTGTCTTCCACCGTAACGGCGCGCTGCACCTGCGTGGTTTCCTGCACCGTGGTGTGCTCGTTTACATCCTTTGCCGGCTTTGCGGAAACATAAACTATAATACCCAGGGCAATAACCGAAATACATATAACCGAAAAAAGCGCTTTCAGATTTTTGCCCGCCTTTTTTGAATTTGAATCTGACGACATAAAAAACACCTCAAAAGCATTATGCCCGAGGTGTTTTAATTTATGCAAAATTTTGATTTTTGTAAGGAATCCGCCTTTCCCCGAGGGGAGAGGCAAGGTTAGTGCAGAAGAATTATGCAAAATTTATTTTAGCCTGCTGCATCAGCTCAAGTGCGGTTCGCACGGTTTCAAGCGAGGACTGCGTGCCGAGCTTAACGGCGATATATGCCTTTTTGGAGGCGGAAAGCAACACTCTGCCCTTCATTGCCTTATTAAGCTCAACGGCATAGCGCACATCCGGCTCATCCATATAGAGCAAAACGGAACCGTTTCGCTGCGCAATTTCATAAACGCCGAGATTTGCGGCTGAATTGCGCAAAAGCGAGATTTCGATAAGCCCGTTTATTGATTCCGGCGGCGTGCCGAAGCGATCGCAAAGCTCATCGCGCACATCGTTTGCATCCGCACCCGTGCGGATTGCGGCAATGCGCTTATACATTGAAAGCCTTTGCGGCGTGGATTCGATATAATCATCGGGAATATGAGCCTCAATCGGCAAATCAATAAGGCATTCCGCCTGTTCTTCGCCCTCTTTAAGCTCGCCCTTTTCCTCGGCAACGGCATCGCCGAGCAGTTTTAAATACATATCATAGCCCACGGATTCCATATGACCGTGCTGGCGATTGCCCAAAAGCGAGCCTGCGCCCCTGATTTCCAAATCGCGCATGGCAATCTTGAAGCCGCTGCCGAATTCCGTGTATTCCCTGATTGCTTCAAGTCTTTTTTGAGCAACATCGCTGAGCTCCCTGCCGCGCGTGAAGGTGAGATACGCATATGCGCGGCGCGCGCTTCTGCCGACCCTGCCTCTGATTTGGTGCAGCTGGGCAAGCCCCATTCTGTCTGCATTTTCGATGATGAGCGTGTTCACATTTGAAACATCAACACCCGTTTCGATAATAGTGGTGCACACCAAAATATCTATTTCGCCGTTCAGTAGCTGCGCCCAAACATCCGAAAGTTCCTCCTGAGTCATTTTGCCGTGAGCAATGCCCACATTTGCATCCGGAATTGCCTTTTTGATTTTAAACGCAGTGTGCTCTATTGTTTCGATATTATTATGCAAATAATAGCACTGTCCGCCGCGCGCAAGCTCTTTTTCCATAGCCTCCGCAAGCATGCCGAAATCAAATTCCGTAACATAAGTTTGCACAGGATAGCGGTCGCCGGGGGCTTCCTCGATAACACTCATATCCCTTATGCCGCTGAGAGCCATATTGAGCGTGCGCGGAATCGGTGTTGCAGAAAGTGTGAGCACATCAACACGCGGAAATTTTTGCTTTAATTTTTCTTTTTGGGCAACGCCGAAACGCTGCTCCTCATCTATGATAAGCAAGCCGAGATCGCGGAATTTGATATCCTTGCCGATTATGCGATGAGTGCCGATAAGGAAATCCACGCTGCCGTTTTCAAGCCCTTTTATAATTTCCTTTTGCTTTGCCGCCGAAACAAAGCGCGAAAGCATTTCAATTTTAACGGGGAATGCTTCCATTCTTGCCTTGGCGGTGTTAAAATGCTGCATTGCAAGCACGGTGGTGGGCACAAGCAGTGCGCACTGTTTGCCCTCCGTTATGCACTTAAACGCGGCGCGAAGCGCAACCTCCGTTTTGCCGAAGCCCACATCGCCGCACAAAAGTCGCTCCATAGGCACCGAACGCTCCATATCGCGCTTGATTTCCTCGGTGCAGCGCAGCTGATCGTCTGTTTCGTCGTAAGCAAAGCGCAGCTCGAAATCACGCTGAAAATCCGTATCCTCCGAAAAAGCATATCCCTTTGTGCTCATACGCTTTGCATAAAGCGCGATCAGCTCCTTTGCCATATCCTTAACGGAAGCACGCACCCTTGCCTTTGCCTTTTTCCATTCGTTGCCGCCGAGACGGTTTATTTTAACATTGTTGCTTTCGCCGGGACCGATATATTTTGAAACAAGATCCAACTGGGTAACGGGCACATAAAGCACGTCGCCCTTTGCATATGAAATTTTGATGTAATCTTTTTTAACCTTATTTAATTCAAGCGCGTGAATACCCTCAAAAACGCCGATACCGTGCACATTGTGAACGATGTAGTCGCCAACACTCAATTCATCCAGCGAATGAATGGCATTTTTGGAATTTGCCTTATGTTTTTTGCTTTTTTGCATATGCGCTTTCATATGGGTTATAAGCGCAAATTTGACAGACGGCAGCACAAAACCCGCAGTTACAGTGCCGGTGGTTACGGTTACCGCGCCTTTTTGAAATTCAAGCGGATAGCCGTTTGAGAAAACGGAATTTAAGCCGTCGTCGTTCAAATCGTAGGCAAGCGCCTTTGCGCTGCGCGCGGTGCCTGCCATAACGCAAACGGTGTAGCCGTTTTTCAGCAGCGGAACAATATCCTCTTTCAAATCCTCCGTTTTTCCGCTCCAGGCATTAAAGCTTTGAACGGCAAAACTTGAAAGGTGGGAAACGGGGGTGTCGAACGAACCGCGCGGAAGTGAATCGAGATACACCGCGCCGTGTGAAGAATATATTTCTTTGAGTTCTTCAAAACCGAGCTGATATTTATCAAGTCCCTTGCACAAGGTGCCGTCCTCAAGATACCATTTAATCTGCTCGTGCATGAGTTTTTCGGCATTTTGGCTGCGTTCCTTAACCTTTGCGCTTTCGCACACGAAAAGAAGCCCCGAAAGATAATCGAATATGCCGCGGCTTTCGTAAGCAAGGGGCATATATTTATCGCAGCACGGCAACGAAACACCGCTTTCGAGGCTGTCAATATCCGCATAAATACCCTCGCGCGCCTTGATTGCCTTGCCCTTCAGCGACTCGGCAAGCGCGCGAAGCTTTTTGATGAATTTTGCGGTTGAATCAAACAGCACTTCCGTGGCAGGAATAAGCTCTATTTGCGAAAGAGTGCCCGTTCTGCGCTGCGTGGCAATGTCAAAAGCAGAAATTGAATCCACCGTGTCGCCCCACATTTCTATGCGCACCGGCTCGGACGCACCCGGCGGAAAAATATCTATAATTCCGCCCCTGACGGCGAATTGCGAAGTGCCGTCCACCTGCTCATAGCGGATGTAACCTGCAAAAACAAGGCGTGAAACAAGCGAATCGAAATCAATTTGCGCGCCGCTGTTTATAACCATCGTGCGTTTTTTAAGTTCCTGTGGCGGCATGGTGAGCTGCGTGGCAGCATTGACGGAGCACACAACCGCCGTGTATTCCTCGTTTATGATTTTGGAGAGCACACCGAGGCGTATATGCTCAAAATCCCTGCTGACGCCTGCCACATGCTGAAAAGTGAATTCGCGCGCCGGGTAAAAAAGCACGCCTGCCTGCACCGCGCCCAAATTTTCGCTCATACGAACGGCAGAAGCCTCGTCGGGCATAATTATTACGGCTTTTTCGCCTTTTTCCTGAATAAGAGCATGAATCATATGCGCCTTCACGGCATCGGAAACACCTGTTGCCCCGACGGCTGCGCCGCGGATATCGACGCTGCCGGCGAGGCTGTTGAATTCATCGCTCTTTTCAAATATTTTTGAAAAGCAAGACATAGTTTTTTCCCTTTTAATTTAATTATTTCTGTTGCTTTTTATGATAATCGGCACAAATCGATTTTTGCCGCCGATAAAATCAGTTATAAAGATTCATGGCGCGATCAAGCTTATCCTGCACGATAAGCGAAACGGCGGCATCTGCATTTTCGAGTGCCTCTTTAAGCTGCGGCTCAAGTTCTTTGGGAAAGCGACCGAGAACCCAATCCGCCAAATCAACATAGGCATTCGGCTTTTTGCCCACGCCGATTTTAACACGCGGAAAATCCTCGCTGCCGAGATGGGCGATAATGCTTTTTAAACCGTTGTGACCGCCTGCCGAACCCTTGCGTCTGATTCGGATTTTGCCGACATCAAGCGAAATGTCATCGGAAAGCACAATAACATTTTGCGGCGGGATTTTATAAAACCTTGCAGCCTCGCTGATTGCCTCGCCTGAATTGTTCATAAAGGTTTGCGGCTTCATCAAAAGGCATTTTTTGCCCTCTATTTCCGCATCGTAGGTGAGCGCGTGGAATTTAAGGCGTTTAATTTCCTTGTTCTGCTTCATTGCAAGCATATCGATTGCCAAAAAACCTACGTTGTGGCGTGTCATTTCATATTTTGCGCCCGGATTTCCCAGCCCTGCCACTATATATTCATATGCGCCGCTTTTTTTGCCGAAAAGCATAATGTTTTCATCTCTTTCCGATTTATTATCTGCCGCGGGGAGGATTTTAATCATTTGCCGCACACGGCTTAAAAGGGCGTATCGCCGTGATACGCCCTTGAAAAAACATTAAATTATTCCTCTGTTTTAACAAATTCGGAGAAATCGTGTTCTTCATCCGATTTCTCGAAGTTATACATGTTTTCATCCTTAACATGCTTTGCGATATACTCGTTGCGGTCAAACAGTTCGTCTGCTTTAACCTTCCATAGCTTGGCATGCTCGATTGTTTTGTCAAACAATTCGTTTGCGGATTCGGGATGCTGCATTTCCGTGGAATATGCGCCCGAAACAGCCACCATTTTGCTGATTGCGCCGGGATTGTCAAGCACCGGGCAGGGTCGAAGCATATTATTGCTGAAAGGCTGATTCTTTTTATATTCCATAAAGAGCGGGCTTTGAAGAGCTTCAAGCACGGAATGCTCTTTAATATTAACATTTGAATAATGAACAAATGCACAAGGCTCGCAATCGCCGTTTGAATTGATGTGGAAATAGTGCCTGCCGCCTGCGATACAGCCCTGAACATATTCGCCGTCGTTCCAGAAATCAAGGGCAAAAACCGCCTTGGTTTTGCGCCATTCGTGCATTTTTTTATACATTGCCGCACGCTGATCGGCAGAAACCATAAGATCCGTTACCGCGCCGTTGCCCGTGGGCATATAGGTGAAGAACCATGCGAATTTAACACCTTGCTCGATAAGCCAATCCATATATTCATCGGATGTGAGCAAATCCGTGTTTTTGCTTGTGTAGCAAAGCGAAGCACCGAAGGGAATACCCCTGTCCTTAAGCCTTTTCATGGCGGCGGTGCATTTTTTGTAGGTGCCCTGACCGCGGCGGTAATCGTTTTCCTCCTCGTGACCCTCAATGGAGAATGCCGGGAAGAAGTTGCCGACCTCGCCGATTTCGTCGGCAAAGCTGTCGTCAATCAATGTGCCGTTTGTGAAGCTCATAAAAATGCAATCGGGATTTTCGCGGCAAATGCGCATAAGGTCTTTTCTGCGCATTGTGGGCTCACCGCCCGTGTAAAGATACATATAAGTGCCGAGTTCCTTGCCCTGATTGATAATTCTTGTTAAATCATCATAGGTGAGCTGGCTTGAATGGCCGTATTCAGCAGCCCAGCAGCCGAGGCATTTGAGATTGCATGCCGCGGTGGGATCCATAAGAATTGCCCAGGGAACATTGCAGCCGTATTTTTCAATGCTTTCCATTCTTTTGGAATAGCTGTTTATTGCCACATTCATCATGGGCGGAATCATTTTTTCGAGGGTGTGCTCATTGGTGTCGCACACAAGGGATTTGGCAAATTTCATCCAGTTGTTTTCAGGGTCGTCAAGCACCTTGTGAAGACCTGCATAGGTGGTTCTGTTTACCTTTTTAACATCTGCCATTTCCAAAAGGGAAAGGATTTTGGGCGCGTTTTTGTTAAAATCCTTGCGCGCATATTTAACTGCTTTTTTAACCGCATATGCCATGGCGGTTTCTTTAAAAGAACTCATTTCTTCATCCTCTTTATTTTAAATATTTATATTATAACAAATTGAACGGCATTAGTGAGTATATTATACTCCGAACGCAAAAAAAGTCAAGATTATAAAAAATTCTTAATTCTTTGTTGCTTTGTTGCCGAGCGCACTTTTACCCGTTTTTGCAATTTACCGCGCCGCAAAATTAAAACCTGATTTGGAATTTAAGACGATAAACCTTATCCGATTTGTTCATATAAAGTTCGTTGCACAAAGCACCCCAACTGTCGTAACCGCCGACGCCCTGTTGGCGCGCAATAATGCGAACTACCGTTTTTTCGCTTTGCGGCAAATCCTTTTTGTGCCAAGTGTTTTCAAGCTGCATCGGCAAATAGCGGCTTGCGTTAAATTCCATAACCGGCTCCGCAATAAAAGTGATTGCCTTTTTGCTTCCCACCAGGATGGCATAGCGCACGCCCGTGCGGTTGCCGCATTCCTGGGGCTTCAGATAATCCGTGTACATATTCGTTACGGTGTCATTATAAAGCCCGATTTTGGCTGCGCATTTTCTGTCGATATAATTTTCGAACGGACCTGCGCCGAGATAAGTAATGTTTTCAAAATCGCCGGGCAGTTCAAACAGCATTGAAACCTCCGGAATTTCCGGCAAGCCATCACCGGCTCTGAACTGCATATCAACCTCTATTCCCTTTGAGGTGATTGTGTAAATCATTATCGCCTTTGATTCCGGCTGAGTGCAAACCGTTGCGCCGCAGGTTACGATAACCTTTTTGCCGTTTTCAAGGATTTTATAGCCTTCTATCGAGAATTTGGTGTTATTGTAAATTCCGGGCGCATTGCCTGCATCGCGCCAGCAACCGAGCCTTGAACCTGCTCTGCTGCCGCGGTCATTATCCGTGAGAGCACGCCAGAAATTGAGGCGAACCGGTGCGGCAAGCAATTCCTCGCCGCCCACCTTAACGGAATAAAGCTGATTGCGTTCGCGCCTTTCAAAGCGGATATTCACATCCTCCGTGAAAATGCGAAGCGAGCCGTAGGTATCTGCCACCACAAGCTCCTCGCCGGTTTCCAATTCATCATATGTGTTTTCAAATTCGTTTATAACAAACTGCTCTTCGGCAACAATGTGCCCCGCCTTGCTCCAGGAATTATCCTCCTTTGTGCGCAGGGCAAGATTAAGATAACATTCCGTGTTTGTTATTCTGTTTAATTCCAAATCAACGATTTCCTTTGTGCCGGGCTTGATTTTAACATCAACCGTGCCATCGCGCAAAATACCCTTATCTGAACACTGGCACCAATAAAGCTCATAGCCGCTTAAATCATCGAAAAGGAATTTGTTTTTAATTTCAATAACGCCTTTTTCAGCGTCTATCGCTTTAAAATCAACATTTTGATAAAGCTTTTTGATTTCGTAAAGTTTCGGTGTGGGGGTGCGATCGGCAAACAAAAGCCCGTTTCCGCAAAAATGGCCGTCGTTTGGCTCGTCGCCGAAATCACCTCCGTAAGCAAGATATTCGGTGCCGTTTTCATCTTTTGTCATAATCGCCTGGTCAACCCAATCCCAAACGAAGCCGCCCTGAAGGCAAGGATACTTATCCCAAAGATAAGTATATTCCTGTGTTGAGCCGCAGGAATTGCCCATGGCGTGAGTGAATTCACAAAGAATATACGGTCTGCCGTCTCTTTGAGTTACTGCATATTCCTCGCAATCCCAAGGCTTTGCATACATATGCGACTGCACATCGGAAAGATTTTTTTCATTGGGATCACCGGCACATTCAAAATGAACAAAGCGCGTGGGATCCTGCTCTTTTATCCAATTATACATTTTTTTGGGCGTTTCGCCGCCGAGACTTTCGTTTCCGAGGCTCCAGCAAACAACGCAGGTGCAGTTTTTATCGCGATTATAAAGAGCCTTAATACGCTCCAGGCATGCCTTTTCCCATTCAGGGCGCGAACCGGGAATTTGTGGGCAGCCGATTATACGCGAGCGGTTTGTGCCGTGGCTTTCCATATTATTTTCATCAATAACATAAAGCCCGTATTCATCGCAAAGTTCGAGCCAGCGCACACAGTTGGGATAATGCGAGGTGCGCACGGCGTTAATATTGTTTTGCTTCATAAGCAAAATATCTTTAAGCATGGTTTCCTCGGTCATAACCCTACCGAGGCGGCAATCGAATTCGTGGCGGTTTGTGCCCTTAAACACAACTCTTTCGCCGTTTATGCGAATAATGCCGTCCTTAATTTCCACTTTTCTGAAGCCGAATTTCGTACTTATGTATTCAATCGGAATTCCGTTGTTTTTTAGCGTGATAACAAGCGTGTAAAGATTCGGTGCTTCCGCGCTCCAAAGCTTTGCGCCGGTTACGATGGCTTTAAGAGGGGTAACATTATCCTCGTTTGCATAGCGGCTGTCTATCGCAACGGTTTCGCCTGCCCCGTCAAGAATATTTAAATCAATCGAAAGCCCCTCATACGCGCCGTTTGTTTTAACGGTAACATCAAAATAGCCGTCTGCCAGCGTTTCGCTCGGCACGGCGTTTATAATATAGTCGCGGATATATTCGCGCTCCGTGGTGTAAATATAAACATCCCTGAAAATGCCTGCCATGCGCCACATGTCCTGACATTCGAGCCAGCTGCCCGTGCACCAACGGTAAACCTCAACGCCGATAACATTTGAGCCCTCAACAAGATAGCGTGTGATATCAAATTCACTGCGGTTAAAGGATGATTCCGAATAGCCCACTCTTTCGCCGTTTACATAAAGATAAAAAGCAGCCTCAACGCCGTCAAAGCAAATAACAACTCTTTTGGAAAGCACGGATTTATTGATGTGTATTTTTTTAAGATAACAGCCGACGGGATTGTGCTTTGTGGGTGCGTTCGGAGGGCAGATATCCTCGTGCCCCTCCCAAGGATAGCGAACATTGCAATACTGATTTTGGTCGTAGCCCTGCATTGTCCACGAACCCGGAACCGTAATACTGTCCCAATTATGCGCGTCATAATGCGGCTGCGCAAAATCCGTGGGTCTGTAGGCATAGTTTTTATAAAGTTTGAACTTCCATTTGCCGTTTAAAAGGCGGCAACAGGAAGATTCAAGGCGATTGCATTTTTTTGCCTCTTCAAAATCCGAATAAGGCATCAGATTTGCATGCTGCGGCAGCTTGTTTACCCCGGTTATTTCGGGGTCTGACTGCCATTCCAAATATCCGTCAACAAAATTTCTTTCCATTATCATATCTCCGTTTCGGCAAGGCGCCGATTTATTGTGGCAGGGCATTATCTGCGGTGATAAATGCCCTCATGGAAGCCCTCCTGCCTGATGCAAACACCGACCGATTGCAGCAGAATGGTTAAATCAAGTTTAAGGCTCCAATTATCGCAATAAAGCTTATCGTATTTCATTTTTTTCATAAGGGAAATACTGTCTCTTCCCTTAATTTGGGCAAGACCGGTAAGCCCCGGGCGAAAGCGGTAAACGCCGTATTCAAGGCGCATTCTGTGCGCTCTGATTTCGCTTGATATAAGCGGGCGCGGTCCCACAAAGCTCATATCGCCCTTTAAAATATTCCAAAGCTGCGGCAATTCGTCAAGGCTTGTTTTGCGCAAAAATTTGCCGAACTTCGTGATATATTGCTCGGGATTTTCAAGCTCGCCCGTGGCGCAGTTCGGAGTATTGTTTTTCATTGTTTGGAATTTATATATTTTGAAAGGCTTGCCCTTGCGCCCCCTTCTTTCGTGGCTGAAGAAAACGCTTGTGTCCGGCGTGAAGAAATTCACAACGCAGATAACAAGAAACAGCGGCGAAAGAATAACCAGCGCAAGAAACGACACCACTATATCAAAAAGTCGCTTAAATTTAATAGGTGCAAACCATTTTTTAAAGAACGCTTTCATAACAACGGCATTTCGCAAAGCGAAGCTTGCCTTTTAATATTCCCCCTTTGGCAGGAATTTATCTCGCGGTTTTTAATTATTGTTCCGTGATTTTCACATAAATCGGCAAAAAACCGAAGCGCGCAACGCGCCGAAAAAGCGGCGAAAAAGCCGCAATATGCCATATATGCACATAATTTTTCCCAATTATACCATATGTGCACCCGATATGCAATTTATATCGCGCGATTTTAATAATTTTGATACTTTTACGGAAATTCGCATTTTGCAGCCGAATTTTCGTGCATATTTAATATATTTTGCTCCGCCGGCACCGCAATAAACGTCTTTGCGGCAAAATTTCGGGCAAAGCCGATAATTCAAAACTTTTATTAACAATTGCCGCGAAATGTTGAAAAAGCGGCAGTATTTATATATAATATTTTGTGCCGATTGAAAACGGCGCTAAATCAGCACTCAAAACCATAAAAAAGCATTCAACGCGAAAGGCGGTAACGGTAATGAAAAAAGTGATTTCTGCAATTCTTTGCATAGTTCTTTTGGGAGCAACGCTTTGCTCCTGTTCAAAAACAAGCGCAGATTTAACCGAGGAAAACATCAGACAAACAACGAAAACGGTTTTTTCGGCACTTGCGGAGTTTGACACAAAAAAACTTGATAAATACGTTGATTCCTCCACGCTTAAAGTTATTATGAGTTACGCAAAATCGCACACCCAATTTTCCGATTTGGGCAAGGCAATTTTTGAGAATTTAACATACGAGATAAACTCAATCGATGTAAACGCCCAAACGGTGACGGTTACCGTTAAAAACAAGGATTTATACGAGCCGGCGGCGTCTTTTACCGAAGAGCTTCTCGGTTCTTACAGCTCCGTTCAGCTTTTGGCAAACCTGAGCAAGGACAGTTGGCTTGACTCAAATTTGAAAACGCTGACGGATAAAATTTCCGCCGCCGGCATGCAAAGCGATGGGCAAACCGTTACCCTGAATGTTTCGCAGGGAGACGGTTGCCTTGTACTCGGCTTTGACGACGACGCAGAAAACGCCGTTTCAGGCGGCGCCCTTAAAGCAATAAAAGAAGTTATTGCCAAATAAATGCAAAAAAAGCGTGACTTTGCACTCCGCTTATGATAGAATATTTATTTAATAAGTTTAGAAAAACTATAACTCAACAGAGGTGTAATAATGGCAAACAAATTTTTAACGGCTATCTTCGGCGATTATTCCGCAAAAGAAGTTAAGCGGGTAAAGAAAACCGCAGACAAGGTTATGGCGCTTGAAGATAAATACGGTGAAATGAGCGACAAAGAGCTTGTTTCCCAAACCCAAATTTTGAAGGACAGACTTGCGGCAGGCGAAACGCTTGACGATATTTTACCTGACGCTTTTGCGGTTTGCCGAGAGGGCGCATGGAGAGTGCTCGGAATGAAGCACTTTTATGTGCAGATTATCGGCGGTATTATTCTTCACCAGGGCAGAATTGCCGAAATGAAAACCGGCGAGGGCAAAACCCTTGTGGCAACACTGCCGGCTTACCTTAACGCACTTGAGGGCAAGGGTGTGCACATCGTTACCGTAAACGATTACCTTGCAAAACGCGACTGCGAATGGATGGGCAAGCTTTACCGCTTTCTCGGACTCAGCGCAGGTCTTATCATTCACGAAAAAACAAATCCGCAGCGCCAGGAGGCATACAACTGCGATATCACATACGGCACCAACAACGAAATGGGCTTTGACTATTTGAGAGACAATATGGTGCTTTACAAAGAGCAAAAGGTGCAAAGAGGTCACAATTTTGCAATCGTGGACGAGGTTGACTCCATCCTTATCGATGAGGCGAGAACGCCCCTTATCATCAGCGGTCGCGGCGACCAATCTACCGACCTTTACCGCAGGGCAAACGATTTTGCGCGCACCCTTAAAATGGACAAGGTTGCCCAAATGGACGAGAAGCAGGATACAGAAGACACATATGACGGCGACTTCGTAGTTGATGAAAAAGCCCGCACAGCAACGCTTACCCAAAGAGGTGTTAAGAAAGCCGAGGAATATTTCGGCGTGCAAAACCTGATGGATATGGAAAACACTACGCTGCTGCACCATGTTAACCAGGCGATCAAGGCAATCGGCGTTATGCGCAAGGATATTGATTATGTTGTTAAGGACGGTCAAGTGCTTATCGTTGACGAATTTACCGGCCGCATCATGCTCGGCAGAAGATACAACGACGGCTTGCACCAGGCAATTGAGGCAAAAGAGGGCGTTAAGGTGGAGCACGAAAGCAAAACGCTTGCCACCATCACCTTCCAAAACTATTTCCGCCTTTACAAAAAACTTTCCGGTATGACAGGTACCGCCTCCACCGAATCGCAGGAATTCAGCGAGATTTACAAGCTGGATGTTGTTGAAATTCCCACAAACAAGCCGCTTATCCGCAAGGATTTGCCGGATGTTATTTTCCAAACGGAAAACGCAAAATACAAGCATATTATTCAGCAAATCAAGGAAACGCATGAAAAAGACCAACCTATCCTTGTGGGCACAATCAGCATTGAAAAGAGCGAAATACTTTCAAAAATGCTTAAAAAAGAGGGCATCAAACACAATGTGCTCAACGCAAAGAACCATGAGCGCGAGGCTGAGATTATTGCCCAAGCCGGCAAGCTCGGCGCAGTAACCATTGCCACCAACATGGCAGGGCGCGGCACGGACATTATGCTTGGCGGTAACGCGGAATTTTTGGCAACTGCCGAAATGAAAAAACTGCAATACCCCGAGGAACTTATTGCCGAGGCAAAGGGCTTTGCCGAAACCGAGGACGAAGAAATCCTTGAAGCAAGAGCAAAATTCCAAGAACTTGAAAAGAAATACAAAGAGGAAATCAAAGACGAAGCCGATAAGGTGCGCGAGGCGGGCGGTCTGTTTATTTTAGGCACGGAACGCCACGATTCGCGCCGTATAGACAATCAGCTTCGCGGCCGTGCCGGCAGGCAGGGCGATCCCGGTAAATCGCAATTCTTCCTTTCCACGGAGGACGACCTTATGCGTCTTTTCGGCGGCGACAGAATGAAAGCCGTTTTGGCAAGGCTCAAGGTTGACGAGGATATGCCGATTGAAAGCAAAATGATTTCAAACACCGTTGAATCCTCACAAAAGAAGGTTGAAGGCAGAAACTTTGCAATCAGAAAGCAAACCCTGCAATACGACGATGTTATGAACCGCCAGCGCGAGCTCATATATAAGCAACGCGATATGGTGCTTGACGGAATTGACCTTTCCGACAAGATTATCGATATGCTCGACTCAAGTATTGAGGCAAATGTGCCTGTTTACTGCGCCAAGGACGCGCATAAAGAGGATTGGAACCTCAACGGTCTTAAAGAAAAATACAAAGGCTGGCTTCTTAACGAGGAAGAGCTTACAAAGCTTGACGATTTAAGCGTTGACGAAATTATCGAGATGCTTAAAGAAATCGGCAAAAAGAAGCTTGACGAAAGAAGAGAACTTTTCGGTGACGAAATTTACAAAGACCTTTCAAGAAAAATCCTACTCCACAATGTTGACTCGCTTTGGATGGATCACATTGACGCTATGGATGATCTTAAAGAGGGTATTCATCTTCGTTCCTACGCTCAGCAGGATCCCGTTGTTGCATTCAGAATGGAATCCTACGATATGTTTGACGAAATGACGGCAACCATCCGCGAAAACACCGTGCAGATGATGTTCACCACGGTTGTAAGGCGCAAAGAGGATGTTGAGCGCAAGGCGGTTGCAAAAGTTACGGCTACCTCCTCCGGCGGCGATGATTCCGTTAAGCAAGAACCTGTAAGAAAAGGCAAAAAGGTTGGTCCCAACGACCCGTGCCCCTGCGGAAGCGGCAAAAAATACAAAAAATGCTGCGGCTCTCCCGAAAAGCTCGCACAGCAGGCAAATAAAAACTGATGATTAACACGGCACCGAGGTTTTTGCCTCGGTGCTTTTTGCATTTTCCGCATCGAAACAATACCCGTGCTTTTTGGTTTCCCCCCCGAGGGGAAAGGCAAAATTGCGCCGTTGAATGCAATAACATCATTCCGAACTCCCAAAACATGAATTCAAAAATAAGGCGCAAATATTTATTGTATAATTCGGGAATATATGATAATATACATATGTATAACTTTCAGCAGTTACCATGGAGGAAAATAATATGAAAAACACAGAAAAATCACTTGAAGCGCTTGTTGCGCTTTGCAAGGGCAGAGGATTTGTTTACCCCGGCTCTGAAATATACGGCGGCCTTGCAAACACTTGGGATTACGGTCCGCTCGGCGTTGAGCTTAAAACAAACATCAAAGCCGCTTGGCGCAAAAAATTCATTCAGGAAAACAAATACAATGTAGGTCTTGATTCGGCAATTCTTATGAATCCGCAAACATGGGTTGCATCCGGTCACCTCGGCGGATTTTCCGACCCGCTTATGGATTGCTGCGAATGCAAAACCCGCCACAGAGCAGACGACCTTATCGAAAGCTTTGACGGCACAAACGTTGCCGGCTGGAGCAACGAGGAAATGAGCGCATATATCAAGGAGCACAACATTCCCTGCCCCAACTGCGGCGCGCACAATTTCACCGATATTCGCCAATTCAACCTTATGTTCAAAACATTCCAGGGCGTTACCGAAGATTCAAAGGATGAAATTTACCTTCGCCCCGAAACGGCACAGGGCATTTTCGTTAACTTTGCAAATGTGCAAAGAACAACAAGAAAGAAAATCCCGTTCGGCGTTGCCCAAGTCGGCAAATCCTTCAGAAACGAAATCACACCCGGCAAATTCATTTTCCGCGTGCGTGAATTTGAGCAGATGGAACTTGAATTCTTCTGCAAGCCGGGCACAGACCTTGAATGGTTTGACTATTGGCGCGGTTTCTGCCGCGATTGGCTCTATTCATTGAATATGAAGCCCGAAAATCTGCGCCTGCGCGACCATTCGCCCGAGGAACTTTGCTTCTATTCAAAAGCCACAACAGACTTTGAATATCTTTTCCCGTTTGGCTGGGGCGAACTTTGGGGTGTTGCGGACAGAACCGATTACGACCTTTCGCAGCACATTAAAACGAGCGGCAAAAACCTTGAATATTTCGACCAAACAACGGGCGAAAAATATGTGCCCTATGTTATTGAACCCTCGCTCGGCGTTGAAAGACTTTTCCTTGCGCTGCTTACCGAGGCTTACGACGAAGAAGTTATCGATCCCGATAAGAACGACACCAGAATCGTGCTTCACTTCCACCCTGCGCTTGCGCCGTTTAAAGCCGCAGTGCTTCCGCTTTCAAAAAAGCTCAGCGAGCAGGCAGGCGAAGTTTACGACAACCTTTCAAAGAAATTCAACATTGATTACGATGACGCAGGTTCAATCGGCAAGCGCTATCGCAGGCAGGATGAAATCGGCACTCCGTTTTGCATAACCTACGATTTTGAGTCCGAGGAAGACGGCTGCGTAACCGTTCGCGACCGCGACACAATGGAGCAGGTAAGAATTCCGATTGCAGAGCTTGAAAACTTCATTGCCGAAAAAATCGAATTTTAACAAACCGAAAATTCACGGCGCAGAACATTGCCCGCCTCTGCGCCAAATATAAAAGGGCTGAAAGGCTTGTGATTTTATGAATCTTGACAGAGGTTTAATTAAACAGCAGGCAAAATCACTTATCAAAGATAAGGTTATGAAGCTGTTTATCACGTCATTTTTAGTTTCTGTCATCGTTATGGCTGCAAGCGGTTTTTCCGTTTCGCTTTCCACCTCAGGCACAAACGATGTTTTCAACAGAAATTATTATTCCTATTCGGATAATAACAATTCAAACGACAAAGATTATTTCAATGATTTTGACGGCAACGGCAATTCCGCCGGCAGCAATTCCGGCAGTGATTTCAAAAATTTCGGCACGGCTGCAAGTTCTGCGCTCGAAAGCACACCCGTTTCCGCGCCGCAAAAAGCTGCCGCAAGCACATTGAGAGTGGCTTCCTATCCGCTTTTGCTTATTCAGATTTTTCTGATGCCGCTTTTAGTTTCACTGAGCTGGTATTATGTTAAATTCGTAAACGGCAAGGAATACGAGCTTGGCGCAGGTATCAAGATCACCTACAAAGAGGCGTTTGAAAATTACGGCAAAAAGCTTGGCGCGTCGTTTTTGAAAAATCTTCTTGAATATCTGCTTACTTTGCTTTTTATAATCCCAGGTATCATATTCCACTACAGTTCATATTTTACATATCAGCTGATTTGCGAATACCCCGAGCTTTCGCCCATGCAGGCAATCATGCTCAGCAAAAAAATGATTAAAGGTCACAGAAGCGAGCTTTTCGCGCTTGATTTAAGCTTTATTCCGTGGTACATTCTTTGCGTTGCGGTTTTCCCGCTCATCTATGTTGTGCCCTATATCAGCACAACACAGGCGCTTTATTACGAGAATTTCAAAGCCCGCGCAATTCAGCTCGGCGTTGTAACCGAAGATGATTTCCTTTCGGACGCACAAAAAGCTGCCAAATACTCCGGGCAATACGGCAATCCGCAGGGCGGTCAATATTACGGCTCACCTTACGGCGCCCAGCAGTATGCTCAGCCCACGCAAAATCCCACACAGTCCGGCACAGGATACAGCTATACTCAGCCGCCGCAGGATTTCGGTGCGGCACAGCAGATGCAAAGCGGAGCATATACTCCTCAGCAATCTCAAGGCACGGCATATTATGCCCCGAACACAACGGGATATTACGCGCCGCAACAGCCCGTAAACCCAAATGCACCCACATATTACAATCCGCCGCAGCAGGTTATGCAGCAGCCTCAGCCGGCTTACTTTACACCGGATATTCCACAGCCGCAGGATCCTGCACAACCAAAGGATATTTACGCTCCCCTTACCAACGACACGGTAAATCCCCCGGACATGCCGGAGGAACCGAAGCAAGAGGCACCGCAAATCACGATTACGGAGCCGGAGGAGCCGCAAACACCGCTTTTCAGCGAAATGCAAAAGCCCGAGGAACCAACGGAAAATTTCGTTGAGCCCACCGAACCGCAAGAACCGACGGATATGTTTACCGAAGTACCGCAAAGCGACGGTTCGGATACTTCAAACACTTCGGCAGACGCTCCCGAAGAGCAATAAATCAACATTGATTTCGACAATTCACATTTAAAGCGACGCAGCCTCTGCGCCGCTTTTTTGTTGTGAAAGTTTTTGGCTTTCACCAATTGGTGTGTTTTTACAATTGGTGCTTTTGTAAAGAAATTAAACATTCACCCAAGAAAAAATCGAAATAACATTCATGCAATAAATTCCGGTTTCGTTTAGCTAAGGACGGCAATAACACTCCCAAAAACCGCCCTGTTCGCATATAAATTAACATTCGCACTTGTATATTTTTATATATTTTAGTATAATGGGTTTAGTTTTAATATTTTACACGGTGGTGAAAAAATGCTCGGAAAATATGTCCGAATCAAGATAACCGATCCGATCGGCTCCGTTCGCGCCGGCACTCGGTTTACCTTTCCGCTGAACTACGGCTCGGTTTACAATGCCGATGAGCTTTATTCCTTTGTTTTGGGAATAGACCACCCCGTTCGCAATTTTGACGGGCGCGTGATTGCAACGCTTAATCCGAAAGCCGGCGGCAGGCAGATTCTTATAACGGCTCCAAAGAGCACAAGATTTATAGTGAACGACATAAAAAGACACATTGATGTTGAAAAAGATTTCCCGAATTACAAGCTTGAATGCCTGTATGAAAGCAGCTGCGGTGCTGTGGTTTACAGGGATATCAAGGGCGAAGTGCGCTACTTGCTTATCAAAAACAAACGCTCCGCGCACTGGGGGTTTCCAAAGGGTCACATTGAGCCGGGAGAAACCAAAGTGCAAACCGCCACGCGCGAAGTTCTGGAGGAAACAGGCGTTCATGTGCGCATAATAGACGGCTTTGAAAGCATTTCAAAATACAAGATTCAAAACAAAATCGAAAAGCAGGTTTCAATTTTTGTAGGCACCACGGCAGACACCTCAACTTCCATTCAACCGGAGGAGATTGAGGACTACATTTGGCTGACCTACGACAGGGCGCTGAGCCTTCTTAAATTTGAAAACGACAAAAGCATTATCACGGCGGCGCACGAATTTTTAAACAGCCACAACTACATTTAGCCGCCCGAAAGGACTGCCCACGGCATGACGAAAGAGCAAGAATATCTTATAGAGCTTATTTCCGCATATCTCGGCGGCAACAAAATAACCCTGCGGCGCGATATTGATTACGGGCTGCTTTTCAAAACGGCAAAAATTCACAACCTGGCGTGCCCGATTTTCAGCACGGTTGCCGGGGCAACAAACACGGAAATAACAGGCGAAAGCCTGTTTGCGGAATACCAAGGCGTGTTTTTTGATTCCGTATATATCAACAACCTGCAAATGCAGATTTACGGCGAAATAAAAAAGCTTTTTTGCGCCGAAAGCATAAAATTTGTGCCTTTTAAAGGCGTGATTTTGCGCGAGCTTTACCCGGAGCCCGAGGCGAGAACGATGGGCGACATTGATTTGCTTATCGAAAAAGGCAGGCAAAAGCAGGTTAAAAAGCTGCTGTGTGCAAACGGCTTTGTATGCACGGTTTGCGCGGCCGGCGAATGGGTTTACACAAAAGGCGGCGTAACCGCGGAAATCCACACCTCGATTATAAACGGCAAAATCGGCAGCAGCAGCGCAGACGTTTTTTTTGAAAACGCAATATGCAAAGCCGAGTTTAACGGCTGCGAGGGGCGCTTTCCCGCGCAATATCATTTTGAATACATTCTTGCCCACCTGGCTCACCATTTTGACTATAACGGCGCAGGCATAAAGATGGTGCTTGATTTGGCTGTTTTGCTGAAAAACAGTGAAATAAACATTGAACAAGCCGAAACCGATTTAAAAAAAATGGGGCTCGGCAAATTTGCAAAAATCATTCTTGCGATTTGCAAAAAGTGGTTTGGATACGGCAAGGAATGCGAATACCCCATTCAGAAAACAGAAGATTTTATAGCATCGCACGGAGCATTCGGCAATGTGAGCAGAAACAAAGCCGTAGTAGTGGAGCGCACAAAGCTGGCGCGCGGAAGCGCAAACGGAAAATTTTCGGCTAAGCTGGCTTTGCTTTTTCCGAGCTACGAGGAAATGTGCGCGCTTTCATACATCACTTTTCTTAAAGGCAGGCGTTGGCTGACTCCGCTTGCGTGGATCTACAGATTTTTCAGAAACCTTTTCTTCAGGCGAAAAGACATGATGCGCCTTGCAAAGGAGATCGGCAGCGGCGAAAACACCGCGGCAGCCAAGGAAGAACTTGAATATTACAAGGAAATAGGATTGCTTTAAAGCACATCGGCAACAATTTAGGTTTCATTCTGCAAAACCGCCCGTCAAACGCGGATTTTGCACAGCTATAAAACACGCCGCAAATGCGGCAGGAGGTAAAATTTATGGGATTTTTAATAGCGATTTTGATTATTTTAGTTGTTGCGGCAATTGCGTTTGCCGTTTGGTTCATAAGCTACCGTGCAAGCGGCAAGTGCCCGCTTTGTGCGATTGACAAGGCAACGAAACCCACAAAAATAACCATGGATGTTGAAAATGCAGAGCATTATTCTGCCGAAAATTCACCAACGCCGCCGATGGGCTGGAGCAGCTGGAACACATTTCGCCAAAACATCAGCGAGGATTTGATTTTGGACACGGCAGCAGCCATGAAAAAAACAGGCTTGCTTGACGCCGGCTACCGTTACATCAACCTTGACGACTGTTGGCAAAGCTCCATGCGCGACGAAAACGGCAGACTTCAGGGCGATTTAGAAAAATTCCCATCCGGAATAAAAAACCTGATTTACCAAATAAACCAAATGGGCATGAAGGTGGGACTTTATTCTTCAAACGGCACACTCACCTGCGAGGATATGCCTGCCAGCCTCGGCAAAGAAGTGCTTGATGCGCAAACGATTGCCGAATGGGGCTGCGAATTTTTTAAATACGATTTTTGCCACCACAAAATCATCAGCGGCGCGGCACCGATTATAGAGGCAATCGAAATCAGCGAACCCGGCAAAAAAGCCGAGCTTACCCTTTACCCCGAAAATGCGGAATTTACCGGCAGGGCAAGGGTACTTGATGTTAAAAAACTGCCCACGGGCAAGGGCATCGGGCTTTTGAACCACGGCGCAGGCACAGCGATTTTTCGCCCCGTTATCAACACGGCCGGCGCATATGTTTTAACGCTTCTTGTTCACAAGCAATTCACAACAAACGACGAGTATTTGCAGGTGATTGTAAACGGCAAAGTGCACGAAATTTTCTTCCCGAAAACAAGAGCGGCAAGCCCAACGGGCAGAGCGCAAATGATTATCCGCCTGCGTGCCGGCGAAAACGAAATAGTGCTTACCAACCCGGTTAAAACAAGGGCAGACAGCTCTTTTATTCAATATCAAAGAATGGGCAACGCCCTTAAAGCAGCCACAAAAAAAGTGGCGTTTGAAACGGGACTTAAAGAAAAACCCATCACCTTTTCAATTTGTGAATGGGGCTTTGCGCACCCGTGGAATTGGGGCTTTGCCGCAGGCAATATGTGGCGCACCACGCCGGATATTATGCCGAAATGGATAAGCATTCATATGATTTACCGCCGCAACATCGGGCTTTATGCGCATTCCGCGCCGGGCGCGTGGAACGACCCCGATATGCTTGAGGTTGGCAACGGTAAGCTTACCGACGAGGAAAACAGAACACATTTCAGCCTTTGGTGCATGATGGCTGCGCCGCTTGTGCTGGGCAACGATTTAAGGTTGCTTTTGGGCACAGACGGCGAACCGAACCCCGAAAACCCGATTTTGAAAACGGTTACAAACAAAAGCCTTATCCTGATAGACCAAGACCCGCTCGGCAAAGCTGCCAAAAAGCTTAAAACAATTCACGGAATCGATATTTTGGCAAGACCGCTTTCAAACGGCGACATTGCCCTTTGCCTTTACAACAAAACGGCGCATGTGCGCGGTGTTTCAATAGACATTGCCGAAACCACGGCGGATGAATATTTGAATTTCTCCCCTGCCGGCTCATACCAGGTGCACGAGCTTTGGAGCGACGAAAGATTTAACACAAAAATGATTTCCGCATCGCTTCAAAAGCACGGCTGCCGAGTTTACAGAATCGGCAAGCAATAACGGAGAATAATAATAAACAATGATGTTAAGAGCGTTTTCTGCGCCGCGCGGCGTTGCAAAACGCTCTTTGTTGCACCGCGAAGCTTTGGTTATGTTATTGATTGCATGGGAGTTGCTTTTAATCCCCCCTAAGTCAAACTCGGGGAAAAACTGAATTGATAACATCACCGCCGACCGCAAAAAGGAATTACGAATATGCTTACAAAATTAACGAAAGAGGATTTTGAGGGGATTTTCGAGCTTATCGAAAAAAGCTTTCCCAGGGATGAATACAGGCAAAAAAACTGCCAACGCGCGCTGTTTTCCCTGCCCGAATATGAGGTTTGGGGAATTAAAAACGCCGAAAACGCTTTGCAAACGGACGCATTTATCAGCCTTTGGCGGTTTGATAATTTCACCTACTGCGAGCATTTTGCCGTTCGCCGCGAGTTGCGAGGATGCGGAACCGGATCGCGGATTTTGACCGAGATTTTGCAAAACGGGCAAAAAAGATTTTGCCTTGAGGTGGAGATGCCAGAAACGGAAACGGCAAAACGCCGCATTGCTTTTTACGAGCGAAACGGATTTACATTAAACCGCTTCCCTTATATGCAGCCGCCGCTCGGCGAGGACCGCGAACCGCTGCCGCTGATGATAATGACCACGGGAGGCGCAATTGAAAAGGATGAATTTGAACACATTCGCAAAACGCTTTACAAAAATGTTTACCGATATTTTTCTGAATAATGCCAATGCTTTCTGCACATATATTTATGAGCACGGCAACAAACAACACGGAATGAAAAAAGCACAAAGCTTTCAAAAAATGCTTTGTGCTTTTATTTTTGTAATCGCATAAAACAGCGCAAAAAAACACACCGCATAATGCAAAAGCAGCATGCGATGTGCCGAAAACACGATATTTTATTTTCCGAAGCATCAAAAAATTTTACAGTTGTGCAATAACCTCTACTTCGCAAAGCACATTTTTGGGAAGTGCCTTAACCGCAACGCAACTTCTGGCAGGCTTTGCGGTGAAATACTTACCGTAAACCTCGTTAAATGCGGCAAAATCATTTATATCAGCAAGGAAACAAACCGTTTTAACGGCTTTTTCAAGGCTTGTGCCTGCCGCTTCGCAAACTGCCTGCAGATTTTTACAAACCTGCTCCGTTTGCCCTTCAATCGTTTTCGCTTCCACATTGCCTGTGGCAGGATTTATTGCGATTTGACCGCTTGTGAAAAGCAATCCGTTTGCCTTAACAGCTTGGCTGTAGGGTCCGATTGCGCCGGGGGCATTATTTGTTGAAACATATTCCATAAATTCCATATCCTTTCGGTTTATTATTTAATTATCAGTCGCAAACCTCAAAACCGGCATCCTTAAGAGCCTTTTTGATTGCAACAATATGAGCATAATCCCTTGTTTCCACTTCAATTTTAAGATAGCAATCCGTGATGTTCATATCAAGATCGGTGCTGTCATAATTTATACTGGTAACATTTGCGCCGGTTTCGGCAATGATTTTCGAAACGCCGGAAAGCTGACCGGGCTTATCGGAAAGGGCAACCGTGATGCGGGCAGTTCTGCCGCTCATTTTAAGACCTCTTTCGATAACGCGTGAAAGAATTGTAACATCGATATTACCGCCGGAAACAAGGCAGCAAACATTTTTGTTTTCAATATCGGGCACTTTACCGGCAAGCACCGCCGCAACGGGAACCGCGCCTGCGCCCTCGGCAATAAGCTTTTGCTGCTCAAGCAAAGTTAAAATCGCAAGGGCAATTTCATCATCCGAAACGGTTACAATACCGTCCACATATTTATTTATCATTTCAAAGGTTAGATCGCCGGGAGTTTTAACGGCAATGCCGTCTGCAATCGTTTGCACTTTGTCAAGGGTTTCGATTTTACCGTCGTCCACAGAATTAAGCATGGACGGTGCGCCCTGAGCCTGAACGCCGTAAACGCGGCATTTGGGATTGATTTGCTTTATTGCAAAAGCAACGCCTGCGCAAAGTCCGCCGCCGCCGATTGGCACGATAACAACATCCGCATTCGGAAGCTGCTCCATAATTTCAAGACCGATTGTGCCCTGACCTGCGATGACATCGGGGTCATTAAACGGATGAATAAAGCTGTAACCCTTTTCGTCGCGAAGTTCAAGAGCTTTATTATAAGCGTCGTCAAACACGCCGTCAACCATGCAAACCTCTGCTCCGAAACGCTTTGTTGCCTCCACCTTGGAGATGGGTGCGCCCGCAGGCAGGCAGATAAGGCTTTTTATGCCGCTTTTTGTGGCTGCAAGCGCAACGCCCTGAGCGTGGTTGCCTGCCGATGCGGCAATAACGCCGTGCGACTTTTCCTCATCGGTGAGCTGGCTGATTTTGAAATAAGAGCCCCTGATTTTGAATGAGCCTGTAACCTGCAAATTTTCTGTTTTAAGATAAACCTTTGTGCCCTTTCTGATATTCGGGGCATAAATCATATCCGTTTCCCTGATAATTTCTTTAAGCACGCGCGATGCTTTATATACTCTGTCGAGCGTAATCATATTATAACCTTGCTTTCTCTTTTATATCTTAAAATATTTTAATACCAAAAAATGCTTTTGTCAATCATAAAGCACACAAAAGCGGCTTGCCAAGCCGAATTTGCGATTTTCGGCTTCGTTTTTCGGTTTCCGCTGCTCGGCGCAGTGTCGGCGAAACAAAAAGCTTCCGAAAGGGCACACTCCGCAAGGAATAATATGCCGCTGTCGAAAGCTTTTGTTTTTGTTAATTCAGTTCAACCGTATAATTCAGCTTATCCGAACCGAAAGAGGTGAACTCACTGATTTCAATTTCAACCTGCGAGGAATCATCTTCAAGCTCATAAACCTTTGAAACCTCTTTGCTTGCGCCGGGTTTGATATTAGGCTCAATCCCAATTTCATCGGCGTAATCCCGGGTGAATGTGCTTTGAAGCTCCACTCCGTTTTGATAAACTTCGGTTTGAAGCGCCGAATCAAAGCTTTCGGCGCCGGACGAATTATTCGTAAAGGAATAAGTGATTTTTACGGCGTTTTTTCCGTTCCAATCATTGCACTTTTCGGCGGATTCAACCGTGCATACATAATCGCCGATTTGACCCTGCGCTCTTTCCTGCTCCTGCGCCGAAACAGAACTCGACTCGGCGGAAGCGGCATTTCCCGCTTCGGAAGACGCCGAGCTGCCGCCCGCAAAAATTCCGATGTGCACAAAAACGATAACGGCACTGATTGCGATTCTTGCCGCCATGTTAAATTTTTTATATCCCCACATAAGGCAAACGCCGATAAGCGGGAAGAATATGAGCATAAAAATGACCGTGCCGGTTTTTGACCAAAAGCTTTGCTTTTTCTTTGGCGGTGCCTGCTGCACGGGCTGCCGAGGCACATAACCGCCTTGCCCAAAATTTGCCGACTGCCGATAATAAGACCCGACGTTCGGCTGCATGGGAGGCGTTTGCGCGCCGCCTTGAGGCTGAGCAAACTGCTTGCCGCAATAGGTGCATATTCCGTTTTCAACCGGTGCACCGCAAGAATCACACTTCATCATTTAACACTCCTTTATAAATCGAGCAACTTTTTCTTAATTTCCGCAAATTCCGTTTCGCTGATAACGCCTTCATCAAGCAGCTTTTTATATTCACGCAGCTTATCGGCTTTGTTTTCATCCTTTTCTGAAGTCTGCCCGACGGTATCCGCCATCTGCTTTCCGAATGCAAAGCTTGCGCCCAAAGCCGCCAAGCCGCCGTCCTTATTAGACGCTTCACGCATTGCGCGCACCGTTTGATATTGCACAAAGCGATCCATATTTTTTGAGGCAATGCCAACACCGGATTGCTCGTCTATCAATTTTTCCACTTCCTCGGGCAAGGAGATATTTTCTATTGCCAAATCGGTGAAGCGTAATCCGAGATTTGCCGCCTTTTGATTTGCAAAATCCAAAACGGTTTTTGAAAACTCACGATAGGAGGTCGCCAAATCGAGCACGGGCAATTTGCTTTGGGCAATTGCTGCGGAAGCGGATTCGGCAACGAAGCTGTTTAAAAAGCACAAAATATCATAGGTCATATTCAGCTTTCGCGCGCCGAACACCTGAGTCATAAAGCGATTAACATCCGTTACTTGAAAAGCATGAGTGCCGAACGCCGTTACGCGCACCACACTAAAATCGGGATCGCGCATAAGAATGGGATTTTTTGTGCCCCATCGGTTATTTATAAACTGCGTGGTATTAACAAAATAAACATCCGATTTGATAGGAGAATTAAATTTGTAAGGAAACGCAGCCAAACTCGAAAGAACAGGCAGATTTCCCGTGTTCAGCTTATA
The DNA here is from genome assembly GCA_963654285.1 of bacterium. Taxonomy (GTDB): domain Bacteria; phylum Bacillota; class Clostridia; order Oscillospirales; family Acutalibacteraceae; genus Eubacterium_R. Next base: position 43,421 of record CAVJZG010000017.1, read on the forward strand.
AGAACCCGGGGCGAAAATATCCGCAATACGACCCTGAAAAACAAAAACGGCACACTGCCCGTTGCGAACAATAAGCTTAGCGCCCTGCTTAATTTCATTGCCTCGGCGCTCAAACTTGCTCACAAGCATTTTATTGCTTTCATCAACATATTCGATAACATCTATGAACTGACTGCCCCAAAAGCCTTCCGACATAATCATTTCTCCCAACGAACATAAATTTGATTGCTTTTATGAATGCGGCAAATCAAATTATGCGTGCAATGCATAATTTCAGCCGCTTAAATTTCACTCTTGTCTTATGACAGGACAACAATAGCTCAAAGTCATTCTACAATAGAAATTGTCTTGTGTCAAGACAATTGATCAGAGAACAGGAGAATGACCGATGGCACGCATAATAGACGGCGACAAAGCAAATTGCACCGGTGCACAAATAAAAAAGCACAGAAATTTGCAAAAGATGAGCCAACAGCGACTTTCAAATCTGCTGGAGCTTCAAGGCGTTTATGTTTGCAGAGGCTCCGTTTCCAGAATCGAGGATCAGTCAAGAACGGTTACGGATATTGAGCTTCGCGCTATTGCCAAGGTGCTGAAGGTGGAAATAGGTGAACTGTTTGACAGTGAACAATCATATTAGATAATTGTTTTTGAGCAACCTCGCCACTTTATTTTTATTGACTTTATCCACACGATGATTTAAAATTACATTATGAATTTTCAAAACTTGTTAGGAGGATTTGAATTTGAAAACAACAAAAAAAATCATCTGCACCCTGCTTTGCGTTTTGCTTATCGGCTCGCTTTTTGCAGGCTGCAGCAATTCAAATAAAAACGAAGAGGCGGACGAAATCACATCGAGCACCATGCTTGTGGCTTACACAAGCGAGCAGGAGCAATTCCTTTTCAAGGATGAAAACGGCGAGCTTGCGGGCTTTGATGCAGAACTTTTTGAAAGCGTGTTCGATTCAATTAAGGGCGACTACAAAAACTATGAATTCGTGCAGGTGCCCGAGGGCTACAAATTGGGCGAAGACGCCGCTTACACAGATGAGGACGGCAAGGAATATTCCGCAATCATCTTCTTCGGAGCAATGCGCAAAAATGTGGGCACGGTGAACGAGGACTATAATTGGAGCGCGAACATTATTGAAAATCGCGTTGTTACGGCTGTTCACGAATCAAGTAAAATCGCCTCTTACAAAGACCTTGCCGGCGCAAGGGCAGGCGTTGTTTCCGAGATTGCCGAAACGGCTCTCGGCGATAATTCGTCGCTTAAAAACTCACTTACTTCCGCTGATGTATATTCCTCGGCAGACGAAGCCTTTGCCGCTTTGAACAACGGCGACATCGATGCCGTTATCATTGACGATTTCAGCCTTTATGCCTACGATAATTATTCCGCATACAAGTTGCTTGACGGCGAGCTTGAAAAGTTTGAATACGGCTTTGCCTTTGCAAAATCAAACGATTTTTCCTCCGCATTCAACGAAGCGGTTTATGAGATGAAATCAGCCGATTACGGCGACAGCGACACACTCACTCCGCTTGCCGAAAAATATTTCGGCAACAGCGAAACCTGCGTGTTTGACTACACACCCGAGCAAAAATAATAATCAAAAGCCATAATCACCCGTGCAAACTCACCGAGCGCACGGGTGGTTTTTCTTTTGTTGCAACTGCGTTGTTTAAAATTCCCCTCATTCGAGCATTTCGTGCCCGCCTTCCCCGAGGGGAAGCAAAAAAAACGCTGCTGTAACCAACCTTGCCTCCCTTAAACTAAAGGAGGTCAAATCTGTAAACCGTACGGAATCACTCCGTGTTGACTGACGGCAACAGCCGCGAACGGCAATTAAAACTTGAACGCAGCACAAAACAGTGATAAAATAGAAATACAAAATAAGTACAAAGCAAAAACGGAGTTGATTTTATGCAATGGGAATTTAACCTGCCCGTTAAAATTGTTTTCGGCAGCGGAAAGCGCGCCGAAATCGGAAAATATATAGATGAAATCGGCGGCACGCGCGGCGTGCTGGTTTGCTCGGCAAGCGTGGCAAAGCGCGGCGTTGCAAACGAATTTATTGAAAATTCCGGCGGCAAAATCAAAGAGATTTTCACCGATATCCGCCCTAATCCCACAACAGATAATGTGGACGCCTGCGCCGAGCTTATGCGCGCGTGCGGCGCGGATTTTGCCGTGGCACTCGGCGGCGGATCGCCGATGGATTGCTGCAAGGCAGCTGCCGCAATTGCAAAGGGGAGCGACAAAATTGCCGCATACCACACGGGCGGCAAGCCGATTGACGCTGCCGAAGCAATTCCGATGCTTGCATTTCCCACCACAAGCGGAACGGCAAGCGAGGTTACAAACATTTCGGTGCTGACGGATTTAAGCCAAAATCTGAAATCCCCGATGAACGACCCGGCAATGTATCCAAAAATTGCGATAATCGACCCGGAGCTTACCCTTTCCGTGCCCCCTGCCGTTACGGCTTCAACGGGGCTGGATGTGCTGAGCCACGCAATCGAAAGCTATTGGAGCACATTAAACCAGCCGCTTTGCTCGGCGTGCTCGGTTTATGCGGCAAAGCTTGTGTTTAAATATCTTGAAGAAGCTTACAATGAGCCGAATAATTCAAAAGCGCGCGAAAAGATGGCTCAGGCAAGCATAACCGCGGGCGTTGCTTTTTCTCATCCGCGCACCACGGGCAGCCACGCCTGCTCTTTTCCGCTCACAAATCTTTACGGTGTGCCGCACGGTGAAGCCTGTGCCTTCACGCTTGATTATTTTGTGAAATTAAATGCCGACAATGCAGACGAAAACGGCAGAATTGCCGCTTTTGCGCACGAATGCGGATTTAAAAGCGCATACGAAATGGCAAACGAAATCACGGCAATGAAAAAGCGAATGGGCATGCGCTGCCGCCTTTCGGAAATCGGCTGCACAACTGACGCACAAATCGAAGAGCTTGCCGAAAAAAGCATGAGCATGCTTATGGAACGCAACCCGATTGCGCTTTCAAAACAAAATATTCTTGAAATGTATCGCGCTTTAAGATAATATATAAATATCAATTCACACAGCGGCAGCATTGCCGAAAGGAGAAATTATGGTTTACGGAATAGTTCTTGCCGGCGGCATCGGCTCGCGCATGGGCGGCGACAAGCCCAAGCAGTATTTAACGCTTAAAGGCAAGCCCGTTATTATATACACAATCGAAAAATTCTTTACCTACCCCGATTTTGAAAAAGTGATAGTGCTTTGCCCGCCGCAGTGGGTGGAGCACACAAAGGATTTGATTAAAAAACACATTGCCCCGGCAGAGGAAAAGGTGTGCGTTATTGAGGGCGGCACCACAAGAAACGAAACGATTATGAACGCCGTTAATTACATTGAGCAAAATTTCGGCATTGATGATGAAACGGTTATCGTTACCCACGATTCCGTGCGCCCGTTTGTGACCCACAGAATCATTGAGGAAAACATTGCCGCCTGCCGCGAATACGACGCGTGCGACACCGTTATTAAAGCAACCGACACAATCGTTGAATCCACAAACGAAAAAACAATCAGTTCAATTCCCAACAGAAGCCATATGTACCAGGGGCAAACTCCGCAATCCTTTAAGGCGGCAAGGCTTAAAAAGCTTTACAATGAGCTGACCGACACCGAGAAAGACATTTTAACGGACGCCGCCAAAATCTTTGTGCTTAAGGGCGAAAAGGTGGCTCTTGTGGAGGGCGAAACTTTCAACATCAAAATCACCTATCCCTATGATTTGCGCGTTGCCCGCTCCCTGCTGGAGGATGAAGAATGATAAATACCGTTTACCGCCTTGCCGAGCCGAGGCGATTTGAAATTGCATTTGAGGATATTGAGCTTTTCGGGCAAAACGCAATCGTGCGCCCCACTCACCTTTCCATATGCAATGCGGATATGCGCTATTATCTCGGCACGAGAGACCCGAAAATTTTGGCGCAAAAGCTGCCGATGGCACTTGTTCACGAGGGAATCGGCAAGGTTGTTTTTGACCCCACAGGCACCTTTAAAAGCGGCGACAGAGTTGTGATGGTGCCGAACGCCCCTTGCGAAAAAGACGGTTATATCGCCGAAAATTATTTAAGAAGCTCAAAATTCTGCGGATCTTCCATGGACGGATTTTTGCAGGAATATGTTGAAATTTCGCCGAAGCGGCTTGTGCCGCTGCCCGGGAATATAAATTTGAATGTGGCTGCATTTACGGAAATTGTTTCCGTTTCCGTGCACGCAATTTCAAGATTTGACAAAATCGCCCACTCCCGTCGCGAGCGCATAGGCGTTTGGGGCGACGGCAATTTGGGCTACATCACTGCGCTTTTTCTTAAAAAAATCTTTCCGCAATCGCAGATTTTTGTTTTCGGCAAAACATACGGCAAGCTTGCCGATTTCACTTTTGCAGACGCAACCTACGCCGTAAATGCCATCCCTCAGGGACTGACGGTTGACCACGCATTTGAATGCGTTGGCGGCAACGGCAGCCCCGTGGCGATAGAGCAAATCATTGATTTGATTAAGCCGGAGGGCACAATTTCCCTACTGGGCGTTTCGGAATATTCCGTGCCGATAAACACACGCATGGTGCTTGAAAAGGGTCTGCGCCTTTTCGGCTCATCGCGCAGCGGCGTTGCGGATTTTGAAAAAACCGTGGCAATGTATGAATCAAACCCTGAAATCATTGATTACCTCGGAAACCTGATAAGCTCGGTAAACGCCGTGCGTACCGTTGCAGACATAAAAGCCGCCTTTGAAAAAGACACAAAAAAAGCCTTCGGCAAAACCATTATGAAGTGGGAAGAATAAAAAGCAAATATGCAAATCATAACCACCCGTCAAACGGGTGGTTTGCACAAGGGCTATAAGCCACTGATAC
>CAVJZG010000018.1:0-46186 GCA_963654285.1 bacterium
GTATCAGTGGCTTATAGCCCTTGTGCAAACCACCCGTTTGACGGGTGGTTATGATATTGCTTTATATATGGTTTTTAATAATAGCTTCCGAGAGATACGCCCGCTGCGGTGAGGATTGCCAGTAAGATAATCCAAATCACCAAGCCAATAACCCAAAGGACAATGCTTGCTTTAATATAGTTCTTCTTATTTTTATTTGTGTTTGAAGAACAAAGCCAAACAATCCAACAAATAATGTTAACAATCGGAATTGCGCTCAAAATAAACATGCCCACATATTGACCGACGCTCATAACTTGAGTTGTGGGGTCATAAGGCGGATAAAAAGGTTGCTGCACGGGCGGCTGATTGTAAACCGGCTGCTGAGGTTGATTTGCGGAAAATTGCTGTGATTGATCCACATATTGACCGTTTTGTGCATTTTGCTGTTCGGGCTGAGGGGTGTATTGATCGCTCTGCTGCCGGTTGAAATTATTTTCGTCCATAAAGAACGCCTCCTTTTCTGAGCAGTTATTCTGCTTATTGTCAATTTTAGAATATCACATTGTTAAACAAATGTCAATATTCATAAAATAAATATTAAAGGAATTTTAAATTTAACGCACATATTTGTATGCGATTCTGCGGCGGATTTTGCGAATCAGAACAAAAATCAATGCGCCGAGCAGCCCTCCGAGGGTGTTGTAAAAAAGATCTGATATTTGAAATGTGCCTATTTTAAACACAAGCTGGGTCGTTTCGATAACAAGCGAGGTTGCCAAAGCAATCAGTGTGCTCAGCCAAACGCAGGTTATGCTGTGTATTTTTTTGCCGTGCACATTTTTTGCGTAGAAATATATTGTTGTGCCTATCGGAATAAAGGCAATTGTGTTCCATGTTTGGTTTAAGTCACCGGTAAACGGATTCAAGCCTGCCCAAAGATATGCAAGCGGGTGCGTGATGTTGTAAACGCCTATTCGACTGAATAAGGTTGCGTTGAGCACAACTGCAAAAGGCAAAATCAAAGCCATAATACTTAAATATTTTTTTTCGTTTCCCGGGGTGCTTGCAAAATCAAAAAAGTTTAGCGAATTATGCCTTTTTCGAAAATCCCGTATAAGAATTATAAGCATAATTATGCAAACGGCAAGCACGGGGAAAAGCATATATTGCTTAATCAGTACTGTGCCGCTGTTTTTCAATTTAGTAAAAAAATCTACGATACTCACAATATACCCCCCCTTCCGAAATGGCAGCTTGTTTTATGTTATTATTCTTGAACAAAGGCAAATAAAATCCTAAATGCTGCGTTTGATTTGCTTTTTGATTTAATAAATCTGAAAATCAAAATAATTAAAAGTTCAATTAGAATAATCAAAAGCAAAGCAAGCAGACTTGTAAAAAAGTTGCTTTGCAAAAATTGAATGCTCAGCGGTTTGCCGAGTTTTGCGGATATTATTTCCGTCAATTTAAGCAAAATTCGCTTGATCGGTTCGTGCGTAGCAAAAAGAATAATTGTGTATCTGCCCAGGTATTCCAGCGGTGCGCATTCGGTAAGCAAATATTTGCAAAGCATAATCAAAGCAACCGAGCCGAGTGCGCTTTCGGCAATATAAAGCAATATGCTTTTCCCGAAAAGTGAACTGTAAAGCGAAACATTACCATTTATTATGCTTATAACGGTTGTGATTGCAAGCAGCGCGCAGATTATAACAACGGCATATTCCTTTTTGATTTTAAGATTTTTGCCTATGTATCCCGCCAAAATGCCGAAATTATACCAACCGGCGGCGTCAATTACTATCATTATGCATTTTCCGAACGCATTATTATCGAACCCGGCTTTTTTCAGCCCTGCCAAGGCGGCGAAAAGGGCAATAAAGGCAATTATGTTAAATATGGGATTTTTCTTTTTGCAAATGAAATAAGAAATTATTTCCGCGGCACAAAGAGCGGGCAAAAACCAAATCGGTCCCATATCAAGCTGGCGGAAACGGCGCTCAACAATCAGCCACCAAACAACTAAAATCAGCCTGAAAAAGATGAATGGCACAATCAGCGATTTCAGCCGCTTAACAAGAAATTCTTTAAACGGGATGTCTTTCTTTATTTCAAAAGCGGCGTAAATCAGCCCCGAAAGGGCAAAGAAAAGCGCCACCGGCACCGAATAAATCCACGGCACGGATTTGGTTTGGCTGTTTATATGCCCCATCATTATAAAAATTATTCCAAGCCCCTTGAGCATATCTATCCAATGCTCTCTCGGCTTTAATGCAGTGTTTTTTTTCATGATGCCTCCGCAGGGAAAAGCTTATTTTTTCAGCTTTCTTTTAATCATGTTTTTAACATTAAAAATAATTTTTTGCGGTGTTAGCTTGTGTCTGTTTGCCCAAATGGCTTTGGCATAATATGCCGCGGCAGGATTTTTTGCAAGTTTTTCAACCGTTTTAACATCGATTTCGCCGTTAAAATCCTTAACGCAATCGGGGTAAATTATGTATCTTGCATTATCGCCGTAATATTTTTGCAAATATTTCATCGGGCGGCAAAAAAAGTGGATATACATAAATTCTTCTGTAAAAAGCCTGCCGCCGTGCACATAATGCCTCAGCAAGGTGCCGTCTTTCCATTCAAAAATTTGGCATTCGTTTTTGTATTCCTCGCTTTTATCAACGAAGCCTACCGAAAATCTGTAATCGTATTTGCGCATGTGGGCAAAGGTTGTTTCTTTGTAATAGGGAATGTTTAAATAATTATAAATATCATCCATTCCGTTTTCGTCAAACGAATATTTAATTTCGCCGCCGAAAACCTGTTTGTAGTTGATTTTTCCGTCTACGCAGATTTTGTATCTGGCGTTTACTTCGGGTGTGTTTTTATAAAGCAGGGAATGGCCCTGAAATCCGATTTTTTCGTATTTGTTTAAAACATCGTCTGTTATAAATTTGCGAATATTGCCCCAAACAACATCCACATCGCAGTGCCCCCAAAAATCGTAGCCGGCAAGCTCCTCGGCAAAAATTTCACCGTAAGCGGGCTTAAAAAACGAAAGATTCCATGCGTAGGATATCTGCACGGGAAAATCGTAGGCGTTTTGAATACGCTCTTTAAGGCTTTCAAACGGGCAGTATTTAACTTTCACATTCGGCGGATAATTATATTCTGTTTTATCGTCCGTCAGCAAAATCCAATCTATTGTGGGATTTGCGGCGCAGCTTTTAAGCCAAAGCTGCATATTTTTCGGCAGTGTTCCGAAATACGGCACCAAGTAGCATATTGTTTTCATATCAGCCTCTTAAATTATCGAATGTTGATTTTTGAGCCCATAAATTTTTGAGCTTCTTCGGAAAGATAGTTGTGATTGCAGCCCATTGGGGTAAAGGTTAATTCCCCGAAAACAACGCCGTTTTCCGTTTCGTATAAATCAACACGCACAAACGGAAAATCCTCACTCAGCTTTTTTGCGATTTCAAGCATTTTATCGTATTCTTTCGGCTTTTCGGCGTTAAAGGAGTCAATGCAATCGTTTAAAACGGGTATGGAATAGAAATTTTCATCGCCGAAAAAGAGCTTTTCTGCGCCCTCGCCGCGACCGCCGATTGCAAGGCAGCAAATAACATTGCCCTTCGAAGCAAAAAATTTGTAATCCGTGGGCAGGCTTCCGTGCCCGTCCGTTAAATATTTTTCTATTATTATTCTGTGCGGAATTGCGCGGTATTGGTGCTGTGCGCTGATAATTCCGTAATCCTCTTCAAGCCAGTAATTCAGCTTTGCAAACACTTCGTCTTTGTTGAAATCCGCTTTGTTTGCTACCACGATATTGTAACCCGAGCCGTGGGTGCATTTTATTGCAAATTGATTAGGCAAAGAGTCCCAATCGATTTCATCTGTGCTGCCGTAAACCCCGATAAGCCCGTTTAAAATGCCGCCGAGCCCTTTTTCCTCTATGTATTCGCGAACGGTATATTTATCCGCGCATTTTGTTATAAGCGGATTGTTGTAATAATCCTTTGCGCAAAGGGTGAGCAGCTTTTCATCAAGCAAAGTCGGGTCTTTATAATCTATTTTGCGGCGGTGGTTTTTGAAAAACACCATTTTGCCTGCGGCGGCGGGGCTTAAAACGCTTTTGAAGCAGCGCACCAAATCGCCGCTGTTTTTTGATTTTATGCTGTGTTTGATTTCGTTAATCATATTAGCCCCTTTTGCCGATGTGGAATTTGGCTTTAATCATTTCCATAATTTCAAAAATAAATCTATCTTTCATTATAATAAGCGCGGCAAAATAAATCGCGGCGCCGGCAATTATCATTAAGGCAAGCACGGCGGCGTTTTTCGGCAGCTTGATTTCCGCTAAAATAAGCATGGCAAGCATTATAGCGCCGGCAATTAAATATTTAACGCTTGCCGAGAATATCGGCTTCATTGAAAATGATTTGTGTTTTGTTATGTAAACCGTTTCAAACAGAAAGATAACGATTTCGCCGAAAACAGAGGCGGTGCCTGCGCCGAGCGCTCCGAAATGCGGAATTAAAATTGCGTTAAGCGCAATGTTGAAAACTCCGCCGGTTATAATGGCGGCAGTGTAATTGCCCTGCTTGCCGGTTGAAATAAAATAAAGCGTGCCAAGCGTTTGGTTAAGCCCCATTGTTATAAACAGCAGGCTCATAACATAAAGCATATTCGTAACCGGCTCCCAGCCCTCACCGAAGAAAACGGGCACAAGCGTTTTTGCAATGCCGATAACGCCAAGCGTGAGCGGAACGCCGAAAAACCAAACAAATCTTGCGGATTTATAAAGCGTTTCCTCCGCCTCTTTTTTGTTGCCCTCGGCAAAAAGCTTTGAAATGCGCGGCATTGTAACCGTTATCAGCGCGGTTATCAGCATAAGGCACATTTTGATTATTTTTTCGGATTGCTCGTAATATCCGTTTTGCGCATTATCGTGCGTTATCCAGCCTATCATCGATTTATCCAGCATTGCATAAATCTGAACGGCAAGCGCGGGAATAAAGAGCTGAATAATAACCCTGAAATCGTTAAACGGCTTCGGCTTGTAGCCCTTAACGCGCACAAGATATTTTTTTAAAGAGGGGATAAGGCTTGCGTTTCCGATGAAGGTGAGCAGTGCAAGCCCCAAAACATATTTCCAAAGGTCGTCTTCGCTTTTAACAAAAATAAAGATGAAAATAACATTTAAAAATTTAAAAAAGTAATTTCTCAGCGCAATTCGTTTGAAATCTTCCATTCCCTGAAAAAACCAAGAGGTGTCAAACATAATGCCGAGGATATAAAGGCTTTGAATAAGCGCAATGGTTTTGTATTGCGCAAAAAATATGCAATAGCAAAGGTAAATCACAAGCGCTGCGGAGGTGGTGATGAGCCGCAGAGTAAGCACATCAAAAAATTTTTGAGTGCGCAAAGCGGGATTGTCCTGCAAAATGCCTATTTGCTTGTTTGCATAGCTTACCGTGCCAAGCGCGGAGCAAAGTGTGAAATAGCTTACTATCGAAAAGGTGAAGCTGTAAATCCCGATGCCGTTTGCATTAAGCACTCTTGATATGTAAGGTGTTGTAACAAGCGGCACGATAATTGCCAAAAGCTGATAGCCGGCATTAAATAAATAGTTTTTAAAAACCTTGCTGCCCTTCATCACTTGTCCTCGTCTATATCAAATTTGACGGGCTTCAGCTTCATTAAATCCTCAACCCATCTTTCACCGCCGCTGTAATTAAAGCTTTCGCTGTATTCAAGGCGGCGTTTTTTAACATCGTCGTAGCTGCCGATAATCCTTGCAGGCACACCTGCTACCACGCTTCCGGGCGGCACATCTTTTGTAACCACCGCACCGGCGGCAACAATGCAGTTTTCGCCTATTGTAACTCCGTAATTTATAATTGCGTTTGCGCCCACATACACATTATCGTGAATTTCGATTTTGCCGAATTTGCAAAGGTATTTATCGGTGTGCTCTTCGCCGTTAAAAACCGCGTTGCCAACATCGTGCGTTATAAGGCGCACCCCAGCTGAAATCACAATATTGTTGTGCAGGCACACCAAAAAAGGCTCTGCCGGAAGCAGGTTTGAGGTGTAAAACACTCTGTCGCCGATATGGTAAAAAATATTGTGCTTTTTTAAATATGCGGCTTTTTTCCATCCGTCCCTTATGGTAAGAATTTTAAATTGCCTTATTATTCGCCTGGTTTTGTCAATATATTGGTGCAAGGTCAACATTATAAGCAGTCCTTAAAACTTAAATTTGATTGGTCGCATTTTGCGCCTTGTGTCGTTTAAAACAAACGAATCATCCGTGTCGGCGGAAGCAATGCCGTAAATTATAAACATAATCGCAATTGCCGGGTTGAAAAACGAGGTGCTGGCGATTGAAGCTATAAACGCATAAAGCATTATCGAAAGCATGCACCAACCGGCATAAGGGTGGTCTTTTGCTTTTGATATCGAATCAAAGGTCATCAGCAGCACGGCAATAATAAACGCCGCCGCGCCGAGCCAGCCGCTTTCGGCGAAAATGCCGTGCCAAAAGGCGTCTGCCACAACCTGTTGGTCAATATAAATTTTGGAATAATAGCCGAGGCTTTGGTAAAACGGCGAATTGTATTCGTATGAAACGGTTGTGCCGAAGGTTGCAAAGCCCGAGCCGAACGGAAAATGCTGGTTTGCTATTTTAACGCCGTCCTGAATAAGCTTCAGCCTCATCGGGGCATAATCGTGCACGGTGAAATATTTATCGAATTGGTCGGATGAAAAATATGCGGATAATGCCGCAATGGGCACAAGAACCAAAATATTGCCCTGAAATTTATATTTAACAAACAAAAGATAAAGCAGCAAAATAATAAGCACGGCCGCCATTTCCTTTGAGCGGAAGGTAAGAATCGTTACCGCTGTCATCATAAATATGTATTTAAGGTTATTTTGGTCGTATCTCATATTCAGCGCAAGTACGCAAATAACTGTAAGGCACACTACGCCAAGATATAGCGGATGCTGAAATCCAAGTATAAGCGATTGCGTGAAAAATCTGAAATCGTATTTTGTGAAAAATGCGGGAAAAATAAGGTCGTGCAACGCCAAAAGCAGCAAAATAACGCTCACCTGCTTGCAGGGCACATTAAGAATTTCGTATGTTTTTTTCAGCGTCAAGGTTTTTGAGGTGATGAGCGATTTGCCGGCAAAATAAAACGCTATGAATTTCAGGCACACAAATGCGTCAAGCATGGAAAGGAACACGCTCATATAGGAATAAACGATTGTTGAAACCGTGCAGAATGCGAAATAAACGGCAAATGCAACGCTGATTGCAATTTCATATTTTGAAAGCTTCAGCTGCTTTTTTGCAAGCGACCTGATGATTATTATAATGGCAACGATTTCCGTAACCTCGTCAAAATAAGTAACGGCTTGATACGGTATGCCGGAGGAAATAACTCTTTGTATTGCTTTTTGAAACACAAGGGCAAAAAACCACACGGAAAGGAAATTTCCTTTTTTGTAAACGGAATATAAAATGCAAAGCCCTATAAGCGCGGCAAGAAGTATGTATTTAAGAGCCGAGCCTGCCAAAATCTGCCAAGCGAAAAAGCAAAGCATTGCGGCAAGCCCCAAAAGATCGTTTGATTTTATTTTTATCATAAAATGTGTTCTCCGAAAGCGTGGTGATAAGCGGTAAAATCCGAATTTGATTTCGTGTGCTTTGATTAAAAATTATTGCAACTGCCGCTTGATATCCTCATCAACTATTTCTTCGCCTGTTTTGTTTTTCAGCTGTTCGCGTGATTTTGCGGATAAGCCGTCGTTTATAACGGCATTCATATCGCAGGTGGAAAGGGCGTCGAGTTCCTGCTTCGTCACTTTTCCGTCGCGGTAATCGCGCACAATCGGCAGCTCGTACATGCTGTACTTTTTATCCTTGAAAAATCTTAGGAATTTGTGCTTTATAACCCATGCCGCAGGCACCTGAATATATTTGTGCATGGCAGGGGAAACGGAGCCTATCATCCAGCAATTTCTGTCGCATTTGCGCACCTTTTCGCGCACCTTGTCCGCCTGTTCACTTGCCCAAAGCTCGTCCCAACTTTGGATGTTAAGGTTGCCCATAACCTCTTTTTCCTTTGTGCCGTTGCAGGGCATAACATCGCCGTAAGGGTCGATGAAAAAGGTGTCAAACGCCATGTCACAGGGCAGCAGGCGCTTTTGGCCGTATATGTAGTTTATAAGCCCGTGGTTAAAATATGCTCGAAACCATTTTTTCGGGCTGTTGCTTTTAAGCAGTTCGTTGATAAGGTCTTCAAAATTCTGCGCCACCATGGGGCGGTCCTTAATAATATTTTTTGCCTCCACAAAATAAAAGGAATTGTGAAGCGAAGCGGTGGCAAATTCCATGTTCATCTCGTTTGAAAGCTTGTAAAGCGGCACCAAATCTTTAGCATTGGCGTCCTGCACCGTCATTCCGAAGCCCACATCGGGGTTATTCATCGCCACAAGCTTTTTCAGCGTGGTATAGCCTCTGTTGAAGCCGTTTTCAAGCCCGCGGATGGCGTTGTTTGTGTCCTCAAGTCCCTCAATGGAAACTCGTATGCCAACATTCGGAAACTCCTTGCACAAATCTATAATTCTGTCCGTAAAAAAGCCGTTTGTGGAGATAACGATTCGGTCACTCTTTTTATAAAGCTCGCGCACGATATCCTTTAAGTCGCTTCTGATAAAGGGCTCGCCGCCGGTTATGTTTGTGAAATACATCTGCGGCAGTTTCTTTATCGTTTCAATGCCGATTTCCTCCTCGGGCTTTGATGGCGCTTTGTATCTGTTGCACATTGTGCAGCGCGCATTGCAACGGTATGTAACTATAACCGTTCCGTTTAATTTTTTTGCCATTTTAATCAACTCTGTTTAAATTTTTTGTTATATTGTGCGGTTTTGCCGAAGCTTGGCGGCAATCCGTTTATTTTCTGCTTTTAATGATTTTTGCCGGCACGCCGCCCGCAACCGAATAATCGGGAATATCGCAGTTCACCACCGCGCCTGCCGCAATAACACAGCCCTTGCCTATGGTAACTCCGTCCAAAATAACGGCGTTTGCGCCTATCCAGCAATCCTCGCCGATTGAAATGCCCTTGCGGCTTGCACCCTGAAGATATATCGGGGTTTCTGTGCTCTCAAAAATATGGTTTTCTGAAAAAAGCTTAACTCCCGGGCCGAATATTGTGGAATTTCCGATGGAAACATTGCCGCGAACGGAAATAAACGCATTCGGCGAAATGCCCACATCGTTGCCGATTTTAAGCGATTCGCCAAGTTCGCGGATAACGCCCGTGCATTCGATAACACTGCCTCTTCCAAGCGAAAAATTGTTTCCTATTTCAACACCGCCTCGGCAAAGCGCGTTTATGCTGCAATCGTCGTTTATTGTAACTCCGCTGCCGCATTTGATGTGACCCTTTGATTTTATGGAAACTCTTTTGCCTACAAACATCATTTTGCCGACCTTTTTGAAGCCGATTTTCTTGAAAGTGCCGCGTATAAGCATTGCAAGGCGCTCCGCCAAAATGCCGCAAAGATCGGCGGAGGTTATGTTTTCATCCACCTTATATTCACGGTGCTTGATTTTGCTGATAATAAAAGAAACAAGCTTAACCATTTTTTGAAATCAAATCGGAATAAATTTCCGAAAGCCTTTCCGTGTATTTTTCTATGTCGTTAAAGCTCTCACCTCGGCAGTTTTGAGCCATTTCGGCTGAGAGCTCTTTATCCGAATAAAGCTTTTGAATTGCCGCTTTAAGCGCCTCTTTGTTCCCGGCTTCAAACACAATGCCCGTTTTGCCGTTTTTGATAAGCTCGGGTATTCCGCCCAAATCGGAACCGATAACGGGTGTGCCGAGCGAAACGGATTCGGCAACGGTCATCGGGCAGTTTTCGTGCCATTCGCTCGGGCAAATTGAAAATTCCGCGTTTTCGATTAAATCCGAAAGCTCTTTGCCGCTTTTAAAGCCGGCATATTCAATGTTTGGAATGCCCTTGCACAAGTTCTCAAGCTGTCCCGTGCCGGCAAAAACAAATTTAATGCCCGGCAGCTCCTTTGCCGCTTGCACCAAGGTTCCTATCCCTTTTTCAACGCTGAGCCTGCCGAAGTAAAGCGCATAAGGTTCGCCCGTGCGGCTTTGTATTGAGGCAGAGGCTTTTTTGTCCGAAAAATTATGCAAAACGATTGTTTTGCTTTCGTCTATTCCCGCTTTGTGAGCGGTGTTTGCCATAAAGCGGCTCGGGCAGATAAATTTATCGATAAGCGAATAAGTTCCCCTTGAATGATAATAATAGGATTCTATTGCCGCGGGTATGCTTTTTGCAAAGGAATTATGCACGCATTTGTGCTTTATGCAATTTAAATAATTGCCGTTTTGGCACAGCATGCAAATCTTTTTTTCATGCTCTATGTAAAATCTGTGGCAGGGGCAGGCAAGCTGCACATCGTGCAGGGTTTGCACCGCCGGAATGCCGCGCTTTTTTATTTCGTATATAATTGCGGGTGTAAGCTGAAAGTTTATATTGTTTAAATGCACTATATCGGGTTTAAAATAATCAAGCACCTCGCCGATTTTGCGCCTTGCCTCTTTTGAATAAATCGATTTCAGCGAATATTCGATTTTTTTAAGCGCCGAGGCATTTCTGAAATCAATATTATCGGTGTAAATTTCCGCGCGGTTGCCCACTTGGCGGTCTTCGCTGTCCATTCCGAAAAACTGCACCTCGTGCCCTCGCTTTTCAAGCGCTTTGCCAAGCGTTATCATATATGTTTCCGCGCCGCCCACGGGGCTCAGAAATTTATTGACCATCAAAATTTTCATATTGATTACTTCTTTTTGTTTTTAATTTCGTCTGCTTGCCTTGCTTACGCCAAAGCGGCTTAAATGTTTTCGTATGCCTTTATGAATTTATCGGCAAGAAGCTCCCAAGTGCAAGTGCTTTTTATATATTTTGCGGCATTTTTGCCGAGTTCCTTGTTCTTGACGGCAAGAACGATATCTTCCGCCCATTTTTCGGCGTTGAATTCGGGCTCGATAATTCCCGTTTTGCCGTTTTGGATAAGCATATCGGAGCCGCCGTTTTGCGTTGTTATAACGGGCTTGCCGAAATACATAGCCTCCAAGAGTACCATGCCGAAAATTTCATAAATTGTGGGCAGCAGAAAAATATCTGTATTTTGATATATGTACGAAAGATATTTTTGCTCTGCCGCATTGATTTTGTAAATATAATTGCCGAGCTTTAATTCGTTTATATGCTCATCGAATTTTGCAAGGTAATCTTCCTTGCCGTTGCCCACGATTATAAGCTTTGCGTCAACGCCTTTTTTGCGAATCCTGTTTAAAACATCGATTAAAAACAGGCAATTGCGCCTCGGCTCGATTTTGCCGATGTAAAGCAATTTAATATCGCATTTAATGTTTGATATTTTTGATATTTCATCGGGAATTTCGGGAAAATCGGATTTCAAAAACGCATCCGCGTCTATTCCCACGCCGCAAACGGATATGCGGTTTTCTTTTATGCCTTTGGAAATAAGAAATTCCTTTGCAAGGCGGCTTTTTGCGATAAACGGCGTGTTGTGCCGCCTGTAAATCGGAAGCGTAAAAAGATCCGTGGCGCGGCACAGGAGATTGTATCTTTTGTTGAAATCGCAATAATATGGACCGTGGTAAATAATTGTTTTTTGCGGGTATTTTTTTGCCAAAATCGCAGAGTAAATTTGATTGTGTTCTGCCGGCTGAATAATATCATATTGTGCAATCAGTTCATCAAGGTCTTTATATATGGCGTTGTTTAAAATGTTTTTACCGTTCAGGTAAAATATTTTAAACTCTTTATCGCCGTCGAATTTATATGTTACGGTTTCGGGGGATTTATCCGTCCAAAACACTATATCGCAAATATGCCCCTTTCGGATGAGTGCCTTCGCAAGCCCGATTTCCTGAATATTGTAGGTGTTTTCCCTCACATTCATATATCCGGGAAAGGTTCTTATAATCAAAATTTTCATTTATTCACCTTTATAAAGCGCAAGGGTTTTCTGCGCTGCGCCTGCCCAGCTGTAGCGCGAAAGAATATATTGCGAAGCCTCGAATTTGTATTTTTGCACCTTATCGGGATTTTGAATTAAATCAAGCAGCGCGTTTTTAAGGCTTTCAACATTGCTTTTTTCAAAATAAATCGCATTTTCGCCGCAAACCTCGGTGCATTCGGAGATATTTGAGGTGAGGCAGCAATTTGAATAACTCATTGCTTCCAGCAGGCTTATGGGCATACCCTCCAAATCGCTGGGCAGCACATAAATATATGCATTTGAATAAAGCGATTGCAGCACTTCGCCCTCAACAAAATCCGTGAAGATAATGGTTTTGCCGGCTGCCTTTTCTTTAAGCAAATCAAAATATTCCTGCGAATGGCTTGCGCCGCCGGCAATGACAAGCGGCATTTTAATACCGGCTTGCAAATAAGCGTCTATAAGATAATGAATGCCCTTTTCCGGCACTATCCTGCCGAGATAAAGAATGTATCCGTTTTTTGTAAGTCCGTATTTTTCTTCAATAACCGAGGAATCGGTAATGCATGGTTTTTCTGTTCCGTTTGGTATGTGAACGGTTTCTCTGCCGTATTCGGATTTAAAATAATCTTGCACGGCATGGGATAAAACTATAATTTCGTCGGCATATTTTGCGGCTGTTTTTTCGCCGAATTTAAGGTATTTTGTGGCAAAGCCGCCCCATTTGGAACGCTGCCAATCAAGCCCGTGAATCGTAACAATCGTGCGGATTTTAAAAAGCTTCGGAATAAAGCACATTGCCGCGGGACCCTCGGCATGATAATGAATAACATCGTATTTGCCGAAAAGTGCCCTTACGGTTGCGAAAAAACTGTAAACAAATGCGTTAAGTGCTTTGTTTTGCGGAGTTTTGACCGTTTTGATTTTTATTCCGCAAAATTCATCAGGTGCCTCGTGCGAAAATTCGCTGCCGGAAACATGGTTGCCGCTGCGATTGTAAGCCGTAACATCGTTTCCGAGTTCAACAAGCCTTTTTGAAAGTTGCTCAACAACGATTTCAACTCCGCCCTCGCGCGACGGTATTCTTTTGTGACCAATCATTGCAATTTTCATTATCTTCACCGGTCGGTAAATATGCCGAATTCATATTTTATTCGTCTGTTCTCAAAAGCAAAAGAAAAACGGGGTGCTTATTCGGCCCCGCTTCCTTTCAGAACCACCCAAACCGTTTTAAATAATATTTTAATATCAAGCACGGGTGACCAATTATCTATGTATTCGCAGTCAAGCCGAACGACTTCTTCAAAATTTTGAATATCGGATCTGCCGCTCACTTGCCACAATCCGGTTATTCCAGGGCGCATTGAGAGGCGGCGTTTGTGGTGGCTTTCATATTTTTCAAATTCGTCTGTTGTGGGCGGTCTGGTGCCGACAAGGCTCATATCGCCTTTAAAAACATTCCAAAATTGAGGCAATTCGTCTATACTTGTTTTCCTTATGAATTTGCCCACCTTTGTAATTCTCGGGTCGTTATCTATTTTGAACATATAGCCGCTCATTTTATTACTTGCCATCAATTCCGCTTTGCGCTTTTCGGCATCGGTGTACATTGAGCGGAGCTTATATATATTGAAAACTCGCCCGTTTTTGCCTACTCGCTGCTGCTTGAAAATCAGCGGGCCGGGGGATTCTATCAAAAGCGGAATCGCCGTTATCAAAATTATCGGAAACGATATTATGCTGCCGATTAAGCCGCCGAGAATATCAAAAACTCTTTTAAAAAACGCCGCGGAAAACGAAATCGGCGGAGCCGCCGTTAAGGTGGCGGTAGGGTATCCTGCTGCCACTGTAAGCTCAACATTGTCAAATTCGCTGTTGTCGATATAGTGTTCAAGCGCAGGCAGGTTTATGTGCACGGTAACTCCCATGCTTTCTATTTCCTCGGCAATGCCGTCGATTGATTTTTCGTATTTGTAAGGCACATTTATGAAAACTTCGTCAAGTGATTCACCTCGCACCCAATCAACAACTCCCGTAAGGTTTGCTACAACCGGGATGCCGTTTAAGTTTGAAACTCTTTTTTCATTTTCGCCGTTATTGGTTTTGCAGTAAAAACTGCCGTTTCTCATATGTGCGTCAATCAGTGCAACGCCTTTAATCCTGCGCAGCCAATCTTCGTCAAGCCTTTTGGCGTATTCCTCGGCGCGGCTGTAAACAGTTATAACGCCGGCTAAGTTCACAAGTTTTGAATTGCCTGCGTAAAACATTATTATGTGCTTTAAAATATATCTGTTTAAAAGAGAAAGCCCTATAAAAAAGATAAGTGAAAGCACAAATAAATAACGGCTCATAATCATATCGTTTTTGGCAAGCACCAAAAGCACGGCAAATGCCATGAAAATCAAAAAGCTGTTTCTGAAAACGGAAACGGTTTCTTTAAGTCGGTCTCTCTTTGTTAAATCAAGCGAATTTGAAAAGCCGAAAAAGATTAGGCAAAAAGAAACAAACAGCAACACGAAATAAGTTAGGTTTTCGTGAAAATCCAATGTGGGTATTTTGTCAATCGCAAGTGAAATCGCATAGCTTATTCCCGTTGCAACTATTAAAGAAAACAAATCAACGAAAAATTCAATTGTAAGCTGAATAGCTTTTCTTTTTTTCATTTATAAACGCGACCTTATTTGAATTTTTGCGCGGAGTTATTTTTCTCCGTAGCCGTAGGAATACTTGTATTTATATCCGTATTTTCTGTAGTAGGAATAATATTTGTTTTTGCTTGATGTAACATCGTTTAGGATGAAGCCTAAAATATTGCCTCCGATGCTGTCAAGGCTTGAAACGGCGGTTTTAACATCCGCAGAATCGTTTGCATTTGATTTAACAATCATAATGTAGCCTGTGGTTTTTTGAGCAAAAACCGTGGCGTCCGTAACAAGGTTTACGGGTGGAGTGTCAATAAACACGCAATCGTAGTGCTCTTTAACGAATTCAAGCAGTTTGTCCATCCTTGAGGAGGCGAGAAGTTCTGCCGGATTAGGCGGGATTTTGCCGCCCGTGAGCACGGAAAGATTTTCTATTTCTGTTTTTGAAACGGTGATATTATCCGTCAGCCCTGCAAGGATTTCGGAAAGCCCGTTCTTAACAGGAATGGAAAACATTCTGTGAATGGTGGGGTTTCTCATATCACTGTCTATCAAAAGGGTTCTTTTGCCCATTTGCGCAAAGGAAACCGCCAGGTTTATGCTGTTTATTGTTTTGCCGTTGTTTGCCGTTGGGCTGGTAACAACAAAAATCGGGCATTTTTCGCCCTTTTGCATAAAGAGCAGATTTGTTCTGATTGAAGAATATGCTTCTTTTATAACAAACGGAGAATCGGGGGCAAGTATTTTTTTAGTATCTTCTCTTGAAAAAGATTTTGAGGGCGTGTTGTTTTTACGCTTTTTTTCAAAAAGTGCCATTACCTGTTGCCTCCTTTCCTTGTGCTTGCGGATTGAGTTGTGCCGTCCTCACCGGTTTTTGCAGAGGATGGCACAAGCCTCGGCACGCTGCCGATAACGGGAATTTCAAATTCGCGCTCAAGATCCCTTTCGGATGTGATTGTGGTGTCAAACAGCTCATAAACAAAGAAGCCGATGAATGAAACCACAAATCCTGCAATTGCACCGATTAAAATATTCTTTTTAAGATTTGGCGAAGAGGGCGTTGTGGGAACCTTTGCGTAATCAAGCACGCTTACGCCGCCGGCTTTGATTTTTTTAACGATTGCGTCGGGCGCGGTTTGTGCGATTGCGTTTGCAATGTCTGCCGATTGAGCAGCGTTGGTGCTTGTTACGGTTACTCTGAAAATTTCCGTTTCGTTTATCTGCGAAAACGAAAGCAGGCTTTTAAGCTGCTTTGAAGTCATATTAAGATTAAGGTCGCCTATAACATCCTCAAGCACATAATCGCTTTTAAGAACCTCGATATATGTGTTTACAAGCTGTTGCGACGCGGTAAGTTCGCTTTGACCTATTGATGACGAGCTGCTGACTCTGTCCGTATTACTGTAAACATACATTGTGCATGAAGCGGAATATTTAGGCTGAATTAAAAATTCGGTAATGCAGCCGGAAAGCACCGCCGTGATTAAAGTGGCAAGAATTATGTAAATAACCCTTTTTTTCATCATGTGAAAAATTTTGCCGAGATCGATTTCGATTTCTTTTTCTTTTTCCAAAATTCTGATCCTCCGATACGGTAATTGACCTATATATTAAAATAATATATTTATTTATAATTATAGCATACGCAAACGGCGTAATCAATGATTTATTTGTGATTGAAAGCATTTTGATGTTAGAATATACAGGTGATATTTTGGGCAGTTTTAACTAAAATTCGCGAAAAAAGCAAAAGCGCATCGAATATTCAAAAACGATGCGCTTAATTTATGTGTTTGCCTAATATCGTGCGAATTGCATTAAATATCGTAGTCTATTGCAACAGATGCTTCGCGCACCGCGTGCATGTAGGGCTTAACAACGCCGCAGTGATATTCGTCGTTTTGATAGGCGTCAAGCATTTCGCGGCTTTCAAGGGTAACCTGCAAAATAACATCGTAAGAACGCTCGGAGCCCAAAAAATCCGTGCCCACTTCAATGGATTTAATCATCGGCACTTTGCCGTCCATCGAAAGCAGCTTTTCTGCCGCCTCTTGCTTTTTTTGCGGGCTGTTGTCTTTTAATTTAAAGCAAACAATGTGTTTTATCATATTGAAAATCCTTTCGGTGATTTTTTTCGGCACATGCGCCGAGTGCCGAAAAATAACGGCGGTGATTTCTCACTGCCGTTATTATAAATTAAACTTAATTATTTTGCAACAGCCGAAACCCTTGATTCGCGAATGATGTTAACCTTGATTTGACCAGGGTATTCCATTTCACTCTCGATTTTTTTGGCTATTTCGTGAGCAATGTAGGGCATTCTTTCGTCGTTAACTGCTTCGGGAGAAACCATAACGCGAATTTCTCTGCCTGCCTGAATGGCATAAGCTCTTTCAACGCCGGGGAAGCTTGTGGAAATTTCCTCAAGCTGCTGAAGGCGTTTGATGTAGTTTTCAATATTTTCACGCCTTGCGCCCGGTCTTGCGGCAGAAACGGCGTCGGCAGCCTGAACAAGGCAAGCAACGATTGTTTTGCACTCAACATCGCCGTGGTGCGCTTCAATTGCGTGAATAACTTCTTCACTCTCTTTATATTTGCGCGCGTATTCAACGCCGAGCGCAATGTGAGAGCCTTCCATTTCGTGGTCAAGAGCCTTGCCTATATCATGCAAAAGACCGGCTCTGCGCGCAAGTTTTTCGTTTGCGCCCAACTCCGCTGCCATAAGACCTGCAATATAGGAAACCTCAAGGCTGTGCCTGAGCACGTTTTGACCGTAAGAAGTGCGGTATCTGAGCTTGCCGAGCAGTTTAACGAGCTCGGGATGAACCGGACCGCAATTGGCTGCAAGTACCGCTTTTTCACCCTCTTGCTTAATGATTGCATTAACCTCGCGGGTGGATTTTTCAAACATTTCTTCAATTTTTGTTGGGTGAATACGACCGTCCTGAATAAGGCGCTCAAGGGTAAGCCTTGCGATTTCCCTTCTTACCGGGTCAAACGAGCTTACGGTGATTGCTTCGGGAGTGTCGTCAATAATAAGTTCAACACCCGTGATGGTTTCAATTGAGCGGATGTTGCGACCCTCGCGACCTATGATTCTGCCTTTCATATCGTCGTTTGGCAACGAAACAACGGAAACGGTTGTTTCTGCCGTGTGGTCTGCTGCACAGCGCTGGATAGCAGTTGCTATTATCTCCTTGGCAATCACTTCGCTTTGGTCGCGAACCATTTGCTCGTATTCAAGGATTTTTCTGCTTTTTTCGGTATCAAGCTCTTCTTCGAGCGACGCAAGCAATTGGTGCTTTGCTTCCTCTTGGGTAAAGCCCGATATTTTTTCCAGCATATCAAACTGGCTTTTCTTGATGCTATCAATCTCGAGTAATTTATCGTCGGCATCTTTAAGCTTTTCGCTTAATGATTCGTTTTTTGCCTCAATGGAATCGGCTCTTTTATCAAGATATTCTTCCCTCTGGTTGAGGCGGTTTTCCTGCTTTTGAACTTCGCTTCGCCTTTCACGGATTTCTTTATCGGCGTCCGAGCGCAGCTTGTGAATTTCATCTTTTGCTTCGATAAGGCTGGCTTTTTTTGTGTGCTCTGCCTCCTGAAGCGCATCGTTTATAATTTTGGTAGCTTCTTCTGTCGCGGATCCTATTTCTTTTTCATTGGCTTTTTGCCTCATAACCGAGCCTAAAATAAAGCCTGCAATGCAGAATATAACCGCACATACTACAGTAATTATAATTGCAACCGGTGTACTCATAATCAATAGCACCTCCTTCTGTTTTTAGATTTTTTTGATCAATTATCATCAGAAAAGGTACAGTTTAAATACAAACCGAAATTATAGTAGTTTTGTATAGGCATAATACAACGCTATATAGATTTTCCTATTTATAATACACCCATATCTTGTATCTGTCAAGTGGCAGTTATCTGCATTGTCATCGGCGGTGCAGGCGGAAAAGTTTTGAAATTTGGCGCGCTTTGGTGTTGACATCGTAAAAAATAATGTTATAATTATCGCATAAGCAGTTATTAAGCTGTGTTAAAGCTTTGATGGGATTAAAACTGCGCATCCGCTTTATTTGCAGAGAGCGCCCCGGCAGCATTCGCCGCCGCTGAAAGGGGAGCATAAAGCCGCGTAAGTTACCGCCCCGGAGTGCCGCCAATACCGGTCGTAAGCCTGCGTTAAAGGCACATGAGAGGCGCGTTTGCGCAATTCAGGTGGAACCGTGGATTTATTATTCACCCTGTGTTTATCGCAGGGTGTTTTTTTATTATCGGCAAAACACATAAATATATGTTAAATAAAGCCATTTGGCTTGGAGGGAAAATTATGAAAATCACTTTGAAAGACGGCTCTGTAAAAGAATACGGCTCACCGATGTCTGCCGCAGATATCACGAAGGATATTTCGATGGGGCTTTACAGAAATGCCTGCGTTTGCAGGATTGACGGCGAGGTTAAAGACCTTCGCACCGTTATTGACGGCGACGCCGAACTTGAAATTCTTACTTTTGATAACGAGGAGGGCAAAAGAGCGTTTAACCACACTGCTTCCCACATTATGGCACAGGCGGTTAAAAGGCTTTATCCCGATGTTAAGCTCACAATCGGTCCTGCTATTGAGGATGGCTTCTATTATGATTTTGACACGGAAACTCCGTTCGCTCCCGAGGATCTTGCAAAAATCGAGGCAGAAATGAAAAAGATTGTTAAAGAGAGCTTTGCACTTGAAAAATTCGAACTTGCTCCTGCCGAAGCAATCAAACTCATGCAGGAAAAGGATGAGCCTTACAAGGTTGAACTCATAAATGAGCATGCAGGCAAGGGCGAGCAGATCAGCTTTTACAAGCAGGGCGAATTCACCGAGCTTTGCGCCGGTCCACACCTTATGGATGTTAAGCCCGTTAAGGCATTTAAGCTTACAAACTGCACAGGTGCATATTGGCGTGGCGACGCTAAAAATAAGATGCTTTGCAGAGTTTACGGCACGGCATTCCCCAAGGCTTCAATGCTGGAGGAACACCTTGCAATGCTTGAGGAAGCCAAAAAGCGCGATCACAGAAAACTCGGCAAGGAACTTGGGCTCTTTACGATTATGGAGGAAGGTCCCGGTTTCCCGTTCTTCCTGCCTAAGGGTATGGTGCTGAAAAACACGCTTGTTGATTATTGGCGAGAAATTCACCGCAAAGCAGGATATTATGAAATTCAAACCCCGATGATTCTTAACAGGGCTCTTTGGGAACGCAGCGGTCATTGGGATCACTATAAAGAAAATATGTATACCACCGTTATTGACGATGAGGACTATGCAATTAAGCCGATGAATTGCCCCGGCGGTATGCTTGTTTACAAAACCCAAATGCATTCATATAAAGATTTGCCGCTTCGTATGGGCGAACTCGGTCTTGTTCACAGGCACGAACTTTCCGGCGCACTTCACGGTCTTATGCGTGTTCGTTGCTTCACCCAGGATGACGCGCACATCTTTATGACGCGTGAACAGATTAAGGATGAAATTAAAAATGTTGTTCGCCTGATAGACAGCGTTTATAATACATTCGGCTTTGAATATCACATTGAACTTTCCACACGCCCCGAGGATTCTATGGGCGCGCAGGAGGATTGGGATATTGCAACGGATGCTCTTCGCAACGCCATCACCGAACTTGGCTATGATTTTGAGGTTAATGAAGGCGACGGCGCATTCTACGGTCCGAAGTTGGATTTTCATCTTAAAGACTGTCTTGGCAGAACATGGCAATGCGGCACAATTCAACTCGACTTCCAGCTTCCCGAAAGATTTGAACTTGAATATGTGGGTGCAGACGGCGCAAAGCATCGCCCGATTATGATTCACCGCGTTGTTTTCGGCAGTATCGAAAGATTTATCGGTATTCTTACCGAGCATTTTGCAGGCGCGTTCCCGGCATGGCTTGCTCCCGTGCAGGTTAAGTTGCTTCCGATTGCGGACAGGCATTATGATTATCTTAAAGCCGCCAAGGATAAGCTCGAGGGAAGAGGCATTCGCTGCGAAATAGACGACAGAAGCGAGAAAATCGGCTTCAAAATCCGCTCTGCGCAAATGGAAAAAATTCCTTATATGCTTGTTGCAGGCGATAAGGACATTGAAAACGGCACCGTTTCCGTTCGCTCAAGAAAAGATGGAGAACAGGGAGCAATGAGCGTTGATGAATTTGCCGATATGCTTGAAAAAGAAATAAAATCCAAAGCTCTGTAAATCAAAATAAACAAAAATCCGGAATGCCTGTTCATTCCGGATTTTTTATAATGTTTAGCGTTATATGCGGCTGCTTTAAACTGTATTGTGTTCGATTACGCCTGCCTAACTCATTTTAAGTCGCTTTTGTGCAGCTTAAGCATTGTTGATTCCCTGATAACAAATTCTGTTTTCAAAATGTGATTGCCTATTTCAAGCTGTGGATTTGCAATTCTGTTGTGCAGCACATCGCAGGCACAGTGACCCATTTTGTATGACGGCTGGCTCACGGTTGTTATGGTGGGTGTGGTCATCATTGAAATAGAACTGTTGTTGAATCCCACAACGGCAATGTCATTAGGCACTTTGTAGCCGCGCCTGATTATTTCTTTTATGGCTGCTGCGGCAAAAATATCGGAAGCGGCAAAGATTGCGTCGGGTATAATGCCGGAATCGAGTTTTTTGGAAATGGTAATACTTGCCGCATCAAACGAGGTGCTGTTTAGCTGAATATAGTAATCCGGGTTTATTTCCATTCCGGCTCCTTTTAATGCATCGGTATAACCGCGTCGCCTGTCAACCGTCATTTGGTAATAAAGCGGACCGTTAAAAAAGGCAATCTTTTTTCTGCCGGAGATTATTAAATATTCCGTTGCGATTTTTGCGGATTCATAATTATCTATTGTAACATAAGGATGATTTGCCTGCGGATTATATTCGCAGCATTGCACCACCGGCACCACTTTTGAAATTGCATCAAGGCTTTCGGACGGGAAAGCGGAAAGCGTTATAAGCCCTGCGGCATGCACATTCCTTAGGAATTTTATAAAATCATATACATTTCCGCTTTTTGGCGAGAATTGTGTGGCGATGAAATCGCAGCCGTGTTCGGATGCACTGTCAAGCGCGCCCTGCAAAATGTCATAATAATAGGTGTGATTTGTGTGTTCTATAACCAAAACGATTATTTTTTTTTGATATGCTTCAACGAAATTATCACGGCGCTTCGGTGTGATTCCAAGCTCCTCCATCGCATCTTCAACAAGTTTAACGGTTTGCGGTTTAACAAGTTCTCTGTGGTTTACCACTCTGGAAACGGTTGCGCTTGAAACGCCGCAGTATTTTGCAATGTCCTCAACCGTTACTTTTTTTGCCATAAAATCACCTCGCCGTTTAGATAAGCATACCATCCGTTTCAATATATCGAGTTTCGACTGTTGCTTTCCTTAATATTATATAATTCCCTGCCGGGAATTGCAACATTATTTATTTGTATTTACAAAGCTTGATTTTTTTAGCAAATCGGGCAGTGGTGCTTAAAAGTAAAATTTTTTTATAAATAATAATTGCCAAAAGGTATAAATTGGCTGAAAATAGGCAGATTGCCCAAATTCGAAATAGCATTTTGTGAACAAACGATACAACGATTACAAATTTAACATTTTGTTGCAAAATTCGTCATATTTATATTGACAGAAATTCACCTTTTCTGTATACTCTTTTGTGTAGTTGCAAATATGTATAAACAATACAAAATATTGTGTGTAAAACCGCTCTTTTGCTTAACTTTTTCACGGTTTTTTGTGTTTGTTTGATTTAAACTGCGCTTTATGCGATGAATGGAGATTGGAATGAAAGAATATTTGAATGAAAAAAAAGCGAAAAAGGATGCAATCGAAGAAATCGATCTTATTCCTTTGCTCAAAGCTGTTGTTTCAAGATGGTGGCTTATTGTTATTTTTGCCGTTGCTTTCGGCGTTGCTTCATATTTTGTTACGGACACTTTTATAACCCCAACCTACAAATCCGGCTTCACGGCATATGTTAATAACTACAGCGGCACAACATCCGGCGGAACCGAAACAACAAACGGCGGAAAAAAGCTCACAACATCGGATATTACGGCTTCGCAAAGCCTTGTTAAAACTTATTCAAAAATCATTCTCAGCCGTTCTGTGCTTTCCGAAGCGGCGGCTAAGATAAATCTTAATTACACGTCGGCGCAGCTTTCAAAAATGGTTTCTACCGCCACGGAGGACGACACTGAGGTTATCGGCGTTTATGTAACTGCCGAAGATCCCAAAGTTGCGGCTCAGCTTGCAAGTGCAATTTCGGAAGTGGCTCCCAAAATGATTTCTCAAATTATCGAAGGCAGCTCAATGCAGATTATTGACGAACCGCTTGTGCCCACATCAATCAATTCTCCCAGCTACTCCAGAAACACCGCAATCGGTGCTTTACTCGGCGCCGTTGTTGCGGCTGCAATAATCGTAGTTAAAGAATTGCTCGACGATCATGTTAAGAATGAAGACGATCTTGAAGAAAAATTCTCAATTCCCGTTGTAGGGGTTATTCCGGATATAAATTCGGCAATCAAGCAAAGCACAAAATATGCTTATGCATATAAAGCATATGAGGGAGGGAAAAATAATGGATAAAAAGCAGAGAAAGTCTGCGTCAATAGGCGACACTTTGCTCCTTTCTCAAAATTCGCCTTTCAGTGTGCAGGAGGCATATAAATCATTAAGAACGAATGTTGCGTTTTCAATCGCAGGCGGCGATTCCAAATGCATCGGCGTTACAAGCCCAAACAGGGGCGACGGTAAAAGCTCCGTTTCAGTTAATTTGGCAATTTCCTTTGCTCAAATCGGCAAAAAGGTGGTTTTGGTGGATTGCGATATGCGCCTTCCCACCGTTGCCCAAAAGCTTGGAATTAAAAAAAGCCCGGGATTAAGCGATTATCTCGTCGGCGAAAAAAGCATAAACGAATGCATTTTCAATGTAAGCAAGCTTGGCTTTGCCGTTGTGCCTGCCGGCAACATTCCTCCGGATCCCACAACGCTTCTTGAATCCAAGGAAATGCACGAACTTCTCGGTGTGCTAAGGAATTATTATGATTATATCATAGTTGATTTGCCGCCGGTTCTTCCCGTGCCGGATGCAATGATTCTTTCAAAGCATGTGGACGGCTATTTGATTGTTGTTAAAAACGGAAGTGCGGAATACAGAAATGTGTCCGACACATTAAAGCAGCTTCAATTTGCGGAGTCCAAAATTATCGGCTTTATTTATAACGGAAAAGCCTTGCCGAGCAAGCGTTCAAGAAAATACAGGTATAATTACACATATTATAAAAAGGAATAAGCAATCGATTTGTTCGCAATTTGATTTTGCGCCGTGCGGATTATGCTCAAAAAGATAGATTTCGGCGCGGCGCAATGCTTCGGTGAGCCGCTTTATAAAAAGCGGTTGCCGTTTGCAATTGGCAAACTGTGAGCTGATTGCCGAAAACGCTCGGTCTGCTTCAAACCGCCGCATTTTTTGGGGGGGGGGGGTAGACTATTTGTTTTATAAAATAGTTTACTACAATATTGCTATGTACGTGTTATAAGAGAGGTTATATATGAAAGCATACAGAAAATTGCTTAGTAAATTAAATATAGAACATTGGAAGATAATAGCAATGTATCTTGCGATATATGATGTTATTGCCGTTAATATATCCTATCTGATTGGATTGCTGATAAGATTTGATTTTAAAATTTCGGTTATTCCGATGGATTATTATCATGCGTTTTTGAAATTTGCGCCGATATACACGCTCTTTTCGATAGGTGTGTTTTATTTTTGTAAAATGTATAACAGTCTTTGGCGTTTTGCAAGCTTCACCGAGCTTAACAGAATTATGATTGCAAATGCCGCAACCACGGTGTTTCAGTGCCTTGGCATAACACTTATTTTTAAGCGCATGCCGTTTTCATATTACATGGGCGGTGCTGTTATTCAGCTGGTTCTTGTGGTTGGCATCAGATTTGCCTATCGGTTTGTTAATTTGGAACGGCAAAAGAGCCGCCAAAGAACATCGGCAAAGTGCAACACAATGGTAATCGGTGCAGGCGCTGCGGGTCAAATGATTTTAAGGGAAATCAGAGTTTCCGATAAAACCGATTATATCGTTCGCTGCATTATTGACGATAATCCGAATAAAAAAGGTCGCTACACCGAGGGCGTAAAGGTTGTGGGCGACAGAACCTGTATCCTCGAAGCCGCAAAAAAATTTAACATCGATAAAATTATTCTTTCCATGCCCTCCGCCTCTGTGGAAGATAAGCGCGATATCCTTAATATTTGTAAGGAAACGGGTTGTGAGCTTATCAATTTGCCCGGCGTTTATCAGCTCGCAACCGGCGAAAAGCTTATCAGCAAAATGAAGCCTGTTGAGATAGAGGATTTGCTTGGAAGAGAGCCTATCAAGGTTGATATGAATGAAATTTTTGATTATCTTTCGGGCAAGGTGATTTTGGTAACGGGCGGCGGCGGTTCAATCGGCAGCGAACTTTGCAGGCAGATTGCGGCGCATAATCCGAAGCAGCTTATCATTTTTGATATTTATGAAAACAATGCTTACGATATTGAGCAGGAACTCAAAAGAAAATATAAAAATCTTAATCTTAAAGTGCTTATCGGCTCGGTGAGAGACAGTAAGCGCATAAATTCCGTGTTTGAGGAATATAAACCGCAAATCGTTTATCACGCTGCGGCTCACAAGCATGTGCCGCTTATGGAATCAAGCCCGAACGAGGCGATTAAAAACAATGTTATCGGCACCTACAAAACTGCGTGTGCCGCAATGAAAAACGGCACCGAGCGTTTTGTGCTTATCAGCACGGACAAGGCAGTTAATCCCACAAATATTATGGGCGCCAGCAAACGGCTTTGCGAAATGGTTATTCAAAGCATGGATGCCATCAGCAAATCGGGCAGATTCGATTTGCTGCCCAATGCCTGTTCGCATATTTCGGCGGATGATCCCATTGACGAAGCTATTAAACTAAACGCCGAAAATGCGGCTCCTCTTATTGCTGAATGTGCTAACAACGAAAATCGCAGCGGCACTCAGTTTGTTGCAGTTCGTTTCGGAAATGTGCTCGGCAGCAACGGCTCCGTTATTCCTCTGTTTAAAAAGCAGATCGAAGCGGGCGGTCCGGTAACGCTAACCCACCCCGATATTGTAAGATATTTTATGACAATTCCGGAAGCTGTAAGCCTTGTGCTTCAGGCAGGCACATATGCTTTGGGCGGCGAAATATTCGTGCTTGATATGGGCTCGCCGGTTAAAATTGCTTCGCTTGCGCGCAATCTTATTAGGCTCTCGGGCTACACCCCCGATGTTGATATTAAAATCGAATACTCAGGCTTGCGCCCCGGCGAAAAGCTCTATGAGGAATGCTTGATGAAGGAAGAGGGCATGAGGAAAACGGAAAGCGAACTTATACATATCGGCAGACCGATTCCGTTTGATGTGGCAATATTTGCGAAAAATCTTGAAAAGCTTGCCGCTGCCGCTTTTGATAACAGCAGCAACATAGTTGAAATGGTGGAAAAAATCGTTCCCACCTTCCATCCTGCAGGCGAGCACCCCGAAAGTGCTCCCCCGCAGGGCGTTCCAAATGAGAGCGAATAAATAAAAACGGGCATTGATTGTGCAATCAACGCGCATTAAAAAATTCCTCTGCAAGGTACGGCGATGGTGCTCAATTCTTTATAAAGACTGCCACACAGCTGTTCTTAACAGATTTCGCCCATAGCAGAGCGGAGTAAATAACAAATGCTTGAAGTATTGGTGAAAGGGAAAAGCGCATGGACTTTTTATATGATGAGCGTTTTTGCGGTATAGAGAAATTTAAAAATAAGATTTGGCTTGCCACGCCGACTATGCATGGCGAAGAAATCAAATATATGACTGAGGCATATGAAACCAACTGGATGTCCACAGTCGGCGAAAACATCAACGAAGTGGAAAGAATTGCAGCCGAAAAAGCCGGTATGAGCTATGCTGTTGCGCTGTCTGCTTGTACCGCTGCACTCCATTTGTGTTGCAAGCTTGCCGGTGAGAAATTGTATGGAAAATCATCTGTTTCCGGTGGTGCTCTGGCAGGCAAAAGGGTGTTTTGCTCTGATATGACTTTCGCTGCAACTCTCAATCCGGTTGTTTATGAGGGCGGTGTTCCGATATTTATCGATACTGAAGCGGATTCGTGGAACATGGATCCTGTGGCTCTTGAAAAAGCGTTTGAAACATATCCGGATGTGAAACTCGTTGTTTGCGCTGAACTTTACGGGTTTCCCGGACGCATTGATGAGATTAAGAGGATTTGCGAAGAACACGGTGCTCTCCTCATCGAGGATGCCGCCGAAGCGATGGGAGCCACGGTTAACGGAAAACAGTGTGGCAGCTTTGGCGATTATTCTGCTATCAGTTATAATGGTAATAAAATCATTACAGGAAGCTCCGGTGGCTGTTTCTTGACTAACAGTATAGAGGATGCAAACCGCGTCCGCAAATGGTCTACACAGGCGAGAGAAGCTGCTCCTTGGTATCAGCATGAGGAAGTCGGATACAACTACAGAATGTCAAATGTAATAGCCGGCGTTGTCAGAGGGCAGTATCCGCATCTTGAAGAGCATATTGCTCAGAAAAAGGCAGTTTACGAGAGATATCGCGATGGATTGAAAGATTTGCCGGTGAAGATGAATCCGATTACGGAGGGCACGGAGCCAAACTATTGGCTTTCAGCTTTGATTATTGATAAGAATTATATGTGTGAGCAGGTCAGGAATAATCACAGAGCATTGTATAGAGCAGAATCGGGTAAATCCTGCCCGACTGAGATACTGGAGGCGTTAAGTTATTTTAACGCTGAGGGACGCTCGATATGGAAACCGATGCACCTGCAGCCTATGTACCGTATGCATGAAGCGATTGGCAGAGACGGTACGCTTCGCTGTCGCACCAACGCCTATATCGCTGGTGGTTGTGTTGATGTTGGGGCGGATATATTTGAACGTGGGTGCTGTTTGCCGAGCGATAATAAGATGACGGCAGGGGAGCAGGATAGAGTGATTGAGATTATTAAGAGATGTTTCAGATGAGTGAGAACGGATATGAGGGCAAAGGCAGACACATGGGACCATATGAAAAATACTTCAAGCGACCTCTCGATATCCTTTGTGCTTTGGTGGCGGTGACTGTTTTTTCTTGGCTGTACCTTATCCTTATCATCCTCGGTACGATCTTTATGCGAGGAAATCCGTTCTTCATACAGGAGCGTCCTGGAAAAGATGAGAAGATATTTAAACTCATTAAGTTCCGCACAATGGATAACCGAAAGGATAAGAATGGGAAGCTGTTGCCGGATGAGGTAAGGTTAAATCGGTATGGTAGGTTTCTTAGAAGTACGAGCCTTGATGAACTCCCAGAGGCGTTCAATATAATCAAGGGAGATATGAGCGTTATAGGACCGAGACCGTTGCTTGTCCGAGATATGGTGTTTATGACGCCGGAACAGAGGGAAAGACACAGCGTTCGACCAGGACTGTCTGGTTTAGCCCAAACCAGAGGCAGAAACGCCATAAGCTGGGATGGAAAGTTAGAGACGGACCTGGAGTACATAAGGAACGTTATGTTCTTAGGAGACTGTAAGATTGTATTCGATACCATAAAGCAGGTGTTCTTCAAGCAGAAGGGGTTAGAGAATAGTGATGTCAACGAGGTTGATATCACCGATGACTTTGGAGATTATCTGCTGAAGGCTGGGAGAGTGAGTGTTGAGGAATATGAGGAAAAGCAAGAGAAAGCACGAGAGCTGTTGGGGGTGTGAGCTGAGATGCAAATAGAAGGATGGAAATATTATAACCACGCAATGATTCCTGCAATTTCACCTCATGAAACACCTGCTATGCGTCCAGTAGAAAACGGCGATATTTGGAAGGCCGGGGGGGGATACTCCCTTATTGGCGAGATGGACAACCGGTTGGGATTGTGGTCATGAAACGAACTGGTGGTATGTGATAAAGGATGAGCCGTTTGACATATGGACTCTAAAAAGTAAACGAAGATATGAAGTTAAAAAAGGTAATAAAAACTTTGAGGTAAAAATAATCAATCCTGTCGAGTATGGAGCAGAATTGTATCGGGTTCAGACGGCTGCATTTTCTGCATATCCAAAGAAATATCGCCCTTCGGTTGATAAGGAGAGATTTATAAATGAAATTGAAACTTGGAAAGAATACGATGTATTCGGTGCATTTTTTAAGGAAACAAATGAGCTTGCAGGGTATGCGTTATTGAAGGCAAGGAATGCCAATTTTCTGGAGCTTACTGTGCTGAAGACCACATCTGCTCTGGAAAAATACGCCATTAATGCAGCTTTGGTACATGGGATAGTAAATTGCTATGAAGAGTTCCTGAGAGATGGCGGAATTATATGCGACGGTGCAAGAAGCGTCAACCATGAGACGCATTTTCAGGATTACCTTGAGAAGTATTTTGGATTCAGAAAGGCATATTGCCATTTGCATGTTCAGTACAATCCCAAAATCAAATGGCTGATAAAGCTGCTGTTTCCACTGCGTAAGACTTTGGCTTCATTTGATGGAATTGGCCGAATCCATTCAATCAATAGCGTGCTCAAGATGGAGGAAATCTGCCGTAGCGAGCTTTCTGGCAAATAAAATTGTGAAAACCATGGGAGAAGAAGTTTATGACTGATATGGTATCCATCATTATGCCATCTTATAACACGGCAAATTTTATAGCTGGATCAATAGAGTCCGTTTTGGCACAAACATATAAGAATTGGGAACTTATTATCGTGGATGATTGCTCAACGGATAATACAGACGATGTGGTGAAACCGTATCTAAACGATTCTCGTATTACTTATATAAAGAACGACAAAAACAGCGGCGCGGCGGTTTCAAGAAACCGTGCGTTACAGGAAGCAACCGGTAAGTGGATAGCATTTCTTGACAGTGATGATTTGTGGATGCCGGGGAAGCTGGAAAAGCAAATCAAATTTATGAAGGAGAATGGTTATCACTTTTCATACACGAAATACATTGAGATAGATACAGATGGCAATGAAAACGGCGTGACCGTTACCGGACCAAAGACAATCACAAAAACGGGAATGTTCAATTTCTGTTGGCCGGGCTGTCTTACAGTCGTGTATGATGCTGAGACCGTTGGATTGATACAGATTACTGATATAAAAAAGAACAATGACTATGCCATGTGGTTAAAGGTCTGCAGAAAGGCTGATTGCCATTTGTTGGATGAAGTTCTTGCGAAGTACAGAAGAGGGAGGATTGGTTCAGTGAGCACACACAGTGTAAGGACCATGATAGGCTGGCATTATAAGTTATTTAGAAATGCTGAAGACCAGAATATGCTTGTTGCATGGATTAATACTTGCCGAAACCTTGGATTTGGCGTTTATAAAAAAATTAAGTATGTGAATAAAAAACAAGCGGGGGGGGTAATACCTAACCCGTATCCTCTTTGCTGGAGGCCGTGTTATGCGTAACGAATTGGTCTCCATAATTATGCCTTCGTATAATTCCGAAATGTATATTGCCAACAGTATTAAAACTGTCTTGGCACAAACATACAAGAATTGGGAACTTATTATTGTAGATGATTGCTCGACGGATAAGACAGTACAAATCATTGAATCGTTCCAAGAACCGAGAATCAAAATATTCTCAAATGAGAAAAACAGTGGAGCAGCCATATCAAGAAACCTTGCTTTGCAAAAGGCAACCGGAAAGTGGATTGCTTTCCTTGACAGCGATGACTGGTGGCATCCACAAAAATTAGAAATACAGCTTCGCTTTATGGAAGAAAAGGGATTTTCTTTTACGTGTACAGATTATCGCATTAATCTTAACGGACAGTGGCTACCGTATATTAACACGGGTCCCCAAATAGTAAGCAAGCGGAAGATGTATGATTACTGTTACTTCTCAACAATAACTGTCGTGTATGATCGGGAAAGAATAGGACTTATTCAGATTGAAAATTTGCGGAAGAATAATGACTATGCGATGTGGTTAAAGGCTATTGAAAAGAGCGATTGCCATCGGTTGTCGCAATGCCTTTCGTACTACATTAAGCATGATGGATCTATTTCAAGTGGTAGCAAGTTAAAATTAATCAAATGGCACTATCTTCTGTATAGAATAGGGCAGCATAGAAATCCGTTTATGGCTTCTGTTTTTACTATGAATAATCTGCTACACGGGGCGTTCAAAAAGATATTCTGTAAACGTAAAGTTACTGAGGATGATTTAATACGGATTGCTGAAGCAGAATCAATAATTTCTATGAAATAAAAGGAGTAAGGATTTATGTCACTTTATGAAAAACTAGTTAACAATGAAGAATCATTAGCCTTGGTTGGCCTTGGCTATGTAGGAATGCCCATTGCTCATGCCTTTGCCAAAAAGGGTGTAAATGTAATCGGCTTCGATCTTAACAAGGCAAAGATTGAACTCTATGAGTCCGGCATTGATCCGACAAAAGAAGTCGGTGATGAAGAAATTAAGAAAACTAAGGTTCATTTCACAGCAGATGAGAAAGAGCTTCAAAAGGCAAAATTTATCATCGTAGCTGTTCCTACTCCGGTTAACACAGATCATACGCCTGACCTTACACCGGTCATTGGAGCATCAGAGATTGTCGGTCGTAATCTGACAAAGGGTTCCATTATAGTATATGAATCCACTGTCTATCCCGGCTGCACGGAAGACGTCTGCATTCCAATTCTGGAAAAAGAAAGCGGAATGAAGTGCGGTGTAGACTTCAAGATTGGCTACTCGCCTGAACGCATTAACCCCGGTGATAAGGTACATAGGCTTGAGAATATCCGCAAAATTGTTTCGGGTATGGATGCAGAGTCTCTGACTGAGATCAAGGCAGTGTACGACCTTGTGATTGAGGTCGGAACGCATCCCGTGTCCAATATTCGCACTGCGGAAGCAGTAAAAGTGGTAGAGAACAGCCAGCGTGATATCAATATAGCTTTCATGAACGAGTTGGCAATGGTGTTTGACCGTATGGATATCGATACCAACGAGGTTGTGGACGGAATGAATACCAAGTGGAATGCGCTTGGCTTCCGCCCGGGTCTTGTCGGCGGTCATTGCATCGGCGTTGATCCGTATTATTTTACCTATCAGGCTGAAAAACTCGGCTACCACAGCCAGATCATCTTGAATGGTCGTATTGTCAACGATAGCATGGGAGCTTTTGTAGCGGATAAGGCTGTCAAGAAGATGATTGAAGCAGGACAGGCTCCCAAGAAGAGCAAGGTTGTAATCCTTGGATTGACTTTTAAGGAGAACTGCCCAGATACAAGAAACAGCAAGGTTGACGATATTATCAAGCAACTGAACACATATGACATCGTACCAGTTGTGGTCGATCCTTGGGCATCTGAACGCGATGCTATGCATGAATATGGCGTAAAGCTGATGAAGATGGAGGATGCGGCTGACGCTGATTGCGTTATTGTCGCTGTAGCCCACAATGAATTTAAGGCTCTTGGACTTGACAAGATAAAGACCCTCTTCAAAAATGTTCCGGATGAAGAAAAAGTTCTGATTGATGTAAAGGGACTTTTCAGCATTGATGATTTGAAGGCATCCGGAATGCAGTGGTGGAGACTGTAATGAAGAATACTATGCGTGTATTGCACATTAACTGCAATTATGTGGGAACGACACTACATCAGATTATGATAGAGCACTTGGATGAGTGCGGTTATAAAAATCAGGTGTTTGTGCCGACATACAATAAAGAGTTAGCGGTTATCAAGCCAAACGAAAACGTATGTTTCTGCGAATGCTTTCGCAAGTGGGATCGATTGTTTTTTGATTATAAACAGCAAAAGATCAGAAAAGCATTGGAGGCTAACATTAAAGTTGCGAATTTTGATGTAATACACGCATATACGCTCTTTACAGATGGTAACTGTGCTAAATTGCTTTCACAAAAGTACGGAATTCCGTATGTGGTGGCAGTTCGAAATACGGACGTTAACGATTTCTTTCGTTTAATGCCGCATTTGCGCAGACGAGGTGTACAAATTATGCGTAATGCATCGGCGGTGTTTTTCTTATCCGAGGCTTATCGCAGGCAGGTATTTGAAAAGTACATTCCTAAAGGGTATTGGGAGGAAATTGAGAATAAAACACATATCATTCCGAATGGAATAGATGAATTCTGGTTCAAAAATGTACCAACTGAGCAACACATCTTGCACGGTAATGTGGTTAAACTTGTTTATGCTGGAAGAATTGACAAAAACAAAAATATCCCGTCAACTCAGAAAGCTATGGACATCCTGAGAAAGAAAGGCTATGAAACTACACTGACGGTTGTTGGTAAGGTTCAGGATGAAAGAGAATTCCGAGCCATTAAACAAGATCCGTACACAACATATCTTCAGGCCATGCCAAAAGAAAAGTTGATTGATGTATATAGAGCATCGGATATTTTCGTAATGCCCTCCTTTACGGAATCATTTGGTTTGGTCTATGCGGAAGCAATGAGTCAGGGACTGCCTGTTATTTATTCTAAGGGTCAGGGATTCGATAATCAATTTGAAGAAGGCTTGGTTGGTTACCACGTATCGGCCAATGACCCTGAGAGTATTGCAAAAGGCATTGAATGCGTGATCGATAAATACGCCGAGATACAAAAAAATGTAACAGCGTCAGCCAGTAACTTCGGATGGTCAAAAATAGTAGATTGCTATGACCAAATATATAAAAGCATATTAGAAGGATGAATGAAAGGTAGGAGTAAAAATGGAGTCCTGTATTTTTTCTTATTATATCAGCGAATCAGATCTAGAAATAGATGAGCTGAAACAAAAGAGAAACTTTGGAAAATATATAATGCTTACGGACTCCAAAACACCTATACTTCACGCAGAGAGCGAAAACTGCGAATGCTTAATCTTTGGGTATGCAGTTAATGTTTTCACGGGTGAAAGTGAAAAACTGGCAGACCAGATGCTGAAGCAGTGTTCTAACATTGCCAATGTTGTTGAGTTCGAAAAATCGATGGGAGGAAAGTATATCATTTTCTACCGTGATGGAGAACGGTATTACATTCAGGGGGATGCTACCAGCAGTATTCCGATATTCTATCAGACAGAAAATTCGTTTGCATGTACCAGTAACCCGCACTATCTTGTTGAACACTACGATTACCAGCCTGATCCGATACTCATGCATATCCGCGAGTCGGGAAATATTTCGCAAGCTATGCCATTTGATGTTACTCAATATCGTGAGATTAAGCAGCTCCTGCCGAATCATTATCTATCTGTAAATGAAAGGAAAGCAGTGCGGTTTGTAAACTGCGCTCAGAAACAGCCGAAGTTGATGGTTGAAAAGGCCACAGAATTGGCAACTCCGCTGATTCAGACGTTATCCGCCTTTTATCAGCAGTCTTTTTCTATTCGCTGTCCGATTACATCGGGACGCGACAGCCGGGTGGTGTTGGCTTTTTTGACAAATCACGGCGAAGATGTTCGCTGTTATACTATCAAGCATCCGGAACATAATGACGACAGTCAGGATATAGTGGTTCCGAAGCTACTGTGTGAAGAAAATAACATTCCGCATGATCAGATACAAGATATCACAATTTCAGAGGCATTAAAGAAAGAAATGGATTGTCTATTGGGGGCAGATAGTTATTCACCCAGAAATTTGCGTATTGCAGAGACGATTCGTGAATACTGTGGAAACGATGCGATTATAAACGGAGATATTATTGGACAAGTAGGAAAGTGTTCATTGCATAGAGATATTCCACTGTGCTTTGCCGCAGCAAGCTATTTCCGCTGCAAGCTCCATAATTATAGCAACGAGGCAAAAAAACAGCTTGGTTTATGGCTGAAGGAGATTAAAGACAGTGCTGAACATGTAAATACGTTTGATCTTTTTTCCATTGAGAACCGAATGGGAAGATGGGCAGCACAAACGAACCTTATTTATAATACGGTTGGCCAAGGCTACTTAAATATTTTTAATTCGAGGAGCATTATTTATATTTGGACCGCTGTGGATAGAAAAGAAAGAAAACAATCTGCAGTGCAGGTGAGCTTGATTCGAAAAATGCATCCAAAGTTGTTGGAGATTCCTTTTGAGACTGATGAGAGCACATTGGTTCGTCTGTCTAAGGCAAATGGGTTGACATATCTAGTATCTTCTTACGCCAAGTACTATATTGAACGTCACAAATTCCGTAAAGGAGATAGAAAATTATGAGAAAAATGATTGTTACAGCCGACGATTATGGTATGTCAAGAGCAGTTGATGATGCGATAGATGCGGGAATTGCGGCTGGTTTAATTACCTCTACTAATGTGATGACGAATATGCCTTTTTATAAGGATGCTGTGAAATTGAAGAATAACCCGAAGGTTTCTGTTGGATTGCATTGGGTCTTAGCCTGTGGGAATCCTGTGTCCCCAATAGAGAAAATTCCAACATTGGTTTCAGAAAATGGGGGGGTTCTACTCTTATCCGGAATTTCGTCGAAGACTCAGAAAAAAGCAAATTTCATTTGAGGAAATTAAAAGGGAATTGATTGCGCAGTATGATCTGTTTACTGCATTAATGGGGCAACCAGATTACTGGAATACACATCAAAACACTCATGTCGATTTTGGCATTTACAGCTTGGTTGTAGAAACAGCAGCACAGCTTGGCATTATGAAAATGAGAAGCCATCAACGAATTTATGTACCGGGTAGCGATAACTCACAAAAGATGCCTATACTATGGCGGTTGGCAGAGCCTATAAAATCCAAAATGCTGGATACATGGCAAAGTAATGCGCACAAAAAAGGAATGGCTTCCCCGAGTGGATTAATCGTATGTTTAAACAGCAAAGATGTATTTAAACCGGAGTATTTATTTGGGAATATTGAATGGAAAGAGAAAGACGTTGCAGAATATGTTATACACCCGGCAACTGAGAACGACTCACCCTATTTTGGGAAAATAGTAGATAAACGAATTTGTGAATTTTGACAATATTTGATGCTATAACATTATTCCATCGCTTGTGTATACTCGCCACAATGTGCAAGAGAAATGCCGCAGGGAATTGTTGATAGAAATCTGTGTATAGAGCTAACGGCGGCAGGCAGATTACCTAGTTTTGTCATAAAATAAAAAGAATTGGGGAGTACGAGATGAAGATTAAAAAAATGTGTATCATAACAGACCGATATCCAACAAAAGAATATCCAATCAATACTTTTTTGGACCAGTTGGTCTGCCAATTCGCAGATATAGGAATAAAATGTACGGTTATCGCTCCATACTCCCCACTTAGAGATAAACTGAGTAAACGTAATTATCATCCGCAGAAGCATTGGGTCAAAAAGACGAAAAAAGGAGCAGCTATTGACATCTATTGCCCTCATATGCCGCCTGCATTCGGAATGAAGATAGCCGGCATAGATTTTACAAAAATATATGGGAAATTGTTTTTAGAAACAGCGGAAAAAGAATATAAAAAGAATGAGATCGAAGCGGATGTTTTTTATGCACATTTTGTGATACCGGCTGGACTCACTGCTGCCGAATTGTCTGCGAAATTCCATGTACCATACTTCGTTGCCTATGGAGAAAGCTCTATTGGAATTATCAGTAGCCATATTGCCTTGGATATTGTACAGAGAAAGCTCTCGGATATCTCTGGGGTTATTGCGGTATCGACTAAAAATAAGCAGGAACTTGTGTCGAATCGAGTTGTGACTGAGGAGAAAGTATCTGTGTTTCCAAACGCAATTGATTCAGGAGCGTTCCATTTGATGGATAAAAGCGAAGTTAGAAAAGAACTGGGGATATCGGAGGCATGTTTTATTGTAGCGTTTGTTGGGCATTATATTCATAGAAAGGGCCCGTTGCGTTTAGCGGCGGCTATCAAAGAATTGCCAGATATTAATAGCTTCTTCATCGGAGATGGAGAAGAAAAGCCTGACTGTGATGGAATTCTCTTCACTGGCAGACTTCCACATGACGAAGTAGTGAAATACTTAAATGCGGCTGACATATTCGTTCTTCCAACCTTGGCAGAAGGATGTTGCAACGCAGTTGTTGAGGCAATGGCTTGTGGTCTTCCGATTGTTTCATCTAATTTACCGTTTAATGATGACATTTTGGATGATACAAATTCTATTCGAATTGATCCTAATAATATAGATGAAATCAGATCATCAATCGAATTACTGCATGATAATCCATCGTTTCGCAAGAAGTTGGCTTTAGGAGCAACCAAAAAGGCAGAAATGCTTCGCATTGAAAATCGCGCCCGGAACATTTTGGAATTTATGGAAGGAAGAATAGGGGGCGCAACATGAAAGTGCAGATAAAAGAGAACATATTTTTGCTGGAGCGCATTCTTTTTATCGTATTTATTCTGTACTTGGAGTGGTACAAGGAAATATGGGGAAACGTACCCGCAATTTTATATGGTACAACTGCGTTGTTGACAGGTCTTGTCCTTTTGCGAATGCTGGGAGAACGTTACTTTTTGCCAGGAAAAATGCCTCCGATCTTAAAAATGTATTTCCTGTATTTTATCTACTCATTTACAGGATTATTCGTAGCAAAAGATATGTCCTTTATGATGTCCTCCTTAATCACATATGGATGTTTCATAGTAGTGTGTTTTGATTGCTGGTATATCTCATCCCAAATAGGGAATCATGATTGGATATATAAGGTACTTAAATATGTGGCGGTGGTATGTGCGCTACAGGTTATTCTTAGGGGGCAACCCTATTGGAATGGCATTTGGGTGACAACAATGAGCAGTACTAACAATCCAAATACTCTTGGATTGATATTATTGATCGGAATTCTCTCTTTTGCATTGACGACCAACAATGAAAAGACCGCATCTTTTGTGGTAGCGTTGTGCGCGAATGTGGTAATGCTCTATGGTATTATTCTTACTGGGAGTAGGAAGTGCCTGCTTGCTGCCGTCGCAGTCTGTATCTTTTGGCTCATCTCATATACTAGGATGATGATTGGGCGACATATGACTAAGCGACTGTTTATAATTTTTGCGTGCGTTGTTGCTGCAGGATACTTATGTATGTCATATATTGACAGCTATTTCCAAGAGAGCGCAGCGTTTGAACGACTTGTTCAACTATTTCAAGAG
This sequence comes from bacterium, assembly GCA_963654285.1. Classification (GTDB taxonomy): domain Bacteria; phylum Bacillota; class Clostridia; order Oscillospirales; family Acutalibacteraceae; genus Eubacterium_R. The sequence continues at coordinate 37,941 of CAVJZG010000018.1, forward strand.
GGGGAAACTTCGACGCGAGAAGGCCTGTATGAAGATGCGATTATTTTTTGGAAGACGAGTCCGATTATTGGAATTGGATTTAGACAATATCAAGTGTGGTCTTCGTATGGATTCTTTTCTCACTCATCTTATGCTGAAGTTTTATCCTGTGGAGGAATAATCGGCATACTGATTTTTTATATACCTTTAATAAGGTGTTTGTATATCTGCACCGTGAATGCAATAAGCAAAAACTTAAATACTGAAGATACATTTAGAGCCAGAATGGTATTATTGTTTTTGCTATGCGAGTTTTTTATTGGGCTGGGGCAAATATTCCTATACGATATACTTCATTTACTTGTCTTGATGCTGATATCTATGGATGCAATTGTCGGAGAACAACATCGCTTACATATAGAGAGGGGATATGATGATGTCTAAAATTTCAACATTTTTTTCACTTATAAAAACGCCAGGGAAAATGGTTCGTGCGTTAAATTATAATGGATTGCTTAACTGGATGTCGGACGAAACCTATGCTAAATGTGTTTTCAAATCTGTATTTGGTTATGAGCTTGATTTAAAAAATCCAAAGACGTTTAATGAAAAGCTTCAGTGGCTTAAGCTATATAATCGTAAGCCGGAATATTCCATGATGGTGGACAAATATAGAGTTAGAGACTTTATACGTGAAAAAATCGGTGAGGAATACCTAATTCCGCTTCTTGGCGTTTGGGATAATGTAGATGATATTGACTTCGATTCACTGCCAAATCAGTTCGTGCTGAAGTGCAACCATGATCAAGGAAGTGTTGTAATATGCAAGGACAAAAAGCATTTTGATATTGATAAGGCAAAGAAAAAGCTTACATATAAAATGAGCAAGGATCATTACCTCCCTACACGAGAATGGCCGTATAAAAATATTCCACGCAAGATTATATGTGAGAAATACATGGAGGACACAGGCACATCGGAACTTCGAGATTATAAGTTTTTCTGCTTTAACGGTGTTGCCAAGTGCTACAAGGTTGACTTTGATCGCTTCATAGGGCACAAGGCCAATTATTTCACCCCAGATGGTGAACTGATGAAGCTGGGTGAAGAAGTGTGTCCACCTGATTTTAATAAGGAACTGCCGATTCCTACTAATCTTGAAAAGATGAAGGAACTCACTGCAAAACTGTCTGAGACACAGCCTTTCCTGCGTGTTGATTTCTATGATGTGGATGGGAAAGTGTATTTTGGTGAATTAACATTCTATCCAGCCAGTGGGATTGGAAAATTTATTTATGACGGGAATGACGAGCTTCTCGGCTCGTGGATAAAACTCCCTGAAAATACGGGGGGGGGTATTGCCTAAGCTATAAGGATATGCTCTGTGTGCTGAACACAGCAAAGAAGGAAGATAATAATACAGGAGAACTGTCAGATTATAAGGTGCTATGCTTTGACGGAGAACCAAAACTTATTGAACTACACCATGGAAGGTTTTCGGGACGTCATACCCAGGATTTTTATGATGTAAATTGGAAAAAAACGAAGATAAATCAGTTGGGGGAGGAATGCACCCCAGAAGTAGCACAAAAGCCAGTATGTTTTGATGATATGCTTCGCTTGTCAAGAGGTTTGAGCGAAGGAATTTCTCATGTAAGAGTTGACTGGTATATCGTGGACGGAAAATTGTATTTTAGCGAATTAACGTTTTACGATGCATCAGGATTCGATCCGTTTCAAGATAAAACAGATGATCTAATGCTTGGTTCATGGATCACTGTAATATAAAATAAAGGAGGATTTACAGATGAATATCATCATAAAAATCAATGACTGACTGAACGGGATAGTATAGGGCGTTCCGCTACTTATTTTTATCTTTGCAACTGAATTATATTTCACCATAAGATTGCGCTTTGTTCAATTTCTTCATCCAAGGTTCCTATTTAAGAAAACGGTTGTAAAAGCGTTTAAGAAAAAGGAAGATGCAAAACCGGCACCCGGTGAACTCACATCTTTCCAGGCGGCGATGACCTCAGTCTCTGCGATTGTTGGCTCCGGCAATATAGCCGGAGTTGCTACTGCAATTGTAGCAGGGGGACCCGGCGCACTGTTTTGGATGATTGTTGCAGCCTTTATTGGCATGGCTTCCAAGTTCGCAGAAATTACACTTGGAATAAAGTATAGAGAATTTAATAAAGATGGCTCGGTGCGTGGAGGAGCAATGTACTATCTCTCTAAGGGACTGCACCAAAAGTGGCTGGGTGCACTGTTTGCCGTTCTAGTCATCCCATTTGCGTTCATGATATCAGGTGTAGTCGATACGAACACGATTGCTCTGACAATGTATGATAAATTCCAGATTCCAACGTTGGCTACCGGTATTGTGCTTGCGGTTGTTGTGGCAATTATAGTATTCGGAGGCGTGAAACGTGTCTGGTATGCTTGCGCTCTCGTAGCACCATTTATGGGGCTGCTTTATATTGTTGGCGGACTTTTGATTATTATCTTTAATATTACAAGCCTTCCGGCCGCAATTGTGGAGATCGTAAGAGATGCGTTTACACCTACTGCGCTTGCAGGTGGTACTATGGGTTCCATCCTTATTGCAATGAAAAACGGTGTGGCAAGAGGTATTTATTCAAACGAAGCAGGGCTTGGTACAGCAGCAATGGTTCATAGCGGAGCGCAGGTCAATCATCCGGTTGAACAGGGTGTATGGGGACCGGTTGAAGTATTCCTTGACACCGTTATTGTTTTCACGATTTCGGCACTGGCAATTGTTATGTCAGGACTGTGGCAGACTGGCGAATATGAGGGTGCATCGCTCACACTTGCTGCGTTTGAAAAGTTGCTGCCTGGAAATATTGGAGGTTGGATAGTTCTTGGAGCAGTTGTACTTTTCGGCTTCTCATGCCTGATTAGCTATTATACATATGCTGAAACAGCCGCTACATATTTGTTTGGTACTAAGAGTAAAAACGTGATCAAGGCTCTTTGGGTGCTTGCGATTGTTGTCGGCTCACAGACAATACTTGGTGTTGCTTGGGATATTGCGGATACGATCAACGGCTTGATGATTATTCCTAACCTGATTGGTATACTGCTTCTGAGTAATCAGGTAGTAAAACTGAAAAACAAGTACTTTTCGGAACACCTTAAGAAGAAAGATTAAATTTGAAGAAATGATATGTGATTCATCAGAGAGTTACTGACACTGCATTCGAATCATTTGGTGAAAGGCGGACATTATTATGAATGATACAATAATTATCGGTGGTGATTTGGTTCCCACCGAGAGCAATTGCGAGCTTTTTAAAGAGGGTGACGCAAAAAAACTGATTGGTGAGGAACTATTTGAAAAAACAAATAATGCCGCCTTCACTATTTTCAACCTTGAGGTGCCACTTACAAATGAACGGCACCCAATAGCCAAGTGCGGTCCAAATCTTATCGCCTCTACGGCAACCATAAAGGGGCTGAAAGCCATCAATCCGCATTTCTTTGGGTTGGCGAATAACCACATTCTGGATCAGGGCGTGGAGGGGGTGGAATCCACAGTTAAGGTTCTTGAGGACGTGGGAATCGAGTATTCGGGTGTCGGACAAAATCTTGATGAGGCAAGTAAGCCATTTATAAAAGAAATCAACGGTAAAAGAATAGGCATCTACTGCTGTGCAGAGCACGAGTTTTCGATAGCTACGGAATTCACGCCTGGGGCAAATCCATTTGATCCATTGGAGAGTCTCGATCATGTGGAAAGCCTTAAGAGGGAGACGGACTTTGTAATTGTACTCTATCACGGAGGCAAGGAACATTACCGTTATCCAAGTCCTATGCTTCAGAGAGTTTGCAGAAAGCTTATTGATAAGGGCGCAGATCTCGTTGTCTGTCAACACAGTCACTGTATAGGCTGTGAGGAGAAATATGGTGGCGGAACGATTGTCTATGGTCAGGGCAATTTTCTGTTTGATAATAGTGATAGTGAGTTTTGGCAGACAGGATTGCTGATAGGCCTGAATGATGATTTTGAAGTGTCGTATTACCCGATAGTAAAAGTCGAAAATACCGTTAGACTGGCAGATGAAGAAAAACGCACCAAGATACTTGATGAGTTCTATAAGCGATCGGATGCGATAAGAAATCATAGTTTTGTGGAAACGGAGTATTCAAAATTTGCAGATAGCTTTTGCAACACTTATCTTGGTGCTTTTTTTGGGAAAAAGGTGCTTCTATCTCGTATACTAAACAAGTTAACGAGGGGACGGATGTTTAAATCGATGTTGAGGAATAAGTACTTGAAGATAAACATGGTTCAAATTGCTAATTATGTGGAGTGCGAGGCGCATAGAGAACTAATGTTGAAAGGACTCTCAAACAGCTATAACAGGAGTGGAAAATGATAAAGAAGGTTGTTTCAAAAATATTCAGAGGACTTAGCTATTATACAACAACGGTAATGAGTAAGCTACGGTATGGCGATAAGCTGAAGGTGGATGGCGCGTTCAGGAAAAGACGAGATACGCAGGTACTTATATCCAATGATGGGAAAATGCGATTTGGTAAGAGCATATCATTTCAGCGGAATGTCTCTCTATCCTCAGTGGGGGGGTACTAACCATTGGTTCTAATATATCTTTTAATCGCAATTGCATCGTGATATGCCGCAAAGAGATTACAATCGGAGATCATGTGATATTTGGACCGGGAGTTACTATTTACGATCACGATCATATATTTTCGGATGAAGGTATTCTTCCGGGATACAAACAAGGATCTGTGATTATAGATGACGGTTGCTGGATTGCTGCGAATGTTACAATTTTAAGAGATACGCACATAGGTGAAGGTTGCGTCATAGGCGCTGGCACTGTGGTGAAAGGCAATATTCCTCCGCATTCATTGGTTACAAACGACCGCGGACTTAATATTGCTCCCATAGTGAAAAAATAAGTTGATTTCACCTTCCGAGGAAGAGGTATGTATGACAAGAAAGAAGAAATTATTATTAAATACAGGGGCGGGTGTTTTAAAGCAACTCGTGACGGTTATCTGTGGCTTTATATTGCCACGATACATGTTGTTGTACTACGGGTCATCTGTAAATGGTTTGGTTTCTTCTATAGGTCATTTTTTGAGTTTTATCTCTTTGCTGGACATGGGCGTTGGTGCGGTTATACAGGCGAATCTTTATAAACCGCTGGCAGATCAAGATAATGACCAGATAAGTCGGATAGTAAAGTCATCAGAGAGGTTTTTCCGTAGACTTGCTTGTATTTTTATCTGCTATATAGTAGTTCTGTGTTTTGTTTTCCCCTCAATGGTGGATTTTGGCGCGTGGTATACCGTATCATTGCTGTTAATTATTGCAATCAGCACATTGGCACAGTACCTTTTTGGCATGACTTATCAGCTCTTGTTGAATGCTGATCAGAGGTCTTATGTGCAGCTTGTAATGCAGATAGGAACCATTGTTCTTAACACTGTGTTTGCCATCATTCTTATGAGGATGGGTGCATCGATTCACGCAGTGAAACTAATGACAGCTGTGGTGTTTGTATTAAGACCACTTGGACAGATGCTGTATGTGCATAGACACTACTGCATAAACAAGAGAATAGAGGTTACTGGCGAGCCAATAAAGCAGAAGTGGAATGGATTTTCACAGCATCTTGCATCGGTGGTATGTCAGAATGTTGATGTAACCGTATTGACATTGTTTTCAACATTACAGAATGTCTCCATATATTCCGTATATTACAATGTGACGAGCGGTGTGGAGCAGATTGTTATGACAGCCGCTACTGGTTTAGAGTCACTCTTTGGCAATATGATTGCAAAGGGAGAGAAAGAAAAACTTCTGACAACCTTCAGCATGGTAGAATGGATTACGCACACTGGAGTTACAATAATCTTTACCATTGCAGCGATAACAATAGTCCCGTTTATAAAGGTGTACACTGCTGGGATTACCGATGCAGACTATATCGCACCGGTATTTGGTATCCTACTTGTAATGGCCTACGGAGTAGACTGTCTTCGAGTTCCTTATTTTCGAGTAATAAAGGCGGCGGGGCATTTTAAGGAAACACAAAACGGAGCATTTATCGCAGCCGGGCTGAACACTGTAATAACGGTAATTTTAGTCTTTAAGTTTGGGCTGATAGGTGCGGCTATCGGAACTTTAATAGCTATGCTTTACCACACTTGCTATTTTGCATGGTATCTCCGTAAGAATATTCTGGAAAGACCACTTAAATACTTTGCAAAGCACATAGTTACCGATTTTGTAGTAGCCCTCGCTTCATTCTGGATTGCTAAAATGTTTGTGATGAGCGAAGTCTCGTATTTAATGTGGATTATTTATGCTGTGAAGGTTTCGCTGATTGTGGTTATAGTAAGTGGCATCATAAACTTGATTGTTTACAGAAAACAGATGAAGAGTGCGTTGACACGATTGAAGCGGAAATAAAGAAAGCAATCTGAGAAAAGCTAATGGAAGTGCCACAGAATGCAAGAAAGGAGAGGTTATGGAAAGCGAAAAGAATCTTAGCAATTGCAGGTTTACCAAAGCAGCCCTTATGCTCCTAGTCATTTTGGGGCATGCCTGTAATTTTTGGACGGGAAATTGGTTTACAAAGAATCCTGCGATCGATTGTGAAGGGTTGAGTATCATATCTTCGTGGCTTAACTCGTTCCACATCTATGCATTTGCCCTTGTATCCGGCTACATATTTGCGTTCAAAATTTTGAGCGGGGGGGGGTACAACCATTATGAATTGTTCCTCAAAAATAAGGCAAAAAGATTGCTTGTCCCCTATGTTTTTGTAATGCTGGTTTGGGTGGCACCTATCTCGGCTTACTTCTCTCATTGGGGAATCGATGAACTCTTTAAGAAATATGTCCTCTGCATCAATCCTAGTCAACTCTGGTTTCTGTGGATGCTGTTTGGAGTGTTTGGTATTGTCTGGCCGCTTCGGAATGTGATGATTAAGAGACCTGTCATTGGATGGGCAATCACCATTGCATTCTACGGTATCGGAATTGTAGGCGGACATGTGATTCCTAATATATTCTGCATATGGACAGCATGCCAGTACGTTGTATTTTTCTTCATCGGGATGAGGATAAGAGTAAAGAGTGAGAGACAGGAAAAACTGCTCACGGATGCAGTGCCTTGGTACTGCTGGATGGTTGCTGATCTTTTGCTGTTCGTGGGAAACAGAATGATAGGGCAACAAAGTGGATTTATATGGAGTGTCCTTGCGTTAGGAATGACATTTTTACTTCACATTGTTGGTGCGCTCACAGCGTGGACAACTTTGCAGACGTTAGCATTTCATGTTCATTGGCAGGAGAGTAAGGTATTCAAAACATTGTCGAGTTACTCAATGCCGATGTATCTGTTCCATCAGCAGATTATCTACTTCACAATAACCGCATTGAACGGAGTTGTCAATCCTTGGATCAATGCGGGTGTGAATTTTGTGGCAGCGATAGCAGGGTCACTGATTATAAGCGCACTGTTGATGAGGTGGAGAGTTACAAGAATACTCGTTGGCGAAAAGCCTTGACATACTGCATTATAATATAAGCAGGACACACAAATGAAACCACAGAAGAATGCGTCTCCACATCCCAAGAAAGGACTCCCTCTACATGAACGACCTATGCATTCGTTGCGGAAAAGAAACTAAATATCCCCTCGCCACCCCAGTGGACAAGCGTTTCTGCTATGTTCCCGGCTCTGGCCAGATGTGCGAGGAATGCTATCGTGAGGTGTATAAACTCCGCTCAGATGAAGCAGAAACGCAGTTAGGGTGTTTAAGCGAGGAAGGAGACTCTTATCGACATTTATTTTGACGCCGCGCTAGCGATGATAACCGGTAAAGCAGTAGCAATTTGGATGCTCCTTGCCGTTATAACTGCTCTTATTACCTATAGACTGCAGCAAACTACCCACATCCCACGGCGTGGGCATGATTCTCACCAAGAGAGGCGTGATTCTCGCCAACACCAGTGTGATTCTAATCCAGATGAGATAAAGGGCGGCATTGGAAAGGGCGGCATTGGAAAGGACGGTAGATGCGAGATAAAGAACTGTGAGAGCTGGTACGCCGCCATCCCTATCCTCGTATTTTACATTGCCTTCGTACTGACCATCACCATCATTGAGCGTACTCCCGGAAAGCAGATGAAGTACAATCTGGAACTGTTCTGGACGGTGAGGGAAATCATCAACGGCAGGACAGAATTGATATCAGAAA
>CAVJZG010000019.1:0-44092 GCA_963654285.1 bacterium
TAGGCGGCCCTTTTAGGGCCTGTGCAAACCACCAGTTCAACTGGTGGTTATGATTCAATGCGCTGTAAATCAAAATTCTTTTCTGCCTCCGGAATGCTTTTCTTTAAGGATTGCGATGTTTTCCTCTACCTGCTTTTTGTGAAGCGGATACCAAAGCCAAAGTATAAGCGCAAGTATAATGAAGCCTGCGGCGGGCACAAGCGTTGAAATGTTGAAAATGCCCTCTTTAACTTTTTGTGTAAATGCCGTGGATTTGTCGTAGCCGATAAATGAAAGCAGCGCGCCGGTAAGCCCTGCGGACGCCGCCTGACCGAGCTTGCGTGCAAAGGAGTAAAGTGCGTAAACAGAGCCGTCTTCCCTTATTCCGTTTTTGATTTCGGAATAATCTATAACATCCGTTATAAGTGCCCAGGTAACCATAGAAAAAATGCCCAGCCCAAGCCACGAAAGAAATTGAAAGGCTATATAAACCCAAACGTTTTGCGGTCTCACAAAATATAAAATCACGCAAACAGCGCCTGCCAGCATATTTGCCGCAACGCTCATTTCCGCCTTGCCGATTTTCTTTGCAAGTGGCTTTGCCGTAAGTGCCGCCGCAAGCATTCCGCCGCCCATCACAACCGTTGAAAAGCTTTGCGCTTTTGCGTTGCCGTAATAATTCGGAAACACATAATTTGCCATTTGCTGAATTGTAAGTTGAGAAATCAGCATAAAAAAGGAAGCCGCGATTATTGAAATAAGAGCTTTGTTTTTCAGTGCGTTTTTAAGCATTTTGCCGACGCTGTTTCGTCGCATTTCTGCCGACGAAGCTTCTTTTATTACTCGTTCGGTTGTAAGCGAGCAGCAAAGTAAATAGCAGATGAACGCCAAAACCGAGCAAACGCCGGCTGCTGCCGTGAATTTTTTTCCGTTTAAAATATCGTTGCCGTTTGCTTTGTCGTAAATCACAAGCGGCACGCCTGCCATAATGAATGCGCCGGCAAGCATTCCACCCATTGTTCTGAATGTGGAAAGTGATTGCCTGTCGTCGGGGTCGTTTGAAACGGCAGAAGCCATTGAACCGTAGGGAATGTTTACCGAAGTGTAAAAAACAGAGCCCCATAAAATATAAGTCGCCGCCAAATAAGCAATTTTAGCCCGTTGCGGCAAAGCGGCAAGCCCGCTTTGATACATTAAAAACGAAGAAACGGCAACGGGAACGCACATTCTGCGAATCCACGGCTTAAATTTGCCGTCGGGCGTGATTTTACTTCTGTCGCAAATTCGTCCCATGGCGATATCGGTGAAAGCATCGGCAAAGCGCGCCGCCATCATTATGATACCTACCGTATAGCCCTCTACTCCAATAACATCGGTGTAAAATTTCATCAAAAAGCTTGAGGAAAGCAAAAATGTGAAATCGTTGCCGAAATCGCCGAGCATATAGCCGAGCTTATCCCTGATGCCGAAAGGCTTCGTTTTCGATTTGCTCATGGCATTATCCCTTTCAAAAATAATTTCTGTTTTGTTATGCGGCAATATCACTCTTGCCCGAGCTCAATGTTTATTTTGTGAAAAAAAGGGATGAATATTCCGTTAAAAGGCGCAAAAAATCCGCACAGCCTTGCTTTTTGCCGCGCGGGTTTTCGGTTGTATGCATTTATATTGAAATGTATGCGCTTTTACTGTGAATTTTTTGACAGCCGCTGCTTAACTGCTCTGTATTTTTTCGGCACATCGTTGCATTCACAGGCAATACCTTTTGTGGTTCCTTTTTCCTTTGCCGTTTCATAAAACCAAATTTTATAGTTAATCGTATCAAGTGTTTCCTGAAGTTCTTTTATCTGCTGCTCGGTTTCCTGCCTGCGTCGCAAAAACATTTGCAGGCGTTCGTCTATGGTTTCGTCCCCAAGCATTGCCATATTTATGTATTCCTTGATTTCCGTAAGCTGCATGCCCGTCTTTTTTAAGCATTCAATAATGCCGAGCCATTCGATATCTTCGTCCTGAAATATGCGAATTCCGCTTTCTGTTCTTTTAACAAACGGCAGCAGACCGATTTTATCGTAGTATCTTAAAGTTGATGTGGGCAAATTCATTATTTCTGCCGTTTTGCCTACCGTGTAATTCATAATGCGTCAGTTCCTTTCAATAAATAAATTAAATTTTAAAAAAGTGCTTGACTTAAAGCTGACTTTAACTTGTATAATCTTCGTGTAACAAAAGTATAAATACTTTAATTAAATTTGTCAACAAAGGAGAAATGAATATGTATCTTGAAAATATCAATTCGCCGCAGGATGTTAAAAAGCTTAATGCAACGCAGCTTGAGGCACTTGCCGCTGAAATGCGTAAGGCTCTTTTGAAAAGGCTTTCGGTGCACGGCGGTCATTTCGGTCCCAATATGGGGATTGTGGAGGCAACGATTGCGCTTCATTATGTGTTTGATTCGCCCAATGATAAAATCGTGTTTGATGTTTCACACCAATGCTATCCGCATAAAATGCTCACAGGCAGGAAAGATGCTTATTTGGATGCGGCAAAATACGATGATGTAACGGGGTATACAAATCCGCTTGAAAGCGAGCACGATATGTTTAATATCGGTCACACCTCCACCTCGGTAAGCCTTGCCTGCGGTCTTGCAAAGGGCAGGGAACTTCGCGGCGGCAACGAGAATGTTATTGCCGTTATCGGTGACGGTTCTCTCAGCGGCGGCGAGGCACTTGAGGGTCTTGATTTTGCAGGCGAGCAAAACAGCAATTTGATTATTCTGGTGAACGACAACGATATGTCTATTGCGGAAAATCACGGCGGTATTTATAAAAATCTGCGTATGCTTCGCGAAAGCGGCGGCAAATGCGAATGCAATTTTTTCCGTTCCATGGGGCTTGATTACAGATTTGAGGCAAACGGAAACGATGTTCAAAGCCTTGTTAGGCTTTTTAAATCTGTTAAGGATATCGATCATCCCGTTGTTTTGCACATTGTAACGGAAAAGGGAAGGGGCTATGCTCCCGCTGTTGAAAACAAGGAAAATTGGCATTATTGCTCTCCTTTCAATATTGAAACGGGAAAACCCACGGTTGATTTCGGCGGCGAGAATTACGGCGATATCACGGCGGAGTTTTTGCTCAGTAAAATGGCAAAGGATAAAAAGGTGGTTGCAATCACTTCCGCTGTGCCTGTGGCTATGGGGTTCGATAAGGCACGCCGCGAAAAGGCAGGAGATCAATTCGTTGATGTGGGCATTGCGGAGGAACATGCGGTTGCTCTTGCCTCGGGCATTGCAAAAAACGGCGGCAAACCCGTTTACGGAACTTATAGCACGTTTATTCAGCGCACCTACGATCAAATTGCCCAGGATTTGTGCCTAAACAGCGAGCCGGCAACAATTGTGCTTTACGGTGCTTCGGTTTTTGCTATGAATGACGCGGGGCATATCGGCTATTATGATATTCCCATGCTTTCAAATATTTTAAATCTTGTTTACCTTGCGCCCACCTGCAAGGAGGAATATCTTGCAATGCTTGATTGGAGCATTGAGCAAAATAAATATCCCGTTGCGATCCGCGTGCCTGAAAACGGCGTTATCATAGCGGGCATGGAATTTGATAACGATTACGGCGATTTGAATAAATACCAAATTACCCAAAGCGGCAGCGGTGCTGCGATTATTGCGCTCGGTTCTTTTTATCAACTCGGCGAAGAGGCGGCAAAGGAAATCGAAAGCAAAACGGGCACTAAGCCCACTCTGATCAACCCACGCTTTATTACGGGCACGGATGACGCACTTCTTTCCGATTTGGTGAAAGAGCACAGTGTTGTCGTCACTCTTGAGGACGGTGTGCTCGACGGCGGCTTCGGTGAAAAAATCGCAAGGTTTTACGGCACGGATAATGTTAAGGTGCTAAATTACGGTCTTAAAAAGGAATTTAAGGATCACTATGATTATAATGCTCTGCTTTTTGAAAACAGGCTCACAAAAGGGCAGATTGCTGCGGATGTGTGCGAACTGCTCGGTAAAACAAAAGCTTGAAATTTAATAGTTGGTTATTGCACAAAAAGCTGCCGACTCCGGAGAAAGGATGTCGGCAGCTTTGCTTATGTGTGCGAATGATTTAATTTGATTTTTTTGCTTTTCCGTCAAAAATATTAAGCGTTTATCTTTTTGGAAAACAGCCTTATAAAAAGCTTTATGATTTCGGAAAACACTATCACCGTTGCGGATAATCCGAAAAGCTTGAGCCACATTTCAATACCGAGCGGAACGGTGCCGAAAAATGCGCCGGCAAATTGGATTATTAAAACCTGAAGCACAAAGGTGCAGCCCACTATAAGCAGCATAAGCTTGTTTTTAAACAGATGTTTGAATATGCTTTCGCTATGCAGTTCGCGGCAGTTGAAAGCGTTGAAAAGCTGAAACAAAACAAAAAGCGTGAATAAAACCGTTCTCATTTCGCCGTCTGCCGCACCGAGGAAGTTAAGCTTGTATTGGCAAAGGAAAATGATTGAAATATAAACGCCGGTAATACCTATGCGTGCAAACATATTTTTGGAAATAATGTTTTCGCCGCGCGCGGTCGGTTTGCGGTTCATTAAATCGCTGTAATTGGGCTCAAGACCAAGTGTAAGTGCCGGAGGACCATCCATAATAATGTTTATCCACAGCAGTTGAAGCGCGGTAAACGGTGCAGAAAGCCCAAGCAAAACGGAAACGAAAACGCAGATAACGGATGCCAAATTAACCGTGAGCTGAAAGCTGATGAATCTTTTGAAGTTTTCATAAATGTTTCTGCCCCATTCAACAGCTTTAACTATTGTGGTAAAAGAATCGTCAAGCAGCACAATGTCGCTCGCTTCCTTTGAAACCTCCGTGCCGGAAATGCCCATCGCAATGCCCACATCGGCATTCTTTAGCGCCGGGGCATCGTTAATGCCGTCACCCGTAACAGCCACAACATTGCCCTGCGATTTAAGCAGCTTAACTATTCTCATCTTAACGCTCGGCGTGCTTCGTGCAATAACGCTTATCTGCGGTAAAATGTTGCAAAGCTCGTCGTCGCTCATTTCCTCAATCTCTTTTGCCTCAAGTGCAACCTTGCCTTCGCCGAGCAAATCAAGTTCGCTTGCAATGGCAGAGGCGGTGATTATATTGTCGCCCGTAAGGATTTTAACGCCCACTCCTGCGCTGCGGCATGATTTAACGGCTTCATAAACATCCTCGCGCAAGGGGTCTGAAATGGCAACAAAACCGTCAAAAACCATGTTGCTTTCCATTTGCGCATGCTCTTTTTCTTCCTCGTAATCGCGTATGCCTTCAAGCTCTTTGTGCGCAAATGCGATTACGCGCATGGCGTTTTCCTCGGCTTTTGTGATTGCAGCTTCGGCGTTTTCTTTTTCCGCGCCGTTTATTCCGCACATGGCAAGCACGCATTCGGGACTGCCCTTAACATAGGAGATTATTCGCCCATCCACCTTTGAAACGGTGGTCATATGCTTAAGGTCGGAGGAAAAGGGAAATGCAAAAAGCACTTCATGGTCGTTTCTCTCGTCCTTATATGAATTGCCGCAATCCTCTTGCGCCTTTGAGGCTTCATAGAAATTGAGCATCGCACATTCGGTTGGGTTGCCGATGAATTCGCCACCGTCGCCTAAATCGGCGGTTGTGTTAAGACAGATATTGTGCGTTAAATATTCGTTTGTAAGTTCGCTTGCATCGGTGTGCATTTCGGTGTCATAAAAGCCGCGCACTGTCATTTTGTTTTCGGTTAAGGTGCCCGTTTTATCGGAGCAGATAACGCTTATGCAGCCGATTGTTTCGGAGGCAATCATTTTTTTAACAAGCGCATTTTGCTTTGAAAGCTTGATAATGTTTATGGACAGGGAAACAGCCACAATGGTGGGCAGTCCCTCCGGCACGGCGGCAACTATAAGAACTATGCTTGTTATGAATGCTTCGGTAATTGAATCTAGAGAAATCGTGCCGTGAATTGCAAATGAAATGATTTGCGAAATAAAAACTATTGCCGCGGCAATAACGCCGATAACGGTGATTGTTTTGCCGAGCCTCGCAAGTTTTTCCTGAAGAGGGGTACTTGTTTTATCCGCTCCGGTAAGCTCGCCTGCGATTTTTCCGAATTCCGTGGAATCACCAACTGCGGCAACAATCGCCTTTGCGTGTCCCTCAGTTATAAATGTGCCGCTGTAAATCATATTTGCTCTTTCGGCAAGCGGTGTTTTTTCGTCTGCAATTTCAAAATCGGCGTCTTTTTTTACCGGGAAGCTTTCGCCCGTAAGCGCGGATTCGTCAATCGAAAGCGCGGTGCTTTCAATCAATCGGCAGTCTGCCGGGATTTTATCGCCGGCGGAAAGCAATAAAATATCGCCTACTGATATTTCGTCTCTTTCAAGAGTAACGGTTTTGCCGCCCCTGATTGCGCGCACGGTTATATTGCCGTTGATTTTTGAAAGTGCTTCAAACGCCTTTGCGCTTTTGCCCTCCATAACAACGCTGATAATAACGGAAAGCGCAATTGCCACAAAAACACCCACACATTCAAGAAAATCCGCATCACCGCCTGTTACGCTGCGAACGATGTTAACCACAAGCGCAATAAGCCCTGCGGCAATCAACATCAAAAGCATCGGTTCGGTGGCAGCGTTCCAAAGCCTTTTAAGCAGCGAATCCTGCTTTTTGCGCGTAAGCGAATTTTCACCGTATTTTTCTCTGTTTTCGGCAGCTTTTCCGTTTGTCAGCCCTTTTGCGGGGTCTGAACCGAATTCGCTCAGCAAATCTTCTTTGCTTTTTAAAAATTCCCTCATGTTTTCCTCCTGACCGGCAAAGCCGGTGAATTTTTTACAAATAAAAAAGCTCACACACGGTGTTGTGCCGTGCATAAGCCAAAAAAATAAAGACTTATGCACAGGTGCCGGGGCATATACCTGCCGGCGGTGTGCATGAGTCTCGTTAATTAAGGCAAGCCAGACCATATCGGTCAGTCTGTTGACTTGCCGCACATTTTTAATTTAATGTGCAAACTACTCCCTCAGCGAGCATTTAATATGTGCGATAATATTACCATTAAACCTTGCGGTTAGTCAAGAATAACTTTTATTTTTTCACTTTTATGTATTTTTCGGTATAATCCTCAAATGCACAAAGCAAAAAGTTTCTTGCTCTTTTTGCCGCTGCCGAGTTTGGAACAGCCATATCAAAGGCGTGGAAGCAGCCGCTTTCGATTTGAAGCTTTGCCTCAATTCCGGCAGCCTTAAGCGATTTGAAATATTTAACCGTTTCCTCGTAAAAAGGCTCAATCGTGCCTATAACGGAAGCTGCGGGCGGCAGGCATGAAAAATCGTTAAGCCTTGCCGGAGCGGCATATGGTGGCACACTGTCGCTGCCGTAAAGCGAACCAAGGTATCTTTCCCAAGCTGCAGTGTTTGCCGCAGTGTTCCAAAGCGGCGCATCGTTGCAGCAAGAGGATTTTGTTACTCTGTCGTCAAGCATGGGGTAAAGCGGCATTTGAAACGCGATTGAACCGTTGCCTTTGTCACGCGCGTAAATGCAAAGCGCTGCGGCAAGCCCTCCGCCTGCGCTTTCTCCGCCCACTGCGAATTTTTCATATCCTATTCCGAGCTTTTCCTTGTTATGACTCATCCATTGCAATGTGCGGTAAGCGTCTTCGATTGCGGCGGGGTAGGGGGCGTCGGTCGAAAGTGTGTAATCGGGACACACTATAACGCAGTTGAATTTTTCAAGCATCGCTTTGGGCAGGGTTATAACTGCCATTTCGGGCGCGCCCATAACATATCCGCCGCCGTGCAGCCAGAGCACGCCGATTGCGTTTTCGTCTGCGTTTTTGCTTTTAAAAATGCAGGCTTTAAAATATGTGCCGTTTTTGCGGCGTATTTCCGTTTTGGTGCAATTCATGCTCCTAAGCGGCAATGCACCGAGCGCGATTTTTGAAAGCCTGCCCATTATTCCTTGCATGCCGTAAGAACCGAGCGGATTTATTGCCCTTATTATTTCGCCGCGCAGCCGTAAATCGGCTGTTATCATATCGTTTGTTATTTTCATATTGTTCACCTTGACTTTCATTGCTTGCCTTTGACTTTTATTATAAATGAAAAGCAAAGGTTAAAAAAGTTATTTTTTAATTTTTTTGAGCGATTTTTTGTAAAAGACATGAAAAGCCCGCGGTTGAGCTGAAAAATAAATAAAAAAATACAAAAAAGCTAAAAAAAGTGTTGACTTTCTCTGACCTTTGTGCTAACATGTAATCAAGGTCAAGGAAAGTCAAAGTCAAAATCAATAAAACAACTTCGACAAAACATAAGACCGATAATAAAAATATAAGCTAAAAGGAGTGAGTGATAAATGAATATGACGGATGTTATAGCCGGAATGATTCTTGATATGTTTGACGAGGATAATTCGACGGTCAGAATCAAACGCAATGATCTTGCTTCGCAAATCGGCTGCGTTCCCAGCCAAATAAATTATGTTATCACATCGCGCTTTACACCCGAACAGGGCTACAGAATCGAAAGCCGCAGGGGCGGCGGAGGATGCATTTATATCACGCGCGCCGATTCAAAAAACGCCGCCGTTATGGCGTTTATAAACAGTATCGGTAACGAGATAGACGAACGCTCTGCCAAAGCAAACATCTATAATTTGAGCTATCAGCAGCTGATAGATTCAAAAAGTGCAAAAATGCTCGATGCCGCAATGGCGGAAAGTAATTTTAAAGGCGTTTCGCAGGAAATGAAAAACGCCGTTCGCGCAAGGCAACTCAAGCAAATGTTGCTTGCGTATGTAAGTTGATTTGAAAGGATGATATTTATTATGAAATGCCAGCATTGTAATAAAAATGAAGCCACGGCTTATTTTAAACAAAATTTAAACGGTAATGTAACGGAAATGCATCTTTGCGAAGATTGCGCAAAAGAGCTTGGACTGATGAGCGATTTCAGTGCCGAAAGCTTCTTCGCCGACACATTCCTCGGCAATTTGCTCGGCGCGGGCATACCTGCAATGAACGTTATTTCCGGTATCGACAGGTGCGAAAGTTGCGGTTCGACCTTTAACGATATTGTTAACAGCGGCTTGGCAGGTTGCGCGGATTGCTACGGTAAATTTGCCGATAAATTGCAGCCTTCGATTTTCAAACTCCACGGCAATGCAAAACATGTGGGCAAAAACATCACCTACACGGAGATTGACGACGAAACCGAAAAGAAACAAGAAGCAGCCAAAGAACCTAAATCGGAGCTTGAAAAGCTTAAAGATGATATGAAGCTTGCAATCAAGGAGCAAAGATTTGAGGACGCGGCTGTTATAAGAGATAAAATTAAGGAACTCGGTGAAAAGGAGTAAGTTATGAAAAATTGGTACGGCACGGGCGGCGCGGATAATGATGTGGTTCTTTTTTCAAAAATAAGGCTTGCAAGAAATTTAAGCGACACGCCTTTTAAATCAAAGCTCAGCAGCGAAATAAAGCGAAACACGGTTAAAAAGCTCTATGCCTGCGTTAAAAATTCGGAATTGGCAGGTGATTTCACGCTTGTTGATTTGTCGGGAACCACTCCCGCTCAGGCGGCGGCATATGCCGAAAGGCAGCTGATAAGCCCCGAATTTGCAAAGGAAAAGGGCGCGTTTCTTGTTTCGCCGGATGAAAGCGTTTCAATAATGCTTTGCGAGGAGGATCATATCAGAATAAATGCGTTTGCGCCCGGTCTTGATCCCGAAAGCGCATATGCAAAGGCAAACAAAGTTGATGATGTTTTCATTGCCCGCTTGCCGATTGCGTTTGATGAAAAGCTCGGATTTCTCACCGCAAGCCCGGTTAATTTGGGCACAGGGCTTAAAATCTCCGTCGGTTTGCAGCTGCCTGCCGTTGAACATGCGGGCGGCATAAACAAATTGGCTTCGCTTGTGGGTAAGCTCGGTTTCACTCTTCGTCCGCTTTACGGCGAAACAGGAGCGTTCTATGTGCTTACCAATCATGTTACCCTCGGCATAACGGAAAAAGAGGCGGTTGAAAACATTGCCTCGGTTGCAATGCAAATCGTTATGCGCGAAAGAAATCTGCGTGCCACAATGAAAGGCAGCGAGATTTTGGAGGATAAATTATACAGAAGCATGGGCACACTCAAAATGGCAAGGCGTTTGAACTACGGCGAGTTTATAGCACTTGCTTCGGATATAAGGCTCGGTGCCGCGCTCGGATTTTTTGATATTGATCCCGCGCATGTTACCGCGCTTATTCATACATCGGCAGACGGCAATGTGCTTTCCGCCGGTGATTGCACCGACCCGGATTCCGTTTCCAAACTTAGGGCGGAAAGGGTCAGAAACGAATTGAATTAAGCGAATTTTCGGCGTTTTTGCCAAAGAATTTGCAGCTTTGGCTTTTGCATAATGCAGCGTCAAAGAATAAAATTTCGCATTTGCGAAAAATGATTATTCGCTCGGTTTAATTTGTGTTTATTAAGGGAGGAATAATTATGTACAGATTTAACAGTTTTACTCAAAAGGCAAACGATGTTTTGAATCTTGCAATAAAATCGGCTGAGAATTTCGGTCACACATATATAGGCTCGGAGCATATCCTTGTCGGGGTGCTCAAGGAAAACACAAGCTACGGCGCAGAGCTGCTTTCCGAAAAAGGCGTAACCCTTGAGGCTGTTGAGCAGCTTATTAAGGATAACACGGGCGTGGGCAATCCCACGGCACTTTCGCCGAATGATTTTACACCCACCGCTAAAAGAATTCTGGAGGTTGCATTTCAGCTTGCACGCGGTATGCGCAATTCCTTTGTCGGCACGGAGCATTTGCTGCTTGCCCTGCTTCGTGAAAGCGATTCGGGTGCCGTTAAGCTCATAAATGCCTGCGGCGTTGACGAAGGCGCGTTTACTGATGAACTTGTCAACGACCTTTCAAAGCCTGACTCCGAATTCAGAGGCTCAAAGGGCGGCAAAAAGGGCAAAAGCACTACGCCAACGCTTGATGAATTCGGCACGGATTTAACCGAAAAAGCAAGAAACGGCGGCATAGACCCCGTTATCGGCAGAGAAAAGGAAATTGAAAGAGTTATTCAAATTCTTTCAAGAAGAACAAAAAACAATCCCTGCTTAATCGGCGAGCCCGGCGTAGGTAAAACAGCTATTGCAGAGGGCTTGGCTCTTAAAATCGTTAAGGGCGAGGTGCCCGAAATGCTTGAGAGCAAAAAGATTGTTGCCCTTGATTTAACTTCAATGGTTGCCGGCACAAAGTACAGAGGCGATTTTGAGGAAAGAATCAAAAAAGCTATGGACGAGGTTAAGCAGACAAAGGATGTTATCCTCTTTATTGACGAGGTGCACACGCTTATCGGTGCAGGTGCGGCAGAGGGCGCAGTTGACGCCGCAAACATTCTGAAACCGGCACTTGCAAGGGGCGAGATACAGGTTATCGGTGCCACTACCATAGAGGAATACAGAAAGAATATTGAAAAAGATGCAGCGCTTGAACGCCGATTCCAAAGCGTTAATGTGGGCGAACCAACCGAAGAAGAAACGGTTGAAATTCTTAAAGGTCTGCGCGATAAATACGAAGCTCATCATAAGGTTAAGATTTCCGACGAGGCTATCAACACCGCTGTTAAAATGAGCGTAAGGTATATTGCCGACAGGTTTTTGCCCGATAAGGCGATAGACCTTATTGATGAAGCGGCTTCCCGTGTAAGGCTTAAAGCCTTTACGGCTCCGCCCAATCTTAAAAGCATGGAGCAGGAGATAAAACGTTTGCAGCAGGAAAAAGCTTCCTCAGTTAAAAGTCAGGATTTTGAGCAGGCTGCCAAAATCAGGGATAAGGAAAAAGAACTGCAAACCCTGCTTGATGAGGAAAAGGAAAAATGGAAAAATTCCTCGGGCAGAGATATTAAGGAAGTCACCACCGAGGATATTGCAAATGTTGTGTCTGCTTGGTCGGGCATTCCGGTAACTCAGCTTACCAAAGAGGAATCTGAAAGGCTGCTTAATATGGAACATATTCTGCACGAAAGAATCGTGGGTCAGGATAAAGCCGTGTCTGCCGTTTCCAGAGCAATCAGGCGCGGAAGGGTAGGTATCAAAAATCCCAACAGACCGCTCGGTTCGTTCATTTTCCTCGGTCCCACAGGCGTCGGTAAAACAGAGCTTTGCAAATCTCTCGCCGAGGCAATGTTCGGCTCGGAGGATGCCATTATCAAGCTTGATATGAGCGAATATATGGAAAAGCACACTGTTTCCAAACTTATCGGCTCGCCTCCGGGATATGTCGGCTTTGACGAGGGCGGTCAGCTCACCGAAAAAATCAGAAGAAAGCCTTATTCGGTTGTTTTGTTTGATGAAATCGAAAAGGCGCATCCGGATGTTTTCAACATTCTGCTTCAAATTCTTGAGGACGGCGTGCTCACCGATTCAAAGGGTCGTAAGGTTTCGTTTAAAAATGCAATAATCATAATGACCTCCAATGTGGGCGCATCAAAAATCATCGGCGGCAAGGGAGCACTCGGTTTCGGCGGCGATGAAAAAGATGCGAATAAAAATATTGAAGAGCTTGTTACGGAAGACCTTAAAAAGACCTTTAAGCCCGAATTCCTTAACAGGATAGATGATATTATCGTTTTCAATCGTCTTGAAAAAGACGATATTAAGGAAATCGCCGCAAGAATGCTTAAAACCCTCACTAAGCGCCTTGCCGAAATGGATATCACGCTTGAATTTACAGACGAGGCAATCGCTGCGATTGCAGATGCGGGGTTTGACGATGTTTACGGCGCAAGACCTCTTCGCCGCGCAATTCAGCGCAAAATAGAGGACCCGCTTTCAGAACTTTTGCTTGCCAAGAAGATTTCCGAGGGCGATAAATGCACCGTTGATTTTAAGGATGATAAATTCACATTTAACGGTGAGGCTCATGAAGAGCAATAATATAAAAATGCACGGGGCGGCTCGTTTTGAGCTGCCCCGTGTTTTTCCGGTTTATTTGATTTTTTATTTACCTTGCAAGGTATTTTTTTGTTTCGGCAAGGAAAATATCCATCTCTTTATCCGTGCCGATTGTTATGCGCACATAGTTATCTATCCTCGGCAAATTAAAATAGCGGATAAAAACTTTTTGTGTTTTAAGATATTCAAAATAATCCTTCATGCTTTCTTTTTCATGGGTGGCAAAAAGAAAATTCGTTTGCGAATCAAGCACGGTGAAGCCGAGTTTTCGCAGCTCGTCCGTAACACGCTGCCTTGTGGTGATAACCTTAGAAACGGTTTCTTTAAAATAACTAACATCCTTTATTGCCGCAATTCCGGCAGCCATCGAAACGCTGTTTACCGTGTAGCTGTTGTATGAATTTTTAACCGCTTCAAGTACGCCGATAAGTGCTTTGCTGCCGATTGCAAAACCTATTCTCATTCCGGCAAGGCTTCTGCTTTTTGAAAATGTGCCGCACACAAGCAGGTTTTCGTATTCCTTTGTGAGTGCTGCGCTTGAATATCCGCCGAAATCAACATATGCTTCGTCTATAATTACAACGCTGTCGCGGTTGTAATCCATAATTTTTCTTACGAATGCTTTGCCCTCGCCGAGCGATGTGGGGGCGTTTGGATTTGGAATAACAACGCCGCCGTTTTGCTCTTTGTAATCCTCGGCGTTTATTCTGAAATCCTCGGCAAGAGGGTAAGTTTTGTAATCAATGTTAAAAAGGCGGCACCAAACCGGATAAAAGCTGTATGTTATATCCGGGTATGCAATCGGCTTTTCGCCGTTGAAAAACGCCTGAAAAGAAAGTGCAAGCACATCGTCGGAGCCGTTGCCTATAAAGATATTATCCGCCTCAACTCCGTAAAACTCGGCAATCGCCGCTTTAAATTCCGCCGCGTTTGCATCCGGATAAAATCTTAAGTTATCGCTGCAAAAATCTTTTATTGCCTTTGCCGCCATCGGGGAGGGGGGATATGGGTTTTCGTTTGCGTTTATTTTAACAATGTTTTTTTCTTTGCTTTGCTCGCCTGGAACATATGGTTCAATGTTCCTTAAATTGGCTGCCCACGCTTTTTCCATGTTTTAATTTCCTTTCACCGCAATGTGTGTTCGTCTATTTATGCTATTTTATCACGATGTAAAACATTTATCAACAAAGTTTATACATAATGTTTACATTTGACGCTCTTTACAAAATATTTATGTTATGGTAAAATCAATGGCGAATGATTTTGAATAATTTTGAATATATTTATTATGCTTCGTCAAAAGCAGGCATATAAAGCAATCCTGCCGATCTGCAGGATTAAAAATGAAAGGATAATGTGATTTTATGGTTAAAACCTTTAATATCGAAGCCGGCGATTTTATTTACCGCGATTTTGATTCAAACTTTGCGATTCTTCACGATAAAAAGATGACGGGCATTTCTTTAAGCGGCAATAAATTAAGCCTCGTGTTTGACAATATCGATATTGATGAAAACGATTATTCTGTTGCCGATAATTATGAGGAATATAAGGAATTCAAAAAATGCACGATTGAATATGAGCTTGTGGATGCCATGGGTCTCAGCTGTGCGGTGTTGGAAACGGATTTAAACAGCCACAATGAATATAAAACCAAAATTCTTTCACTGCGCGAATTTGTTATTATTGCGCCGGATCTTGAATTTGATATGCTCAACACAACCATCAGCGGCAGCGGCGTGCAAACATTTTTTGCAAAATATATCGGCAAATATTCATCTGTTTATCTTGATTTGTTTGTTACCAGAATTTCGTTTATTTGGGAATGATATAATGTTTTAATATGAAAGCGGCGGTTCAAAAAAAGAACCGCCGCTTTTTTGCGCAATATTAAAATTATTCATCAAGTCCCAAAATGTCGTTTGCGCTGCTGCTTTCAAGCTGCTCAACATTGCGCAGATTTTTTTGTATAATGCTGTTTCTGTGGTCTGCCTCGTCAAGTGCTTTGCCGGCTTCGTCCACTTTTTTGCGAGCTTTTGCAAGCAAGTCGCCGAATTTGTTATATTGTGTTTTTGCCGCGCCCAAAATTTTCCAAACCTCGGTGGCTTTTTTGTTTATTGCCATTGTGCGGAAGCCCATTGCAAGCGAATTAAGAAGTGCGATTATCGTGCTCGGACCTGCAATCATTATGCCTTGTGCCTGCAATTGCTCGGAAAGCGCGCTTTTGCCGGAAGCGATTTCGGCATAAAGCCCCTCAGTTGCCAAATACATTATCGCAAAAGGTGTTGTGGATGGCGAGGATATATATTGCTTTATCTGCTTTGCCTCGTCCTTTATTCGGCGCTCCAAATCCTTTCTGGCGGTTTCCATGCCTGCTAAATCACCCTGCTCGGAGGCGTTGCAAAGCCTTATGTAATCCTCCACCGGGAATTTTGAATCAATCGGCAGGTAGGCTATGTCGTCCGTTTGCGAATTTGGGATTTTAACGGCAAATTCAACTCTGCCGTTGTATGCCGGGTTGGTTTGAATATTGGTTTCGTACATACCGGGAATGGTTTCATCTAGTATGTTGCCGAGCTGAACCTCTGCCCAGGTGCCGCGCGCCTTAACGTTTGTTAAAACGCGGTTAAGGTCTTTAACATTATCCGTAACTCCGGCTGAAAGCGTTTTCATTTCTCCAAGGCTTTGGTAAACCAATGTAAGCTGTTCGGAAACGGTTTTAAACGAACTGCTTATGCGACGGTTTAAGGTTTCGTCAAGCTTTTCGTTAACCGTGTTTCGCATTTCGTCCAGCTTTTTTTCGTTGCTTTGCTGCATGCCGGTTATCGCATCGCCTATTTTTTGCGATTGCTTTTCCGCATTTGCGCTCAGCGATTCGTTGATTTTAAGCATCTGCTCGTAGTTCTTTTCCGTCAGTGCCTGCATTTGCAGCGAAACATTGCGCAGCGCCTCATCCGTTCTTTTCGCGGTTATGTCTATTTTTTGGTCAAGCAAAGCAAAGTCGTTGCTTTTGCCATGCCTGCTTTTTAATTGCATAATAAGTGCCGCAGCGGAAATAATGATTAAAACCGCAAGCAGCGCGCAAACTATAATATTCATAATTGTTCCTCCGTTTTTATCGGCAGCCGATATCGGCTTTATAATTTATTTTTGAAAATGCCGCGCTTTAAAATAATCCTTAATCCCGGTCGGCTTCTGCAAAAAAGGAAGCTGCTTAGTTGATTATAGCAAATACTTCGCTTTAAAACAAGTGGTGAATGATTTGGGTCCGAAATACTGTACACTCGATTAAAATCCGCCTTGAATATTGATAAAAATATGACAAGAATTTCAAAAACAGGGTGATATTCGGCATAAAATATGAATGTTGCGAATATGTGTGAAAAGTTTTCAGTTGTTAAACGGTCGAACATCACCGAAAAGGGGCTGAATATCACCGAAAATGGGTTAATTGGCAAAGCGGGCAAAAGAAAGATTGCCGTTCTTTAATGTAAGAAATATAATAATAATGAAATTATGGAAAGGGGAGTTGTTATGAGCTATAACAACAGATTGAAATTTGTAAGAGAAAACAAATCTCTCAAGCAAGCAGAAGTTGCAAAAATGCTTGATATTAAACAGCAGCAGTACAGCGAATACGAGCGTGGCTTTAGGCAAATGCCCATTAACTATCTCGTTCGTTTTTGCAAAGAACTTGATGTTTCCGCAGATTATATTCTTGGCTTGGACAGCGGCGTAAACGCTGTTGCAAACGCAGGCTGAAGAATTGAAAATATTAAACTCGGCATCGTGAAAATCGGTTTTTTAAAGCCATCTTGTGTGCGGTTTTCTCTTGCTTAATTTGATTTTATTTTCGTGAATCACAATGAAGATTTACGGGCACAATGAAAAACGGTTTCGGCTGAAAAGTCGAAACCGTTTTTTGTTCTCTTTGTTTTTCGTTATTGCGCTCCGTTTTGCGGCGGCTTTTCGCTCATGAAAACCCTGAAAAGCGGCAGGCACGCCGTAAAAAACTTTTTATAAGCCTCGCAATAATCTTCACTCAACTGCGTGCGCTTGCAGCCGCCTGCGCGGCATATCGGGTAAAGACGGCACGCCTTGCAGCGTTGAGGCACCTCAATGCTTTCGCAAATGAAATCCTTTGCCGTTTTGCACACGGCAAGCTCGGTGAAATCCTTTTCTTTTATGTTGCCAAGCAAATATTCATCCGTGCAATAGAAATCGCAAGGATAAATGTTGCCGTTGCTTTCGGAAACGAATTGGTGTGAGCAGTGACCCATCATTCCGCATTGCTCGGTGGGCTGACGCAGAAAAAGGCGCACCCAGTTATCAAATTGCCGCACACTTATATATTGATGGCGCACATAATCCTTAACATAGAGATTAAATATTTTAATCAAAAAATCTGCATATTGCTCGCTCGTCATATAAAGCTCGCTTTGCTCATGCGAATCAAACGGGCGCAGGCAGGGAATGAATTGCAAATAGCCGAAGCCGTTGGAACGGAAATATCTGTAAATATCCTCCGCATTGTCGGCGCAGTAGCCTGTTAACACGGTAAGAATGTTAAAATCGGTGCCGTTTTGCTTAAAGCACTCGGCGGCTTTCAGAATTTTATAAAAGGAGTTTTGCCCGTTCGGCATTTTGCGAAATTTGTTTCTTTCATAATCGCCGTCAAGGCTCAGCCCCACAAGAAAACGGTTTGCCGTAAAGAATTTCGCCCATTCGTCCGTTATCATTGTGCCGTTTGTCTGAATACTGAAAAAAACAGGGCTGTGCTTGGTGTTAAGTTCCTTAACCGTGCGCACAAAGTATTTAAAAAAATCAAGACCCGCCAGGGTGGGCTCGCCGCCCTGAAAGGCAAACGCCGCCTGATTTCCGTTTGCAAAATCAAGGGCTTTTTTTATAAGCGTTTTCGCCGTTTCTCTTTCCATAATGCCGAAACCGAGATGCTCCCTGTGCTCGGAAACATCCCGGTAAAAGCAGTATTCACAGGAAAGATTACACAGCGATGACGCCGGCTTTATCATAAGAGATATAGGGGGCATTTCATCACATTCCCGTAAATTTATTTTTCGTTTTTATCAATAATGCCGCGGCGGTTTTTCTTGAAATCGTTTTGAATTTCATCCAGCTTTGCGTGGAATTCATCGGCAATTTCGGGATAAACCGTTGTTCTGTTGTAGTTCTCGCCGGAATCGTCGGTAAGAATGTGCAGCCAGTTCGTGCGGTATTTATCGAAGAATGCAGAGTTGTCGTTTTGAATTCTGTCGAAATATTTAAAGGTTATATAATCGTTGTCGTTAAGCACATCGAAATCGTAATCAGGGTATTGCTCCTTAACGCTTTCGGTGGAAACGGTGTATTGAATAGCCTTAATATCCTCTCTCTTCATATGAAGAATGGGGTGGTCCTTGGTGTGGATAACTTCATCGTTTTTAAGAACGGGGGTCATTGAAATGCCGTCGATAATTCTGTCCGTCGGCATATAATTCTCAACCGTGCCGCCCTCGCCGGTGATTCCGCAAAGCTCAACAAGCGTGGGATAAAGGTCAACCAGCGTTGCAGATTGCTTTCTTGTGGTGCCGGTTTCACCGAGCGCGCCGTTGGCATTGTCCCATCTTATCATAAACGGAACCTTTTGACCGCCTTCGTATGCAAGGTATTTGCCGCCGCGAAGCTCGTTTGTGGAGCCCTGAAGTGCAGGTCCGTTGTCGCTTGTGAAAACTATAATCGTGTTTTCAAGCACGCCGAGTTCTTCCATTGTGTCAAACAAAATGCCGAGATAGGTGTCAAATTCGTGAACACAGTCAACATATGTGCCCATGCCGGTTGAACCGTCAAATTCGTTGCCGACATAAACCGGGGCATGCGGCCAAGGCGAAGTGTAGCATGCAAAGAACGGAGTGTCGGATTGAGCTTGTTCTGTAATCCAAGCGGAAATTTCATCGTGAATCCATTTTGTTGCCTGTGATTGGTCTTTAAGCTCATCCGTGCCGTGAACGATTGTATATTCGCCGTTTTCTTCCCTAACATGGTAGAACGGGCTCATATCGTTAACATAATGGCTGCCGTAGAAATAATCAAAGCCCTGATTTGTGGGCAGATATTCACCGTAGTCGCCAAGGTGCCATTTGCCGAAAATGCCGGTGCTGTAGCCGGCAGTTTTAAAGGTTTCGGCAATGGTGATTTCGTCGCCGAGCATACCGTCTGCGTTGCCGCCGAGTTCAACAGAGTTGAAAACTCTTGTGGAAGCAAATGCGGAAGTGCTGTCCACCGTCGGGTAAATAACATTATCGGCATAGCCTCTGTAGGGATATCTGCCGGTCATGCAGGCAAAACGGGCGGGCGAGCAAACGGAATAGGATGAATAAAAGTTTTCAAAATTAATTCCGTTTTCGCCGATGCTGTCGATATTCGGTGTGTCGAAAATCGAACCGTTAAGTGAAACGTCGCCGTAGCCAAGGTCGTCCATAAGCACGAAAAGCACATTCGGGCTTTCGGAATTTGCAGTTTTGTCAACTTTGCTGAGGTAATCCTCCTGACCTTCCCACAATCTGTCCGTATTCGGTTTTGAACGCATGTTCATCGTAAGCACATAAGTGATACTTGTGCCGACGAGTAAAACACTGAGCACTGCGGAAAAGAGTTTCTTAACGCCTTCTTTTTTGAATGTGTGTTTTGCCGTGAAGAATAATCCCCAAAGGCAAATTGCGGCAGGCAGCGCAAGCAAAATGTTGCCGACAAGCCTTGTGCCGAAATTGCCGCTGCCGGTAAGAAGCGGATGGTCTGCGGAATTAAAGCCTGCAAGACCGGTTGTGAATGCACCGAAGCCTGCGTCTGCGCCCCAAATAATGTAGTAAACTATAACACCGATGCATGCGGCGGCATAGCCGTAAATTATGGGGGCATAAACCTTTTTCTTAATTATTAACCCCAAAACAACAATTGCCGAAACTATGCAGCAATAGCCTACAGACACGATAGCAACCATGTTTAAGCGCACAATCCACATAGCAAGCATAAGCGCAATGCCTATAGCCATCACGATAAGCGGGAAAACCTTTTTGCCCGTGTCAAGCGTAATCTTTTTTTTCATAATACGCCTCCTCTTTCAAATATAAAACTAATTATATAAAGATAAACACAATGTGTCAATATGATGAACGCAAAATTAACATATGCGTTGTCATTAAATTTTTGCAAATTGCAACCGTGAAGGCTTTTGACGCAATATAAAACGCCGCCGCAAAGCATTTTAAGCCCTGCGGCGGCAGTCTTTTGCGATATGAATTTGATTACAGGAAAATTTTCAAAAGCACGGCAATTATGATTATCGCCAACAAAACGCCGCCGATTTTAAGCCCTCTGCTTATTCCGTCATAAACATTGGTGGGCATAATCTGCAAAATTGCAAATCTCAGCTTTTCTTTAACCTTGTTGCCGATTATATCGCGGTATCTTAAATCATATGTTGAATAAGTGCCGTCTTTTTTTAGATTTATCATGCGCACGCCGCGGTCAAGCCCGGGTCCGTAAACATGAAAGCCTGCGCCTTGGGTGTAGCCGAGGTCTATGCCCTGCACCTTGCCGTTAAACGAATTGTTGTGGTCGTGACCGAAATAAATGCCCTTAACATCGCCCTTTTCCGCCATTGCGGCAAATTCGCCGCTGTTTTCCATTGGGTCGGCAGGGGATTCCTTCATAAAGCCGGTTTTGTTGATTTTATCTCTGTTGAGCACATACCATTTGCCGGCGTGGTTTCTGAAGCCCTGCACGGCTCCTTTTGTTCCTTTTTTAACCTCAATCAGCAAATCCATAACCTCGGGCACGGGAATGTGCTGAATAACTATTGACGGCACAGGCGCGCCGTATTGCTTTTCATATTCGTCACGCGTGTTTTTGTACCACTCAATTTGGTTTTGGTGCACATTGTCGTAGCCCACTTTAAGGCTTGTGTGGCTGTCGATAAGATAAAGTAAAAACGCAGGACTGTCGCCGTTTGCTATTTCGATAACCTGATTTGCGCAGCCGTCGATTCCGGGTGTGCTCTCGCCAATGAAGCAATCAAATTTTTTATAAATCTCAAACTGCTCTTCGTTTGAAAGCCCAACCTGCCTGTCGTGATTGCCAAAACAGATTGCAAACGGGATTTTGCGCGAAAAAGCAGGCTCGGTGAGTGTTTTTAAAATCTTTTCAACCTTTTCGGCATTGCCGCCGAAACTTGATTTGCCCCAAATTTGATCGCCCGAATAAACTATTAAATCGGGTTTTTCGCGCTCGATTGCCGTGTTTATAAGGTTAAGCGTGTCGGGGCTTACCCTTGCGCCTTCCTGTGTGTCGGCAATTTGCATTATTCTAAATTCATCGTTTTTGAAATTAAGCTTCATGGCGTTCACCCTTTGCGGCAGAGTTTGATTTGCCGAAACAAAATCGGATATTTCGGCAATATATATGGTCTGCCCGAAGGGACTCGAACCCCCAATCTCCTGAATCGGAATCAGATGCATTAGCCATTGTGCTACGGGCAGGTGTGTGTCGGTTGCTACCGAAATATAACAATTTTTATTTTACTACCTTAAAAGTGTTGTTGTCAATCAAAATTTATGCTATAATACTGTGAAATTGATGTTTTGCGGCGGTGCAAGCTTGCGTTTTTTGCCGCATCGACTGATAAACGAGCTTTGGCTCGGGGGTAAATTTATGTTAAATCTTATACCGAAACCGGCATCGGCTAAGGAAACCGGTGGCTTTTTCAAGCTTGAAAAAGATGCTTCTGTTTATTCCGAAATCGATTTGCCGCTTGTTAAAAACATCGGCGGCGAAAATTCGCCGGTTAAAATTTATTCGGATGCAAGCCTCGATAAAGAAGAATATCGCCTTTCCGTGGGCGAGTCCGGGATTGTTATAAAAGCATCCGATAAGGCAGGCGCATATTATGCGCTTCAGTCCGTGCGTATGCTCGGCAGGCTTGACGAGGGCAAAAATCTTGTGCCCTTTGTTGAAATCAGCGATAAGCCGCAGTATAAATGGCGCGGGCAAATGCTTGATGTCAGTCGCCATTTCTTTGATAAAGAAGCCGTTAAGGATTTGCTTGACGATATGTTTCGCCTAAAGCTGAATGTGTTTCATTGGCATTTAAGCGATGATCAGGGTTGGCGAATTGAAATCAAAAAGTATCCGAAGCTCACAAAAATCGGCTCAAAGCGCGGTTTTACGCAAATCGGCTGTTGGGGCAGTGCAAAAACCGATAATACCCCTCACGGCGGATATTACACGCAGGAGGATATTAAGGAAATCGTTGAATATGCCTCTTTGCGTTGTATTTCTATAGTGCCGGAAATAGATGTGCCGGCGCATTTTGCCGCGGCACTTGCCGCTTATCCTCACCTTGCGTGCAGAAATATTCAAAGCCATGTATTCGGCGAAATGGGCGGCAAGCTTTTTATTATAAAAGGAATTAAGGATTGGAACAGACCCGTTTGCCTCAGCAAGCAGGAAAGCCTGCAATTCATATTCGATGTTTATGACGAGGTTTGCAGCCTTTTCCCGTTTGAATATTTTCATGTGGGCGGTGATGAAGCCGATGTTTCCGAATGGAAAAAATGCCCGGATTGCCAAAGGGCAATGAAAGAAATGGGCTTTGAAAACGAAAGGGAACTTCAAAAAAAGCTTACAAACGAACTTTGTGAATATCTTAAATCAAAGGGTAAGCATATGATTGCATGGAATGATGTGCTCAGGCAGGGCACCGAAAGGCTCAATACGGATATGGTTGTGCAGCAATGGCTTCCCGGGCAGGATAAACACACGCGTCATTTCACCGAAATCGGCGGCAAAATCATTATGAGCAATCACAAGTCTTTTTATTTTGATATGCCTTATGCGCAATATCCGCTTAAAAATACATATGATTTTAAGCCTGCTCAATACGGCATTAACGATAAAAACAAGGTGCTCGGTGTTGAGGGCGAGCTGTGGACGGAATGGATATCGTCCGTCGATAAAATACAGCTTCAATTGCACCCCAGAATGGAAGCACTTGCAGAGGTTGCGTGGACTCCCGAGAAAATTTGCAACTTCGACGATTTTCTTGCAAGATATGAAGGTTATAAAAGAGCGTATAAGCAACTCGGTATAAATTTTGCGGCAGATTCAATCTGTATGCCGAAAAATTTGTTTAAACGCTCTCATATAAAGCGAAAATTCACTTTCGGCGATCCTGATTTTGAATTTCGCAAAAATAACATGCTAAAGGAGAAATAAAAATGAAAATCAATGAATTTCCCGGTGCCGTAATCAAAGAAAATGTTGATTACACAGTTAAGGAAATCACAAATGTCATCAAAAAGTACGGTCCCCGCGAATCGGGAAACAACGCCTGCTACGATGCCGAAAAGCACTTGAAAAAAGAACTTGATCAGTTTTGTGACGAAACTCATTTCGAGGAATACAAAATGGCCCCGAAAGCATTTTTGCATTTCACAAAGCTTGTTTCCGTTGTCATAATTGCGGCGGTTGTAATCTGCCTCGCGCTTGTGTTTACAAATGTTATTTCATTTATGATTGCGCAGTGCATCGTCGGTGTTTGCGTTGCAATCAGCCTTTTCATCACCGTTATGGAATTTCTTATGTATAAGCAGTTTATGGACGGTATGTATAAAAAAGTAACCGGTCACAATCTTGTTGCCACAAGAAAGCCCAAAGGCGAGGTTAAAAAAAGAATCGTTATCAGCGGTCATATTGACGCGGCTTATGAATGGCGCCATATCCTTTATTTTAAGAGCCATGGCATGGGTCCCCTTATGGGCGGCACAATCGTTTGCGCAGTTATTTCCGTTATCGTTGCCGTTATCGCCGTTATTGCCGATAATGTAAATATGGGCGCGTTCGGTGAATTTATGGTTAATTATTCTTATTATTTCCATGTGCTCACGGCACTGTTTATGATTTCGCTGCTTTGTTTCGTTGATTTCCGCAGAATTTCTCCGGGTGCAAACGATAATTTAACAGGCACATACGCCGCCGTTTGCGCGCTTCGCATGCTTGATATGGCAGGCGTTGAATTTGAAAACACCGAAGTTGTTGCCATGATTACGGACGGCGAAGAAGCAGGTCTCAGGGGTGCAAAGGCTTTTGCAAAGGCGCACTGCGACGAATATACCTCCGGCGATGTTAAAACCGCCGTGCTTTGCGTGGACACTTTAACCGATCTTGATTACCTGAATGTTTATTCAAAAGATATGTCAGGCACGGTTAAAAACGATAAAGAATTTTCTCAGCTTGTGCTTGATTCCTCAAAGGAATCCGGCTATGATTCCGCAAAATTCGCAAGCGTGTTCTTTGGTTCGTCGGATGCAGCTGCGTTTTCGCAGGCAGGCATCAAAGCCACTTGCCTTGCCGCAATGGATCCGGCACCTGCAGATTATTATCATAACCGCAGAGATAATTATGATCGCCTCGTTCCCGAAGCTATCGAAACCGGCTACAAAACTGTGCTTTCCACAATTTTGAATTTTGATGCCGAATAATCTTATTTAAATTAAAAATATGCCGATGCAGAGATTTAATTTTACTGCATCGGTTTTTTTATCGGCATTGAAAAATTATTTATAATAATGTATAATGTTCACAAAAAAGTTATTTCGGAGGCTGCCATGGAAAAAAACGCTGAAAGAAAAAGAATACTGTGGCTTGATTATGCCAGGTGCTTTGCGATTATCTGTGTGGTGTTTATTCACAGCGTTGAAAGAATATATAATGCCTATGATATGCAGCAAACCGCTCAAATGGCTGCCGGCTCGCTTTTTTTTCGCAATGCGGCATTTGCAATAGGCAGGCTCGGCGTGCCGGTGTTCTTGGCTATTTCCGGCTATCTTCTGCTCGACCGCGATTATTCCTCCGCCGATAAAATTTTTAAGTTTTATAAGCACAATTTACTGCCGCTTGTTATAACAACGGAAATTTGGAATGTGATTTACGATGTTATAATTTTTATCGGAAACGGAAAATTCGATTTTGATATGCTTATTCGCGATTTGCTTTTCTTTAAAACAAATCAAATGGGCAATATGTGGTATATGCCCATGATTATCGGTGTTTATATCGCTTTGCCTTTTGTTGCAAACGCAATCAAAAACATCGAAACCAAGGCACTTTCCGTGCCGCTTACCTTTCTGTTTGTTATTGTTTTTATTTTCGGGCTTTACTCTCAGCTTAAATCGGTTTTCGGATGGAGCTTTCAAATATCGGGAGTTATAGATATAAGCTTTTTAGGCGGCACTTACGGAATGTATCTTTTTTTCGGTGCGCTTTGCAAGCGCGGTGCGTTTAAAAAAGTTCATGCCGCGGTTCTGTGGCTTTTTATTGCGGCAGGCACGGCACTCGGCGTTTGGTTTTTAACCTATTCAATCAGAATCGGCAATTCAATCAGATTGTGGTATGATTTCCCGGGCGTGCTGCTTGCTTCATGCTCGATTTTTGAGCTTTTTTCAAGAATGGATTGCGCTGTGAAATCGGCAAAAAAGCTTGCGCCGCTCGCAACGGCAATATCCGTTTCAAGCTTCGGCACATTTTTTGTGCATAAGGTTGTTATATTCTATCTCGGCAACGCCGCGGATAAGATGTTTGTTTACGACCCGCTCAAAACAGTTGTCTTTTTCATCGCCACTTTTATTATCAGTGCGGCGGTTTCGTTTTTCTTCTATAAAATACCCAAATTCAATCGCCTGATTATGGCGGCAAAATAAATGCTCAAAAATTTAAAACAATCAAGAAAAAACAACCCCAAAGCCCTAAAAGCCTTGGGGTTTGTGCTTGTGCGTAAAATCAGCAAATCATTCCGCATTCAATCCAATTCATAACGGATGGATATTCCTCTTTGTAGGAATCAAGCCTTTCGGTGTTTGAATCCACAAAGGCAAGAAATTCATCGGCATCTTCAAAATCAAATGTGAAATCCTGCTCAAAATCGTATGTGGCAGTGAAAATGTAGTCAAAGATATCATCGGCGGAATAAGCCTCCAGCAATTTGTTTGCCGCAAGCTCGGTTACATAATCAAGCGCATTTTTAACCGTTGCCTCAAAATCGCCGTTGTCAATTTCAATTTCCGGCTCGCTTTCGCAATATTCGATAATGTCGCTTTCGTCAAGGCCAATGTTTTGCATGTGCTCAATAACATCCTCAAGTC
This sequence comes from bacterium, assembly GCA_963654285.1. Classification (GTDB taxonomy): domain Bacteria; phylum Bacillota; class Clostridia; order Oscillospirales; family Acutalibacteraceae; genus Eubacterium_R. Next base: position 26,148 of record CAVJZG010000019.1, read on the forward strand.
CTGTTTCGTTAACAGCGTCGTATAAACGGTAATTAAATTCGCCCACAATGTTTTGCAAAGCCACTGCTTTAAAAACCGCGTCCGTTTCGTGACCCGCTTCGTCGGTAATCACAAAGCCGTCCTCTTTAAATTGCTCCCAAAAAAGCTCATAAAGCACTCTGAATTTCGGCTTTTCCTCAAAAATAGCTTCGTATATGTAAGAATCAATATCCATCTGTGTGTTCTCCTCAAATTTTTTTAATATTGTAACGCATTATGTTTACATTTTCAATATTGCAATGAATTTTATAATGATATATAATTGAACTAAATAGGTTTGTGTCTAAATAATACACAAAATTTTTAAGAAAAGGTGAGCTTATGGCTGTTAAAATATCAAGCGGCAATGTTACCGTGCTTTGCTTGCAGGAAGGCGCAATGCTTCATTCTCTTGTTAAGGACGGCGTTGAATATCTTTGGCAGGGCGATAAAGAGCATTGGGGCGGTCAGGCACCCGTGTGCTTCCCGATCGTGGGTGTGCTTAAGGACGGTAAAGCAAGCGCTTTCGGCAAACCGTGCAATATGAAAAGGCACGGAGTTGCCAGAATAAATCCGTTTGAAATTAAGGAGAAGGGTCCGAATTTTGTTTCGTTTGTTCAAAATTCAAGCTCCGAAACAAAAAAGGAATTTCCTTTTGATTATTCGCTTCAAATTAAATATACGGTGCTGAAAAACAGCATTACCACAGAATATACCGTTAGAAACACGGGCACGGATAAGCTTCCGTTTGCAATCGGCGGTCATCCTGCGTTTAATTGCCCGCTTGAGAGCGGCGAAAGCTTCGAGGATTATTCGGTTAAGTTCGATAAGGTGCTTAATCATCCCTGTCTGCGCCCCGATATTCATAGCGGCATAATCGATATTTCAAAGCGATATGATGTTGTTTCAAACAGCGATGAAATAAAAATGAATCACTCTCTTTTTGTAGATGATGCCATGGTGTTTGACGGAATTAAAGCAAAATCCGCCACGCTTTCTGCCGGCGGCAGGGGAGTGCGCCTTGATTATCAGGACTTTGAAAACCTTTTGATATGGTCTTCCGCAAACGGCGGTGATTTTGTTGCTCTTGAGCCGTGGACGGGAATTTCAACCTGCACGGATGAAAACGAAGAATTTGAGAAAAAACGCGGCATAACCGTGCTTGAGCCGGGCGAAGAGGTTTCGTTTAAGTTTAAAATTACTTTGATTTAGGTGAAATATGAATTACGGATTTTTCAGGGCGGCGGCAGCCTCGCTCAGTTTAAAAGTTGCCGATCCGCAATATAACAAAAATTCTATAATAAACGCAATTGAGGCGGCTGAAAAAGAGAACGCAAGGCTTCTTGTCACTCCGGAGCTTTCTGTTACGGGCTACACCTGCGCTGATTTGTTTTTCACGGCTGCGTTGCAAAATGCCGCAAATGATGTTCTTGCTCAAATCACGGCAGCCACCGAAGGGAAAAACATTGCAGTTATTGTGGGAATGCCCGTGCCGTTTCTCGGTAGTCTTTATAACTGCGCGGTGCTTGTGCACGGCGGCAAAATAATCGGCGCAGTGCCGAAAAAACATATTGCAAATTATAACGAATTTTACGAAAAACGTTGGTTTGCCTCGGGCCTTGATTTTGATTTTCCGCAGAATATAAATATTTGCGGCTTTGATGTTAAAATCGGAGAGCAGATTTTTGATTTGGGCGGCGGCGCAATGCTCGGCGTTGAACTGTGCGAGGATTTATGGGTGCCTGCTCCGCCGAGTTCCGCGCTTGCGGAAAGCGGCGCGAACATAATCGCAAATCCTTCGGCAAGCGACGAATATGTTTCCAAGGCGCAATATAGAAAAAGCCTTGTCGAAAATCAATCGGCGCGTTGTGTGTGCAGCTATGTTTATGCCGGCGCAGGTCCTTGCGAAAGCACTACCGATCTTGTTTTCAGCGGCGCAACGCTGATTGCCGAAAACGGCTCGGTTGCCGCCGAGGGAAACAGATTTGATTTTGAAAATCAAATAATTTATGCCGATTTGGATATTGAAAAGCTTTCCGCACTTCGCCGAAACAATATGTCGTTTTCAAACAAAATCGGCGCAGTGCAAATTGTGAGCGTCCCCGTGCAAAACGATGAAAATGATTTGAAGCATCGCTTTGTGGATCCGCATCCGTTTGTGCCTGCGGATGATGAAATGCGCCGCGAAAGGTGCCGCGAAATTTTTGCCATTCAGTCCTGTGGTCTTGCAAAAAGGATTTCGCATGTCGGCTCCGCGGGCGCAACAGTCGGTATTTCCGGCGGTCTTGATTCAACGCTTGCCCTGCTTGTTGCTGCCGAGGCAATGAAAAGGCTCGGCAAAAGCAATGCGGATATAATCGGCGTCACAATGCCGGGCTTCGGCACAACGGGCAGAACATATAATAATGCTCTTGAGCTTATGCGCAGACTCGGCGTGCAAATTAAGGAAATTGATATCAAGGCGGCGTGCGAACAGCACATGTGCGATATAGAGCATAATTCTGCCGTTCATGATATAACATATGAAAACACACAGGCAAGGGAACGCACGCAAATCCTTTTTGATATGGCAAACAAGCATAATAAGTTGCTTGTGGGCACGGGCGATTTGAGTGAGCTTGCAATGGGTTGGTGCACTTATAACGGCGATCATATGAGCATGTACGGCGTTAATGCTTCCGTGCCGAAAACGCTTGTGCGCTATCTTGTGGAATATGTTGCTTCGGTAAGCGACGGGGAAACGGCTGCGGTGCTTTATGATATATTGGACACTCCTGTTTCTCCTGAATTGCTTCCACCCGATGAAAACGGAAACATCGCCCAAAAAACAGAGGAAAATATAGGACCTTATGAGCTTCACGATTTTTTCCTTTATAATTTTGTGCGTTTCGGCTTTTCAAAAGAAAAACTCATAATGCTGGCGCAAAAGGCGTTTGGGGATAAATATTCGCCTGCAGTTATTGAAAAATGGTCAGGCGTGTTTATGCGCAGGTTTTTTATAAGCCAGTTTAAGCGCAGCTGCATCCCCGATTCGCCGAAGGTCGGTTCGGTTTCGCTTTCTCCGCGCGGCGATTGGCGCATGCCGAGTGACGCTTCTTTTAACGTCTTTGTTTGATATAAAATATATTTGTTTAAAATATAATGGGGTGAAATTTATGGCAGATGAAAAAAACATTGTTCCCGAGGATAATTCGGAAAAATTTAAAAGCAACGAAAAGAAAAAGCCCGATAAAAAGTTTATAATCGGCATCGTTGCAGCAGCGACGATTATTGCAATTGTTGTGGGAATAATTGTGGGTGTAAGCTCGGGCGGCAAGGAAAAATACACCGAAAAGCCCGTTTCAACAACGGCGGCAGATTCGCAGGACGATTCCGTAAAGCACGGAATCATAAACGGCGAGCTTACTCCTGCCACAACCGAAAGCGGCAATTCCTCCTCCGGCAATTCTTCAAATTCCGGCAGTTCGGGCGATTCGGAGAATTCATCGTCCGGTTATAATTCCGATTCAAATTCGGATGACAAAAAAGAAACTACCACAAAGGCTGTGCCGGTAAGCAGAAAGTTGCATATCGAAATCACCATGCCGAATGACGGCTCAAATGACGATGTGCTTTTTGTTTCTGTAAACGGCGAACAGCTCGATCTTTCCGGCGGTAGCAGGGACGATAACGGCTATCCCGTTAAAACGGACGGCAGCGTTTTTTCGTTTGACACGGAAAACGAGTATAAAGGCTCCGTAACCGTAGAGGTAAGCCTGCAAAAATACGGCAAATCCGCTTCGCGTGTTTCCGGAATAAACGACACAGATATAAAAATTTCGCTTCCTCTCAATCACTCCGAGGAAGGGTATATAGAAATTGACTGATTTAAAAGCTCTTTCGGTAATTTGCCGAAAGAGCTTTTTGCATACGGATTGAATAAAATAACCAAGCTGCGCCGTTTGCAATGAGTTTAAATCTGTGCGCAGTTTGCAAAAAGCAACAAATTCTAAAATATTCCATAATTATAAATTTGTTTGTTGAATTATAAAATATTATGTGTTAAAATATTGGCATATCATAAAGGGCTAATTGCGCCCATTTTTGATTGAGGGAGAGAATTTCAGGCGCCTTGCATAGCAATGTGTCTGTTTAAGTGCAAATTTTGCATTTAAACGGCTTGCTTTCATTGCCGTGCCTGAACAATTCTTTACCGCTTGTTAAGTGTAAATTATGAACTTTGCAGTTCTCAGGAGGTAATTTATTCACATGGTACAAAGAAAAAAGAAAACGATGGACGGTAATAATGCCGCTGCTCATGTTTCCTATGCGTTCACTGAAGTAGCCGCCATTTACCCCATCACCCCTTCGTCCGTTATGGCGGAGGTTACGGATGTTCTTTCATCCCAAAACGCAAAAAACATTTTCGGTCAAAATGTAAGGGTTCAGGAAATGGAATCCGAGGGTGGCGCCGCAGGTGCGGTTCACGGCTCGCTTTCCGCCGGTGCTCTCACCACCACTTACACGGCGTCTCAGGGTCTTCTTCTTATGATTCCGAATATGTATAAGATTGCAGGTGAACTTCTTTCATCTGTTATCCATGTATCGGCTCGCTGTGTTTCCACCCATGCATTAAATATATTCGGCGATCATTCCGATATTTATGCATGCCGCCAAACGGGTTATGCAATGCTTTGCTCAAACAACCCGCAGGAGGTTATGGATCTCGGTGCGGTTGCTCACCTTTCAACTCTTAAATCTTCCGTTCCTTTTCTTCATTTCTTTGACGGTTTCCGCACTTCTCACGAAATCCAAAAGATTGAAGTTTGGGATTATAAAGATCTTAAAGATATGGTTGATATGGACGATGTTAAGCGCTTCCGTGAGCGTGCTCTCAATCCTGAGCACCCCACGCTTCGCGGCTCGGCCGAAAACTCAGATATCTTCTTCCAGCACAGAGAGGCTTGCAATAAATATTATAACGATGCAGTCGAAACCACCGTTATGTATATGAATAAGGTAAACGAAAAAATCGGCACCGATTACAAGCCCTTTAATTACTACGGCGCACCCGACGCAGAGCATATCATCATCGCTATGGGCTCTGTTTGCGACACTATCGCGGAAACGGTCGATTATCTTAATGCAAAGGGCGAAAAGGTCGGTCTTGTTAAGGTTCATCTTTACAGACCTTTCTCACCGAAATATCTTATTGATGTTATTCCCTCAACCGTTAAAAAGATTTCCGTTATCGACAGAACCAAGGAACCCGGCTCAATCGGCGAGCCTCTTTATCTTGATGTTGTTGCGGCATTCAAGGGTTCTCAGTTTGAAACCACACCGATTTACAACGGCCGTTACGGTCTCGGCTCTAAGGACACGGTTCCCGCTCATATTCTTGCCGTCTATGATAATATGAAAGCAGCAGAGCCAAAAAAGACTTTCACAATCGGTATCACGGATGATGTTACATATCTTTCTCTGCCGGCAGGCGAGCATGTGGACACAACTCCCGAAGGCACCACAAGCTGTAAATTCTGGGGTCTCGGCTCCGACGGTACAGTCGGCGCAAACAAGGACTCCATCAAGATTATCGGCGATAACACGGATATGTACGCTCAGGGCTATTTCTTCTATGATTCAAAGAAGTCCGGCGGTATCACGGTTTCTCACCTTCGTTTCGGTGTAAACCCGATCACTTCCACTTATCTTATCAATAAGGCTAATTTCGTTGCCTGCCACTGCCCCTCATATGTAACAAAATATGATATGGTTCAGGATCTTGTTCCGGGCGGCACATTCCTTCTTAACTGTATTTGGAGCCCCGAGGAGCTTGATAAAGAGCTTCCCGCTTCAATGAAGAGATATATTGCAAACAATAATATCAATTTCTATATAATCAACGGTATTAAAATTGCAGAGGAAGTAGGTCTCCGCGGCAGAGCTTCCACAATTCTTCAATCCGCTTTCTTCACTATTTCCGGAATTCTTCCCGTTGAGAAAGCTATCGAGCTTATGAAAGCAAAAGCCACGGCTAAGTTCTCCAAAAAGGGCGACGCCGTTGTTGCAGCAAACCATCAGGGCATAGACAGAGGCTCTAAGGAACTTATTAAAGTTGAGGTTCCCGAAAGCTGGAAAACAGCAGAGGACGAGGTTGTTGAAAAAGAAATCAAAACAGATCGTCCCGAAATGAAAAAATTCGTTAAGGAAATTCTCAGCCCTGTTGACCATCAAAAAGGCGATTCAATTCCGGTTTCCACTTTTGTTGATATGGCAAGCGGCGTGTTCCCGGCAGGCTCTGCTGCATTTGAAAAGCGCGGCATTGCGGTTGATGTTCCCGAATGGGATCCTGCAAAGTGCGCTCAGTGTAACAGATGTGCCATGGTTTGTCCCCATGCTGTAATCCGTCCCGTTGCTCTCACAGAGGATGAACTTGCGGCTGCTCCGGCAAACACGAAAGCCGTTGACCTTAAAGTTCCGAAAAACAGCGGGCTTAAGTATGCGCTCATCATTTCCGCGCTTGACTGCACAGGCTGTGCTTCTTGCGCAAATGTTTGCCCCACAAAATCACTCACAATGAAGCCTATTGCTTCTCAGCTTGAAAATCAGCCGGTATTCGATGCGCTTTGCGATGTTGACCCCAAGGCTGAAGTTGCTTCGGATAAAACAGTTGTTTCTGCCCAATATCTCAAGCCTTATCTCGAGTTTTCCGGCGCATGCGCAGGCTGCGGTGAAACTCCCTATGCAAAGCTTGCAACCCAGCTCTTCGGCGATAAAATGTATATTGCCAATGCAACAGGCTGCTCTTCAATTTGGGGCGGTTCTGCTCCCTCAACGCCTTACACGGTTGATAAGCACGGCAACGGTCCTGCTTGGTCAAACTCTCTGTTTGAGGATAATGCAGAATTCGGTCTCGGCATGTTCCTTGCTCAGGCTCAAATCCGCTCAAGACTTGCAGAAGACGCTCTTGCTCTTAAAGAAACAAGCGTAGGCAAGGAAGTTCAGGAATATCTTGATACATTCCATTCAACTCGCGGCAACGACGCTCCGGCAAAGGCTCTTATTTCCGCTATCGAAAACACGGAATTTGAGGGCGAAGCTAAAGCTGCCGCCGAGGACTTCCTTAAAGATAAAGATTATGCCGCCAAGAAAAGTCAGTGGATTTTCGGTGGCGACGGTTGGGCTTATGATATCGGCTTTGGCGGGCTTGATCATGTGCTTGCTCAAAACCAGGATCTTAATGTTCTTGTGTTCGACACCGAGGTTTACTCCAACACAGGCGGTCAGGCTTCAAAGTCAACTCCCACAGGTGCAGTTGCTCAGTTTGCAGCTTCCGGTAAAATCACAAAGAAAAAAGACCTTGCCAAGATTGCTATGTCTTACGGCTATGTGTATGTTGCGCAGGTTGCCATGGGTGCGGATTACAATCAGTGCCTTAAAGCAATGAAAGAGGCAGAGGCTTACAACGGTCCGTCGCTCGTTATCTGCTATGCTCCGTGTATCAACCACGGTATCAAGATGCCGTTCAACCAGGCAGAGCAGAAGAAGGCTGTAGAGGCAGGCTACTGGAATTTGTTCAGATTTAATCCTGCTCTTGTTGATGAGGGCAAGAATCCGTTCAGCCTTGATTCAAAAGCTCCCACATCCGATTATATTGAGTTTATTAACGGCGAAACCCGTTATTCGGCTCTCAGAAGAAGCTTCCCCGATAAGGCAGATAAGCTCTTCAACATCGCTGCGGAAAATGCCGTTAAGAAATATAACGATCTTCTTCGCACCGTTGAATATTACGCTCCCAATAAAGACTGATTTTAAATCGGCTTAATTCGTAATATACAATTCAATAACCGAGGCGTTTCGATGCCTCGGTTATTTTTTTGCATTTCGGGCAGTAAAAAAACAATCTGCAAATGGAAACGAATTCCAATTGCAGACTGCTTTTTATGCTTTATTATTGAAGTTTTTTAAATTCAGGATAGTATTTAAATTTTGCTTCGCCCAAAATCTTGTTTTCGGCAACATATGCGTTGCTCCAAAATCTTGAATCGTGGGATTTGTTTCTGTTGTCGCCCATGCAGAAATAGCACTTTTCGGAAACGGTGTAGTTGCCGCTTTCATCCTGCTTACAATATTGGTCAAGGAAGTCGAGCGAACCAACCACCGTTCCGTTTTCGGCATAGCACTGCGTGCCGCTTACGGTGATTTTTTCACCCTGCTTCGGAATGTAATACGGTCCGTAATTTCCCTGTGGCACCTCGTTTGTAACAAAGGATTGGTCTGTTTCAAAAGTGTTGCCTTCCTCATCCGTTATATATGCAATGCCGTCTTCAACCGTAACAGTTTCGCCCGGCATGCCGATTATTCTTTTAACAAATATTTGGCTTTCATCATCCGGGTATTTAAAAAGAATAATATCATATCTTTGCGGGTCGTTTTTTATGTATGCCACGCGACTTGCTATAATTCTGTCGCCCTCGTTGATGGTGCTTATCATTGAGCCGGTGGGCACAACTGCGTTTGCAAAAACAAAGGATTTAAGCAGCAAAGCAATAATCACCGCTATAACAATAGGCAGCATAAAATCAACTGTTTCGCGCAGTTTTGATTTTTTCTTTTTTTCGTCGCTTTCAGGCGCTGCTGCTTGCAGCTCTGCAGGGCAAATGTTTTCCTGCCTCTCGATTTCGGAAATCTGCCTTGTGGCACTCATCTCCGGATTGATGGCGGTGTTAAAATATTTTGCTCCGCAGTTTGGGCAGGTGATCCAATCGCCGTCCTCCTGCGCGCAGTCAAATCCGCATTTTTTGCATTTCATTAGGTTAATTGCGCCTCTTTCTTGATTTGATAAGATGCTTTATTTCAATAAGCTCGTCATAAGGCAAAGCTTTTTCAATCACATTAAAGCCGGCGGCGTTTCCGCTGAGTTCGCAGGAAAGCTGCGATTTCATGTTGGGTGAATAACCTGAACAATCAAGGGCATTGTCTACATAAATTTTAATCATGCCGTTTTTTTCGCGCACAACGGTGATTTTATGGCTGCTGCCGCTAATGCTGTTTTCGGATTTTAAATTTAAGCCGCCCATTGATGTGCAAATAAAGCCGTTTTGAATGGAAATCTCAATATCGTCGTTTTTGCAAACGATTCCGTTCTCACCCGTGTAATCGAATGAAACCGTAAAGGGATTGGGCTCGTTTTGCACAGAATATCTGTTGTCCGTTTTGCCGAATTGGAAAATCTTGATTTCAAACGGAGCAAGCGTAAGGTTGATTTTGTCGTTGTAATTGTATTTTTCATCAGTGTCTGCGCCGTTTTTGTTGAGCACATTGTATCTGTGCACCTTACTCAGGCTTTCGGGGCAGCCCATAAGTTTGTTGAGCGTAAGGGTAAGCGGTGCAGTTTCGTGGGTGGGGTTGCGCAGTGCGATAACGCCTTCGCCGTCATCCGTCCACGAGGCATAGCAATAAACATTGTTTTCAACGGGATTGCCGCCGAGGAACATGGCGTTTCTGAGAATGTGGTAATTCGTTTTTTGCCAATTTATAACGCGGGTAAGAATTTGCCATTTTTCCTCGTTCATCATACTGTTTGAAATGTAAAGCTCGTTAAGAGCCGCACCGCGGCATGCGTTCCAGAAAAATGCTTTTTCAAATTCTGCGTCCGTGTAATCAAGATGAGCTTCTCTGCCGTAAATAGGCTCGTGGTTATATATGTTCGAAAACGGGAATTGAAGCCCTCTTTTAACGGCAAAGTCATAATAAATGCCGTCTCTGTAAGTGATTTCTGCGTCAACCTGAGCCTGCTCGCCCTCCGGATAGTTTTGTGCAAAGCCGATGTCGCTGCTGTTTTGAAGCCAAATCGAATTAACATATTGCAGCCACCAAGGGGAGGGGGTAACATAGCATGTAAAGTTTATCCAAAGATTTTTGCCCTGCTTTCTGCGAAGCTCGCGCATGTCTTTAAATATTTTTATCCAGCGTGTCCACATCTCGGTGTAAAAATACATTTCATGGTCGCCGCCCGTTATGTGATCGTGTTTCGGATTTTTACAGGGCTTAAGGCAAAAGCCGTCCAGCTTCCAATATGAAATATCGTTTTCGCGCATTGTTTCAAGGAAGAATTTTTCAAGCTTTTCAAGATATCTTTGTGAGCCTACACAGATATCGTTGCTTTCGGAATTGTAGTATCCGTTTTCGCCTTTCTCAATGTGCTTTGCAAGCTTAACGGTGAAATTGTAGCCGCCGCGCGGTCCGAGCCAAAGCCCGAATTCGCTGCCGAATCTTCTTGAAAGATCGCTGATATCAAGAAAATCATTGGGAAAGCGTTTTTTGTTTATGCTCCAAAAATTGTCCTTGTAATTCGGCCAACCGTCATCCAGCACATAGCCGTCAATCGGCGGAATACCGTGACCGGTGAGCTGCTTTTCGATTTTATAGAAATCCTCGGTAATGCAGTCTGCGTCAATATTAAGCATTCTGTCATACCATGTGTTATACATAAGATAATAAGGTGTTTTAAGTGAAATGTTTTCTATGTATTTGAAAAATGCCTTGCGAAGATCTGCCATAAGGTGACCCTCTGCGCCGCCGATAACAACGGTGGGGCACACAAGCTTTTCGCCCTCAACCGCTTTGCCCAAATAATAGATAATCTGACCTCTGCCGTGGAAAATTCCGTTTTTGGTTATCGGAAAATCGCAGCCGAAGAAAAGGCTGTCAATGTAAAACGGCTGACCCAAATTCGAATAATATGCGTCAATATCCGTTTCGCCGCCGGGAACGCTGTAGGACGATTTGGAATTTATAATGCCTATGTTTTCAAGGAAAATGCAGTCAATAACCTTTGGCTCGCTTTGCGTAAGCACAAGCTGCTTTTCTATGGTGTTGCCGTCCTTGCCTACCCTGTAGCGCATGGTAGCGGTGGTGTGTTGCTCTTCTTTAAATCTGAAAAAGAGCTGACCGTCTTTTTCTGCATATTCGCTTACAGGCAGATTTTTTGAAGAAATTGTGCTGCCGTCTGCAAATTTGATTTCAAATTCGCAACCGCTGCCGTCAGGAATAAATGCTGCGCCGGAAAGCAGGTTGTTTATTCTTGCCGTGTAAAGGCAGCTTTCGGATGTGTTGAATTCGCATTCGAGTGCCTTACTTTTTAATGTGTACATAATATTCTCCTTTTTCGTCTTTGCGCATCTATGCGCATCTAACAGTGTAAACTATTATAATTATAATAAATACTTATACCGATTTCAACAACTATTTGTTAAAGTTTTACAAATTTATGCCTCTTTTTTTTATCGCCCGCCATCTTGAAATGGTGTTTTTCCTGTGATATTATTTTAAATGAATACCGATATGCGTTTTGCGCCTTTTTCGGTAAACTAAAGCTATTTCTAAGGGGTAAAAATTTATGAAAAAATTAAAAGTGGGAATTATCGGCGCAGGCAGAATAGGGCAGGTTCATGCCAAATCAATCACCTATCATATTCCGCAGGCGGAGATTATTGCCATTTCCGATATTTTCGAGGACGGTGCGGCAAAAGTTGCAAACGAGCTCGGTATCCCAAATTATTACAAGGATTATCACAAAATTCTTGAAAATCCTGATATAGACGCGGTGCTTATCTGCTCGTCAACGGACACACATGCAGATATCGCATGCGAAGCTGCCGTTGCGGGCAAGCATATCTTTTGCGAAAAGCCGGTGGATCTCACCGTTGCAAAAATCAAAAAGGTTATCGAAGCAGTGGATAAAGCCGGCGTTAAGCTTCAAATCGGCTTCAACAGAAGATACGATCACAATTTCGCTCAAATCAAGTGCCTTGAAGAAAACGGCAAAATCGGCAAACTCCAAACGATTAAAATCACAAGCCGCGATCCCGAGCCTCCGTCAATCGAATATGTTAAGGTTTCGGGCGGCATTTTCCTTGATATGACGGTGCATGATTTCGATATGGCACGGTTTATCGGCGGCGAGGTTGAAGAGGTTTATGCAAATGCAACCGTTATGGTTGATCCCGCAATCGGCGAGGCGGGCGATGTTGATACCGCACTTGTTACGCTTAAATTCAAAAACGGTGCAGTCGGCGTTATCGATAATTGCCGCAAGGCTGCTTACGGCTATGACCAACGCCTTGAGGTTTTCGGCTCAAAGGGGCAGGCAACAGCCGGCAACGACACACCCACAAATGTTTTGTTTATAGATGAAAACGGCAATGTTTCCGATAAACCGCTCTATTTCTTCCTTGAAAGATATATGCAGTCCTTCACCGACGAAATGACTCAGTTTATCGATTGTGTGCTTAACGATAAGCCCACCCAAACTACGGTTTATGACGGTCTTGAGGCACTTCGCCTAGGTCTTGCGGCAAAGAAATCCGTTGCCGAGCACAGACCGGTTAAGCTTTCGGAAATCGAGGCATAATAATGAAAAGAGAAAAATTAACAATGTCCCAAGCACTCGTGAGGTTTCTTGATAATCAATACATTGAGTGCGACGGCGAAGAAACAAAATTCGTTTCCGGCATATTCGGAATTTTCGGTCACGGCTGCGTTGTCGGCGTCGGTCAGGCTCTTGAACAGGGCGGTCATAATTTAAAATTTTATCAGGGTAAAAATGAGCAAAATATGGCTCTTGCCGCCGTTGCTTATGCAAAGCAAATGGACAGAAAAGCAATAATTCCCTGCGTTTCTTCAATCGGTCCCGGTGCCACCAATATGGTTACGGCGTGCGGTTGTGCAACGGCAAACAGAATACCGCTTCTTGTTCTTCCGGGCGACACCTTTGCCTGCCGCCAGCCGGATCCCGTGCTTCAGCAGGCGGAATTTTTTGATAATTTTGGCAGGACGGTTACGGATGCTTTTAAGGGTGTTTGCCATTATTTTGACAGAGTTTTGCGCCCCGAGCAGCTTATGACGGCTTGCTTAAACGCAATGCGCGTGCTCACTGACCCGGCAGACACCGGTGCGGTTTGCCTTGCAATGCCGCAGGATGTTGAGGGCGAGGCTTATGAATATCCCGAGCATTTTCTTCAAAAACGCGTTTGGCATATGGATAGGCGACCCGTAACATTTTCCCAGCTTGACAGGGCAACGGAGCTTATTAAATCTTCAAAAAAGCCGATTTTAGTATGCGGCGGCGGTGTTAGATACAGCGGTGCTGAAAAGCAGCTTACCGAATTTGCCGAAAAATATAATATCCCCATTGCCGAAACTCAGGCAGGCAAGGGAATTGTGCCTTGGAACCATCCGCTCAATCTCGGCGGTATCGGCGTAACGGGCGGCAAAGCGGCAAATGTTATAGGGCGCGATTCAGATTTGATTATCGGCGTGGGCACAAGATTTTCGGATTTTACGACATCTTCAAAATGGCTGTTTAACGAAAACAGAAAGGTGCTCGGCATAAATATTTGCCCGTTTGACGCATATAAAATGGACGCCGAAGCAATTATTGCGGACGCAAGAGAAACTCTTTCAGCTCTTACGGTAAACTGCAAGGGCTATAAATCCGCTTACACGAATGAAATTTCCGCGGCTAAAAAAGAATGGGATGCAATTGTTGATAAATATTATTCAACCGAGCTTCACGGCGGATTAAATCAAACCCTTGCCCTCGGTATAATAAACGAATTTATGGCGGATAACGATATTGCCCTCGGCTCGGCAGGTTCTTTGCCTGGCGATATGCAAAGGCTGTTCAGACCCAAAAACAGGGGCACTTATCATATGGAATACGGCTATTCCAATATGGGCTACGAGGTTAACGGCGCACTCGGTGCAAAGCTTGCAAGCCCCGAAAGCGAGGTTTACACCTTCTGCGGCGACGGCTCTTTCCTTATGGGTCATTCCGAACTTTATACCGCACTTCAGGAAAATCTTAAAATAAATGTGTGCTTGTTTGACAATATGGGCTGGGGCTGCATCGAAAATCTGCAAAATGCGCAGGGCACGGATACTTTCGGCACCGTGTTCAGAGCCAGAAACCCGAAAACGGGTATGCTTGACGGCGATGAAATAGATGTTGATTTTGCCAAAATCGCCGAGGGCTACGGTGCAAAAAGTTACACAATCCGCACTTCGGATGAATTGCGCGCTGCGCTTGAAGATGCAAAAAAGCAAACGCGTTCCGTTTTGTTTGATATTAAAGTTCTTCCAAAAACCATGACCCCGGGCTTTGAATCCTGGTGGCGTGTGGGCGTTGCGGAGGTTTCAAAAAGCGAAACGGTTGCCGCGGCATATGCAGATATGCAAAAGCATATTAAAGAAACATTTGATTATTAACAGTTTAAAAATACAGAGAGGTAAAATTTATGCTTAATCCCGATAAAGTTAAGCTTGCAATAGCTCCTATCGGCTGGACGAATGACGATATGCCGGATCTCGGCAGCGAAAACACCTTTGAACAGTGCGTAAGTGAAATGGCGCTGGTAGGTTTTAAAGGTACGGAAATCGGTAACAAATATCCGTCGGATCCCGCCGTGCTCAAAAAACATCTCGATATCAGGGGACTCAGCGTTTGCAACGCATGGTTTTCATCTTATCTTACCTCAAAACCTTATGAGGAAACGATTGAGGCGTTTAAGGCTCATTGCGATAAGCTGAATTTCCTCGGCGCAAAGGTTATCGGTGCTTCCGAACAGGGAAATTCCATTCAGGGCGATTTGACAAAGTCAATTCTTGAAGAAAAGCCCTGCTACACCGATGAACAGTGGAAAACCGTAACAAAAGGCTTTAACGAAATGGGCGAATATGCCCGCTCAAAAGGCATGTTTTTCACCGTACATCACCATATGGGCACGGGTGTGCAAACCGCCGAGGAAATAGATAGGCTTATGGAACTTACCGATCCCGAACTTGTTTATCTGCTGTTTGACAGCGGTCATCTCACTTTTGCCGGAATAGATCCCGTTCCCGTGCTTAAAAAATATGTAAACCGTGTTAAGCATGTGCATTTAAAGGATGTGCGCCTTGATGTTTATAACAGCAAGGTTGTGCCGCAGCATATGTCTTTCCTTGATGCTGTGCGTGCAGGCGTGTTTACCGTTCCGGGTGACGGCGATGTTGATTTTAAGCCGATTTTCGATATCCTTGCCGATAATGATTATGAGGGATGGGTTGTTGTTGAGGCAGAGCAGGATCCTGCGAAGGCAAATCCGTTTGAATATGCCGTTAAGGCAAGAAATTACATCAGGGAAACGGCGGGGCTTTAATCGCCGCTTCGGTGTAACTGCAATAAAATCACATATTAAATTCAAAATGTGCGCAGGGACAAAAAAGCCTTTGCGCATTTTTTTGTTTTTTGGTATTGACTTTAGCACGCTAATGTGATAAAATGAGCACATCATAATTCAACAAACGGAGGATAATTTATGAAAACATTTAAAAAGGTGCTTGCCGTTGTTCTTTGCGTGCTTTTTGTAACAGGCATGTTTGCGGCGTGCAGTAAAAGCAGCAGTGATTCCGAAAGCGATCTCGCTTATATCAAATCAAAGGGCAAAATGGTTATCGGCATCACGGAATACGAACCTATGAATTATCAAGACGCCAACGGTGATTGGACAGGTTTTGACACCGAATTTGCACAGGCGGTTTGCGAAAAGCTCGGTGTAACTCCCGAATTTATCGTTATCGACTGGGATAATAAAATTCTTGAGCTCAATTCCAAAAAAATCGATTGCGCTTGGAACGGTATGACCCTCACCGATGAAGTTAAATCTTCAATGAACTGCACCGAACCTTATGTTAAAAACGAGCAAATAGTTGTTATGAAAGCAGATGCAGTTAATAATTACAAGCAGGCAAGCGATCTTGCAAATGTTACATTTGCGGCAGAATCCGGCTCCGCAGGTGAAGCTGCAATTCAGGATTTGGGATACGGCGCAAATCTCACCTCCGTTTCCGCTCAGTCGGATGCACTTATGGAGGTTGAAAGCGGTTCCGTTCAGGCTTGCGTTATAGACAACACTATGGCAAACGCCATGACTGGTGCAGGCACAAGCTATGCCGATCTTGCTCAGGGTGTTTCGCTCACTTCAGAAGAATACGGAGTCGGCTTCAGAAAGGATTCCGATGTTACAGTCGAGGTAAATAAGATTATTGAGGAAATGAAGGCAGACGGCTCTCTTCAAAAGCTTGCCGATAAATACAATCTCACTCTTGCATAATCCGATTCTTTTATGTATAATCATTGCGGGCAGAGGGCTTTTCGGTCCTCTGCTCTTTGCCGTATCTCGGTGCGGTTTAAATGGGTTGAAAGGTAAATGCTATGTTTATAAATATGGATTTGAACATGTTTCTTTCGGTAACGAAGGATTTGCTCGGCGGCTTTGGTATGACCTTAAAGCTTTTCGCACTCACTCTTGTGTTTGCTCTGCCGCTTGGGCTCATAATCAGCTTCGGCTCAATGAGCAAATTTAAGCCGCTGAAGCTGCTCACAAAAGCGTTTGTTTGGATTATCAGGGGCACGCCGCTTATGCTGCAGCTTATTGTGGTTTATTACGGTCCCGGGCTTATTTTCCATTGGGATTTAATGGAAAGATTCGATGCTGTGTTGATTGCATTTGTAATAAATTATTCTTGCTATTTTTCCGAGATATACAGAGGCGGCATAGAGGCTATTCCGCGCGGTCAGTACGAAGCCGGTCAGGTGCTGGGAATGACGAAATCTCAAATATTTTTTAAGGTTGTTCTGTTTCAGGTTATAAAGCGCATTGTGCCGCCCATGAGCAATGAAATTATCACTCTTGTTAAGGATACTTCACTTGCGCGCATAATTGCCGTTTATGAAATTATCTGGACAGCGCAAACCTATATTAAGCTTGAGGGTCTTATTTGGCCGCTGTTTTACACGGGCGCGTTTTATCTTATTTTCTGCGGAATACTCACAATTCTTTTCGGCAGGCTTGAAAAGAAAATGGATTATTATAAGGGCTGATAATTATGGCAATTCTTGAAATAAATAATGTAAAAAAAAGCTTTGGCTCAAATAATGTTTTAAAAGGCATTTCGTTTTCGCTTGAGGAAGGCGAGGTGCTTTCGATAATCGGTTCTTCGGGCAGCGGCAAAACTACCTTGCTGCGCTGTATGAATTTCCTTGAAACGGCGGATTGCGGCACCTTTGCGGTAGATGGCAGGGTGATTTTTGACGCCGCCGACAAAGCCAAGCTCTCCGATAAACAAATTCGCAAAAACAGGCTCAATTTCGGTCTCGTTTTTCAGGATTTCAATCTTTTTCCGCAATACAGCGTGTTTGAAAATCTTGTGCTTGCGCCGAAGCTGCTTGCAAAGGAAGATCCGCGCTATAAAACGGATAAAAAGCAAATGATTGCGGAAATCGAACAAAAAGCAACAGATTTGCTTGCAAAGGTGGGTCTTTCCGAAAAAAAAGACGCTTATCCCTGCGAGCTTTCGGGCGGTCAAAAACAGCGTGTTTCGATTGCAAGGGCACTTTGCCTTTCGCCGAGGGTGCTTTTCTTTGACGAACCCACTTCCGCGCTCGATCCTGAGCTTACCGGCGAGATTTTGAAGGTTATCAAAAGCCTTGCCGCCGATAATATGACTATGGTTATTGTTACCCATGAAATGAAGTTTGCCCATGATGTTTCCGATTGGGTTATGTTTATGGACGACGGCGTTGTTTGTGAGCAGGGCACGCCCGAACAGGTTTTTGAACATCCTCAGCACGAACGCACAAAGGAATTTTTGCAGGCATATGAGAAATAATAACCGTATAAACGCAATTGATGAGGGGGATTTTTATGGCGGTTAAACTTAATCCGGATAGGGAAGTCGTTAAAGCCGTTAAAGAGGGCTTAAAGCGCACAGGCGGCTATTGCCCGTGCAGAGTGCAACGAACGGATGATTACAAGTGTATTTGCAAGGAATTTAGGGAGCAAATTGCAAATCCCGACTTTGAGGGTTTTTGCCACTGCATGCTTTATTATAAATCTAAAGATAAT
>CAVJZG010000020.1:0-37223 GCA_963654285.1 bacterium
AGTTGCTTGCTTTACTGTTTTTTCTTACTTTTTTCTTTCGTTTTGCTCATCACTAACATATTAACATATTCGTGCCGAAATTTCAATATTTCAAATTGCCGCCGAGGCGATATCACACGGTTTTGCAGGCTTAAAACCGAACGGTGAATTTGAATTTCGTGCCGCAATGCGGGCAGGTGACTTCGTGTTTTCCCTTAGCCTTTTTCATTCTCAGCACCGTTTTGCAGCCGGGGCAGGTTCTGAAAACATGCGTTTTTCTGAATTTGATTTTATTGCGAAGCAGATTGAATTTTTTGCGTATGCCGCCTGTCATTTTAAGCCATCTTGCATTTTCGGCTCGGCGTTTTTCAATGTTTTTTGAAAAAAATCTGAAAAACGCATAGGCAATAACAAGCCAGCCGATTATCGAAAGCACGGTGTAACAAATCGAATTAACCGTTCTGCCGAGTATTGCCGCAAGCAGCGTTATTGCAATGAAAATCCAAAGTAATGCTCTGTACAGCGAATCGGCACCGTATCTGCCGTACATAAATTTTTGCAGATTTACTGCCGCATTGTTAAAAAACTTTTTCATAATAATCACCATAGCCTTTCGGGCGATATAATCATCACGGTGTGATTTTTTACACTTTTTTTCAGTACAAAATCAGTGCGCCCGTTTTTATCCGTTTTCCGAATCGTCTGCGGCAGAACCGAAATAGCTGCCGTGGGAATCGTTGCCGTAGCTTTGCGAGCCGTTTTGCCCCGAATATGAGCCGCTGCCGTAGCTTTGGCTGTAGCCCGACGAGGGTTGCCTTCCGGGATTGTAGCTTCTTGAACTGTTTATCGCCGAAAACGCCGAAAGCGCAAGCCAAATAACAAGGCGTATTACCACGATTATGCAAACTATTTTAAGCACTCTTGAAAGGCAGCCGCCGTTTGCGGTGAAAACGGTGTGCGTTCTCGGCTCGTCGTCATAATCGTCAAAGCCTCTGAAGCCGCCGAAGTCCGTAAATCCGCCGAAGGGATTTGCATAACCCGAGGCGTTGCGCCTGATTCGTTCGTATGTGGCTGAATAGGTGTAATTTTCCGGTTCCATTGCGCAAGCCTGCTGAATGTGGGAAAGCGCAATGTCCCTGTTTCCGGCGCCGTAGTTTGCTACGGCGGAAAGATAGTACCAATGCGCAGTTCTGTCTTCAATCACGTTAAGCAGGTTTATTGCCTGCCTGAATTGGCGGTTGTTTATAAATCTTGCCGCGGCAGTGTAATAATCTGAAGCTGAATCCGATCCACCGCGCTTTGAGCGCGCGGAATATCCGGTTTGCGGTGTGTTGCCGTTTTTGATTTGGTCAAACGCGGCGTTGATTTGAGCCATTTTTTCAGCGGCGGTTTTGTCACCCGGATTTAAGTCGGGGTGGTATTTTTTTGCAAGCTTTTTGTATGCTTTGGCGCATTCTTCTTCGGATGCGCCGTGCGGCACCCCAAGCACTTTATAAGGATCTGTTATCATAAATCTCCTTGCACAGTTTGTTGATTTAATAAAAGCAGTTTGTTTTAATCTTTCTTTGTTTATCTTGAATTTATCATTTGTTTATCTTGAATTTATCATAAAAGTTATCATAGAATTATTGAAAGAGTGTTAATAACTTGTAACAAATCCGCAAAACCAACCTTGAAAAACAGCACGATATTTGATAATATATGTTTATGATAAGCGGTAAATTAAATCTGCTTAAGTTTATTTATAAAGGAGCGATTGTATGAATTTGATTTTGATGACCGTGGGCGACAGCCTTGATAAAGCCTTTTACGGTTTTGACACAGCCATATTCAAATTTTTTGCGGCAATTCAGTGCACATTCTTAACCTATGTGGCTAAGTTCTTTACGGCGTTCGGCGACGAGAATTTCATAATTCCCGTAGCCGTTATCGGCATTGTGCTTTTGCTGTTCAAAAAAACAAGAAAATATGGCGTTGCCTTGGTGGGCGCAATTGTGATAGGCACACTGATAACGAATGTTATCGCAAAGCCTGCGGTTTTGCGCATAAGACCTTACAACACACTTCAGGATCTTGATTTTTATTGGAAGGCTTATATCGGCGCGGGTGCGCTCAGTGAAAGCGATTATTCTTTCCCCAGCGGTCATACCACCGGCGTTTTTGAAATTGCAATTTCAATGGCTATTCTGTTTGGAAAAGACGGTAAAAAGAAGCTTTCTTGGGTGTTCCCGGTAATTGCCGTTTGCACAATGGGCAGCCGTGTTTATCTTATGGTGCATTATCCCACGGATGTTATCGGCGGCATGATTATAGGCACGCTTGCAGGTGTTTGCGGCTGGCTGTTTTCAAAGCTTTATATCCGTTTGGCAGAAAATGTTAAGTTCTTTAAGAAAATCGATAAAATCGATTTGGGCAAAGTTAAGTTCCTTGAATGGACAAAAGGCAAAGCCGGCACGGTTGTTATCACTGTTGCCGTGGCAGCTGTTTTCCTTGCTGCGTTTATTCCCGGTCTTACCGAGGGCGGCGATGTAAAACGCTGTGCTTATGTGGGCGAATACACCTGCTATAACGAAGCAAAAACAGATGATTTGAAGTATCCTGCGATAGACGGTAAGGAATATTGCAAAATCCATTGGAAGCAGCTTTCCGGCGAGCAGCGGTAAATAATTTAATATCTTAAATATCCTATAAAACGGCGTGTTTTTGGCACGCCGTTTTGCAATTTAAATACGCCGCATTTAACATTAACGCCCGTTTTGCATATCGTATATGGGGGTGCTTGATTTGATTGGCATAAGCCTGTGTATGATAGTTAAAAACGAGGAACGCGTGCTTGCGCGCTGCCTGAACAGCGTTTTGAGGGTTGTGGATGAAATTATAATAGTCGATACCGGCAGCACGGATAAAACAAAGCAAATCGCAAGTAAATACAGTGATAAGGTTTTTGATTTTAAATGGTGCGATGATTTTTCGGCGGCGCGTAATTTTGCATTTTCCAAAGCCGAGCGTGATTATATTTTGTGGCTTGATGCCGATGATGTTTTGCTGCCGCACGATCTTGAAAAGCTGACTGATTTAAAGCAGCACGCCGAAAAGGGCGTTAATGCCTTTTATATGCGCTATAATACGTCGTTTGACGAACTCGGCAATCCCGCATTTTGGTTTTACCGCGAAAGGCTGATTAAAAACAGCGAGGGCTTAAAATGGCAGGGTAGGGTGCACGAGGCGATTGACTGCCCGCAGCCTGTTGAATACTGCGATATTGCCGTAACTCACAAATCGGTTAAAACGGAGTATTCAAGCAGAAATCTGCTGATTTACGAAAAGCAGCTTGCGCTTGGCGAGCCGTTTTCGCCGCGTGATGAATTTTATTACGGCAGAGAGCTTTATTATAATAAACATTATGAAAAGGCGGTTTCGGTGCTTGAAAAATTCCTGCAATCGGGCAGGGGATGGGCTGAAAACAATATCGAGGCGTGCAGAGTGTGCGCGGAGTGCAAAAAGGCACTCGGCGATTTCGACGGTGCGCTTTACTCGCTGCTCGGCGCATTTGCATATGCGCCGGCAAGGGCAGGGGTTTGCTGCGATATAGGTAATTTGTTTTCCGAGCAAAAGCAATATGAAAAGGCGCTTTTTTGGTTTCATTCGGCGTTGGCAATCGGCGAAAATGCAAAAAACGGCGCATTTGTAAACACGGATTCTTACGGCTTTTTGCCTGCGATCGGTCTTTGCGTTTGTTATGACGCACTCAAAGATTATTCGGAGGCAGAAAAATATAATGAAATTGCCGGCACGTATCGCCCTAAGGCCTCGGCTTATCTTCACAACAAAAAGTATTTTGAGCAAAAAGCCGGTAACGAATTATTACCGCCTCGAATATAATGATTTAGATACTTTATGTATCTTATATGATGATAGGGTGGTTAAAATATATGACTTATTACAGAGGAACGAATATAAATTCCGCTTGCAGCTGCGAAACGAATGTAAGCTCCTGCAAGCCTGCAGCAGTCTGCTGCTGCCAAGGTGTTCCTGGACCGACAGGTCCAACCGGTCCCACCGGCCCTTCAGGCGGACCTACGGGTCCGATCGGTCCCACGGGTGCAACCGGTCCTCAGGGTCCGGTTGGCGCGCAGGGTCCTGCCGGTATTCAAGGTGCGACAGGCGCAACGGGAGCCACGGGTGCGCAAGGTATACAGGGTGCGACAGGCGCAACGGGAGCCACGGGCGCGCAAGGCATACAGGGTGCGACAGGCGCAACGGGAGCCACGGGTGCGCAGGGCATACAAGGCGCTACAGGAGCCACGGGTGCTACAGGGGCAGCGGCAACAATTACTCCTGCGGCTGCGGTTGCGGATGCAACGGGCGCAGATGATATTGTTGAGGAATTTAACGCTCTGCTCGCAAATTTGCGCGCTGTTGGGCTTTTGGCAACCTGATTTTGCGCGGCGGCGAATTATTTGCATTGTTACGGTGCTTCGCTGCCGTTTTTTTCTTGTTTTTAATGTTTGTAAAATATTTATAAACCGTTCAAACGCATTTTTCGGTAGCCGAAAGGTGCGTTATTTTGTTTTTACCAAAATAAATCGCTGTGCAACTCTACAGAATTATCGGCGAAAACTTTGTGAAAAATAACGAAAAAAATTCGTTGTTTTTTTGAATTTATATATTGACAAAGCCTCGCTTTTAATATATAATAAGCGAGCGTGTGAAAAGGCGTATATTATAAATATTTATAATATGTGCTTTTTTCACAACCAAGATATGCGATGATGCCGGAGGTGGCGCTTGATTCAAAGCGGGAATTTCGGCGGAGTATGTCCGATTTTAAACCGGGCGAAATTATATCTTTGATTTTCCTTATGCGAATAGCTTGCGTATGTTCGCATCCTGCATAAGGTCTGCCCGAATGATGCTGCGTCATTCGGTTTTTTAAAGAGCAGGCTTGAAACACACGGGTGGGTGGAAAACAAAGGTTAAGACTCGCACCAATATTTTTCAGGAGGAAAAGTAAATGGCAGCAAGCAAAGTTAAGATCCGCATCAGACTTAAAGGCTACGATCACAATCTTGTTGATCAGGCTTCCGAAAAGATCGTTGAAACAGCTAAGGCTACCGGTGCTCAGGTAAGCGGTCCGATTCCGCTTCCCACCGAAAAAGAAGTTGTTACGATCCTTCGCGCTGTTCATAAGTACAAGGACAGCCGTGAACAGTTTGAGCAGAGAACACACAAAAGACTCATTGACATTCTCAGACCTTCAAACAAAACCGTTGAAGCTTTGACAAGTCTTGAGCTCCCGGCAGGCGTTGAAATCGAAATCAAATTATAATCGCGCTTGACGAGGTCAAGTTGGGAAACCAACCAATAACCAAGGAGGAAAAATATGAAAAAAGGTCTTATCGGTAAAAAGATCGGCATGACCCAGATCTTCGACGAAAACGGTAAAGTTATTCCCGTTACGGTTGTTGAAGCCGGTCCGTGCGTAATTACCCAAAAGAAAACAATCGAAAACGACGGCTATGAGGCTGTTCAGGTGGGCTTCGGTGATGTTAAAGTCAACAAGCTCAACAAACCCATGAAGGGTCACTTCGCAAAGAACGATGTGGCTCCCAAGAAAACTCTTAAGGAGTTCCGCCTTGAAGATTGCTCCGCTCTTAGTGTTGGCGACATCATTAAGGCTGACGCTTTTGAAGCAGGCGAAATCGTTGATGTAAAGGGCACATCAAAGGGTCACGGAACTGCCGGCGCAATCAAGCGTTGGAATTTCTCAAGACTCCGTGAAACTCACGGTACAGGTCCTAATGCCCGTCACCAAGGGTCACTCGGTGCGTGCTCCAGCCCGTCAAGAGTATTCAAAGGCAGAAAGATGGCCGGTCATTACGGCCATGAAACAGTAACAGTTCAAAACCTCACGGTTGCTAAGGTTGACGCAGAGAACAATCTTATTGCAATCAAGGGCGCGATTCCCGGTCCCAAGGGCGGAATCGTTGTAATTGCAGACGCTGTTAAAGCTTAACGAAAGGAGAGATAAAAATGGCACAGGTTCAGGTTTATAACCAAGAAGGTCGCAAGACTTCAAAATTAGAACTTGCAGATTCTGTTTTCGGTATCGAGCCGAACGGATATGCAATGCATCTTGCAGTTGTCAGCTATCTTGCTGCACAGCGTCAGGGCACGCAGTCAACTCTCACTCGTTCTGAGGTTTCAGGCGGCGGCGCAAAACCCTGGAGGCAAAAAGGCACAGGCCGTGCCCGCCAGGGCTCCACAAGAAGCCCGCAGTGGACACACGGCGGTATTGCTCTCGGTCCCAAGCCAAGAAAATACACTGTTAATATCAACAAGAAAGTTAAAAGACTCGCTATGAAATCAGCCCTTTCCACAAAGGTTGCGGAGTCTGAAATGCTTGTAGTAAACAAGATCGAGCTTGAAGCAATTAAAACAAAGGCAATTGCCGAAATGCTTGAAAAGCTTAAAACCGGCAAAAAGGTTCTTCTTGTTCTTCCCGAGAACAACGAGGCTGTTTACAAGAGCGCGCGCAACATCGAGGGCGTTAAGGTTGTTACCGTAAACACTCTTTGCGTATATGACATCCTTAATTGCAACGAAATCGTTGTTCTTAAAGATGCAGCTAAGAAAATCGAGGAGGTATATGCATAATGAAAACTGCTTATGACATTATCGTTAAGCCGATTATCACTGAGGAATCAATGACCGGTCTTATGATGAAGAAATATACCTTTAAGGTTGCTAAAGACGCTAATAAAATTGAAATCGCCAAAGCCGTTGAAGAGGTTTTCCCCGGCACTAAAGTTGCTAAGGTAAACACAATAAATGTTCGTGGCCGTGAACGCCGTCAGGGTGCAAACAAGGGCTACACTCCTTCATGGAAAAAGGCAATCGTTACTCTTACCGAGGATTCAAAAGAAATCGAATTCTTCAACGATATGATGTAACGGCTACTATATAATATAGTATAGCAAAAGAGATATTTCGGATGATGAAGTATGAAGGGTGCCATCCCTTCGCAAAGTTATTCAGAAAGGAAAAATAATAATGGCTATTAAGAATTTTAAGCCGACAACTCCTTCAAGAAGAAACATGTCGGTTACCGATTATTCTTCCCTCTCTAAAGTTGCCCCTGAAAGATCCTTGCTTGTTCCCATCAGCAAAAAATCAGGTCGTAACTCTTACGGAAGAATCACCGTTCGTCATCGCGGCGGCGGCAACAGAAGAAAATACCGCGTTATTGATTTCAAAAGACAAAAATTTGATATGCCTGCAACAGTGCAGACTATCGAATACGATCCCAACCGCTCGGCACATATCGCTCTCATTCAGTATGAGGACGGCGTAAAGAACTATATAATAGCTCCGGAAGGTCTTAAAGTGGGCGCAACCGTTGAAGCAGGTCCGAACGCAGATATCGTTGCAGGTAATGCACTTCCTCTTAAGAATATCCCGGTCGGCACAGTTATTCACAATGTTGAGCTTTATCCCGGCAGAGGTGCTCAGCTTGCCCGCTCAGCAGGCAACAGTGCACAGCTTATGGCTCTTGAAGGTGCTTATGCACTTCTCAGACTCCCCTCCGGCGAGCTTCGCAATGTTCCGGCAGAATGCATGGCAACGGTAGGCGTTGTAGGCAACACCGATCATGCAAACGTTAAAATCGGTAAAGCAGGTCGTAAGCGCAATATGGGTTGGAGACCCACGGTTCGCGGTTCTGTTATGAACCCGAATGACCACCCCCACGGCGGTGGTGAAGGCAAGTCACCCATCGGTCGTCCCGGTCCTGTTACTCCTTGGGGCAAGCCTGCTCTCGGCTATAAGACTCGCAACAAGAAGAAAGCATCCAATAAGATGATCGTAAGACGTCGTAACGGTAAATAATCAGAAAGGAGAAGATTAAATGAGTAGAAGCACTAAAAAAGGCCCCTATGTAGAAGAAAGCCTTTATAAAAAAGTTGTTGCTCTTAACGAAAAGGGCGACAAGCAGGTTATCAAAACCTGGTCCAGAAGTTCAACAATCTTCCCTGAGTTCGTAGGACACACATTTGCTGTTCATGACGGAAGAAAGCATGTTCCGGTTTATGTTACCGAGGATATGGTTGGACACAAGCTCGGCGAATTTGCCCCCACAAGAACGTTTCGCGGTCACGCAGGCGCAAAGACCACGAAGTAATGAAAGGAGAATTAACTATGGAAGCAACAGCAAAAGCAACATATGTTCGTATTTCTCCCAGAAAGGTGCAAATCGTTCTTGACCTTATAAGAAATCAGCCTTGCGATAAGGCAATGGCTATTCTCAAGCACACACCTAAGGCAGCTTGCGAGCCTCTTGCAAAGGTTCTTAAGTCTGCAATGGCTAATGCGGAGAACAACAACAATATGGATACTTCAAGATTATATGTAAGCTACTGCAATGTTACTGCGGGTCCCACTCTCAAGAGAATTCGCCCCAGAGCTCAGGGCAGAGCATACAGAATCAATAAGAGAACATCTCATATCACAATCACCGTTAAAGAAACGGAAGACTAAGCGAGGAGGAAAGTTGAATGGGACAGAAATGTAATCCTACCGGTTTAAGAATCGGCGTTATTAAAAACTGGGACTCCCGCTGGTATGCAAAGAAGGCAGACTTCGGCAACACGCTTGTTGAAGACTACAATCTTCGTAAATACCTTCTTGAATCTCTTAAGAGTGCAGGTGTTCCCAAAGTAGAAATCGAGCGCGACGCTAAGCGTGTAAGAATTAACATTCACTGTGCAAAGCCCGGTATGGTTATCGGTAAGCAGGGCGCAGAAATCGAAAAGCTCAAAGCAATTTGCGCTAAGAAGCTCGGTAAAAAGAATGATGAAATTTTCATCAATATCATCGAAATCAAGCAGCCCGATCTCAATGCAACTCTTGTTGCTCAGAGCATCGCAACTCAGCTTGAAAAGCGCGTTTCCTTCCGCCGTGCGGTTAAAATGGCTATCAGAAATACAATGAAGCTCGGCGCACGCGGTATTAAGGTTCAGGTTTCCGGTCGTATAGGCGGTGCGGAAATCGCCCGTTCCGAAACATATAAGGAAGGCACAATTCCGCTTCAAACAATTCGTGCGGATATCGATTACGGCACCGCAGAGGCTGCAACAACTTACGGTCGCATCGGTGTTAAGATTTGGATTTATCAGGGCGAGGTTCTTCACGAAAGCAGAAACAAGCCCCAAAGAAGATCCGGCAATTCTCGTCGCAACGGCGGCAGAGACAACAGAAGCAGACGTAAGGAAGGAGGAAATCAATAATGCTCTTACCAAAGCGTGTTAAACACCGTAAGCAGCACAGAGGTCGTATGACCGGTGAGGCTACGAGAGGTAATAAAGTAACATACGGTCAGTTCGGTCTTCAGGCAACAGAGCCTGCATGGATTACGGCAGCTCAGATTGAAGCAGCCCGTATTGCAATGACACGTTACACAAAGCGTGGCGGTCAGGTTTGGATTAAGATTTTCCCCGATAAGCCGATCACCGCAAGACCTGCCGATACCCGTATGGGTAAAGGTAAAGGTAACGTTGATTACTGGGTAGCAGTAGTTAAGCCGGGCAGAGTTATGTTTGAACTCGGCGGCGTTGAAGAAGGTATGGCTCGTGAGGCAATGCGTCTTGCAGCCAACAAACTTCCTATCAAATGCAAATTCGTAGTTAAAGAAGAGGGAGGCGAGCAGTAATGAAAGCAGCAGAAATCAAAGCTTTAAGCGCAGATCAGCGCGCAGCCAAGCTTGCAGAGCTTAAGGAAGAGCTTTTCAATCTTCATTTTCAGCAGGCTATCAATCAGCTCGACAACCCGATGAGAATTAAAGCTGTAAGAAAAGATATCGCACGCATCAAAACCGTTGAGCGCGAAATCGAGCTTGCAAGCTCAAATTCTTAAGATAGGAGGTAGTTTGTAATGAGTGAAAGAAACCTCAGAAAAACAAGAGTTGGTGTAGTATCAAGCGATAAGATGGACAAAACCGTTGTTGTTTCTATTAAAGACAAGGTTCGTCATCCGCTTTACGGCAAAATCATTAACCGCACGGTTAAATATAAAGCACACGACGAAGAAAATTCCTGCGGCGTAGGCGATAAGGTTCTTATTATGGAAACCCGCCCGATGAGCAAGGATAAGAGATGGCGTGTGGTTGAAATCATTGAAAAGGCAAAGTAATCATTGCGAATTACAAGCTTTTAAAATTAGTTTAATAAAATAATAACTGCAAGATGCAAAGTGTTATTTTGCAGTACGAAGGAGGAAAAAGCTGTGATACAACAGGAAAGTCGCCTCAAGGTTGCAGACAACACAGGCGCAAAGGAAATTCTTTGTATCCGTGTTCTCGGCGGCTCAGGCAGAAGATATGCTAACATCGGCGATGTTATCGTTGCTTCCGTTAAGAAGGCTGCGCCGAACGGCGTTGTAAAAAAAGGCGAAGTTGTTAAAGCAGTCATCGTTCGTACAACTAAAGGTGTACGTCGTGACGACGGTCAGTACATTCGTTTTGATGAAAATGCTGCCGTAATTATCAAAGAGGATAAAACTCCTCGTGGCACCCGTATTTTCGGACCGGTAGCAAGAGAGCTCCGTGATAAGGATTATATGAAAATCCTTTCTCTCGCTCCGGAAGTACTTTAATGGAGGTGCGTGATAATGAGTAAAATGTTTGTTAAAACCGGTGACACCGTAGTGGTTCTCAGCGGTAAATCAAAGGGTGTTAAGGGCGAGGTTATCGCCGTTAGCCCCAAAGAGGGTAAGGTAATCGTTAAAAATGTAAACGTAGTTACCAAGCATGTTAAGCCCCGTAAGATGGGCGATCAGGGCGGTCTCGTTGAGGTTGAATCCGCTCTTTATGCATCAAAGGTTCAGCTCGTTTGCCCCAAATGCGGTCAGGCTACCCGTGTAGGTCATAAAGACGGTAAGCGCGTTTGCAAAAATGCAAAATGCGGTAATGAATTTTAAGTAAGGGAGGATCATAACAATGGCTGCAAGATTAAAAGAAGCCTATAAGAGCGAAGTTGCTCCTGCATTGATGAAGAAATTTCAATACGACTCTGTTATGCAAATCCCGAAGCTTGACAAGATTGTTCTCAATGTTGGTTGCGGCGAAGCCCGTGAAAATTCAAAAGTAGTTGATGCTATCATCAACGATATCGGTATCATCACCGGTCAAAAGCCGATCGTATGCCGTGCAAAGAAGTCTGTTGCTAACTTCAAACTTCGTGAAGGCATGCCTATCGGTGTTAAAGTTACTCTTCGCGGAGATAAGATGTATGAATTCCTTGACAGATTCTTCAACCTTGCTCTTCCCAGAGTACGCGACTTCAGAGGTATCAACCCCAATTCTTTCGACGGTCGCGGCAACTATGCCATGGGTATCAAAGAACAGTTGATATTCCCTGAAATCGAATATGATAAGATTGATGCGGTTCGCGGCATGGATATCATTATGGTAACCACAGCCAACACCGATGAAGAAGGCAGAGAGCTCCTTAAGCTTATGGGCGCTCCCTTTGCAGAATAAGGAGGGATTATCGTGGCAAAAACATCTATGAAAGTTAAGGCTGCCAAGCCTGCAAAGTATTCAACAAGAGCTTACAACAGATGTAAAATCTGCGGTAGACCTCATGCATACCTTCGTAAGTATGGCGTTTGTCGTATTTGTTTCAGAGAGCTCGCACATAAGGGTGAAATTCCCGGCGTAACAAAATCTTCTTGGTAAGAACCGAGAATTGCTAAAATAATAAGGAGGAAATATCAATGCATATTACAGACCCTATCGCTGATATGCTTACGAGAATTCGTAATGCTAACACGGCTAAGCACGATACAGTAGATATTCCTGCGTCAAAGATGAAAAAAGCAATTGCTCAGATTCTTGTTGATGAAGGTTATATCAAAGCTTATAAAATTATTGATGATGATAAACAAGGCGTTATCCGCGTTACTCTTAAGTACGGTGAGGGTAAATCTCAGGTAATCACAGGTCTTCGCAGAGTGTCGAAGCCCGGTCTTCGTATTTACTCAAACGTTGAGGATATGCCCAAGGTAATGAAGGGCCTCGGAGTTGCAATCATTTCAACTTCCAAAGGCATTATGACAGACAGAGAAGCTCGCAAGCAGAATGTTGGCGGCGAGGTTCTGGCGTTTATTTGGTAAGGGAGGTGCAGTAGGATGTCTCGTATAGGCTTAAAGCCGATCGTAATCCCTGCCGGCGTTGATGTAACGCTCGACGGCAACACTGTAACCGTTAAAGGTCCCAATGGTACTCTTACCATGGATAAATGCCCTGTTATCGGTGTTAAAGTTGAAGGCAACGAGATTAACGTATCAAGACCCAATGATGAAAAAGAGAACAGAGCGCTTCACGGTCTTACCCGTGCGCTTATCCACAATATGGTTGAGGGCGTAACAAACGGCTTCAAAAAGGTTCTCGAAGTAAACGGTGTCGGCTACCGTGTTCAAATGCAGGGTGCAAACCTTGTTATGAACCTCGGTTTCTCTCACCAGGTAATAATGACAGCCCCCGAAGGTGTTAAAATTGAATGCCCCTCTGCTAACCAGATCGTAATTTCCGGTGCTGATAAGCAGGCTGTTGGTCAGTTCGCAGCTCAGGTTCGCGAAAAAAGACCTCCGGAGCCTTATAAAGGCAAGGGTATCAAATATGCCGAAGAGCATATTCGCCGCAAGGAAGGCAAAGCAGGTAAGAAATAAGGGAAGGAGTGAATTACAATGGTTTCAAGACAGGATGCTAACAAAGCAAGGCAGAAGCGCCACGCAAGAGTTCGCGGCAAGGTTTCAGGTACTGTTGATTGTCCCAGACTTAACGTATATCGCTCCCTCAGCAATATTTACGTTCAGCTTATAGACGATGTTGCAGGTGTAACTCTTGCACAGGCTTCAACAGTTGAAAAGGATTTCGCAGGTTACGGCGGAAACGTAGAGGCGGCTAAAGCCGTTGGTAAAACATTAGCGGAAAGAGCCAAGGCAAAGGGCATTGAAGAATGCGTATTTGACCGCGGCGGTTACATCTATCACGGTCGCGTTGCTGCTGTTGCAGACGGCGCTCGTGAAGGCGGACTTAAGTTCTAACGAAGGAGGAAAATACTTTATGGCAAAGATTGACGTATCTTCAATGGAACTTGAAGAAAGAGTTGTAACCATCAACCGTGTTTCCAAAACCGTAAAAGGCGGTCGTATTTTCAAGTTCTCGGCACTTGTTGTTGTAGGAGACGGAAACGGTCTTGTTGGCTTTGGTGTTGGCAAATCCGGTGAAGTTCCGGATGCTATTCGCAAAGGCATAGAAGACGCTAAGAAAAATGTTATTAAGGTAGCTTTAAGAGGAACCACAATTCCTCATGAAATCACCGGCAAGTTCGGCGCAGGCGAAGTTTTGCTTATGCCCGCTCCCAAAGGTACCGGCGTTATCGCCGGCGGTCCGGTTCGTGCGGTTGTTGAAACCGTAGGTATCGGTGATATCCGCACAAAGGCTATCAGATCAAACAATCCTTATAATGTTGTTCGCGCAACAATTAACGGTCTTTCTCAGCTTCGCACTGCTGAAGAAGTTGCTGCTATCCGCGGCAAGTCCGTTAAAAAGATTTTAGGCTAAGGAGGGTGCAATCATGGCAGATGTTAAAATCAAACTTACAAAAAGCTTAATCGGCTGCAAGAAAGATCAGATTGCCACAGCTCACTCTCTCGGTCTTCGCAAAATAGGCAATGTTACGGTTCAGCCCGATAACGATCAAACAAAGGGCAAGATCAAAAAGATCGGTCACCTTGTTCAGGTCGAAGAAGCATAAGGGGAGGTGCAGATAATGAAATTACATGAACTTTCTCCTGCTGAAGGCTCAAAGAAAGCCGTAAAAAGAATCGGTCGCGGTGCCGGTTCCGGTCAGGGTAAAACTGCCGGTAAGGGTCACAAGGGTGCCAAGGCACGCTCTGGCTACAGCCGCCGTCCCGGCTTTGAAGGCGGTCAGATGCCTCTTCAAAGACGCGTTCCCAAAAGAGGCTTCAATAATATCTTCCGCACAGAATATGCGGTAGTTAATATTGGCTCTCTCGAGGAAAGATATGAGGCAAATGCCGTTGTTGATGTTGAAAGCCTTAAGGCTTGCGGTCTTGTTCGCAAGGAACTCGACGGTGTTAAAGTTCTCGCAAACGGAGAAATCACAAAGGCTCTTACCGTTAAGGTAAATGCAATCAGTGAATCCGCTAAAGCAAAAATTGAAGCTGCAGGTGGCACGGTGGAGGTGCTTTAAATGATAAAGACCATCGTTAATGCGTGGAAGATTCCGGAAATCAGGAAGAAAATGCTTTTCACCGCATTCGTAATCCTTATCTTCCGAATCGGATCAATGATTCCTGTGCCGTTTCTCAACATCGTTGATGAAATAGATGTCGGCAAGGGAAATACGATTCTTACCTATCTCAGTCTTATGACAGGTAGTGCATTTACTTACGGCACGATATTCGCAATGTCTATCACACCGTACATTAACTCGTCCATTATCATGCAGCTGTTGGCAGTTGCCATCCCGGCACTTGAAAGGCTCCAAAAGGAAGGCGAAGAGGGCAGAAAGAAAATCGCTTCCATCACCCGTATTGTTACGGTTGTGCTCGGTCTTCTTCAATCCCTTGCATATTTCTTCTTCCTTCGTGCAAACGATTATCTTATGACGGATTCCGCAGGTAATGCCTTCACCGGCTTTGCCGCAGTATTCCAGGCAATCGTTATTATTATGGTTCTTACCGCAGGCACGGCCGTTATCATGTGGCTCGGCGAACAAATTACAATCGACGGTATCGGCAACGGTATTTCTATCATACTTTTCGCAGGTATCGTTTCAAGATTCCCCACAATTATTAAGCAGTATATCCAGTATCTGAACACAGGTCGTATGGTTTACAACTTCCTTGTTCCTGCCATCTTCATTGTATTCCTTCTTATGATTGCATACATTGTGTTCATGGATAATGCCGAAAGAAGACTCCCCATTCAGTATGCAAAACGCGTTGTGGGTCGCAAAATGTATGGCGGTCAGTCCACTCATATGCCGATTAAAATCAATATGAGCGGCGTACTTCCCATCATATTTGCATCATCCATCCTTTCGCTGCCCGGCACGGTTCAGATGTTTATTTCATCCGATAAGTACGAAGGCACTTTCTGGGAAAAGTTCTTTAACGCTTTCCAGAGCGATTCTTGGTGGTATGCGGGAATGTACTTCATTCTTATAATTTTCTTTGCTTATTTCTACAGTACTATTCAGTACAACCCGATTGAAATGGCAAACAATCTTCGTAAAAACAACGGCGCAATTCCGGGTATCCGTCCCGGCAAGCCTACATCGGAATATATTATGAGGGTGCTTATGAGGCTCACGCTTATCGGCGTTTTGATGCTTTCTGTAGTTGCTCTTCTTCCGATCGTTTGGTCGCTTATCTGCGATGCGGCTATTCCACCTCTTACCGAAAGCGGATCGGACGGCGGCTTCTCCGTAACACTCGGCGGTACTTCCATCATCATTATGTGCGGTGTTGCTCTTGAAACCGTTCGCCAGCTTGAATCTCAGATGATGATGCGCCATTATAAAGGCTTCCTTGATTAAGAAAGGTTTTGTGGATATGAAATTGATACTTCTCGGCGCTCCGGGTGCCGGCAAAGGCACTCAGGCTGAAAAAATTGTTGAAAAGTACGGTATTCCCGCAGTATCAACCGGCAATATCATTCGTGCCGCTCTTAAAGCAGGCACGGAAATGGGTCTTAAAGCCAAATCCTTTATGGATGCGGGTCAGCTCGTTCCCGATGATGTTGTTATCGGCATAATTAAGGACAGACTTCAAGAAAAAGATTGCGAAAACGGATTTATTCTTGACGGTTTTCCGCGCACCATTCCTCAGGCTCAGGCTCTTGAGGATATGGGTGTGGATATCGATAAGGTGCTTGATATCGAAGTGCAAGACGATAAAATCACCGCAAGAATGTCCGGTCGCCGCGTATGTTCAAAGTGCGCAAATTCCTATCATCTGCTTTATAAAAAACCAAAAGAGGAAGGCGTTTGCGACGCTTGCGGCGGCGAACTTATTCAGCGTAAAGACGATGCACCGGAAACGGTTCAGGCAAGGCTTAAAGAATATCATGAGATGACGGAGCCGCTTAAGGATTTCTATAAGAAGCTCGGCAAGCTTGTGATTGTTGAGGGTCAGGAAGAGGTTGCAGACACAACTGCACTCGTCTTTAAAGCATTGGAGGATTAACATGATAGTGCTTAAAAGCAGCAGAGAATTGGAACTTATGAAGGAAGCTTGCCAAATCTCCGCTGAAGCATTAATGGTGGCGGGCGAAGCAGTTAAGCCCGGTATTTCCACAAAAGAAATCGACACGATCGCTTACAACCTTATAAAAAAAAGAGGGGCGACACCGAATTTTTTAGGTCTTTACGGATTTCCCGCCACTGCATGTATATCTATAAACAATGAAGTTATTCACGGCATTCCGAGCAAGCACCGTATCATTCAAGAGGGTGATATAGTCAGCATTGATCTCGGAGCCGCGAAAAATGGCTATAACGGCGATAATGCTGCCACATTTGTTGCAGGGACTTGCTCTCCCGAGGCAAAGCGGCTGATAGATACAACCCGCGAAAGTCTTTATAAAGGCATTGAGCAGGCTGTACCCGGCAACAAAATCGGCGATATAGGTCACGCAGTGCAAGCATACTGTGAAGAACGCGGTTTCGGTGTTGTTCGCGATTTTGTGGGTCACGGCGTGGGCACAAAGCTTCATGAAGATCCAAGTGTACCCAACTTCGGGCACGAAGGGCGCGGTATCAGACTGTTACCCGGAATGACATTGGCAATTGAACCGATGATCAATCAGGGAACCTATAAGGTAAAACAGCTTGAGGACGGATGGACCGTGGTTACGGCAGACGGCAAGCTTGCGGCTCATTTTGAGCACACAATCGCCATCACCAACAACGGTCCGGTTATAATGACTAAAGTCTGAAGCTAAAATCAATTGCAGGCGATTACGCCGCGATGTGATTCCAGTTAAATTAAACATCTTATTCCTATGAATACAGAGAGGTAAAATGATGTCTAAGTCAGATATGATTGAAGTTGAAGGTACCGTGGTTGAGGTATTGCCTAACACAACTTTTAAGGTTACACTTCAAAACGACCACATTATTTTAGCCCATATCAGCGGGAAACTCAGAATGAATAATATCAGAATTCTTCCCGGTGATAAGGTAACTATCGAGATGTCACCTTACGACCTTACAAAAGGTCGCATAATTTGGCGCTCAAAGTAATAATTAAGGAGGATATTCAAATGAAAGTAAGACCTTCTGTTAAGAAAATTTGCGATAAATGCAAAGTTATAAAGCGCAATGGAAAAGTAATGGTTATCTGTGAAAATCCAAAGCATAAACAGCGTCAGGGCTGATCCTGAACTAATAATCGGAGGTAAACTGTAAAATGGCACGCATTTCAGGTGTTGACTTACCAAACGATAAGCGAGTAGAAATCGGCCTTACCTATATTTTCGGTATCGGCAGAACAACCGCTACTCAAATTATCGAAGCTACGGGAATCAATCCGGACACTCGTTGCAGAGATTTGTCAGAGGATGAAGTTTCCAAAATTCGTGATTATATCGAAAAGAATGTAACTGTTGAAGGCGATCTTCGCAGAGACGTTGCATTCGATATCAAAAGACTTATAGAAATCGGTTGCTATCGCGGCATTCGTCACAGAAAGGGCCTTCCTGTAAGAGGTCAAACTTCCAAGAACAATGCACGCACAAGAAAAGGTCCGAAGAAGACCATAGCAAACAAGAAGAAATAATTGTAGGAGGAAACAGCACATATGGCTACTAAAAAGACCACAGCTACACGCAAACGCCGTGATAAGAAAAATATCGAGCGTGGTACAGTTCATATTCAGTCAACCTTCAACAACACTATCGTAACCGTTGCTGATATGCAGGGAAATGCAATTTCTTGGGCTTCTGCCGGCGAAATGGGCTTTAAGGGCTCAAAGAAATCCACTCCCTTTGCTGCACAAACCGCTGCTGAAACTGCAGCAAAAGCAGCTATGGAGCATGGTTTAAAAACTGTTGAAGTTTATGTTAAGGGACCGGGTTCGGGCCGTGAATCTGCTATCAGAGCATTGGAAACGGTTGGCCTGCAGGTTACTCTTATTAAAGATGTTACTCCTATCCCGCACAACGGTTGCCGTCCGCCTAAGAGACGCCGCGTATAGTTTTATTGGAGGTGTAATATATGGCAAAGAATATGGAGCCCATCGCAAAGCGCTGCAAAGCACTCGGCATTTCGCCGGCTGTTATGGGCTATACAAATAAGGAAACATTCAGAAATTCCTACACCAGAGCTCGCCGTAAAAAGAGCGAGTATGCTATGCAACTTAACGAAAAGCAAAAAGTTAAGTTCATTTACGGTATTCTTGAAAAGCAATTCCACACTTATTATGAAAAGGCAGCAAAGGCGGAAGGTCAAACAGGTATTAACCTTCTTACAATGTGCGAATCTCGCCTTGATAATGTTGCTTTCAGAACAGGCTTCTGTAAAACCCGCCGCGAAGCAAGGCAGGCAGTTACTCACGGCCATTTCACCGTAAACGGCAAAAGAGTTGATATTCCGTCTTATCTCGTTAAGGTTGGCGATGTTATCGCAGTTGCTGAAAACAGCAAGGATAACGGCAGATTTAAGCTCGTTAAGGAAGAGGGCGCTTATGCAACCGCTCCCAAGTGGCTTGAATCAAATGCAGCAGAGCTTTCTGCAAAGGTTGTTGCAGTGCCCGATCGCGACGATATCGATTACCCTGTTGAAGAGCGTTTGATCGTTGAGTTCTACTCTAAATAATAGTTAATCATTTCTGTTATTTAGTATCCAAAATATTTTTTAGGAGGCTTTTAAATGATTGAAATTGATAAGCCGAATATCGAGATAGTAGATTTATCTACCCAGGGAAGCAGAAGCGTGGGCAGATTTGTTGTTGAGCCCCTCGAAAGAGGCTTCGGCACAACTCTCGGCAACGGAATGAGAAGAGTTCTTCTTTCCTCACTTCCGGGCTATGCTATCACTTCCGTCAAGATTGATGGTGTTTTGCACGAATTTTCAACTATCCCTCATGTTAAAGAAGATGTAACGGAGATTGTTCTTAATCTTAAAAATGTTATTCTTAAAATACATGACGAAAGCCAAAAAACCCTTTATATCAAAGCAAACGGCGAGGGCGAAATCACCGCAGGTGATATTGAGCACGGCGCCGATGTAGAGATTCTTAATCCGGATCTTCACATTGCATATCTTGATGAGGGTGCAGAAGTTGTTATGGAAATCACTGCAGACAGCGGCAGAGGCTATGTTCCCTGCGACCGCAATAAGCAGCTTATGGATCTTCCCATCGGTACAATTGCCGTTGATTCCATTTATACTCCTGTTCTTAAGGTTAATTACACGGTTGAAAACACTCGTGTTGGCCAGCAAACTGATCTTGATAAGCTTGTTCTCGATGTTGAAACAGACGGAACAATCCCTGCGGATGAAGCTGCTTCGCTTGCCGCAAAAATCCTTAACGACCATCTTAAGCTTTTCGTTGATCTCTCCGAAGAGGTCGGCAATCAGGAAATTATGGTTGAAAAGGACGAGGATGGCAAAGAAAAGGTTCTTGAAATGACTATTGAAGAGCTTGATCTTTCCGTTCGCTCTTTCAACTGCTTAAAGAGAGCAGGTATAAACACCGTAGAAGATTTAATCGGAAAATCCGAAGAAGATATGATGAAAGTTAGAAACCTTGGCCGCAAGAGTCTTGATGAAGTTGTTAATAAGCTTGCATCTCTTGGTTTCTCACTCAGTCATGAAGACGACTAAAGGAGGGAATTTCTATGCCAGGTACCAGAAAATTGGGCAGACCTACCGACCACAGAAAGGCTATGCTCAGAGGAATGGTTACTCACCTTTTGGAAAACGGTAAAATCGAAACAACCGTTACCAGAGCTAAAGAAGTTCGCGCTATGACCGAGAAGATGATTACTCTCGGCAAGGAAAACACTCTTGCTTCAAGAAGACAGGTTCTTGCTTATGTAACTAAGGAAGATGTTGTTCAAAAGCTTTTTGTTGAGATTGCTCCTAAATATAGCGACAGAAACGGCGGTTATTGCCGCATTATTAAAACAGGCCCTCGCCGCGGCGACGCAGCAGAAATGTGCATCATTGAGCTTGTTTAAAATATAGCTTGAGTTCAGAGCGTTTCCTTAATTAGGAAACGCTCTTTTTTATGCTTTCTTAACACAGGAAGCTTTGTTCGCTATTGACTTTTATACTGAATTAAATGTATAATACCATTGTATAAAAATAATGCATATATTATGTGCGGCGCATATAATGCATTACTGAGGAAATAGTGTGAAAAACCACACTAAAATTATATTGCCTTCAAAATTTGCCTGCGGCATAATTTTGAAATGGCTGAAATCACCGTTCACGCCTGTTCAGGCAACGCAGGTCA
Source organism: bacterium (assembly GCA_963654285.1). Classification (GTDB taxonomy): domain Bacteria; phylum Bacillota; class Clostridia; order Oscillospirales; family Acutalibacteraceae; genus Eubacterium_R. The sequence goes on from CAVJZG010000020.1 coordinate 20,530, forward strand.
ATCCGGTGGTTTTTAATAAACTGTTTGTTGCCTGAAAGGCTATGGTGATTTTTATGAAAAAGCGAATTATCGCAATAATGCTTGCGGCGTTTATGGCTGTTTGCTCAATTCCGGTTTCTGCTTTGGCTGCAACGACTCTCACATTTACCGAAAGCACCGGTATCAGCACGGATAATTATTCTTTTACTCTTTATAACGGCGATGACTATATTGCAAATGTGCTTGAGGGAGCAGACAAAGAAAATAAAACCAGAACCGTTGAATTGGGCGATACGGTCACGTTCGTTTTAAATGCCGGAGAGTACACTTCAACAACATATCCAAATGTTGATTTTTCGCAATATAAAGCAGGTTCATATCATTACGGCAGTTCAAATAAATATTGCATTTCAACCGACAGTGCTTTTACCCTTTCAGGTGACGGCATAACGGCTGCCGTTTCCGGTTTCGGCTCTGCAACCTATAATAATAACAGCGGTTACGGCGGTTCTCAAACTAACACATCAATCGCAACAACATTCACGATTGAAACGTCAAATCTTGATGTGGGCACTTACAATCTCAGCCTTTCATTTAAATATCAAATGAAGAAGTACAACCGGGGTTGGGGCACGGCTAAAGAATATTCCGGCACGATTGACGGTATCAAACTTGTTGTTTCAGCGCCTCAGAAAACAGAATCTGTAGGTGCATCAATCAGAGTCGGTGAAAAGGCCGGTCTTCGCTTCGGTTACACAACTAATGTCGCTCAAAGTGATGTTGCAGAATACGGCTTCCTTTACAGCAAAGACGGTGCTTCGGCAGAAAATATGACTGTTGAAGATGCAGGCTCAAACGGCGTTTATAAAAAGGTTGCCACAAATTATCTTTATCACGAAGACGGCGATTACACAAGCTTTAACCTGGTTTTCGTAAATATTAAAAGTTCAAATTATTCTACAAAGATTTATTCACGCTCGTATGTTGTTCTTAACAACGGCACGGTTCTTTATTCGGAGGTTGTTGATTATTGCTTCAACGATGTTGCAAATGCCGTGCTTGCGGATTCCGCTGTTGATGATGCAACAAAAGATTCCGTTCGTGCAATGATCGACGCATAACAATATATAAATCGGTGTGTAAAGCCGAATGAGATTTCGCTTGGCTGCGCGAAATTTGTGCTTATAAATCAGCAGTCGGAAAGGTTAGCTTTTTGTATGAAAGAACAGTATATTCAACCCGAGGTTCAGATAGAACGCTTTACGGATGCAAAAATCCAAACTGCAGACGGCGACGATAATTTCGTTTCCTTTATCTGAGTTTTATGAAAAAATATATTATTTGCGTTGCCGCCGTTGTTTTGGCGGCAATGCTTTTTGTTGCTTGCTCGCATAAAACCGCAACCACGGAGCAAAATTCAACCAAAGCTGTTGCATCCTCAACGCAGCAACTTTTTGAAGATAAAAGTTCGTCGGCATTAAATTCATCCGAAAAATCCGGCACAACCAAAGCCGCTTCAAATGATGTTGCCGACAAATCAAATTCGCAAAGTGGAAAATCGGAAAACGCATCTTCGTCAGCAAACGGCAAATCGGCGGATAATGAGGTGGATTTCAACGGCAGTTCGGCGACAACGAGAGAGTCTGCCGCAACTTCCGATGCAAAAAAGCAGAGCACGACAACATCAAAAGCAAAAGAACCTGCCACTGATTCGGAAGGCTGGGTAACAAAATGGTATTAAAAGGGTATGCGACAAAGATAAGTTTGATTTAAGTATGCCGAGCTTACCCTTTGCATAAAGAAAGCGTGATTAAGCAGTACGCACTGCTTAATCACGCCTTTTTTATGCTTCTTTCGGTTGAAATCAGTTTTCGGTTTTATTTTTTTTATTTTTGTTTTCTTCCGCAATGGCAATTTCTTTATAAAAAGCATTTGCCTTTAAATAAACCATAATTATATCGTTTATCTGCTCAAACATTTCACCGGGTTTATAAGGATTTGCAAGCGTGCGCTCATCATCGTCTATGCAAAGCGGACCTTTTTCATAATCGTTAAACGTAGGCATAATCGAATATGTGTTTTTTGTTTTAACAAGCGAAATAAGCGTAAGCTCGCTTGTGGCTGCCACAAAGCCTTTTTTCTTTGTGTATCTTTCAATGGTGGAAACCGGGCTTGCATCATTGTGCTTCTTTGTGTAGCAGGCATCAAAAACCTGCTCAACAAATTGCTCTGCCTGTTCCTCGGTGTAGGGGGCTTTGAGCACCAGTACGGTGTCTATATCCGCAATTCCGTATTGCTCGCTTTCGCCGCAGGGAATTCCTATCAAATTTTCGTCCTTGTCCACATAAACCGATATGGTGTAAAATTCTCTTTCCGTTGTAATCACATCCGTTTTTGTATTCGGCAACGCCGTGAAATTTATGATACCATATTTTGTTGAAAAAAACAACAATCTGTGCTAATATATTCGTGCGTAATGTGTTAATAATTTATCGGAGCAAAGTTATGAAAAATGTTCTTATCACGGGCGGTGCAACGGGAATAGGCAATGCCTGCGCAAGGCTTTTTGCCGAAAAAGGATATGATGTTTATATCACTTGCAATAAAACCCCCGGAGAAAACCTACCCGGTGTAACGGCAATTAAATGCGATTTAGCAAGCGTTCAGAATATTAAGGCGATTTTTAATCGCTTTGCTAAGCTGGATGTGCTTGTTAACAATGCCGGAATCAGTCTTATTAAAATGATAAACGACACCGAGGTTGCGGATTACGAAAATCTTATGGCTGTAAATTCACGCGCAGTTTATTTTTGCGCCAAGGAAGCGGCACTCAGAATGATTAAAAATCACAGCGGCTCCATTGTGAATATAGCCTCAATGTGGGGCGAGGTCGGTGCCTCGTGCGAGACGCTTTATTCAATGAGCAAAGCGGGAGTAATCGGTTTTACGAAAGCACTCGCAAAGGAACTTGCACCGAGCGGAATAACCGTAAACAGCGTTTCACCGGGAATTATAAATACCCGAATGAACGCTGACTTTGATAAAAACGAGCTTGCCGAAGAGGTGCCGCTCGAAAGGCTCGGCACACCCGAAGAGGTTGCCGAAGCCGTGATTTTCCTTGCGGAAAATAAATATATAACGGGGCAGGATATTCCAGTTTCCGGCGGAATGGTCATTTAATATCACGTGAAAACGCGTGAACAGTCGGCATGCTTCCTGTAACACTTCTTTTCGTTTTTCATAGTATGTTTTAGAAAAGCGAAGGGAGGTTCGATTATGGGTTGCGGTTGTAACAACGGCTGCGGTGGTTCTTCTTGGATTGTTATTCTTATTATAATCCTTCTCCTCTGCGGTGGATTTAATAACGGTTGCGGCAACGATTGCGGTTGCGGTTGCTGACCCTTAGTTAAAACTTCATAAAAAGGCGCCCGCGGAATTCCGCGGGCGTCGATTTTTGCCGTCTTATATTCTTGCATGTTTGCAGGCTGCGGTGCCGTTTTCAATATCAATAATTCCGTAGCTGCCGTCTGCCAAAGCACCGGGGTTGAAGAAATATATTCCGTTTATCTCTTTGCAAACGGGGCGGTGTGTGTGCCCGAAAAGCGCGATATCTGCTTTGCAAGCTGTTGCCGCGGCAAGGTAATCGCGCAGCCCTGTTTTTACCCTGAAAGTGTGTCCGTGGCACATAAAAACATTTTTGCCGCCGAATTTTATAAATGATGTAACCGGCAAATCGCTGCTCCAATCGCAGTTGCCGGCAACGCAGGCAAGCTTTAATTTTGATCCGAAATAAAGGCGTGCGTCCTCCAAATCCATTAGGGAATTACTGTCGCCCAAATTGACGAAAAGCTCTGCATCGTTTATATGCTTTTCAACCACATCGAAAAATCCGCTTTTGTTTCCGTGGCTGTCCGAAGTAACAATCATCCTCATTCATAATCCCTCCAGGCACTTCATAAATATAATTATACTTTATTTTAGGCGGTAATACAATGAGCGATTTTAATATTGATAAAAACGAATTGCAAAAAATAATGAATAATGCCTCAAAAAAATCCGGCATTGATATGAAAAAATTAAAGCAGGCGGCAAATGGAGGCAGCCTTGATGATTTTTTGAATCAAAATCTTTCGCCGGATGCGGGGAAAAAGGTTAAAGCGGCTCTTTCGGATAAAAATACGGCGCAGAAAATCATGAAAAGCAAGGAGGCGCAAGAGCTTTTAAAAAAGCTTCTTGATAAGTGATGGATAATATAAACGATATTGTTTCCGGGCTTTCGCAGAGCGATATGGATATGCTTAAAAGTGTGGCGCAGTCCATCCTCGGCGGAAACGGCGAACAAAGTCAAAATCAGCAAAGCGGCAAAGCCTTGCAAAACCGGCGACAGAATGCGGCTCAAAACGAAACACAGTCTGCGCAAAATTTGACGGCTCAGCTGGGCATAAACGCTGATGATTTTAATATGATGATGAAAGCGAAAAAAATATTTGATAAAATGAATTCCGCTTCCGATAAAAATACCGATTTGATAATGGCACTTAAGCCGCACCTCTCGCCCGAAAATCGCAATAAGGCAGACACGGCGATAAAAATTCTGCGCCTTTTTGATGCCCTGCCTTATTTAAAGGAGTTGTTTTAAACGGCTGAATTTTCGCGCAGTGAAATTGAGGAGGCAAAACGTCGCGTGCGCGAAATGCATTCAAGGGCGTCTTCATATTTGCAGACGCAGGCAGAGCATGAGAGGTGTGCGGAAAACGAAAATTCAAATCAAAATTCTGATAAAACGCCCGACACAAATTCGCCGCATAACAACAGTGGTGCCGAAATAAAAGATGACGGTAACGATTCATCGCTGATTTTAACCATATTGATGATTTTGCTTTCGCAGGGAGGGGCAGACGATAAATTACTGCTCGCGCTGATTTATTTGCTTTTTTAAAATGCGCACAAGGTTAAATAAATAATATGTGGAAATAATTGTAATATTGTGCTATTATATTTAATTGAGTAAGTGCAATGCTTAACGGCTTTGCATATTGCAGGAGGTAAAAATGCCGGATTATAAAATTGAAACCGTCGGCTCCGGTGCGGAAATTATCGCAGTGTCTGCCGACAGATTTAAAACAAACGAACTCTCAATTTCATTTTTTGTGCCGCTTACGGATGAAACAGCTTCCGTAAATGCTGTTGTTCCGATGCTGCTTTCAAGAAATTCAATGCAGTATCCCACCATTTTAAGTTTAAACCGTAAGCTTGCTTCGCTTTACGGTGCGGTTATAGAGGCGTCCGTTGCCAAGGTTGGCGAGGTTCAGCAGCTTAAACTCGGTATGACCTGTCTTGACGACCGCTTTTCGCTTGACGGCGAAAAAATTACGGCGCAGTGCATAAAATTGCTTCTTTCAATGGCTTTTAATCCGCTGCTTGATGAAAACGGCTGCTTCCCGGCAGACCGCACGGAGCGCGAAAAACAGGTGCTTATCGAAAAAATCGAAAGCGATGAAAACGAAAAGCGTGTTTATGTGCTTAAAAAGGCAGAGGAACTTATGTTTGCCGGTGAGCCGTATGCAATCGGCAAATACGGCACAAGGCAGCAGATTGCCGCAATAACTCAGCAATCCGCCACGGCGGCGTGGAAAAACATTCTTAAATCCGCTAAAGTCGTGCTCACGGTTGTGGGCAATGCCGATGTTGAAGCCGCAAAAGCCGATTTCGCGAAATATATCGGTAAAATTGAAAGGAATTATACTCCGCTCGATTACGCAAAAATCAGTTATGATGTGCCGGAAATCAAGCGTGCCGAGGAAGCACTTGATATTAAGCAGGGCAAGCTTGTTATTGGTTTTCGTGTTGATTGCAGCCCGAAAAATACCGAGGAAGCGGCGCAAATGCGCGCATTTTGCGATGTTTTCGGCGGCGGTCCTTATTCAAAGCTTTTTGCCAATGTGCGCGAAAAAATGAGCCTTTGCTATTATTGCTCTGCAAGATTTGTTAAGCAAAAAAGCTTTATTATGGTGCAAAGCGGCTGTGAAGAGCCAAATATGGAAAAGGCGGAAAAGGAAATTTTGGCTCAGATTGAGGAAATCAAAAAGGGCAATTTCGATTATGAATTCAATTCATCAAAAACAGGGCTTTCGGATGCGCTTCGCTCCGTTTGTGACGCTCCCGAATCGCTTGAGGTGTGGTATACGGCTCAGGCACCGTTCGGCGAATATATTTCTCCGCTTGAAAGCGCGGCTCTTAACGACGGCGTAACAAAGCAGCAAATCATTGATTGCGCAAACAAAATTAAGCTTGACACTGTTTATAAACTTGTTTGCACAAATTCTTCACAGGAGGGCGCAGAATGATGAAAACGGTTGATTCGGCAGTTCTTCACGAAAAATATTATGAAATAAATCATAAATCGGGTCTTAAAATCTTTGTTATGCCTAAGGAACATTACAGCTCCGCCTATGCCGTTATCGGTACACGCTACGGCTCGATAGACACTAAATTTAAGCGCAGCGACAGCGATGATTTTGTTACCGTTCCCGAGGGGATTGCACATTTCCTTGAGCACAAGCTTTTTGAAAGCGAGGAGCTTGACGCGTTTACAAGATATGCCGAAACGGGTGCCTCGGCAAACGCCTACACCTCGTTTGACAAAACCTGCTATCTTTTCCAGTGCACCGACAGGTTTGAGGACAGCCTGCGCATTTTGCTCGATTTCGTTACCCACCCCTATTTCACCAAGGAAACCGTGGAAAAGGAACAGGGAATTATCGGGCAGGAAATCACCATGTATTACGATGTGCCCGGCTGGATGAGCACATTTAATCTGCTTAAATGTCTATATAAAAATCACCCCGTGCGCATTGATATTGCAGGCACGGTTGAATCAATTTCGCATATTACGGACAAGCTTCTTTACGATTGCTACGACACTTTTTATAACCTAAATAACATGGCGCTTGCCGTTGTGGGCAATGTTGACCCCGAAACGGTGCTTTCCGTTTGCGATGAGGTGCTTGAAAAATCAGCCGATGTTAAAATCGAGCGTGCGTTTGAGCCGGAACCGCGTGAAATCGTTAAGCCTTATGATGAATATTATCTTTCTGTGGGCATGCCCGTGTTTTCTTTCGGCTATAAAGAGGCATGCAAAACTCCGCTTCGCACCGTTAAAGAGCTTGTTGAAATGAATGTATTGCTCGAGGTCTTAGCCGGTGAAACCTCGCCGCTTTATACAAGACTTTTTGAAAAAGGGCTTATAAATTCATCGTTTTCAAAGGAGTATTTTGTCGGCAACGGGTATGAATCCGTTATATTTGACGGCGAAAGCAACAATGCAGCTGAGGTTGCAGGCGCAATTAAGGCAGAGGTTGAAAATTTGCGCAAAAACGGGTTTTCCGACGAACGCTTTGAGGCGGCGCGCAGAAGCCTTTACGGCAAGGAAATAATGTCTTACAACGATATTGACGACGTTGCAAATTCAATGATTGCAAGCGGCTTCGGCGGCTTCGGCGTTTTTGATGCGCTTGATGTTTATAAAAATGTTAAAAAAAGCGATATCGAAAAGCTGCTTGCCGAAAAGCTTGATGATAAATGCAGCGCATTGTCCGTTGTAAAATCAAAAGAAAATTAACGGAGCAGGCTATGGGAAATTCAACAACGGTTTTTTTTGACGGCCTCGGCATCAGCATCAATGTGCCGTCGGTCGCTTTCACAATCGGCAGCTACGAAGTGCATTGGTACGGCATTATAATCGCCTTCGGCTTTGCGCTTGCCGTGCTTTACGGCGGCAGAACTGCCTATAAATGGAAAATGAGCCTGGACGGAATGACGGATGTTCTTATTTGGGGCACGATTTTCGGCATAGTGTGCGCAAGAGCATATTATGTGATTTTTGAGTGGGATTATTTTTCTGCCCACCCAAGCGAAATCATTCAAATCTGGAACGGCGGCATAGCGATTTATGGCGGCATTATCGGCGCAATTATAGGAGCGGCAATAGGCTGCAAAATTGGAAAAATCGATTTTTACAATTTGCTTGATATGGGTGCGTTAGGCTTGCTTATCGGGCAGGGAATAGGTCGCTGGGGTAATTTCTTTAATCAGGAAGCCTTCGGCATGAACACCGACACTGCACTGTTTCGTATGTGGTCGGAAAAAATTAAGAATAATATAATCGCAAATCAGGGCACGCTGATCGAAAAAGGGCTTTCCGTTGACCCTAATACGGCGGTTCAGCCCACCTTCCTTTATGAAAGCGTGTGGTGCATTGCATTGTTTTTGATTTTGCATTTCTTTGTTATTAAGCGCCGCAAATTCAAGGGCGAGGCATTTTTGCTTTACGGTATCGGCTACGGTCTTGAAAGGGCAGTGGTAGAGGGCATGAGAACGGACAGCCTTTATTTTGCCGGCACCACCGTTCGCGTAAGCCAAGTGCTTTCCGCTGCAGTTGTGGTTGTGTTTACAATATGGCTTATCGCAATGTTTGTTAAGCTGAAAAAAGGCACCTTGCCGCGCAGGTATCAACTCAATCCCGCGCCGCTTGTGCCTGTTTATACAGACACGAAATCTGCATATAAATATTCAAATTGCGCTTCAAAGCCCGGTGATGATTTATTTTTCAGGGTTGTTAAATAAGAACGCAGCTCAAACATAAGCGCAATTTTTGCGCAGTGCTTCGCCTGCCGCGGCAAGGCGTATATATTTAAACAATATGTGTCGAAAGGTTGTTAAAATTATGGTTGTTATAGACGGAAAAGCCGTTTCACGCTCTGTTCGCGAGCGTGTTAAGCAGGAAACCGCCGAGCTCAAGGCAAAGGGAATCACTCCCGGCCTTGCCGTTATCGTTGTCGGCGATGATCCCGCTTCGGCTGTTTATGTAAGAAATAAGGAAAAAGCTTGCGACGAGGTTGGCTTTTACAGCGAAAAATACGCTCTGCCAGCAAGCACAACTCAGAAAGAATTAAACGATTTGGTGGATGAGCTTAATGCCCGCCCCGAAATCAGCGGCATACTTTGCCAGCTTCCTCTGCCTGCTCATCTTGATGATAAAGAGGTTATCGCACGCATCAGCCCACTCAAGGATGTGGATGCGTTTCACCCAGTTAATGTGGGCGCAATTATGATCGGCGATTATAATTTTCTGCCCTGCACCCCTGCCGGCATTATGGAGCTTATCCATTCCGCAGGCGTTGACCCGATGGGCAAAAAGGCGGTTGTTATCGGCAGAAGCAATATTGTGGGCAAGCCCATGGCAATGCTGCTGCTTCATGAGAATGCAACGGTTGAAATCGCACATTCCAAAACGCAAAATCTGGCGGATGTAACCAAAACCGCGGATATTCTTGTGGCAGCGGTCGGCAAGGCAAAATTCGTAACCGCCGATATGGTTAAGCCCGGTGCGGTTGTTATCGATGTCGGCATGAACAGGGATGAAAACGGCAAGCTTTGCGGCGATGTGGATTTTGAAAGCGTTGCCCCCAAATGCTCGTTCATAACTCCCGTTCCCGGCGGAGTAGGCCCCATGACGATTTCAATGCTTATGCAAAACACACTCACCGCCGCAAAAATACAAAACGGCGTTGAGTGATAAATACATATTAAACAAGAACGGCATAAAGAAACGGCGCAGTTTTAAACTGCGCCGTTTCTTTATTTTCTGTTTTCCAATATCTTAATCATTTGCTCAACTACCGCCAATTCATCCGATGATAAATTTGAAACATCAATCGTGTGTTTGTGCTCTATTCCGAGAAGATAATCGGTAGTTACATGAAATATTCTTGAAAGCTTGATTAAAATTTCAGGCGACGGTGTGCGCTCCTGTAATTCATAATACGAAACAACAGATTTAGTAACACCGATTTTATCCGCAAGTTCTTTTTGTGTCATTTTATATTTCAATCGCAGTTCTTTTAAGTTACTACCAAAATCAACCATTTTGCTACCTCCGTTTCAAATATAGTTTACCGAATAATTGTATTGTAATGGTTGATTGTGAGTACTAATATAGTTGACTTTACGGCGTATATATACTAAAATAAAACTGTTATAGTGTGCTTATAAAATATAAAGTTAAATCAGGAACGTTTATGGCGAAAGGACACTTTAATTAATAAATATACGCAAAATTAAAATATGTAAAGCTAAGAGGAGAAAATTATGGCAATATTTAAGTGTAAAATGTGCGGCGGAAGCCTTGAGGTAGAAAAAGGTCAAACCATTTGCGAATGTGAATACTGCGGAACAAAGCAAACAGTTTCCGCAACCGATGATGAAATTACAACAAATTTGTATAATCGTGCTAATAATCTTCGTATTAAATGCGAGTTTGATAAGGCACAGGAAATTTACGAAAAAATCGTTGCTAAAAATCCTAATGAAGCAGAGGCTTATTGGGGTATTGTTCTTTGTAAATACGGTATAGAGTATGTCGAAGACCCTAATACATATAAAAGAGTGCCGACCTGCCACCGTACCCAGCTTGAATCTGTTTTGACCGATGTTGACTATCTTTCGGCTGTGGAAAATGCTGATTCTAACCAAAGGTTGATTTATGAGCAAGAGGCTAAAGAAATCGACAAGCTGCAAAAGGATATTCTTTCAATCGTTCATAATGAAAAGCCGTTTGATGTTTTTATTTGCTATAAAGAAACAGATGAAAACGGTAAAAGAACGGTTGACAGCGTGCTTGCTAATGATATTTATTATCAGCTTACGCAAGAGGGCTTAAAGGTATTTTATGCCGCAATTACACTTGAAAACAAACTCGGTCAGGAATATGAGCCGTATATTTTCTCTGCGCTTAATTCTGCAAAGGTTATGCTTGTTGTCGGTACTAAGCCTGAAAACTTCAATTCCGTTTGGGTTAAGAATGAATGGTCAAGATACTTAAAACTTATGAATAATGACCGTTCAAAAACTCTTATTCCGTGCTTCCGTGATATGGACGCTTATGATTTGCCTGATGAGTTTTCACACCTTCAAGCGCAGGATATGAGCAAAATCGGTTTCATTAACGATATTGTAAGAGGTATTAAAAAACTCATCGCACCTGCAAAGGAAGAGCCAAGTAATACAGTAGTTGTTGAATCAAATAATACAGATATTGCACCGCTTCTAAAGCGAGCTTTCATTTTTCTTGAAGACGGTAATTGGAAAGACGCTGATGAATATTGCGAAAGAGTGCTTGACCTTGACCCTGAAAACGCAGAGGCATATCTTGGAAAATTAATGGCTGAACTTAAAGTTCACAAGCAAGATGATTTGGCAAAATTGGAAACCTCATTTGATGAAAGTGATAACTATATAAAAGCGGATCGTTATGCGGATGAGAAACTTCGTGACAAGTTAAATTCATATTTGGATGTAATTCGCTATAACGATGATGAAAAAATGTATAAAATATCTGTGGATTTAATGGCAACTGCTAAGACAGAAGAAGATTTTATCAATCTTGCGGAAAGTTTTGAATTGTTGGAAAATTTCAAAGATTCAAAAGAATTAGCAGTTAAGTGCAGAGATAATGCACAAGAAGCAAGAAAAGAATCAATCTATCTTAATGCAATTAAATTATATAATAGTGATTCTGTTACTGATGTTAAAAAATCTATTGAAGAGTATAATAAAATTACCGGTTATAAAGATGTTGGCGACAGAATCATACTGTCCGAAGAAAAAATTAAACAGCTTAATTCTATTGCTAAAGAACAACAAATTGCATATTTGAAGAAAACGAAAATTCATAATTGTCTTATCTATTGTTGCTGTAATTGTAGTTGGAATTATTTTGACTTTTGTAATAACCAATGTTATTAAATCAAATAATTATAATTCCGCTATACAGATGTTGGAGTCGGGTCAATATCAAGAAGCGTATGATTTATTTTGTGAACTTGGCAATTACAAAGATTCCGAAAAACAAATGGATAATGCTAAAATCAAAACCCAAATAAGTAATTTAAAAAATATAAATGTCGGTGATGTAATAAAGTTCGGAATTTATAAACACGAGGATATTGAGTGGCAGGTGCTTGATAAAAAGGATAACGAAATATTTGTTATATCAAAGTATATTGTTAGATATTGCGAATATCAGTATATTGATGGTTATTACGAATATGACGGTAGTGATTGGGAAAACAGCTATGTTAGAAAAAACTTAAATAGTTCTTTTTATGGTAGCTCTTTTAATGAAGATGCAAAGGCTATGATACAAACTACTAATGTTATATATAAAGATGAAAATGGCACTGAAAAAAATACTGCCGACAAATTATTCATTTTATCTGTTGATGAATATAACAAATATTTTAAAAATCCAAGTGAAGCGGAATGCACACCTGCAAAAAATAGTGAATCATTAAGTTACGTCTATAATCCTTATTGTTGGGTGTTACGCTCACCGGTGGTTAATAATAATAAAATTGAGTATGTTAATTTTAATGGCAAAGTAACTAGATCGGGAGCTACTTATTTCGATTTTTTAGGTGTTCGTCCTGCAATGTGGATAAATTTAGAAAAATAAAATAAGGAGGTTTAATATGAATACTGCAAATCCAAAATTAATCGGGCTTTGGGGCAAGGGGTCAAGAGGCAAAACACATACATTGAATTTAGTTGTCGTTTTATTAAAAAATCGTGGCGCAAATATTATTCAGGGTCAAATACCTGCTAATTTAAGTAATGATAGTAAATACATAGTAGAATATCATAATAAGAAAATCGGCATTGTAACTTGTGGCGATGATGGTAAAACGCTTTCTAAGGCTTTTGATGATATCGAAAACGATTGTGATTTGTATATTTGCGCTACAAGGACAAAAGACAGTTCTGTGAAATTTGTAAGAAAAAATTTTTATAAAATTTTATGGGTGGAAAAGTGGGGCATTACAACAGAACATTGTGAACTGAATAATATCAAAAAATTGCAACAAAAATCAAACGAACTTCAAGCTATGGGTATAATTGATGTTATTGATGAAATTTTGTGATTGATATTAAAGAAAATGGTATAGGAGGAAAAACACAATGTCTAAAATAGCAGAAGTAATAAAATACGAGGGTGACAACAGCACGTTCATATGGAAGCACCCGCTTGAGGATTTCAATTCATTAACTCAACTCATTGTTCATGAGTCGCAGGAAGCAATATTTATGATGAACGGACAGGCTCTTGACTTGTTCGGTCCGGGCAGATATACGCTTGAAACGCAGAATATTCCGCTCATTTCAAAGTACATAAATAAGACTACGGGCGACAAAACACCGTTCCATTGCGAAGTATATTTTATCAATAAAACCGAGCAAATGGCAATCAAATGGGGTACGGACAGCAAGGTTCAGTTTATGGAGCCTGCATATAATTTCCCTATTTCTATCGGTGCGAGCGGCGAAATGAGTTTGCGTGCAGAAGATTCAAGAAAATTGCTCGTTAAGCTTGTAGGCACAGAAAATTTCTTGGGTCAGGATAATCTTGTCAGATACTTCCGTGCGTTTCTTATGACAAAGGTTAAGTCATACATTGCACAGGTTATCCGTGAGCAAAAAATCAGCATTTTTGAAATAGACGAGCACATTAACGATATGTCTGCCGCCCTTTTAAAAATGTTAAAACCCGATTTTGAGGACTATGGCATTTCGCTTGAAAGATTTTTTGTAACTACCATTGTTAAGCCTGACGGCGAGTCGGCTTACGAAAAATTCAAATTGCTTCATTTCAGGCAGTATGCAGACATTGCAGAGGCTAAACTCCGTCAGCAAACGGCGGTTATTGACGCCGAAACACAGGCACAGCGTACCGTGATTGAATCACAAGCTATGGCTACAAAGCGTCAGCAGGAGGGCTATACTTATCAGCAGGAGCGTGGTTTTGATGTTGCACAGGATGTGGCTAAAAACGAGGCTGTCGGTCAGTTTACCAATATGGGCGTAGGCTTCGGCACAATGGCAGGAGTAGGCGGTGCAGTCGGCGGAGTTGTCGGCAATGCCGTAAATAATGCTCTTGACAGTGCAAATCAATCGCAACAACCGGCACAGCCACAAGACGATATGGCACAGTTCCAGGCAAAAATACAAAAGCTTCAAATGATGAAAGAGTCGGGTATGCTTACCGATGAAGAATTTGCAAATATGAAGCAACAGCTTCTTTCAAGCATTATGTAGGAGGAGAAGAATATGAAAAAGGGTATTAAATTTTATTCGCTTTGTTGGGCGATTGTATTTATAGTGTTTAATGTAATCACATTCGCCGTGCCGATTACGGTTAATGTAAATAAATTCACGCCGTCGTTTTGGATAGGCTACGCATTTATAACGATTATGTTTATCGCTCAACTTATTTGCAGTATTCTGTTTTTCAAGCAGGACAGCAAAGAAAAGAGATTTCTCAATATTCCGGTTATAAGCCTAAGTTATACAGCACTTTTGGTATCAATCATTGTCGGAGCTGTTGCAATGGTTGTGCCGGTTATTCCTTATTGGGTGGGCATTATTCTTGATATTCTGATAGTTGCTTTTTATGCCGTTGCAATTATTTCTTCAAAAGCGGCGGCAGATACAATAGAAAATATTGATAACAAAATTAAAACGCAAACATTTTTTATTAAGTCGCTTACGGTCGATGCCGAAAGCCTATTGAATCAATCAAAATCGGACGAAACAAAGGCGATAGCCAAAAAGGTTTATGAGGCAATTCGTTACAGCGACCCTATGTCAAATGGGGCACTCTCATCTGTTGAATCTCAAATTACAATTAAATTCAACGAGTTTTCAAATGCAGTAATTGAGGATAACAAACTCCTCGCCGATACTCTCGGCAATGAGCTGATTATTCTTGTAAATGATAGAAATAAGAAATGTAAATTATTAAAATAAAGGAGAATATAAAATGAAACAATTAACATGTGAAATGTGCGGCAGTACAGACCTTATCAAGCAAGACGGTGTATTTGTTTGTCAATCTTGTGGCTGTAAATACTCAGTCGAAGAAGCAAAGAAAATGATGATAGATGGTACTGTTGATGTCTCGGGAAGTACAATAAAGATTGACAACAGTGCAGAAATTGAATATTTGAACGATAAATTAAATAGAAGTGTTGAAATAAAAGATTATGATAGCATGTTAAGAATAAGCGATGAACTATTAAGAATTAACAAAGATAATCCCGACGCATTATTTATTTACGGATATGCTTTAGCCTGTATTGATGAAACAAGTATTAACGAGACAGTTGTTTATGCTCGAGAAGCATTAACAACACAATATAGGATTGTTGGCGAAAATGAGGAATTTTATGATTTCGCAACAACTGTGCTTACAAAATTGTATAAATTAATTAATGTTTGTTATGAGGATTATGTTAATGGCACATATTCTCAAAGTTATCAAATGAATCAAGAAAAAAGTAAACAGGAAGCAATAGAAGAATATGCGAGAACAGGAAAAAAGCAGGATGCTACTCTGATTGGAATTGCAGGAAATGCCTTGATGGCGAAAATTGATTCCAAGGCAGCCGCTTCAAACTTTAATAATGTTGTTGCAACAGAATTGATTAAACTTATTGACTCGATATATAATTTTAAGTTGGAAGGATTTTATAATGCAAAGCATGAATTTCTGCTGGCTTTTTTGAATATTTTAAAAATGAAAAATGAACTTGATACTAGTTTGTTAACTAAAGAAAGCATTCAAAGAGATACTCAAGCATTAGAAAAAATAAATACAAATAACACTGAAGTTATTAACTTAAATGGGATAATTTTAAGTGAACTGAATCAAATGAGCACTGAAATTGAAAGGACAGGTAAAGTTAAATCAAATAAAAATAAAAAGGGTAATATGTCAGCAGGTTTAGGCTGGGGCGTAGGATTTGGATTTATAATGCTTCTTTTGGGTGGAGTATTTGATAACGAATTTATGGGGATTATAGGTTTATTATCTATGATTTTATCACTAATAAGAATTATTATAGCGTGTATACCAAATAAAAAAACGCCTAAAGTCAATAATGTATCAACAAATAAAACTATTGATTTAGATGAGATAAAAAGACTGGCTGCTACGGATAAAGTTCAAGCAATAAAAGCATATAGGGAACTATATAATGCTGATTTAGCTGAAGCAAAAGAGGCTGTTGAAAAAATGATTAACCAATAATCAAGAGGATAATTATGGAATCATGTAAGCCAAAAATAATTGCTCTTTGGGGTAAAGAATCAAGAGGGAAAACCCACACCTTAAACTTAGTTGCCGCTTTATTAAAATTAAATCGTGGCGCAAATATTATTAAGGGTGAGATACCTGCTGATTTAAGTAATGACAGCATATACATAGTGGAATATCATAACAAAAAGATCGGCATTGTAACTTGTGGCGATGACGGTAAAACGCTGTCAAAGGCTTTTTGCGATATTGAAAACGATTGTGATTTGTATATTTGCGCCACAAGGACAAAAGACAGCTCTGTTGAATTTGCCAGAAATGAATTTTATAATATTTTATGGGTAGAAAAATGGAGCGTTACAACAGAACATTGCGATATGAATAACATCAAGAAGTTGCAACAAAAAGCAAACGAGCTTCAAGCAATGGGAATAATTGATATTATTGAGGAAATTTTGTGTTGATATCAAAAAATTGAAACCATGCTGCAATCACAGACATAGCAAAATCAAAGGGGCTGTAAAAAAACAGCATAAAGAAAAGCCGAGATTCACGAATCAGTGAG
>CAVJZG010000021.1:0-35213 GCA_963654285.1 bacterium
AAGCTTTTCATTTCCCCCAGTAGAACTGGGGGTTGAGTCTTTGCTGAAGAGACAACCAAAGCCTGCGGAACTCGCTCCGCAGGCTTGTTTTTTGAGGTTGTGTATAAAAAAGTATGCGCAACCTCCCCGTGCTATTGTTTGAGTCCGTGAGCCTGTTTCTTTTCCTCAATCTTTCTCCGCAGCTTGCGGTCAATGCTGTGTTCTCTGTTTTTGCGTTCATCCTCCAAGCGGTTATGGATGACACGAGCCATGTGTCCGAGCAGGCGGAGCGAGGCAAGCGCCGCCGTCCAATTTCCGTTGACCTTAATACTGTGGAGGAGCTGTGCGGCGTACTGATTGCCATGCTCGGCGGCAGGATGAAGATAGTACATCGCCTTAGGTAGCCATATCGTTTTCGTCATCGGCGGTGTATTTATTTAATGCGTCGGCAATTTCATCGGCGCTGTCGGCAAGGTACGAATCGCCGACCGTGAACATATCTCCGTCGCCCTCGTCAATGTTTCCGATGAGAGGACAGAAGAATACGGCCTTTACGGGACCGGCGTCCTGCGTCATCTGACGGACGGCATTGATTACCTCGTCCATTGAATCGTACTGGTCATAGAGGATATTCTGTTCGAGTTCCTCTTTGATGTCCTCGCTTGCCGCCTGAATGACATTCGTCAGCATATTGGCGTCGGCGATGGTATTTTTCTTGTTCAGTGTGAGGAGAAGATGCTGACCGAAGTCGCTCTCGCTGAACAGCTTTACACCGATGTCCTCGTCCTCGTTGTCGGTCAGCGGAATCCGTTTCGGCGGCTGCATAATACCGATGTAGCGCAGTTTGTCATAGATGTCGTAAATACTGTGAGGCAGTTCGAGAACGAGGGTGTTTTCTTTATTGCGGATAATTGCGGTGATCATATTTACATCCCTCCCATCGTCATAGGCTCGTCCTGATATAAGATGTTGAGCAGGCTTGTATCGGTATTGTTGTAGATGAAGCCGCCGTCGACAAATTCGCCGTAGTAAGCATCGCCGATATACTTTCCAAAGGCTTTATAATCAAAGAACTTTTCTACGGATGGATTTACACTGAAATCCTCATTATTCTCCGTTACATATATTCCGACTTCCTCATAATTGCTTGCACCTATAACAAAGGTAAAACAATCAAGATTTTTAGCAAGCCGTGAAAGCTGCTTGGCGTCCTCGACCTTGCCGTATTCGGCAACAGCCCACAGCTTTTCCAAATCCATATCTGCGCTGTTGACGGCATTTGCAAGGCGGTTTACCTCGTAAACACCTTCCTCGGCGGCGATATCTTTGAAGCGTCCGATCCATTTGTCGCTTTCAATGCAAATGTCCTCCCATGAGAGTTCTACATCATCCGGCGTGGGTGCGCCGAGTCGGGCAAACGCTTTGTCGATGGCTTCTTCCTCGCAGGGGAGGTACAGATATTCGGCCTTTCCGTTGTACTCAGCCCGTATAAAGCAAAGCATTTGATCATACACATACGCCGGAAAAACCTGCCCGTCATACACTTTCTGAAACGGTGTATTTTCGTCAACAAACAGTAAGCCGTGTTCGGTAAAAATGCCTTTGCCGGAATGAATCAATTTCCGTCCGAAATCTGCATATTTCGGATCGGCCGCATCATCGGCAGGCAGACAGCCCTTGACCGTGAGCAGATATTCTCTGCCGATTTTGCCCATATCGCCGATGTCCTGAATCAGCGGATAGCGATTGAGGTTGAAACTCAGATTGATAAGGTCGGGCAAGGTATTGAAGCCCTCTAATTTCATCGCTTCGTAAAACTGATATTCCTCATCGCCAAAAAAGCTGTCCATCCGTTTTCCGAGAAAGTTGACTTCATCGAGGTTGACGAATCGGTCTTGGAGGCAACTGAGTTCATCGGGAAATACAACCTCGGACACATACAATTCAAGCGGCGTAACATCATCGGCGTGGATTCTTTCGAGTGCCGCATTCATTTCCTTTTCGGTGCAGGGAAAGCGGAGGTCGGTCTGACTGTTGCCGTATTTGATTTTTAATTTAATCATGGCAATTCTCCTTTATTGCGGCGAGTCCGAATCTGCGAATTGCCATAGCGTTGCAGATAGTCCGAAACAGCAAAGGCGGAACAAGGTCGGTGTCCGACAGATCCGACACGGTGATATGCTTTGTTCCGAGCGTCAGATCCTTGGCTGCACAGTAGAGGGTGTAGGCTCTCTCGGAACAGTTATTGAGTTTAATATTCTCGAAGAACACACAGCCGTTATTTATATGGTGCTTGCAGCAACTCCACAGCCTTTGGTCGGCAGTGAGCAGATACAGAGCTGAAAGCAATGCGTAATTTGCTTTGGGGATGTTTTTGGCGGCAAGTTCAAATCTTGCCTGATGCTTTTCATTTATATATGTCATTGGTTTTTCCTCGCTTTCTATATATTCATTAAATCTCTTGCGGAAGGGCGGACAGCGTATCTGCCTCATGGTTTCCGTAAGTATTTCCGTGGGTGTGGCGGCTGTTACCGTGATGAGTATCTGAGACTCCGAAAAGCGAACGCCGACACCTCTCGGCTTGAAATTCGGGATTGCGGTCATAAACCGTTCGATTCGGCGGTCATGGGGATTATCTGAAAATATGGTCATTGTCTGTTCTCCTTGCTGTGAAATAGAAAAAGCCCTCCGGTTTTTGTGTAACCGAAGGGCGATTGATGGTATTACATATTCTGTTGTGGAGCCGCTGTCTGTTCAAAGGTCGGCGGCTCGGCTTCGAGAGATGGATATGCATCCGTGAGTTTTTCTTGGAGCTTATCAAGCTGCCGTTCCTGCTCATAGGTCAGTGTTTCGCAGTTGCCTTTGGCAAAGTCCACACAGCGGCAAAGGTCTGCCGATTCATTCTCACTGAACAGCCGGTGTTTGCTGACGAGACCGGAACGCACGGCAAAGGCTTCCTTGACATATTCATAGTTCGGCGAGTAATCTCCCCAAAACACCGAATCGCCGTCTGCGTTCTGTTTCCATGTGCAAAACATAAAGCCGTTTTTTTCGCTGTAGCTTGCCGCCAACACGGTATCTCCGAAAGAGGCAAGCTGTCTGTAATCGGAGACATCGGCAGCCTGCATTTGCGGTGCGTGTTCGTAAAGCCCGACATATTCCCGCACCGTAGAAATCTCATCCTGAATGGCTGCAATTTTACTGCGGTATTCATCTGAGAGGCTTTTGTCGGCATTGCTTAAATACTGACCGTTGTATTTTATGCGGCAGAGGGGGATGCCGTCCGAGGACACCTCCAGCCATCCGCTGCCGTCAATCTTGGTGTCGTACCGAGCCCTGAGCCGTTTGGATAATTCTTTCTGTAGCATATATTCTCCTTTATTAAAATAGATATGAAAAAACGCACAGAATTTAATATCTGTGCGTTTATGTAATAATTGCGAGGTGTTATGTCAGAGTTCGAATCCATACACGAATGGAAAACAGCGGTTTTATATCTATGAAATTGTTTAGTGAAATTTTGCCGTATAAATGACGAAAACCCCGATAAAATCGGGGTTTTCTTGGGCTATATCTTTTTTGTAGCCTCTTGATGGCAGAGGTATAAGGATTCGAACCTTAAATGACGGAGTCAGAGGCTCGCAATCTTTTTTCAAAACCGCCTATTTAAGCCGGTTTTCAGGCTTTTCGTCTCTCAAAAATCTCTCAGAATTTTATTTTTGCTTATAATCGCAAATTCGTATGAGGAATTGCGAACCTTACATTGAGGTGTCGAAAGAAGCTCTAAATCCGTATTATCTTTTACAGTAGGCTACTGCACCGTTTGATGACGAAGAATATAAAAGCTTATTATTCAATGGGATTCAAACTGAATGCAGGTCTCATATATTCTATTGAACTTCTGCTTAGACCATATTGTGCGGCGATTTTTTCCCAATTGGAATTTACAATGCCGATAATCTCATTAGCGTATTCTATTGCTTCTTGTTCTTTAAGATTATAATATGATGCAGATTTAATGGCTAAATCAGCGGAAATTCTATTATCATTTGTATCAACATTTAATGATAATTCATCTCCGAACGGAACAGGATTTACATCATATAACGGCGACAACACCCATCCGGATTTCGTTAGAATAAAGCCATGATTTCTTAGATGGTCATCCGTATTGTTAACCGCCATATTAAATACAATTCGTTTCCATAATTCAACAATATCTTGCTTAGGATTTGCTCCATATGATTTAAGAAATGAAACAATGTCTAAATAACTGCTGCCGTCATCTGCACTTGCTCCGTCTGTTTTGCCAAGCATAGTCATTGCAGAAGAAAAATGAATTCTTTTTTTACCGTCTCTGTCAAAGCGTTTCACTAAAAAAGTACTGCCTAATTTAGAAAATGTTTCAAGTTTTGACTCAGGTACATTAAGGCCGCACAATTTTGCTAAATCATGAGTGACTTTTTCCCAAGCACCAATATTACATTCATCATTTTTTGACGGAAACTTGGCTATCCAAAGACTGCCGTCAGGCGCTTCAATATTTGCCTTTGGTCGTGCACCGCCGAGTGACGAACCGGGTTTTATCAGTTGTTTCAACCATTTATCATTCAAAAAATCTTCATCAATTTCATAATTTCGTGAAGCTTCTTCAAGCGTTCTCAGTGTTGTCCACGGCGGTGCTGCTACATCAGAGTCATTAGATAAAAACTCTCCGTCCTTATCAGTTTTAAATCGCAAAGCTCCCATTCGTGTTTCGTCATAAACACCAAGTAAATAATCACTTGTGTGAAGTTCTCGTGGCTTTCTTTTTTCTCTGTCGGCTTGAATTCTTTCTCGCCTATTTATCAAAGCTCTGCCCCATCTGTCAGGACAAGAATCGGCAAAAACACCAAATTCATTCTTTGACGGAAATTGTCTGCCTGAATAAAAGAAAATATCAGGGTCAAGCTGATAAGAAAATTTCGTTTCTTTCAACCATTCATCAGAATATTCAAATGAATAATGCTCATTTCTTTTTGCAGTGTCAACAAACAAAGTGCCCATAAATCTCGACTCGGAAGAACTGAAACATTCATAAACATAAATTTCCATAATTTATTTCTCCTTGTTTGAAGCCCTTTTTTTAGTTGAAATATTCAAATCTTGAAGCTTTCTTCCAAACTCATCGTCTTTAGCAACTTTCAGTAAATCTCTATCCATATTATTAAGCGCGTGAAGAACAGCAGCGTAATTTCCTATCGCAACAGACGGACTGCCTTTTTCAATATTCCAAAGAGTAGCTCTGCTGATATTCGCTCTTTCGGCAACCAATTCAGCCGATATATCTCTTCTCAAGCGAGCCATTTTAATTTGTTCGCCCATCGTTTCTAATATTTCCATAGTTTGAGGTAATAATTCAATGGATTTCTTTCCCATAACATCGCTCCCTATGTTTAATATTATAAACGCAAAATAAGATTATGTCAATATTATTGAACATAGTTCTTGATTTTGTGATATGGTTATACTCATTTGTGCAAAATTATAAATAATAGCATTTTGTTGTTAAACAGCACCTTGTGTGCCGATTGTTGACTGTTTTCTAAGTAAATCAAATAACAAGACGAGCTGATGATGTTTCTGCAAATTTGACGCATTTGTAGCCGCTGTATGGAACGTTCTGGCATATCAGTAACCACAAAAATCTACACTCATATGATGTATGAAGTATTTGAGCAGAGTAGAAAGCGATTAGTTGAATATGCGAATTCCAAAAATACAATGAACAAGTCCGTAAAAAATGGGCAATGAAAAAAAGAGCCCTCTTGATATAGAATAAACATCAGGAGGGATAGTCTTTCATAAGTATTATTTAAATTCTCACATTGACATATCAAATGATGAATAATCTTCAGCGACATCGTTTTCAACATCTTCGTTAATGTCGTCATTGATTTGCCAAGTCTTTTTCAATGCAAGATTATGGATATATTCTATTCTTTGGTTGATTGAAGATATGATTTTTTGCTTTCTTGCATCGTCAATTAAATTTACATCGGCATCACTCAATATGCCAAGTATTTCATTGTCGATATTTTTTAAAGCGTCAAAATCAATCCAATCAAAAGAGGTGACTAATCTTAACTGTTCAAAATGAGTTTTTTTAAACGGCTTGCAAACTATTAATGATTGTTTATCCATATTAGGTGTAACCTTATCATAACCGAGCGACGAACCACTGTCGAAAATCGGTGCAACGCCAATCCATTCAAGCGTATTTGCATTTCTGATAAGACCGAAATTATTAAGGTGTCTGTCCTCGTTGACTATAATGAAATCAATTACAATCATTTGATTGATTTTATCAACGATATCCTTAATGCCTAAAGATTTGCAACAGTTAATATAATGCTGATAAACAGATAAGTGATTAGGTTTAGGATACCTTTGCAAAATCTTCCAAGCCGTAACAAGTTCCGTATCCCTTGAAATAAAATCTTCGCAAATGCTATATGGCTTTTCGTCATCAATAATAACGGAATAATTGACATGGTCAACATTCAACTTATCCATAATCAATGATGCAATAGCCTCATTAAACGGCTGTTGCTCATAAGGCAAACTGCCTGCTTTAAGCAGAAAACGCTTTTTGTCAATTACTTTCCACCGCTTTTTTAAGGAACCGTCCGTTGTGTTATCAGGTGAATTATAATTAACACCTTCTAAATCCTTTTCTTTTCCGAACAAAATATCGCCTACATCTTCCGAAAAGTTATTATCATAGAAATTTACTAATTCCCATTCCAAATTGGAATTAATAGGCTTAACCCAATACTGATCCGAAAGGCTTAATCCATAGCATTTTGCCAAAAGCAGTTTCGGAGTGCTTACACGCAAAATTTCAAGTGCATCTCTTACACCCGATCTGCTTGCAGGAATTGAACGATCGGTCCACCATTTATTGAGTAATGCTCTGTCGGCAGATAAGCCGTCTTTAGTTGTACCGATAGGAAAGTGAGCAAAGTTATATATTTCGCCTATTTTGACGATTGAACCGGTTTCTTCATCCAACGATAAATCAGCTACTTTTATGTTTTTGTGCATCAAAGTATAGTTCATAACAACGCTCCTTCCTAACTTATTTTCATTAATCATTATACACACTTCCTTCCCTAAAATCAACTTTTAACATAAATCAATATCAATCTTCCGTTCAATTTGAATTCAAGTTATTTTTTCATCTGCAAGGGGTCTTGACAGAAAATTATGAATTTGCTAATATGAAAACGGAGAGAAAATTCAATAAAACCATGATGAACCTATATGCATTTTTATTTTGAGATGCGTATAGGTTTTTTATTTTTATTTTTAGAAAGGGGAATGAAAATGTTATATCAAAAAATTCCAAGCGGAAGATTTTGGATTATGCCAAATGACTTTTTTGAAAAATATAAATTGAACAGTCGTGACTTTATGGTCTATTGTTTTTTGGTTTCTAAAAAAGATAAAAAAGGAAAAAGTTATTGGTCAATAAGAAGAATGGCTGAGCAATGCAATATGAGTTACGAAAGTGTAAGACGAGCAATAAAATCTCTTGAGGATCAATGCTTGATTGATGTAGAACACTGTTCGGTCAACGGTAAAAAAAATTCAAATATTTATACTGTGCATCGGTTAATTTGATTTTGCTTTCTACTTTTGCATTTCTGATGCATAAACAATATAAAAGCCCGGAATGAAAAAAGTGAATGAAAAAAACGATGATTTTTTAATGAAAATCTGCGGCTTTTGGATCGATTTTGAGGCGGATTTTAAGCCGTCGATTTTAAAGCAGGATAAAGGCGTATGATTTTCGGGCATTAAAATGCCCGAAAACGCCGTCCGGCAAAGCCTGTCGGCATTTCAAATCGTAATACTTTTGCGTATGATTCCAAATTCGTATGCAGTTAGGGGCGTTTTTCGCAGAAAATCAAGGTTTTTGAGTATTCACGGAAAGGAGTGCGTATGATGAACAAAACTAAAGCGGAAATTGAGCAAATGGCGAGTTTCATTTGCCGTGAAAGAGGACAGTATATGTTCAACAAAAAAGAAATCGGAATCATTACCGGGTTATGCAAAGACAAGGTTGCAGAGCTCTGCGAGAACATTCCTGCAGCCTGTGACAGCAGAGTTAAGTTATATTTCATCAAAGATGTTCTGAATTATCTCTACAATTCCTGATGAAGTATCTAATTCCAACTCGGCATACAGGTCAAAATCTCACAAAAAATATGTCTCTTTTTTGTCAGGTATTGGTCTGGCTATTTGCAAAACTGTGTGGTAGTGTTGGTGTTGCCAAAAGGCAAAGAAATTACTATACGGAGGTAAATTATGTACGAATTGTACGACAAAAACGGTAACCAAATCGGCTACCGAATGACAAAAAGAATTAAAAATGAAGATGGCAAATACGATGTATTAACTGCCCGATCAAAGACCAGTGAAAAGGATTGCCGAAAGAAACTTAATGACATGGTCAAGGAGTATTATCAACTCCAAGAAAAGAAAAAGAGTGGCGGTGTCTTCTCCGAAATGAAGTTAAAGGACTACGCAGATAACTGGTATCACCTTAACATTGAGAAAGCGAATTGCACGAAGAAAAACAAATACATGTACAAAAACATCGTCTACAACCATATCATTGAACACCTCGGTTCGATAAAGTTATGCAACTTAACCGAAGATGACTGCCAAAGATTCATAAACGAATATGCAGGATGGAGTAAGGCATTCGCATCAAAGGTACGCATGGTATTAAGGCGTATATTAACAAAGGCTGAAAAGCAAGAACTCATCAAAACCAATGTGGCAAAGGACATTGTTCTTCCGACTGTGTACGAGAACAAGCACAGACCAATCACTGATGATGAACGCCGAATGATACTTGAAACCATACCGAAGCACTATGCAGGAACAATGGTGCTTACAATGTTATGCTGCGGACTTCGACCGATAGAAATCCGAAGAATGAAGTGGGATTGGATAGATTTTGAAAACGCAATTCTGACAGTCGGCAAATCCAAAACGGAAGCAGGAACAGGACGAAAGATACCAATTCCGCCTGTACTTTTAGATGCATTAAAGGAACACAAGGCAAAGCAACTCAACGATGAATATGTATTTGTAAAATATGAAAAACACACACGCATGGATGACAATGCCTTCTATCAAAGCTGGAAAAACTTCGTAAAAACGATGGACTTAGCAAACGGAGCATACCTTTATCGCAATCAAGTCAAAGGTTCAGTAATCGCACCCGACTTTGAACCGTACCTACTGCGCCACACTTTCTGCACCGATTGTCAGGCAGCCGGAGTACCAATCAATGTGGCAAAAGAATGGATGGGACACTCAGATATATCTGTAACCGCAAAAATCTACACACATATGGTAGATGAAGTGTTCGAGCAGAACAGAGCAAGAATGGCACAATATGCAGTAACCAAATCTCAACAAGTTGAAGGCTCAACTACAACAAACTGATGTAAAAAAAGAAAAGGATAGTCGAGAAATAAACTCGCTATCCTGGCTTTGTCAATAAAAGTGTGTAAGTTTTTTTAAAAAGTTATAAATTCAAGTTTATGCAGGGATATGAAGTGGAGCGAAGCGTAACGAAATATTAAAGGTATCTGCAAGTCAAATGGATTGTTAACAAAACAAATTGCCCTCACTCAATACATGGGTGAGAGCAAAATGCTTTAATCTTTTCTAAGTTCTTTATAAAAAATACCTGCCATAACATTCATTACATTTTTATAGAAATCTGCATCGGTAAAAAGTTTATTGAATGATTCGGCACTTTGAGTATAACAGCGCGTTGCAATCTCTTGGAACTTGTCAGGGAACAAACTGTTAATAAACATTTCGGTATTTGAACCTCTTGCTTGATCCTTGATTTTGGACTTAACCTCAGGATCTGACATAAACATCTCATATAAGCCTTTAACAATTACTTTATCGCCGTCGGTAAAATCACCAAGATATTTTTCATTAACTTTATCGATAATGCTTTGCAAAGTATCCTTCTTTTTGTTAGGCTTTTTGGGAGCAAGATTGCTTGTGGGAACAAGTTCCACACTTGCATTATCAAGTTTAATAGAGCCGCTGAATGTTTCTTTAAGCGAAGCATATTCAAGACTTATTTTATCATCAATATCAACTATATCTTTTGAAGTTCTCGGTAGGAATTTAACTAACTGAGATGTAAAAAGATATTCATTGAATAACTCTTCATCGTGAAGTTTAACAAGCTGAGTAACATAAGAATATGCGTTGTTGAATTTTCTGAGATAATCTCTTGCAGCATACTGCCTGTCTTCTTCAAGTTCAGAAAAGCGATCAACAACCGGCTTCAGTATTGCAGAAAGTCTTCCGAGTCCTGTTTGTGTTTGCTTTTGTTTTGATTGGGCGTCCATAAGCGTTCTATACTTTTGAACATCTTCCATATTATAAAGCAAATAGTCTTGAATCTTCGCACGCAGATCATAAACCCGATTTATATCAACTTCACCATCAAGCGTGGTACATTCAAAGTATGGTTGGAAAGAATCCTTGATATCATCAACCGTATTTTCAAAATCAAGAACAAAAACTTCATCTTTACCGAAGCAAGTTCTGTTAAGTCTTGAAAGTGTTTGAACCGCATTAACGCCCTTTAATTTTTTATCAACATACATGGACTGAAGCAACGGTTCATCAAATCCTGTTTGATATTTATTTGCTACAACCAAAATATTATAGAGTGGGCTGTTAAATACTTTTCTGAATTTTTTATCGGTCGTTATGTACTTACCGTTCTCGTCAACATTCATTTGTGATTCACGATATTCAACGCCATCAACTTCAACAGAACCTGAAAATGCAACCATAACATCCGAACCGACACTCTCTTCAGGGTGTGACTTCAAATATTCTTTAATTGCAAGATAGTATCTAACCGCATTGGCACGAGAGTCGGATACAATAATAGCCTTACCTTTACCGTCAATGGTAAATCTTCCTTTTGATAGGAAGTTAGACATTATCATATCCGTTTTTTGCTGAATGGTATAGCCGTGTTGCTTGTAGTATCTAAACAAGGCTTTTGCGGCAGCACCCTCAATAAGCTCGGGATTTTCCTGCGTTACTCTGACAAGTCGAAAAGCTTCTTGAATTGTAGTATAGTTTTTCAATACATCAACAATAAATCCCTCTTCAATTGCCTGTCGCATTGAGTAAACATGAAACGGTGTTTTACGAATTTGCGGTTGTCCGTTCTCATCTAAATACGGATGAGGTGTACCAAACATTTCAAGCGTTTCGCCCTTCGGTGTGGCGGTAAAGGCAAAGAATGATTGGTTATTATGCTTACCTTGACCGACAAGAGCACCGATATATTTATTTTGTAAATCTACTTCGTATTCCTCAATATCTTCGCCATCGGCAATTTCCCGAACAGCGACATTCAAATCCACAAGTGCTTTTTTCAAGGTTTTTGCACTCTTGCCGTTTTGCCCCTGATGAGCCTCATCAACAATAACGGCAAATTTTTTGCCAGAGATTTTTTTCATTTTTTCATAAGCAAACGGAAATTTTTGAATTGTGCAAATAATAATTCTTCTGTTATCGTCAATAGCATCTGCTAAATCTTTTGATGTCTTTTTATCATCGATCGCAGCAACCAAGCCGGCTTGGTGGTCAAAACTGTTTATAGTTTCTTGCAACTGTCCGTCAAGCACAACTCGGTTTGTAACAACAATAACAGAGTCAAATATAGGCTCGTCATATTCATTATGAACCGAAGCAAGACGATATGCTATCCATGCAATAGAATTGGATTTGCCTGAACCGGCTGAGTGTTCAATCAAATAATTGTTACCCGGTCCGTTTTCTTTAACATCGGCAAGTACCTTTTTAACAACATCATATTGATGGTATCTTGGAAAAATCAGCTTCTTCTTTGACTTGGTATATGACATAAATCTGTGCAAAATATCGAGTAAAGAATCACGCTGTAATACTTCTTTCCAAAGATATGAGGTTAAATAATCCTCACCGTCTTTTACAGGATTTCCTGCACCGCCAGGATTGCCTGCTCCGTTTGAGCCTTGGTTAAACGGCATAAAGTATGTTTTTTCATCCTGAAGTACAGTCGTCATCCATGCTTCGTAATGGTCAACAGCAAAATACACAAGAAATCTGTGGTTCGGTCTAAAACAAAATTCCTTTGAACTTCTGTTTTTCTTAAACTGCATTTTAGCATTGTTAACATCTTGTCCTGTAAACTGATTCTTAAGTTCAAGTGCCACAATAGGAATACCATTGACAGATAAAACCATGTCAATCGTGTTATCAAGTTTAGGGGAGTATTTAAACTGCCTTGTACAACCGAGTATATTGGAATTATACTTTTCAATAGCCGATTTATTCAAATTGCTTTCCGGTTTGAAATAGCAAATCTTAAACTTATGTCCCATATCGGTTACGCCGTTTCTCAGAACATAAAGCAGTCCTTCCTCACTGATAACCTTTTCCAGTCGCATATACAGTCTGTCAGGTGCAATATCGCCATAATATTTTTTATACTTTTCCCATACTTTAGGCTGTGTCTTTTCGATAAATTCAATAAGAACATCCATATAGATACATCTTTCCACATCGTGCTGACGGTTATGTATCCACATAGATACGCCTGACGGGGCATCATGCTTTTGACCTACGAATTGTTCATATCCGCCTTCGGTAATAAGATATTCCTCAATATCGTATTCAAATCTCTTTTCATTTGTTTCCATTTTTATGAATGTCCCTCCTTCCTATAAATTTAAAGTTATTTTGCCATAAAGATTGTCATTTAGTTCTTCACCTTCTGTAATCTTAAACCCGAATTTTTCATAAAAATGATACAATCTATCCTTGTGATCTAAATCAACTGTTGACAAATGACCGTAAATAGTTTTGTATCCGTTTTCTTTTGCATAAGATATAAGCTTTTGCATCATCAAAGTGCCATATCCTTTGCAAAAATCCTTGTCTTTATAATGCCTTATATCACCGATTAATATTGTATCATCCGACTTTATTGTGCATAACATTCTTGCTTTAGGTATTTTGCCTTTATTTACAACTATTTGCAGTGAACATCCATATACAGAATATTCTGTTGAAATCGGTTTTTTCTTAAATAACATGAATCTATCCTTATATTGTTTTAACAATATTATAATCGCTAACAGCGTTCTTTTTTGTTACCGCTCTTTTTTACCGGTCACATATTCGTAAATGAGCGACTTTTTATAGTCGTTTAATTTGTCAATTTTTTCTTGCTTGATTGCGATAAGACGGTCAATTTTAGCACATTTATCATCAAGAAATTTTACAATTTGGTTTTGTTCATCTAAACTCATTTGAATTATGGGCATATTCGAATACTTACTTGCACCTATATTTTGTATTGTTGCTTGTATAAATATCATGTTTTTCCAAAACTCATACAAGGAACTTTGTGTATAGTAAAGTAAATATTCGGGTAACAATTTTTGCGTATTACACTCAGCCTTAATTAAGTAACCCGCAAACGCACTTTTACCGTATTCATTCAGATACATAAATGCTTTTCCAACAGTTGCTCCACTTCTTGCAAATAAAACATCTTTATCTTTAAGTATATATGGTTTGGCTTTTTCAATTGATAAATACAAATTTTCAGCACTGTCTTTTAATTTATTATCTTCGGTTATATCTGTAATTCTAATGTACCTAACAGCGTTATTTGTATGGAAATTTCCAGATTCATTAGCACCATATAACATTTGAGAATTCAATAAATATTTTAAGCGGTAGATATTATGTATAGCCGAAATCTCTCCTATCCATTCAACACCGCTATCTTTCATTGGGGCATCGGGATTAAGTCCTTTTGTTACAACTTCGGTAATAAGGGATTGCTTATACTGCTTCAACTTTTCAATCTGCTGTTCTTGGTTAAAAATCAATAAACTAATATTTTTTGATTTTGTTCTTAACGCTGAAAGAATATCTTCTTGTGTTTTTATTGACGGAACCGGGATTTCAATATTCTTCATTTCTTGCCATCTTGTAGTCCATAAATCAGCAACAATACCATGTCCCCAGCGATAAAATTCCTCTGCAAATCCATAATTTTTTAGCAGATAATTATTATATTCAGGAATGACTCTGTCTTTATCGAAGCCATACAATACGGTGTTTATTAAAGATACAGAACCATCAAGTTTAGAAACACCACAAGACTGTTTCCTATCTGAACGAGAGTTTATAACAAAATCTCCTGTAAGCACTTGCTTTCTATTATCATTTGCATCACTTTTTGCAACATTTTCCATTTGAGGAACAATTCCACCTTTAGAAACTGAAAGTGGTTGAAAATCTGTATCATTAACTTTAACATTACGGCATTGGAATAATTGTCCTATTTTTGCAACTTCCCAACTATCAGGAATGTTACCAATCCAAGCAACTCCGCTGTTTTTCATTTCTCTCATAATGCTTGTGTCCTCTTTCTTTTAATGACAGTTAGCAATGTTGTTATTATTACAATTCCGGCAACAATGCATAATGCTGTTATCCAATTTGATACAATCAATCTGAACAGCCAAATTGTAACTCGTGTTACAGCCCACATAACTACATAGCAAACAAGGCGTATAGTCCAGTGAGCAATCTTGCCGCCGGTTCTCGTATGTATAATATCAAAATCATATAAATCACCGACAAAACCGTATGCAAGATGATACGCAATTTCACCTATAATAAGCAAAACAATCCATTCTTCCCACCAATCAAGTGGCAAGCCTAAAGGGTCTGTCAGCGATCCAAATAGAAATCTTAAAATTTCTGTCATCAATTCTCCTTACCGAATAATTCTTTCATTAGTGTTGTTTCCTCTTCCTCCAAGGCTTTGATCTCTGCAAATATATCCTCGGACGGAGTTGGCGGTACGAATTTATAAAACAATCTTGTAAACGGAATTTCATAACCGATTTTATCTTTTTTCCTATCGAGATAAGCAAATTCATTATAAGGCAAAACATTCTTTTTAATGAATTCATCAATATCTTCATTTAGAGGAATAGATTCTGTATCCGTTTTTGTTTTATCCGGTTGAGGTTTGCCTTTTTTCAAAATTGGCTGTCCATTTTCATCAAGAACAGGAGTTAAAACGGTAACCTTTGTATAACCGAAATAATCATTATCAAATACCTTTGATTCAACAGAAAGATCACCGTTTTGATAAGTATCATTTGAGAAATCGTTGTAGGCATCAACGATTAAATCAATGCAGTTTGATGAAAGGTCAACTCGCTTGTTACCGATGTTTTTTCTACGCTTTTCAAAACATTTAGATGCATCAATAAGTTGAATTTTGCCTTTTCTTTCATCAGCCTTGTTTTTTGAAATAAGCCAAATATATGTAGATATACCGGTGTTGTAAAACAAATCTGTAGGGAGCTGAACAATAGCTTCAACCAAATCCTCAGTGATTACATATCGTCTGATTTCAGATGCACCGGAACCTGCGTCACCTGTGAATAAAGATGAACCGTTTTGAATGATTGCCATTCTGCCGGCACCTTCTTTTAATTTCTTTACGCCGTTAAGCAAAAAGAGCATTTGACCGTCAGAAATTGCAGGAAGTCCCGGACCGAATCTGCCGTCATATCCGAGTTTTGCTTCGTCTTGAACTGCG
The DNA here is from genome assembly GCA_963654285.1 of bacterium. Classification (GTDB taxonomy): domain Bacteria; phylum Bacillota; class Clostridia; order Oscillospirales; family Acutalibacteraceae; genus Eubacterium_R. Next base: position 15,707 of record CAVJZG010000021.1, read on the forward strand.
GTTCTTTCCTTTTTCCAATCGATACCAAACGGCGGATTAGAAATAATATAATCAAATTCATAACCACTGAATTTATCATCGCTCAAGGTATCGCCATACATCATTCGAGAAGCGTTGCTTCCTTTGATAAGCATATCAGCCTTAGCAATAGCAAAAGTTTCAGGATTGAATTCTTGTCCGAAGCAATCAACCGTAGCATTATCGTTAATATCTTTGAGTTTTTCTTCAAGGCAACCAAGCATTTGGGAAGTACCCATTGTCATATCATAAGCAGTTTTAGAACAACCGTGTGCTTTGATATTGTCTTTTTCAGGGGCAACAAGAAGTTCGGTCATAAGATAGATAATATCTCGGCTTGTGAAATGTGCTCCGGCTTGCTCGTCATAAGATTCGGAAAACTTACGAACAAGTTCTTCAAAAATATAGCCCATATCGGCAGATGTAATTTTACCGAGTGACATATCACCTTTTTCAGAATTGAACTCCTGAATCACTACATACAGCACATTGCCGCTGTTCATTGTTTTGATTTCATCTGCAAATTTAAAGCGGGTCAATATATCTTGAACATTCTCTGAAAAACCGTGAATGTAATCTTCAAAGTTTTCCTCAATATTGTCAGGCTCTGCAAGAAGTTTTTTGAAATCAAATTTGCTTTTATTATAAAACTGATAACCGGAAGTTTGAGTAAGAATGCCATCCATAAGAGCAGGAATCATACCTTGTGTCTGAAGTTCTTCAGCCTTTTTTACAACGGCTTCTTTGGTAGGGGCAAGAATATCATCAAAGCGTTTAAGAACGGTCATCGGCAAAATAACTTTGCCATATTCGTGTGGCTTATATAAACCGACCAAATGTGTTGCGATTTCCCAAATCAAATTGGCTTTTGCTCTGATATTTTCCGTGGTCTGCTTTTCAATTTTATCGATATTCATAATTGAATTCTCCTTATTTCTGACTGGCAAATAAGCAATAATCAGATTGCATTTCTAACAAATTCTAATCAATGGCTATATTATTACAGTTTTAATTATATCGTAGAAAAAGCATAATATCAACAAATAAATAGCAATTGTCCCAAAAAGCGAACTATTACAAACAAAAATTCGATAACAATATCAAAAAGGAGCTACCTTTGCATTTTTGATGGATAAACAATATAAAAGGCTGAAAATAAGAAAAGCACCGTGAAAAATCACGGTGCCAAAAGAACTGAAATTCTTTTTAGTGTAAGACTATGAATTAATCATCACACCAACCATAACAAAACCATTCTAAATCAGCGACATTGTCAATATAGTCTTTGTTGTGCTTTTTAGACTTTGCTATATTTGCCTGATTTGCTTTGTAGGCTTTGTTGTTTGGATTGTGTTGGTTAGCATAATCATCCAACTGCTTTTGTGTATGCGTTTTCGATGATACACCTTTTTTCTTATTTGCCATAGTCTGCTCCTTTCTCCGTAGAACGAAGTGAAATTACACAACATAATAATGCATTAGAATAACCGCTCACCGAGGAGCTTTTTTAAGTCTTTTGGGTTAATTAATACGAACAATAAATAATAAACACCATTCAATGCAACTATTACTATCTACGGTTGTCGGAGTAATTATCAAAAAAGTATGTTCGCTGATTTCTTGATAATTAACATACTCAATATATCACAAAATTATAAAAATATCAACATCATAGCCACAAGGCAAAAATAAGGGAAAATAAATAAAAAAAGAGCTGAATTTTCAGCTCTTTTTTGTGGCAGAGGTATAAGGATTCGAACCTTAAATGACGGAGTCAGAGTCCGGAGTGTTACCGTTACACTATACCTCTATACTCAATCGCGCTTACTCAACGCGCTTTCTATTATAACCGATTATTAAAATTTGTCAAGAACAAATTTGCACTGAATAATAATTTTATCATAATTATTGGGAAATATAAATACATAACATAAAAAAATATTTTCACAGTGTAACTTATTGGACTTTATAAACCTTTATATGCAAAAAGCCTTTACAAAGGATTAAACTTATGCTACACTCATATTGTTCTTATAACATACCAAGAACAAATCAGGTTGCTACAAAAAGGTAGAAAACCGAAAAGCTCTGACGGCTCCTTTTTGGAGCCGTCATCTTTTTATGTTTAAGGGGAATTTTATATGAAATACGGTATAGGGCTTGACTGCGGAATAAAATCCGTAGGTTATTGCATTATGGAACTCAATTCGGATGATGAGCCAAAAAGAATTGTGCGATTAAATTCGAGAATTTTTACCGAAGCGGAAAATCCAAAAGACGGTTCATCACTTGCCGCGCCGAGGAGAGAAGCGCGCGGACTTCGCCGCAGAATTCGCAGGCACAGGCATAGGCTTGAAAGAATTCGATCTCTGCTTGTCAAAGAAAACATAGTAACACAAACAGAGCTTGACAATATGTTTTCCGGCACACTTTCTGATATATACGAATTAAGAACAAACGCTCTTGATGCTCCGCTGAACAACATTGAATTTGCAAGAGTGCTTATTAACCTTGCGCAAAGGCGCGGATTTAAATCAAACAGAAAAAGCGAAAAAACCAGTTCGGATAAGGAAACCGGCATGCTGCTTGCCGCAATTGAAAAAAATAAAGAAAGCATTGAAGCCGGTGGCTACAGAACGGTTGGTGAAATGCTTTTCAAAGATGAAAGATATGCAAAATACAAGCGCAACAAGGGCGAAGCTTATCTAAACACTGTATCGCGTGATATGATCGAAGCGGAAATGCATGCCGTTTTTGCAGCCCAACGCAGCTTTGGCATGCCGTTTGCAAGCGAGAAAATCGAAAACGAATATACCGATATAGCATTGTCACAAAGACCTTTTGATTTGGGTCCCGGAGAAGGACCCGAAAATTGCAAGAGTCCGTATACAGGTAATCAAATCGAAAAAATGATTGGCAAATGCATATTTTTTCCCGAGGAACAACGTGCCGTAAAAGCATCCTATTCTTTTCAGCTTTTTTCACTTTTGCAAGGAATAAACAATATAACCTTGGTAAGCAGTGACGGCAATACATTTTCTTTATCACAGGGGCAGCGAAAAGCATTAAAAGATTATTGCTTTAAAACTGCAAATGTTACTTACTCTTCAATCAGAAAGATGCTTCAAATCACGCAGGAATACACATTCAAAAACATAACCTATACGGATGACGGCATTGAAAAATCAGAGAAAAAAACAAAATTTCAACACCTAAAACCATATCATGAAATGAAAAAGATTTTGGGCAGCGCAATGCAAACTCTTACTCCCGAAGAACTTGATGAAATAGGCAAAATCTTCACATTTTATAAAGACGAAACAATAATCAAAAAGCACCTTACAGAAACTGAAATTGACAAATCGTTATACGATTTGTTACTGCAACTTCCCACATTTGAAAAGACAGGGCACATAAGCACAAAAGCATGTAAAATGATTATTCCGTTCTTGGAACAGGGAAAAACATATGACAAAGCCTGCGAATGCGCCGGGCTGAATTTCAAAGCCCACACCAACACTCAAAAGAAAATATTGCTGCCAACCAAATCCGATGAACTTGACGATGTTGTGAATCCCGTTGTTCGCCGCGCAGTTTCACAAACGATCAAGGTTGTCAACGCCATAATCAGGGAAATGGGAACATCGCCAACATATATAAATATAGAACTTGCACGCGAACTTTCAAAATCAAAAAAAGAGCGGGATGAAATAGAAAAAAAGAACAAACTAAATCAAGCGGAAAACGAGAAACTAAAAGATGAAATTAGCGAAAGCGGTAAAAAACCAAATGGTCAAAATGTTATTAAACTTAAACTTTGGCGCGAGCAAGACGGAATTTGCCCATACACAAGAACACGCATAAAATATGAAAATTTATTTGATAATGGTTACGCCGAAATTGACCACATTATCCCTTACAGCCTTTCGTTTGACAACAGCTTTAATAATAAAATTCTAACAACGGCAACGCAAAACAGGCAAAAAGGCAACCGCATTCCGCTTGAGTATTTACCTGAAAGCGAAAAAGACGGTTTCCGTGTTTGGGTTAATTCAAATATCCGAAATTACAGAAAAAGGCAAAATCTGCTTAAAGAGCATTTTACCGAAGCGGATAAAAAAGAATTTAAATCAAGAAATCTTAACGACACCAGATATTTAAACAAATTACTTCTCAACTACATAAACGATAATTTGTTGTTTACGGATTTTCATGACGGCAAAAAGAAGCATGTTACCTCCGTAAACGGTGCCGTTACGGGCTACATACGCAAACGCTGGGGTATAAATAAAAACAGAGCGGACGGTGATTTACACCACGCAGTTGACGCGGCTGTAATTTCCTGTGTTACGCAGGGAATGATTAACCGAATCACGGCTTATTCGGCACGAAATGAGGCACCGTATGATTTAAACACCGAAACGGGCGAAATAAAAGAGCGTTTTCCCCTGCCATATCCGAATTTCAAAAAAGAGCTTGAGGCGCGAACCACAATCGAAGATGAAAAACGGCTTAAAAGCGTACTGATGTCTTTTTCAAATTATTCATATGACGATGTTGAAAATGCAAAGCCCTGCTTTGTTTCGCGCATGCCGCACCGCAAGGTTACGGGTGCCGCGCATAAAGAAACAATTCGTTCGGGCAAAGTTGAAGGCTCCACCGTTTCAAAGACCGAATTAACCAAGCTTAAATTAAAGAACGGCGAAATAGAAGGATATTACGAACCCGAAAGCGACACCTTGCTTTACAATGCGCTTTTGCAACGCCTTAATGAATTCGGCGGTGATGCCAAGAAAGCATTTGCTGACGAATTTCATAAACCGAAGGCAGACGGGACTCCGGGTCCCGTTGTAAAAAAGGTAAAAATAATAGAGCGCTCTTCCTCAAATGTTAAAGCGCGAAACAAAAACGGATTGGGCGTTGCGGACAACGGTTCAATGATTCGCATTGATGTGTTTTATGTTGAAAACGAGGGCTATTATTTTGTGCCGATTTATGTGGCGGACACGGTATCGCCAATGCTTCCGAATCTTGCTTGTACACAAACAAATAGCGGTTGGAAAGAAATGAAAGATAACGACTTTATATTTTCACTTTATCCAAACGATTTGATTAAAATAACGGCAAAAAAAGATATGAAATTCAGCCTTGCGAACAAGGAATCAGGCTTGCCAAAAAACAAATATGCTAATGAGGCGTTGGTATATTTCATCAAAGCAGGCATAACCACAGCAAGTATAACAATCGAAACGCATGACGGCGCATACAGCATTCCCAGTTGCGGCATTAAATCATTGGTTAAATTGGAAAAATACACCGTTGACCCGCTCGGCAATGTGAGCAAGGTCAACAGGGAAAAACGAATGTATTTTAAATAATTATGGCTTACAGAAACATTTTTATTGCCAACGAAGCAAGGCTGAAACTAAAAAACAATCAGCTTATTGTTTTCAACGGTGAAGAACTGTCGTTTCCAATTGAAGATATACGATCAATCGTGATTGACAATCCATACACCTCGCTTACCGGCAAGCTGATAACGCAGCTTGCAAACGACGGGGTTTGCCTTATAATTTGCGATGAAAAGCACACTCCGTCGTGCGAGTTGCTGCCAATCGGCGCATATTGCAGAATGAACAAAAGAATAAATCTTCAGTTTTCGCAATCAAAGCCGAAGCTGAAAAAAATTTGGCAAAAAACAGTTCAGGCAAAAATTTACAATCAGGCGAAGTGCCTTGAAATTAACGAAATCGACGAAGCAAAAACACTGTTTACAATAGCTAAGAATGTGACTTCGGGCGATTCCACAAACAGAGAGGGTTATGCCGCAAGGCTTTATTTCAAGCTGCTGTTCGGCAACGAATTCACAAGAGATGATGAAAGTAATATCAATGCCGCACTCAATTACGGATATGCGATTTTGCGTTCTTACATAGCCAAAACCGTAGTTGCCTACGGGCTTGAACCGTCGCTCGGCATACATCACAAAAGCCAGCTCAATCAATTTAATTTGGCAGATGATATTATAGAACCTTACAGACCGATTGTTGATAATTTCGTTTATCAAAATTATCAGGAATGGGGCTCCGCTTTTTTCACCGCTCAAAAAGCGGAGCTTCAACTTTTGCTGAACAGTGCCACAGTTATTGACGGAAACCGCCACAGCGTTGCCAACGCAACAGAACTAACTATTCAAAGCATTATTTCATCATTTGAAAACGAAGAAATCAAACTTAAACTGCCCGATCTAATCGACATTTCATATTTTGACTATGACTAAATTTATGAGAATGATAGTGTTTTTTGATCTCCCGGTCACAGAAAAGCCTGCACAAAAAGCGGCAACAAAATTCAGAAATTTTCTTATTAAAGACGGGTATCTGATGATTCAATATTCGGTTTATTCAAGAGTTTGTAACGGATATGACGCTGTAAAGACGCACGAAAAGCGCCTAAAGCAGCATTTGCCGCCAAACGGCTCCGTTCGCTTGCTCACCATTACGGAAAAGCAATATGAATCCATGCAAATATTGCTTGGTGAATATGTGCAATCTGATATTCCAATTGCTTATGAGCAGTTAACTTTGTTGTAAAAAAAGTAAAAAGCACAGCAGAAAACGAATTTCTGCTGTGCTTTTTTATCTCAAATTTTTCTTGAAATGCCCTTCCCTACTCAGTTTTTCGTTCCCATATTATAACATACCAAGAAAAATCAGGGAACTACAACCTCACTCTGATAATTCTGAAAATAGCAAAAATTATAACATACCAAGAAAAATCAGGGAACTACAACTGTGGAAGCTGCCGCAAGAATTGGAGTAGGATTATAACATACCAAGAAAAATCAGGGAACTACAACGCGAATAGTAATTCCTTTGGGCTTTGTACGATTATAACATACCAAGAAAAATCAGGGAACTACAACCGTATCGCCGAGACTTGCAAACGATTCGTGATTATAACATACCAAGAAAAATCAGGGAACTACAACGATGCCGCGTTGCGACAAGTAAAATCTTTCATTATAACATACCAAGAAAAATCAGGGAACTACAACAAAGGTTGTTATTGATATGAATTTCTTTTTATTATAACATACCAAGAAAAATCAGGGAACTACAACTAAACTTTTAGCTTATGTATTCAAATTTTAATTATAACATACCAAGAAAAATCAGGGAACTACAACCATGTTTTTGCTCGCTCTTGTTTTTATTGTATTATAACATACCAAGAAAAATCAGGGCTACAACCGCCTCTGAATCTTTACCGGCTCAGTTCTTGCCTATTTCATCAAACTCATTTTCCGATATTGCTTTAAACAGTTCTTTGCAGCCTTGCTCCTCCAGCAGTAAAATCAAAAGGTCGTATTCATGCTCGATATTTACTATATAAATCGGCTTATTGTGTTCGCCATACTGCTTTAAAAGTAAAACCTCAAACAGTTCATCCAACACTCCCAAGCCCTCCGGCATAACAACAAAAGCGTCGGCATTTTCTGCCTGTAATTTTTTACGCATTCTTTTATCACTGTCTCGAAATACTCTCTCTGAGTGTGAAAATTCCGAATACCCTTTGCGCGGCTTTTCGGGCAATACGGATATTACCCGGGCTCCGTTTTTATAAGCCTCGTCTGCAACTGCTCCGAGTAAACCGTCGCCAAATCCGCCAAACACAAGATTGTGCCCGTTTTTTCCTATGTAATTGCCGAGTGCTTTTGCGGCTTCCATGCATTGTTCGTCCAGCACATCAGCCGAGCCGTATACACATATATCCATTTTATATTTGCAAACCTGCCTTTCGATTTTCAGGTTATTTAATTCCGGCGGTTATTTATAGGCAATTTTCTCTTTTCGCCAACTTCCAAGCCGAAATTTAACGGCACAATATAAGGATAGCCGTTATCACAACTGCCAAGTGCGTCTTCCGCTCTTTTTCTTTGCTTAATTATTATATTATCATATATGATAACCGATATCAAGCGCACAAAATAACATACAGTGTATGAATTTATTTCAACCGGTTATGCAGTCTTTTCGCAAATCCGTTTTGAAACAGTTATAAAGCAATATCAACACCGACAGTGAATTAACATTCAAAATCGGCGCTGTTTTTTCAAGCTGCTCTGTGCCTGCAAAGCCTAAACCAATTGCACGGTTTTTATAAGAATAAGCCACGCAAGACCGTAATAAGTTACAACAGCCACCAAATCATTAACGGTGGTGATGAGCGGACCCGAGGACACAGCAGGGTCAATTTTTATTTTGTGAAAAAACATGGGCACCAATGTGCCGACAAGGCTTGAAATAACGATTGAAACCAACAGCGCGATTCCGACGCAACCGGAAATAAGAAACGCCGTTGCAACGGAATAACCCTTAAACAGCGCGATATATATTCCGAGGCATGCAAGCGCGGTTACGCCGAGCAAGCCGCCGTTGTAAAAACCGATTTTTGCCTCTTTTAAAATCAGCCTGCATTTATCCTTGCCGCTCAGATTTTCATCCATAAGCACCCTAATGGTGACGGCAAGTGACTGCGTGCCTACATTGCCTGCCATATCAAGAATGAGCGACTGAAAGCAAATCAGCACAGGCAAAGCCGTGGCAATATTCTCAAACGCGCCCACAACGCTTGAAACAACCATTCCGAGAAACAGTAAAATAATCAGCCAAGGCATTCTTTTTTTGATGCTTTTCGGGATGGGCTCATTTAAATCCTCCTCGGCAGACAAGCCGCCGAGCCTTGCATAATCCTCGCCCAATTCATCGTCAACCATTTCAACAACATCCTGCGCCGTTATTATGCCGATGATTTTTTTGTTTTCGTTTAAAACAGGCAGCGAATCCTCGGCATAATCCTTGATTTTTTCAATGCTTTCGGATATTTTTTCGCGGTCAAACAAATAGGGATAAGCATAGCTGATTATATTTTTTAACTCGTCATTTTCCCTTGCAATTATAAGGTCTTTTAAATCTATTGCGCCGCAAAATCTGTTTTCGCCGTCTGCCACATAAATTGTGGAAATATTGTCGTTTTCACCTGCCTGGCGAATCAATTCGTGCATTGCCCTGCGGATTGTTAAATCCCCCGTTATGCAAACATAATTCGTTGTCATAAGGCTGCCGATTTCATCCTCGACATAGTTGTTTATTAAGCGAATATCCGTTTTTGTTTCGTCGTCAATCAGCGAGCGAAGCTTTTGCTTAACGCCATCATCGAGCTTTTCAAGCAAATCGACCGCATCGTCGGCATCCATTTCATTTATTATTTGGGCCAAACCCTCAATGCCGATCTCAGCCGTGTATTCCGAGGGAGCGTCAACATACGAAATTATGCTTGCCAGCCATTTAGTGCCGACGGCGGAATATAAAAAGCTTCTTTCACCACTGCTTAAAAATTGCAGGCTTTCCGCAATATCGTTGTCGTGATAATTTTTAAGCTTTTTTGCCAAATCGGGCTTTGAATGCGTGGTTTTTATAATTTGCGCAATATTTTTTTCAAAACGCTGCTCTTTTAATTCTTTTTCATTCATCTTAATTCCATCGCCTTTCTTTTTGCCGCAACCGCACAAATCAGGCTCGGCAACACAAAATTTAAACCGTGTGGCAAATTGGGGAGCAAAATAAAAAAGCCACCGTAGATGCCGCACTTCTTTAATAAGTTGTGATCGGTTCATAACGACGGATTAAGGCTGAATATTAAAAAGCACAGCTACAGACACCTGAAATAACATCCAAGCCCGTATCCACCGTATGCACTTCGACTTCGATTATCACAACTGTCCAAGCTGTTCGCCTCCTTTTTTCTTCTTTTGAGTGATTATAGCACCGCCATTTTTCGTTTTCAAGGATATTCGCCGTTTTTTACACCGATTTTACACAGACTTAACAAACTTGCTTTTTTGGCGAAAAATCATTTGCTTTTTATTTTACATTTTATTAAAAAACTCAACATTGAACGGCAAAAGCTGTTGTGATAAAATAAATATACACTTAAATTCGAAAGGAATTTTTTATGAGCAATTGCATAAAACCGAGCGGTAAACTGCACTTTATAAACACATGCCGACCGGGAAAAGAATTTAAGAAGCTTTATAACGAAGCCTTTCCGACGGAAGAAAAAATTCCGTTTTTTATGTTGCTGTGCAAGGTAAACGGCACAAGGGCAAAATTTTTCACCGTGTTTGACGGCGAAATCCCGGTTGCACTGCTTTACAATGTTTATTACCGCGATATCGTATATGTGTTTTACTTTGCCGTAAACAGAAATCTGCGCGGCGAGGGATACGGCGGCAGAATTATGAAAACCATTCGGCAAAAATACAAAAACAGGCGCTTGATTTTAGCCATAGAAAAGCCCAACGGAAATTATGGAAACAGCACACAGCGCATAAAAAGACTTGACTTTTACAACCGCTGCGGCTTTGAACAAAGCGGAAATTTCGTTACCGAGGGCAAAGTTACATACGAACTCCTCACTCATTCCGAAAACGAAAATTCAATTGATACGGAAGAATATTACGAACTGATAAAAAGCTATTTCGGCAAGGCACTGTTTGCACTGTATAAAATTGCAAGCCGATGAAAATGAGTGCGTTTGCAACAACGCAATTAAAATCATAGGCAAATAATTTTGATTGTTCGCAATCACTTATTGAAAAAGCGGCAAATATATACTATCATATAAAAGGGCAACGGTGCTTCGGCTTCGCTGCCCCCTTTTGTTTGGAGGAATAGTGTGAAAAATCACACTATTCCAATTATAGTGCCCTCAAAAATTTCCTGCGGCATAATTTTGAGATGGCTAAATTCCCACTATACGCCTTGTCCGGCTACAGAGCGGCGTGTGGATGATTTTTAATGAACTATTTGTAGCCGGAAAGGCTATGGGAATTTTTATGAATGTTTTTGAAATATTGGGCCCTGCCATGGTTGGCCCTTCCAGCTCGCACACGGCAGGCGCGGCAAGAATAGGATATGTTTGCGGCAAATTGATGGGCGAAAAAATTGCATTTGCCGATATCGGGCTTTACGGTTCTTTTTTAATGACGGGAAAAGGTCACGGCACACCGCAGGCACTTATAGCCGGCTTGCTTGGCATGCAGCCGGACGATGCAAGAATTCCCCACGCATTTGAAATTGCCGAAAAAGAGGGATTAACATTCAACGTGGGCGAAGCCAAGCTTAAAGAGGCTCACCCAAATTCCGTGTTGCTGAGGCTTGAAGGAATAAGCGGTAAAAAGCTTGAAATAATAGGTGAATCCATAGGCGGCTCAATAATTAATGTTGCGCAGATAGACGGTTTGCCGGCAAACATTTCCGGCGATTACCCCACCCTGATTGCAAGTAATATGGATGTACCCGGAATGGTGGCAAAGGTTTCAGCCGTGCTTTACGAAGCGAGCATAAACATTGCGCAAATGCACCTTTACAGAACTTCGCGCGGAAAAAATTCCGTGCTCATTGCCGAGTGCGACCAGGAAATTCCGGCAAAAACAATAAACGAAATTGCCGATATAAACGGCATTGTCAAAGTCTCTTACCTCAGCCTTGAAAATTAACGGCATTTTTATAACTGAACATTTGCATCGCAAACCATAATAAACGGCTCAACCGAGCCGAAAGCATTTAAGGAGCACATCATGCCTTACCATTCGATAAAAGATATTTTAAACCTTTGCAAAACAGGCAACTGCGAATTTTGGCAGATAGTTTTAACGGAGCAGGTGCAGGAATCGCAATCGATGCACGAAAAGGTTTTTGAGGAAATGCGCCGTATGTACCGCGTAATGAAAACCACCGTGAGCGAATACGACGAAAATGCCGTTTCCGCAAGCAAAATGGCCGGCGGCAGCGGAGAATTACTCCATAAATACAATCAAAAAAGCAATAAACTGCTGGGCGATTTTCTTTCACTTGTGGCTGAGTATGCCGTTAAGACCGCGGAAAGCAACGCCTGCATGAAACGAATTGTTGCCGCGCCCACAGCCGGCAGCTGCGGCATTATCCCGGCCGTTTTTATTGCATATGAGCAATATTACGGTAAAGATGAAAATGAAATTATCAAAGCGCTGTTCACAGCCTCCGGCATAGGCGAAATTGTGGCTGAAAACGCCTCGATAAGCGGCGCACAGGGCGGCTGCCAAGCCGAAATAGGCACTGCGGCGGCAATGGCTGCCGGCGGCGTGGCTTACCTGGAGGGCGGCAACGCCGAATGCATTGCAAATGCGGCGGCACTGGCTCTTAAAAATATGCTCGGTCTTGTTTGCGACCCGGTGGCAGGGCTTGTGGAGGTGCCGTGCATAAAACGAAACGCAATCGGCGCGGTTAATGCAATCACGGCAGCACAAATGGCACTTGCCGGAATTAAAAGCATTATCCCGGCAGATGAGGTTATTGACGCCATGTTTCAAATCGGCTGCTCGCTGCCGGCATGCCTAAAGGAAACCTCACAGGCAGGGCTTGCCGCAACGCCCACAGCACTGAAAATAGAAAAAAAGCTCGGAAAATGCTAATCCCCCAAAAAATGGGGAACGCACTCCAAAAACAGATTTTTAAGCGCACTTTGCAAAATTTGCACGGTGCGTTTATTTTTTTTGCATTTAAAATGTGCCTTTGCAAACCAAATATTATTATTTTAGTGCATTATTTATGCATATACAAAGCTTCTGTTTTACAAGCCGTATATTTGGCTTAATATCAGGCTTTTTCACCGCTTTTTGCAAGACACAAATTAGTAATTATTGAATAATATGCATAAATTCGGCAGGTTGGCACGCGTCAATTTATGTTGTTTATACAAAAAGTAGTTTTTGTTATTGACTGATTGTCAAATAAGTGTTAAATTATTTCTAAGTTCGGTCAGTCCGAATGAATTGTTCTTTAATAAAAAGAAAATTATTAAGTTTAAAAGGAGAAGAATTATGACCAAAAGCAACTATTTTTCAAAAATCGTTGCTGTTCTTATGGCTGTGCTTCTTGCGTTCGGAACACTTTCAATCACCGCATTTGCGGCAATCACTCCGACCACAACAGGCTCAATCAAGGTTGACGGCATTGCCGATGTTGATAATGGTGCAACGGTAACTGCCTACAAACTTATGAGAGTTGATGTAGACACCACCACAAACACACCTAAAGACCCCACTTATTATTGGGTTGATGCAGTTGCAGCTTATATTAAAGCTGCCGGTGAACCGCTCAGCACTTATGTTAATGATAACAACAGTGTTACAGAAGCATTTGCAAATGCCGATGCTGTTGCACTCGCTTCATTCTACGACATCATTGCCAACCAAATCAAAAACGGCAGCCTCAAGAATGATATAACTGCCGCTGCAACCGGAACAGGCAATTGCACTCTTTCAGATCTTGAAATGGGTAACTACCTTGTGCTTATTGACGGCGCAACAAAGGTTTACAGACCCTCATCACAAAATGTTGTTCCCACATACGAAAACGGTGACTGGACTGTAAAAGAGGTAACAATTACAGTTAAATCAAGTGATGTTGACATCACAAAAAAGATTGTAGTTGACGGCAATAAGGTTGATGAAACAAATGCTTCTATCGGCGACACAATAAATTACGAGCTTAACTCAAAAGTTCCCACATATCCCGAAAATGCCAAAAACAAGAACTTTGTTATGAGCGATACTTTATCAAGCGGTCTTACCTATAATGAAACATCACTTAATGTTTACGGTGTTGACAGCGAAGGAAATGAAACATTGCTTGCGGCAGACACTAATTACACTGTAGGCAAAACCAGACCGATAGACAACTCGCCCACAACATTTACACTTACCTTTAATTACGAAACAATTAAGGCATATGCTTCAATCAAGGTAACATACAGCGCAATGCTCAATAACGCTGCCGTTTACGGTAATAATGCAAACACCTCAAATAACAACACAGCATATGTTGATTACAACAACAAGCCTTATGACGATGTAAGCTGGTCATCCGATACAGATAATGCCAAGGTTTACACCTATGAAATGGATCTTGTTAAGGTTGATAAGAAAAACGAGGAAACTAAGCTTGCGGGCGCAGAATTCCAAATCACAAGAGACGGTTCAAACGACGCACTTCGCTTTGTTGAGCTTGGAAACGGCAAATATCGCCTTGCGCTTGACACTGAAACAGAGAATGTTGTAACCACAATAGTTTCCGCAACAGAAGGTAAGCTTAATGTTATCGGCCTCGGCGAAGGCAAATACATTCTTACCGAAACAAAGGCTCCGGACGGTTACAACCTTCCCTCAAAAGCATTTGACTTTACACTCACTGCGAAAACAGATGCAGCAGGCACTGTAATTCTTGACAATAATGATGACACAGCTTCCGCTACCGGCGTTGTTTCAAAGAACATTGAAAACAGTAACGGCTTCATACTTCCCACAACGGGCGGCATGGGCACCGTGCTCTTCACCGTTGCAGGTGTTGCACTTGTAGCTCTCGGCGTTGTTATGATTGTTGTTCTTAAAAAGAAAAACAGCAAAGCCGCAGAATAATTAAATCAACGGTAAATATAACCATTAAGGCTGAGCATAACGCTCAGCCTTAATTATTACAGCAACAAATATAAATGCAAGTAATTTGATATAAGTAAGGTGAATAAAAATGCCTAAAAAGCGCAAAAAAGCAGCGGCTGAAGCTCAACCGCCTGCCGAAGCGGCAGAAAGCTCCGCACAAAAGGCGACAAACGCAAAAAAGAAATCGGCTGCAAAAACAAATGCGCTTATTTACTTAATTGCAATAATAATTTTGCTTGGCGGAGTAGGCGTTTTTATGTACCCCACAATCAGCAACTATTTCGCCGAAAAAAATCAGGTGGCAGCCGTTGCCACATATGATGAAAATTTAAAAAAGCAAAGCGATGAAGAAATAGCCGCCGAACTGGAAAAAGCAAAAACTTACAACGAAAACCTTGCAGGCGACCCGGTTCATGACCCGTTTGTGCCCGGCAGCGGATATGCCCTGCCGGGCAATTATGAGGAAATTTTGAATGTTGACGGCAACGGGATGATGGGCTACATAGAAATACCGAAAATAGCCGTTAAAATTCCGATTTACCACTCCTCCACCGAAGAGGTGCTGCAAAAGGGCATCGGTCACATTGAATCAACCGCGCTTCCGATAGGCGGCAGCGGTACACACGCCGTGCTTACCGGGCACCGCGGGCTTCCCTCTGCCGAGCTTTTCACCAGACTGGACGAATTGGAAATCGGCGATTCCTTTTACATTCATGTACTCAACGAAATCCATGCCTATAAAGTTTGCGAGGTTAATGTGGTGCTGCCCACGGAGCTCGAAAACCTTGTTGCAGAGCCGGGCAAAGATTATATAACCCTTGTTACCTGCACGCCCTACGGTGTTAATTCGCACAGAATGCTTGTTAAGGGTGAGCGCACGGAATACAACGCCGACGAAGCGGCGCAGGAAAAGGAAACATATAAATATTCAAAGTTTAAAGCATTTCTTTCAAAATACCGCTATTACCTTATCGGTATTGCCATAGCCGGCGGAATAGGCTTAATTATTTTTATAATATCGCTTATTAAAAGGATTAAAGATAAAAAGAAACAAACAAAAGAAAGCAAATCCGAAAAAGGCAAAGAAAACACAAACGGAGAAAAAAATGAAAAAGGAAAATCCGCAAAAAAGAAAATCGGCAAAAAGCGGCAAAGGTAAAATAAACAAAGTACTCTTTGCCGTTGCTGCGATTTTGATAATTGTAGGCTTGGTAATCGGAGTTTACCCGCAAATCACAAACGCCGTTTACGACAAAACCGTCTCTGCCGAGGAACTCGAATTTGAGCAAAAAACAGAACAAAGCGATTTTGACGCACTTTATACCCTGCTTCGCCAAAAAAACGAGCAGCTTTATCAAAACAGCCAAGCAGATTTAAAAGACCCTTTTTCCTACAGCCAACCGGATATTGATTTATCGCAATACGGCATAGAAAACGATATCATCGGCTATGTGAGCATACCGAGGCTTGATGTTACCATGCCGATAATTCTGGGAGCAAACGATTCAAACCTGAAAAAGGGGGCGGTGCATTTAACACAAACCTCCTACCCCATCGGCGGCGAAAACACAAATGCCGTTATTGCCGCACACCGCGGCTGGAGCAAATCAAAAATGCTGCGCTACATAGAAAAGCTTGAAACCGGCGACGAAATTTACATTCGTAATTTCCGTGAAACGCTTGTTTACCGCGTCAGCGAAATTGCGATAATTGAGCCGACAGAGATTGACAAGCTTATGATTCGCCCGGGCGAGGATATGATAACCCTGATTACCTGCCACCCCTACAGGGTAAACACACAGCGATATGTGGTTTATTGCACCAGGGCGGCTGAATAGCAAAAAGTCTTTAATTTTCTCTGCCGCAATCAAATTTGCATATATTTGCGCAAGAAAACGCTCTTCTTTACGGGGCAACCCCAAGAAGAGCGTTTCACTTTTTTATGCTTATTAAATTAAATTTAATCAATCTCTGCCAAACAAATCGCGTGTGTAAACCTTTTGCGCAACATCGTCAAGGCATTTATCATAGCGGTTTGCAATGATTGCGTCGCTTGCGTTTTTAAACGCTTCAAGGTCGTTCACAACCTCACTGCCAAAGAATGTGGCGCCGTTTGCAAGCGTGGGCTCAAAAATTATAACCTTTGCGCCCTTTGCCTTAATTCGCTTCATAACGCCCTGAATGGAAGATTGCCTGAAATTATCCGAATTTGATTTCATCGTAAGGCGGTAAACGCCGATGGTAACACTCTTTTCCATAGATGAATCATATGTATTATCATCGTCATAATTATAATAACCTGCCATTTGCAAAACCCTGTCTGCAATAAAATCTTTACGGGTTCTGTTACTGTCCACAATGGCAGACATCATATTCTGCGGCACATCCTCGTAATTTGCAAGCAGTTGCTTTGTATCCTTAGGCAGGCAATATCCGCCGTAGCCGAACGAGGGATTGTTGTAATGCGAGCCGATACGCGGATCAAGGCAAACGCCGTCTATAATCTGTTTTGTATTCAGCCCTTTCATTTCGGCATAGGTATCAAGCTCATTAAAATAAGAAACGCGAAGCGCAAGATAAGTGTTTGCAAAAAGCTTAACAGCCTCTGCCTCGGTGAAGCCCATAATCAAGGTGTCTATATCCTCTTTTATCGCACCCTCTTTAAGCAAATCGGCAAAGGTGTTTGCAGCCTTAACGAGCCTTGCATTATCAACATCCGTGCCCACAATTATTCTTGAGGGATAAAGATTATCGTAAAGCGCTTTTGATTCGCGCAAAAATTCGGGGCTGAAAATAATATTATCGCAATGATATTTTTCGCGCACATGAGCCGTGTAGCCTACGGGGATTGTGGATTTGATAACCATAATCGCGTCGGGATTGTTTTCGATAACAAGCTCGATAACCGCTTCAACAGCAGAGGTGTCGAAAAAGTTCTTTTTACTGTCATAATTTGTGGGAGCGGCAATAACAACATAATCTGCGTTCTTATAAGCGGAAGCGCCGTCAAGCGTGGCGGTTAAATCAAGCTCTTTTTCGGCAAGATATTTTTCGATGTATTCATCCTGAATCGGGGATTTACGCAAGTTGATAAGTTCAACCTTTTCGGGGATAATATCCACCGCTGTAACCGTGTGGTGCTGCGCAAGCAGTGTGGCTATCGACAAACCCACATATCCCGTTCCTGCAACTGCTATTTTCATATTCTTTCCTTTCATCGCGGCATAGCCGCCTCTCTTTTAATATATAAATATTTTATACCACCTGCCCGATTTTGGCAAGAGCAATTATAAAATTGCCTGTTTATATATCAAAAAGTATATCCAAAAACGCCTTTTGCGACAGGCAAGCCGAAAAAGGCGTTTGTTTTTACGGCAAAAGCACATTAAACGCTGCTTTGGCTGCATTCTTTTATCCATTCGGCAATGTCAAAAGCCGTTTCATAATACCTTTGACCCCCTCGCATATTTGCAAAATCCGTAAGCACATTTACGCAGGGCTTATTTTTAAACTGCGAAACGGGAATCGCCCATTCATACTCGGGATGCGGCTTGGCAACAAACATAATCTTGTTTTTATAAGGCAATTTATCAAAGCGTTCAAGCCATTTTTGCTGATACAAGCCGTCCACATCCGTGGCAACCACAAAAAGATTAGCCCAATTTATTCTTTCAAACCGCGAGTTCCATTTTTCAATGCACTCTTTTTCGGTTTTGTAATGAACGAACCGAACCTCGATATCCTCAATTTTTGCCATTGGATAATCATAGCCTTTTCGCTCAAAAAACTCGAAATTCTTATTACGGTATTTTTGAGGATTTTCCAAAAATTTCACAAAATCCTCACCGTCAAACGCAAGACCGACTGTCGGCGTTGTATATCTTCTGCCGGCATCTTGATAAAACACGCCTGCCACGCAATTATTGCAAAGCAGGGAAAAATCAATGCCCTTAACCTTATTTCTGATGCCTTCGTTGATTTTCTGCCGATAAAGCGCCGAAAAATATCTTCTGATTCTCAATACAACCCGAAACAAAATTCGGCGCTTTTTATTCCTGATTATCGAACTATCGTCTAACATTTTTTCTCCGTTTCACGCCCAACGGCATTTAATGCAAATAATGCAAACATGTGATGAATTTTGAAAATCAAATATTTAAGCAACGATTATTTATAAAATTCTTTATACCACTGCGCAAACCGGCGAAGACCGGTTCTTAAATCGGTGTTCGGTTTAAATCCGAAATCACGCTCAAGTGCCGATGTGTCGGCATAAGTTATCGGCACATCGCCGGGCTGCATTGCCACAAGCTCTTTATGGGCGTCAAAATCATAATCCGGCGGCAGCACATCTGCACGTATCAATTCCTGCTGCAAAATATCCACAAAGTCAAGCAGATTTTCGGGATTGCTGTTGCCTATATTATAAACCGAATACGGAGGAACGGGCAATCCGTCGCTGCCGATTTTTCTATCCGGCGCACCTTGCATAACACGCATAACACCCTCAACAATATCATCCACATATGTGAAATCGCGCTTGCAATTACCGTAATTAAAAATTTTAATTGTGTCGCCGGCAAGCAGCTTATTCGTGAAGCCGAAATAAGCCATATCCGGGCGACCGGCAGGTCCGTATACCGTAAAAAAACGAAGTCCCGTTGAAGGAATATTATATAATTTTGAATAGGCATGCGCCATAAGCTCATTTGATTTTTTCGTAGCGGCGTACAATGAAACCGGATTGTCCACTTTATCATCAGTGCAGTAAGGGACCTTCTTGTTTGAGCCGTATACAGAACTGGAAGAAGCATACACCAAATCTTATCAAAATCACAATGGCTTTGTCAATAAAAGTGTGTAAGTTTTTTTAAAAAGTTATAAATTCAAGATTATGCAGGGATATGAAGTGGAGCGAAGCGAAACGAAATATCCCTGCATAAACGG
>CAVJZG010000022.1:0-33072 GCA_963654285.1 bacterium
TAGGCGGCCCTTTTAGGGCCTGTGCAAACCACCAGTTCAACTGGTGGTTATGATTTTGCCGGATTATTCGATAGGAACAAGATTTTTAAGGCTTACATCCATAATCGGGGCGGAGTGGGTGAGTGCGCCGCAGGAAACGAAGTCAACTCCTGTGGCGGCTATTTCCTTGAGCCTTTCTTTTGTAACATTTCCGCTGCATTCCGTTTGTGCTCTGCCGTTTATGAACTTAACGCATTCTGCCATTTGCTCGTTGCTCATATTATCAAGCATAATGATATCCGCGCCTGCTTCGACCGCTTCGCGAACCTGGTCGAATGTTTCCGTTTCGATTTCGATTTTTCTGACGAACGGCGCATATTCCTTGGCGGCTTTAATTGCTTTGGTTACGCTGCCTGCCGCACCGATATGGTTGTCTTTAAGCAAAACGCCGTCCGAAAGATTATAGCGGTGGTTTTTGCCGCCGCCGACGGTTACGGCATATTTTTCAAAGGGGCGCATATTTGGCGTGGTTTTGCGGGTGTCAAGCAAAATCGTGCCGGTGCCCTCAAGCTCTTCGGCGTATTCTTTTGTGATTGTTGCTATTCCGCTCATGCGCTGAAGATAATTCAGCGCGGTGCGTTCGCCGGAAAGCAATGCTCTGATGTCGCCATAAACAACACCGAGCAGCATGCCTTTTTCAACAAAATCTCCGTCTTTAACGCTTGTTTCAAACCTTGATTTTTCATCAAGCAATGCAAAAGTGCGTTCGAAAACGCCGAGTCCGCAGATTATGCCGCTGCTTTTGCAGATAAGCTCTGCCTTGCCCTGCTTGCTTTCGGGCATAACGGCGTTTGTGGAAACATCCTCGCTTGTTATATCTTCTTTAAGTGTGTTGATAATATAATCATCAACGTTAATTTTCATTGTTACACCATTTATCATAAAATTCGGGGTCCTTTCGTTTGATTTCCGCCATGATAATATCTTTAAATTCCTTTTCACGCTCTGCTTTCGGCGGCAGTGCGTCAAAATCGATTTGCGGCTCGTAATTATTCTTTTGCGAGGTGTCGTCGGCAATCAAATCTGCCGCGCGCTTTGAAAAAACAAGGCTTTCAAGCAGGCTGTTTGAAGCCAGGCGGTTCCTGCCGTGCACGCCGTTGCAGGCAGTTTCGCCGGCGGCATAAAGATGGTGCATCGATGTGCAGCCGTTGATGTCCGTTTTAATGCCGCCCATCATATAGTGCTGACCTGGTGTTACGGGTACCTTGTCTTTTGTTATATCGTAGCCCTCTTCCATGCATTCCTCAAAAATATTAGGAAAGCGTTTTGCGGCTTCTTCACTTGTCATCGTCGGCAGAGTGATGTAAACATGGTCTGTGCCGAATTTTTCCATTTCCTTGCAGATGGCGTTTGTTACCACATCGCGGGGCTGAAGCTCATCTGTGAATCTTTCGCCGTTTTCGTTAAGCAAAATTGCGCCCTCGCCCCTGACGCTTTCGCTGATAAGAAAACGCCTGCCGCTTTTTTTGCTGTAAAGCGTAGTGGGGTGGATTTGAATATAGTTAATGTCTTTAAGCTCGATATTGTGCTTGATTGCGATTGCAAATGCGTCACCCGTGATGTGCGGAAAATTCGTGGAATTTTTAAACAGTCCGCCTATGCCGCCCGTTGCCAAAATAACATCGCGTGCTAAAATCGCGCCGCGTTCGCCGCCTGCATCCTCAACAACTATGCCGTAACAGGTGTTGTTATTCTCTATAATATCCGTCATCGTTGTATTTGTAACGAAAGTTATGTTTTTCTTTGTTTTTGCTATTGCAAGCAGTGTGGCGGTGATTTCTTTGCCGGTTTCGTCCTTATGGTGCAAAATTCTGTTTTGCCTGTGTGCGCCCTCTCGCGTGTAGTTGAAATCGCCGCCGTTGTTGGTGTCAAAATCAACGCCGAGTTTAACGAGCGTGCCGATAACATCGGGTGATGATTCAATCATAACCCTTACGCTTTCGGGGTCATTTTCATAGTGACCGGCTTTCATTGTGTCCTCAAAATAGCAATCGAAATCGTCTATGTTTTTGAGCACGCAAACTCCGCCCTGCGCCAAATAGGAATCGCATTCTTTAAGATCCTCTTTGGTGATTACAAGGGCTTTTTTATCCTCGGGCAGGCAAAGCGCGGCAAAAACGCCGGCAACTCCGCTTCCCACTATTACAACGTCGGTTTTAATGCATTTGTTCATTTCCTGTTTACCGTTTCGGCAGTTAAGCCGCAAAATCAAAACCGGTATACGGCACGGTGAATTTCGCGCACTCGGGCTGCCGCCCTTTATTTAAATATACTTATTCTAATATATATGTAGTTTGGCAATATGTCAAGTCTTGATAAAAAATTAACGCAGACGATGTTGGGAATGCGCTTCGGCGGCATAGGCTCGGCGCTTTTAAATTTATTGCCTGTTTTTTTATTTTATCGTTGATTTTGACTTGCAAGTTTGTTACTATGTAAAATATGGGAACAGTTTTAATTTTTTGTTAAATTTCTCATAAACCTCACATCGATTTGAAAAACAGGCTCTATTATTATGAATGTTAATGTTTACGATTTTGACAACACGATTTATGATGGCGAAACGCTTGTGGATTTTATTCTTTACTTCGTGCGCCGCGATATAAAAATTTGGCGATATATTCCCAAATTGATTGTGATTGCGATTAAGGACGGGCTTCACCTATTCACTGTTGAAGAGGCGATAGAGGCATATGCCTCATTTTTGGAAGGTTATTATGTGAATATCGGTGATATTTCCGCCGCCGTTGTTGATTTTTGGAATAAAAACGAGCATAAAATCAAGCCTTGGTATAAAAATGTGCAAAAGGAAAGCGACATAATAGTTTCCGGCTCAACAGATTTTTTGCTTGATGAAATTGCAAAAAGAATCGGCATAAAGCATTATGTGGGCTCCAGCATCGATAAGGAAACGGGCAAGTTTAAGCGGCTTTGCTTTCTTGAAAACAAGGTTAAAATCTTTAACGAGGTTTTTCCCGGAATGCATATAGAAAATTTCTACACGGATTCCATGAACGACAAGGCAATGATGGATATTGCCGATAATGTTTATTTCGTAAAAAAAGACAAAATCACCAAAATTAAGTAAGAGTTTTGTGCGCCGTTAATTTGCAGGGGCAAAGCGGGGCGCGCGTTCTTAATAATTTCACACCGCGCAGGCTGCGCACGGTGCGCAAATCCAAAATTAAGGCAGCCCGAAAGGCAAGGAACAATCAATGGGCAAAGTAAATGATTTTCTGAACAGTAAAATTATTAAAAAGGATGTTGGCGAGGAAACGTATTTAACCTGGCGCGAAACGCTTTCATATGCCGTCGGTCGCGGTGCCCAGGGCATGAACACCAGTATGACCTCGTCAAAATACATAAATTTCTTTTTAACAAACGTGCTCTTTAAAAAGCTTAAGGACCCGATGAGCGTTGCGGCGCAAATCAGGCTTTATTGCGGCATTTTTGATGCGATAAACGACCCTATTATGGGCGTTATAGTTGATAAAACCAGAACCAAAGACGGGCAAATGCGCCCGTATATCAAATGGTCGCCGTTTTTCGTTTCACTTGTTATGATTTTGTTTTTCATCGGCAGCGCGGACGCTTCACCGCTGTTTAACATTATCTACACCACCGTGCTTTTTGTCGGTCTGGATGTAACCTACACGGCGTTTGATATTCCGATGGGCGCGCTTGCGTTTTCAATCACGCCGAGCGGAATAGAACGTACCAAGCTGTTTGGCGTAAGTTCAATCGTTCGCTCCGTTTTGGGCGCCCTGCCTCAGGTTTTTGTTGCCGGCGCAGCTCTTTTGCCTTATTTTAAGGATCACACGCCGCAGGCTTATCTCACATCCGCCATTATTTCGGCAATCGGAATTGTGTTCTTAACAAGGCTCACCTATAAAAACACAAAGGAAAGGGCAGAGCATAAAGAGGATGTGCCTGCCGTTAAGGATTGCTTTGCGCTGCTGTTTAAAAACAGACCGCTGCTTATGCTTTTTATCGGCAACATATTTTTTGTTATCTGCAAAATCGCAGAGCAGGTTTCGTTTTATTTTGTTGCCGATCTTATGTTTAACAGAAAATACAATATTTTTATTGATGTGGTTAAGTTTCCGGGCTTCCTTTTTGCCGGAATTCTTGTGCCGAAAATCATTGAAACCCTCGGCAGAAAGGCAGACAGTAAAAAATTCTATCAGGGTTGCTGCGTGACGGCAATTATCCTGCATGTGCTTTTCGCCGTAACCTGCTATAACGGGCTTATGAATAAGGAAGAGGGCTCAAGCGTTTCACTTTTCGTGGGCATACTCGTTGTGCTTTTCACAGGGCTTACGGCAATTCCGCTTGAATTTAAAAATCTTATCCAAAAGGAAATGGAAGCGGAAACAGTTGATTACATCGAATGGAAAACAGGCACCCGCGTTGAGGGCATCATGCTTTCGATAATGAGCTTTACGGGCAAAATCGAAAACACATTCTCATCGTCAATCGGTCTGGCAATTTTGGGCTTTACAGGCTATATGCAGCACACCGAAGGCTCTATGGTGCAAAATTCTCAAACGAATATGGCACTGTTTTTGCTCACTACTCTTGTGCCGGCAATCGGCTATCTGCTTATGCTTGTGCCCATGCATTTCTATAATATCACGGGCGACGGTCATCGCCAAATGATGAAGGAAATTATGGAAAGGCGCTCGCAGCTTAAAGCTGAAAAAGATGAAAAATCCGCAACGGAAGAATCCGCTGAGGCAAACGATTGATTTGATATATTCGGCGGGCGGGTATTCACCTCCCGCCGTTTTCTGCTTAAGCAAGCGTAAATAGAATCCGATAAGCCGAACACGGGAACGCTTTGATTTGTGTTTTGCGGCTCGGTTTTATTTGTTAAAGAGGCGGTGGCTTTATGAAAATAACTTTTATTGCAGACACTCATTATTATTCCAAATCCCTCGGCGTCAGCGGCAAGGCTTATGAATTGCGCTCAGGCTCGGATCAAAAATGCCTCGGTGAAACTGCCGAAATCACGGATGCAGCATTTGCCGATATCGCAAAGTCCGATACGGACGCCGTGTTCATCCTTGGCGATGTTTCAAACGACGGGGAAACGGTTTCTCATATCGAATTTCGCGAAAAACTTTATAAACTTCAAAAAAGCAAACCGGTTTATTTGATAACGGCAACGCACGATTGGTGTTGCGACGAAAATCCGCGCCGCTTTGAGGGCGATAAGGTTTATCACGATGTGCCCGTTATGAAAAGCAGCGATTTGCCGGAATTTTATGCCGACTTCGGACCAAAGCAGGCAATAAGCACCTTTACCACACAAATCGGCACCGTTTGCTTTGTTATTGCGCTTTCGGAAAAGGTGCGCGTGCTGTGCCTTAACGATGATAAAAACGAAAACGATCATGCAGGTTTTACCGCTGATTGCCGCCGCTGGATAACCGAGCAAATCAACGATGCAAAAAAATCCGGCTGCACGCTTATCGGCATAGAACATCATTTGCTTGTGCCCCACATTTCGCCGCTGATTACCGGCGGTTCCACCTGCGTTGAAAACCGCGAAGAGGTTGCTTCGTTCTTTGCCGATGCGGGGCTGAAATATATGCTTGCGGGTCACAGCCATATACAGCACACCGATTCGTTCACAAGCCCTGCCGGAAATAAAATCACAGAGGTTAATGTGGGCGCGCTGAGCGGCTATCCGGCACCGATTGTTGATGTGGTTGTGCTTGAGGATGGCAGGCTTGAATATAATGTTCGCCATTTAAAATCGTTTTTTGTGAACAGACGCGAGGTTGATGCCGAATGTTATCTTGCGCGCCACGCCACGGATTTACTTTTCAGGGTAACGGAATGCAGGGATAAAAAGCAATTCGCCGAAAGAATCGAAGCTCTCGGAATAAATTCCGAAAAGCTTTTGCCGCTTTGGGCAATCGTTAAGCCACTGCTCAAAAAGGTTGACACGGCACTCGTTTGGGATGCGTATAAATTGCTTAAAGCAGCGCATTTACAGGGAGATGCTACGCGCGATCAGGCACTCGAATACCGCTACAAACCGCTTCGCGAAATGATAGGCGAAATTTGGCTTTCCGCGCTTGACGGTTCTGTGAACATTCATCATCGCGGCAGTGCATATTATAATCTTGTTTTGGCAGCGGTTTCCGCGCCCTCAAAAATAATCAAGGGCAATTCGGATTTGGAACAGCTTGTTACGGCGGCGGATAATATTTTAACCGGTGGCAGATACAACAATCAGCACGATATTATATGATTTTGCGATTGCCGTGTGTGCGGCGCAAAAATAAACGGCAGACGTTTTTTCGTCTGCCGTTTAATGTTATTCGGATTCTTTTTTATCCTTGCTTTCCGCATTTTCTTCGCCGCTTGCGTGTTCGGCTTTTTGCGGATTTTCCTTACATACCACCGCGGTTTGCACCTGGTGGTTTTTAACGCTCAAAACCTTTATTACAAGCCCTGCGGTTTCGATTTCAAAGGGCTTATTGCCGTCATCCGGCACGGAGCCGAGCGCGTCAAACACAAGACCGCTGAAAGTGTCGCACTCATCACTTTTAAGCGAAATGTTAAGTGCGTCCTCAATATCGTCTATATCGGGGTTGCCCGTGATTTTCCAGGTTTTTGAATCAAGTCTTTCGATTGATTCTTCGGACTTTTCTTCATTTTCGTCGTAATCAAAATCGCCCACAAGTTTTTCAAGCAAATCGTTAATCGTTATGATTCCCGTTGTGCCGCCGTATTCGTCAAGCACAATTGCAAAATTGTGACGGCTTTTTTTCATGTTTTTAAAGAGCACGTCAAGCTTGACGCTTTCGGGAACAAAGTAGGGAGGGCGCACCGCTTTTTTCATAACCGTTTCGCGGTCTTTTGTGTTGAGCCTGAAATAATCTTTTGCATTTAATAGCCCAACCACATTATCGACCGTTTCATCGCAAATCGGGTAAATTTTGTGCCTGCTGCCGTGAATTGTTTTATCCCATTCCTCAGGGCTTTCATCAAGCCAAAGCAGGGAAACCTCTGTTCTGTGCACGGCGGCTTCGCCTGCCGTTAAATCGTCAAACTCAAATACGTTTTGGATAAATTCCTGCTCTGTTTTATCTATTGCGCCGCTCTCGCTGCCCACATCAACCATCATTCGGATATCTTCTTCGCTTACATCCTCTTCGGTTTCGTTTGGATCTATTTTAAACATGCGCAACACCAAATTGGTGGATGCCATAAGCAGCCAAACAACGGGCTTGAATATTATTGAAATAAAATATATCAGCCCCGAAATGCCGAGTGCCACTTTTTCCGCCTTGCGCATTGCGATTCGCTTCGGCACAAGCTCGCCGAAAATAATGGTAAAAAACGAAAGCAGCAGCGTGATTAAAATAACAACGATGCTGTTGAGCGTTCCCGAGGGAATGCTTACGCCCGTTTTTAAAATTGCTTCCACAATCGGGCTTGCAAAATTGTCTGCGGCAAAAGCCGAGCCCAAGAAGCCGGCAAGCGTTATCGCAATCTGAATGGTTGCCAAAAAGTTTGATGGTTGCGAGGTAAGCTTCACAAGAATTTTTGCTTTCTTGTTGCCCTCTTTTGCAAGCTTTGCCATTTTATTGTCGTTCACGCTCACTATTGCGATTTCTGCTGCCGCAAAAATTGCGTTCAGCGCAATCAAAGCCACCTGCAGCAATAGCAGGGGCCATATGGAACCGTCCAAAATCAATCCTCCGATAAAAAATATATTTATATAATATAATACAATAAAGCATGTGTTTTGTCAATATGCCTCAAAACAGTGCCGTAAATTTTGCACCGCGCCGTTTATAAAAAACCGTAAATTAAAATCATTTATAAAAAATAAAATTTTGCACCACCTTTTCGGCTGATAAACTGGCTCGATTTTCAAATAATATTTAACGGCGGCAGACTAAATCCGTGTGCGCCGATATGCAGACAATTTTAATTCGTCAAAATCGCCAAAAAGAGTTGTTACAATTTTGTAATTTTCGGAAAAACGCAGAATTTGAAAAAATTTCAAAATCGCGTAAATCCCACCATTTAGGCGCAGTTTGAGGCAGATGACCATATATGTTGTTGTTTTTTGCCCGAATTTATATATTACAAAAGAGTATCGAATTATTAAAAGCCCTTTATTTTTCGGCTGTGTTCTGTTATAATATGCAAGGTTTATAAGAATATCGCCTACATACGGTATTTTTTATTACATTTCTAATGATTATTATCGTTTTTATATATTTCTGTATTTATGATTTATGCAGTATTCCGGTTTTAAAGAGGGAAGAACTTTGGAAAATTTCGTTATTAACGGCGGCAAAGAGCTGTTTGGTGAAGTTAATATAAGCGGCGCAAAAAATGCAGCCGTTGCAATCATTCCTGCCGCGATTTTGGCGGACGATGTTGTAAGAATCGAAAACATACCCAATATCTCCGATGTTTCGCTCATTATTAAAATTCTTGATCAAATGGGCGCGGATATTAAGTTTGTTAATAAAGACACTATTGAAATAGACACACGCGTGCTTCGCTGCACCCCGGTGCCTTACGAATTGGCTTCTCATTTCAGGGCAAGCTATTATCTTATCGGCGCAATGCTCGGCAGATTTAAAAAAGCGGATGTTGCGCTTCCCGGCGGCTGCGATTTCGGCGACAGACCAATCGATCAGCACATCAAGGGTTTTAAAATGCTCGGTGCCGATGTTAATATAGTAAACGGCATGGTGTGTGCCGAAGCCGAAAAACTTGTGGGCACATCGATTTATATGGATGTTGTTTCCGTGGGAGCCACAATAAACGTTATGCTTGCAGCGGTGCTTGCAAGAGGACTTACGGTTATCGAAAACGCTGCAAAAGAGCCTCACATCGTTGATCTTGCGAATTTTCTTAATTCAATGGGCGCAGATGTTAGGGGCGCAGGCACGGATGTTATAAAAATCCGCGGAGTTGAAAAGCTTCACGGCTGCACATATTCCGTTATTCCCGATCAAATCGAAGCAGGCACATACATGGTTGCGGCAGCGGCATGCGGCGGCGATGTGCTTATTAAAAATGTTATCCCAAAGCACCTTGAATCCATCAGCGCAAAGCTTGAGGAAGCAGGCGCGGAAATTATAGAGTACGACGACGCAGTTCGCGTAACGCGCTTTAAGCCGCTCACGAAATGCAATGTTAAAACAATGCCCCATCCGGGCTTCCCAACCGATATGCAGCCGCAAATGGCGGTTTTGCTTTCAATCGCACAGGGCACTTCAATTCTTTCGGAATCCGTTTGGGATAATCGCTTTCAATATGTGGGTCAGCTGTTAAGAATGGGCGCAAACATTCAGGTGGACGGTAAAATTGCCGTTATTGAAGGCGTGGATCATTTAACCGGCGTTAAGGTTAAAGCCACAGATTTGCGCGCAGGCGCGGCAATGATTATTGCGGGTCTTGTGGCTCAGGGTCAAACCGTGGTTGAAAAAACCCAATATGTTGACAGGGGCTATGAAAACATAGTCGAAAAACTTTCCGAGCTTGGCGCAGATATTCGCAGAGTGCCGGCAGACCCGTCGGAAACGGTTGCAAACGCGGGCTGATAATTTTGGTTTTTAGGGAGCATTTTGCTCCCTTTTTTAGTTAAATAATTTATTTGAAGAAAGAGTTATTTTATGGCAAAGGTATGTCAGCTGTTTTCGGGCAGCAGCGGCAATTCAATATATATAGGCACAAATTCGGGCGGCGTGCTTGTTGATATCGGCGTTTCGGCAAAAAGGTGCGAGGCGGCTCTTAGAGATTTGGGCATAGCACCGGAAAGCATCAAAGCCGTGCTTGTCACTCACGAGCATAAAGACCATATTTCCGGCGTACGCGTGTTTGCATCAAGGTATAAAACGCCGGTGTATGCCTCTCCTGCCACGCTTGAGGAAATGCAAAAAAACGGCGTTGTAAACAATTGCGTTAATTCGTTTGAAATAAACAGCACGCTCGATTTCGGCGATATGTGTGCCGAAGCTTTTCACAATTCGCATGATTCGGTTGATTGCATCGGTTATGAATTTACCGTTTCGGGCGGTCGCAAAATTTCCGTTTGCACGGATACTGGTTATGTTACGGACGATGCAAGACTTCATCTTGTCGGCTCGGATCTTGTTTTTCTTGAATCAAATCACGAGATATCAATGCTGGAAAACGGCTGTTATCCCTATGTGCTGAAAAAGCGGATTTTATCAGACAAAGGGCATCTTTCAAACACGGCGGCAGATGAGTTCGCAAAGGATTTGCTGCAAAGCGGCACCACCAGATTTGTGCTTTCTCATTTAAGCCGCGAAAATAATTTGCCGGAAATCGCACGCCAATCGATGATTGCGGCTCTTTCCGAACTCGGCGCAAAGGAAGGCGAGGATTATCGCCTTTGCGTTTCAAAGCCGGTGAATGACGGAGGCTTTATTGTGCTATGATGAATGTGTGCATTATATGCGTGGGCAAGCTTAAAGAGAGCTATCTCAGAGACGGCTGCGCGGAATACATAAAACGGCTCGGTGCTTTTGCAAAGGTAAGTGTTGTTGAAGTGGCAGAGGAACGCTGCGGCGATTCACCGTCTGCCGCCGAAACGGAAAAAGTGCTTCAAAAAGAGGGCGAGCGGATAATCGCAAAAATCCCGAAAGGTGCGGCGGTTGTGCCGCTGTGCATAGAGGGCAATGAATATTCGTCACCTCAGCTGGCACAAAAAATCGAGCAAATCGGCATGAATAATTCATCCGTTGCGTTTGTCATCGGCGGCTCTTTCGGTCTTTCGCCGCATGTTAAGCAGCTCGGCAAAATCAAACTTTCTTTCGGCAAAATAACCCTGCCGCACCAATTGGCACGCCTTGTGCTGCTTGAGCAGATTTACAGGGCTTTTTCAATAAACAACAATTCAAAATATCATAAATAGCAGGCTTCGCCAAAATGTTGACTTTGCCGTGACGCTATATTAAAATATTACTGTTATGATATGAATGCCTCGATTGCGGATTTGGCTTCGCTGTCGCCGCAATGCGTGATAAATAAAACGAAAAGAGTGATGAAATGGAAATTACGGAAGATCATTCAATGATGAATATGCGTTTCATACGCAAACTCCCCGTGCCCAAGGAGGTTAAGGAACTTTACCCTCTCAGCGAAAAGGGCGTTGCTGCCAAAGCCGAAAGGGATGCGGAAATAGCAAAGGTTTTCAAAGGCGAAAGCGATAAGTTTTTGCTTGTTATCGGTCCATGCTCGGCAGACAGGGAAGAAAGCGTGCTCGATTATGTTCACCGCCTTGCAAAAGTGCAGGAGCAGGTTAAAGATAAAATTATAATTATCCCCAGAATTTACACGGGCAAGCCGCGAACAACCGGCGCAGGCTACAAGGGGATGATGCATCAGCCCGATCCGGACGGTGTGCCCGATATGTATGCCGGCATTCTTGCCGTGCGCTCAATTCATTCAAAGGCGATTGAGGAAACGGGGCTTTCCGCGGCTGATGAAATGCTTTATCCGGCAAATTACAGATATCTTTCCGATTTGCTCTCTTATGTGGCTGTCGGCGCACGCAGTGTTGAAAATCAGGACCATCGCCTTGCCGCAAGCGGCATGGATGTGCCCTGCGGAATGAAAAACGGCACAAGTGGCGATTATTCCGTTATGCTCAATGCCATCACGGCGGCTCAGGGCGGTCACACATTTATTTATCGCGGTTGGGAGGTTGAAACAAAGGGCAACGAGCTTGCTCACGCAATCCTTCGTGGCGGCGTGGATAAGCACGGCATTGCTCACCCGAATTATCATTACGAGGATTTGATTACCCTTTATAATATGTATGCCGCAAAGCCGGAATTTAAAAATCCTGCCGTTATTGTGGACACCAATCATTCAAACAGCGGCAAAAAATATTTGGAGCAAATCCGAATTGCAAACGAAGTGCTCCACTCCATGCGCCACAGCGGCGATATCAAGCGGTTTGTTAAGGGCTTTATGATTGAATCTTATATTGAAGACGGCAATCAAAAAATTGAGGACGGCGTTTACGGCAAATCAATCACGGATCCCTGTATCGGTTGGGATAAAACTCGCGATTTGATTTTAAGCATTGCCGACCAGCTTGAATAATTGCGGTCAAAGGCAAGCGCAGCACGGCACACAGTCATTTTGGATTTTGTTTGTGCAAAGCACATTGCCGGTCGGAATTGTGTTTAATTCGCACAAAGCGAAGCGTAATAATTTGTTCATATTTACAAAAAGGCTTCAAACAGCATTATTTTGTTTGACAGCCTTTTTCTTTTGTGCTATCATAATAAAAAAGCACTTTATCGCCTAAAAGCTTTAAAGCGTCAACGCAATAAATGATTAAGGAGAATCATTATGAAAAAATCAATTAAGCGAATTATTGCTGTTTGTCTTGCGGTGCTGCTTGTTGCATCCGCATTTGCGGGCTGTTCAAACAGCAGCGGCTCAAAAAAATACAAGGTAGGCATCTGCCAGCTTGTGCAGCACGAAGCTCTCGATGCGGCAACAAAGGGCTTTAAGGAAGCACTTATCGAAAAGCTCGGCGAAGAAAATATTGAGTTTGAGGAGCAAAATGCCGGCGGCGATTCGGCAACCTGCTCCACCATCACAAACGGCTTTGTTTCTGAGGGCGTGGATCTTATTTTTGCAAATGCCACTCCCGCGCTTCAGGCTGCAATGCAGTCCACCACTACAATTCCGATTGTGGGCACTTCAATAACCGACTATGCCACTGCGCTTGATATTGATCAAAGCAGCTGGACGGGTAAAACAGGTATGAATGTTACAGGTTCGTCGGATCTTGCTCCGCTTGCCGATCAGGCTGCCATGTTTAAAGAACTTTGTCCCAATGCAAAAACAATCGGCATTCTTTATTGCTCTGCAGAAGCTAATTCTAAATATCAGTCAGATGTTGTTTCAGAAGAACTCACAAAGCTCGGCTACACGGTTAAGGTTTACACCGTTGCAGACACAAATGAAATCA
The DNA here is from genome assembly GCA_963654285.1 of bacterium. Lineage (GTDB taxonomy): Bacteria > Bacillota > Clostridia > Oscillospirales > Acutalibacteraceae > Eubacterium_R. The sequence goes on from CAVJZG010000022.1 coordinate 13,037, forward strand.
ATTCCGTAACCACAACGGCTTGCTCCGAGGTTGACGCTCTTTATATTCCCACCGATAACACAATCGCTTCGGCAACTGCTGCTGTAAATGAAATCGCAGAGCCTGCCGGCATTCCGATTATCGCGGGCGAAGAGGGTATATGCAAAGGCTGTGGCGTTGCAACCCTTTCAATTAGCTATGAAAACCTTGGTCAAATTGCAGGCGAAATGGCTGCCGATATTCTTCAAAACGGCACCGATCCCGCAAATATGGAAATCAAAACCGCAACAAACCTTACAAAGAAATATTCTGCCGAACGCGCTCAAAAGCTCGGCATCACTGTTCCTTCGGATTATGTTGCAATCGACGAATAATCGAATTTTGATAATCGCAAAATAAGTAATCATTAAAAGGCGGTGAGTCTTTACGCTCACCGCTTTTATGTATACCGGCGGATGATAACCGGTGCTTGACGAAATTATGCGAAAAATCGGCACGCAAAAAATGTGTTCGGTTTATTTTTGCTTTTTATGGAGGATTTTTAATTATGATGTCTTTTCTTTCTGCGCTTCCGGGCGCGGCGGCTCAGGGCATTATCTGGGGCATTATGGCAATCGGTGTTTATATCACCTTTCGTGTTCTTGATATTGCCGATTTAACTGTTGACGGCTCTTTCGGCACGGGTGGAGCCGTTCTTGTTATGTGCACAGTCGGCGGAATGAATATTTATCTTGCAATGGTGCTTGCGTTTTTTGCAGGCTGCCTTGCGGGTCTTGCAACGGGCATATTCCATACGGCGTTCGGAATTCCGGCAATTCTTTCCGGTATTTTAACTCAGCTTGCGCTTTATTCAATCAATCTGCGCATCTTGGGCGGTAAAGCCAATCAAACCGTCAGCGCAAGGAACTACAAGTTGATTATTTCGCTCGGCGAAATCAACAAATCTTTAATCGTAGGGCTTGTTTTTTCGGTAATTATAATTGCAATCTTATATTGGTTTTTCGGCACGGAACTCGGTCATTCAATCCGTGCAACGGGAAACAATCAGGCAATGGCGCGTGCAAACGGTATAAACACAAATATAAACAAAATCATCGGTCTTGTGCTTTCAAACGGTATTGTGGCTCTTGCCGGCGCACTCCTTTCTCAGTATCAGGGCTTTGCAGATGTAAATATGGGCAGGGGCGCGATTGTTATCGGTCTTGCCGCAGTTATTATCGGTGAGGTTGTGTTTGGCAAAATCTTCAAAAATTTTGCGCTCAGGCTTTTTGCGTGCGTTGTGGGCGGCGTTATCTATTATATTGTTATCACCGCCGTGCTTCGCCTCGGTCTTAACGCAAACGACCTTAAGTTGTTCTCCGCACTTGTTGTTGCAATGTTCCTTGGCATTCCGTATTGGAAAAGTAAGGTTTCCGCAAAAAAGGTAAAAAGAACCGGAGGTGCCGAAAATGCTTGAAATTAAAAATGTTTATAAAACCTTCAATCCCGGCACGGTTAATGAAAAGCATGCCTTAAACGGCATAAATCTTGTGCTTAACGAGGGCGATTTCGTAACGGTTATCGGCGGCAACGGCGCCGGCAAATCCACAATGCTTAATATGATTGCAGGCGTTTATCCCGTTGATTGCGGCAATATTATTATTGACGGCAAGGATGTTACAAAACTGCCCGAATATAAAAGGGCAAAATTCCTCGGCAGAGTGTTCCAAGACCCGATGACGGGCACTGCGGCTGATATGCAGATTTTGGAAAATCTTGCCCTCGCTTCGCGCCGCGGCAAGTTCAGAACCCTTGCTCCCGGCGTTTCAAAAAAGGAAAAGGAAGAATATAAGGAATTTCTTAAATCCCTTGATCTGGGGCTTGAAACAAGGCTCACTTCAAAAGTAGGCTTGCTTTCGGGCGGGCAAAGGCAGGCGATAACCCTGCTTATGGCAACCCTTAAAAAGCCGAAGTTGCTTTTGCTTGACGAGCATACGGCGGCTCTTGACCCGAAAACGGCTCACAAGGTTTTGAAGCTCACAACGGATATAGTTTCCGAGCATAATTTAACCACGCTTATGATAACGCATAATATGAAGGATGCCATCGCTATCGGCAACAGGCTGATTATGATGAACGAGGGCAAAATCATTTATGATGTTTCGGGCGAGGAAAAGAAAAAACTTACAACCGCCGATTTGCTTGAAAAATTCAAGATAACAAGCGGCGAGGAGCTTGATAACGACAGAATGATTCTTTCCGAGTAAAAAAATAAACGAAAAAAACAAGGCGGTTCACACGAACTCCCTTACAGACTAAGAGCTGTCGGAGATATATCCCGACAGCTCTTAATGTTTATATATTATAATGTTATCACCGATCGCAAGAGCTTTCAAGCTCGATTTCAATTTGCTTTTTCAACACGGCCAGCTTGTTTCTGACAGTTGATGATGGCATATTTTTTATCTTACCGATTTCTCTGCTCGACCATCCGTAGCTTTTAAGCATCACTATTTCTCGGTCGGACTCGCTCATTTTTAAAAGTATCTGCTGAATTTCAACCGAAGTAATGTCATCAGACACCTCAAGGCATTTTATATTTTGGAATTCCTCAAGTGAATCGGTAAAATTGTTTTTCCGAAGTCTGTCTGTCAGCACGTTTTTGGCAATTTTAAAAATTAGGGACTTTTCTTTTTTGATATAACCGAGCGCCGGCAAATAACCCCACAGCTTCATAAAAGTAATTTGAGCCAAATCCTCTGCCTCGCTGCTGTTAAATCGTTTGGAAAAGTACGAAACTATGCTTTTGTAATACTTTTCATAAATTTGGTTAAACAGCTCAATATTATTCATCTTTTTCTGTGATTTTATTGCCTGCGATTGAGTTGGCTTTAACATAACCCGAAATATTCTTATTGCATTCCACTTTATTACCCGCCGCAAATGTTATCTTTTTATCTGCAAGCATTTGCTCGGTAACATCATTTTTAATATCAATAATATTGCCTGCGACCGCACAGGTGTTATTATCAAAATTTCTTACGGTGTTGCTGTCGATTTCAATAACATTCGTATAAGCTTTGATTGTGACTTCATCGCCTAACTCAACACTTCTGCCGTTCAGCAGCGACATATTATACCGCGCCTTTTTTCTTTTGATAATAATTCCGTTTACACATAAATCGGGAACCTTTTCAACGGTTTCAAGAACAGTTATGCCGTTGATAACATAAATGCAATCGTCCGTAACATTACTGTCGTTTAAAGTTATAACACCGTTTAAAACGCTGTGTTTGTGAGCGTCGGTCTCGATTATTTGAGCTGAATTTTGAATTTTTATGTTTGCATATGCATTTTTCCATTCTTCACTCGCATTTTTCGCGATAATAATTATTGCACAGCCGTCAATTTTCTTTATTTTCCTCAATGCCTCGGCAGTGAAATTTTGCAAATCGAGGACCGCAATGTTTTTTATGGTTTTTCTTAACATAAGTAACCTCCTTAGAAATTTTGAAACACACTTCATCTGTTAAGACGAATTTAAAATAAAAACTGTCCGCATTATTTTAAATTATTTTACCGCCGATTATATGCGTTAAAGTCATACAAAGCAAAATGAGTATTCGTACAGCCCTGTCGGCGAATCGATTAAATCGATTTTATTTATAATTTAAAATTCCGTTAAAAGCCGTTGAAGCGCGTTTCACTTATTAAGACGAAATTTAAACGCGAACTGTCCATAGTTTTTATTTTCGTTAGTAAAACAAAATACAGTTAGTTTAATGTAAGGCAAGACCTCCGGCTTGGTCGGAGGTCTTGTCTTATACGGATTTATTTTGCAAGTGTTTCGCCGCGGCTGTATGCCGGTGCCTGTTGCCGTATCGGCAAAGTGATTATTATTTGTTAAAGCGATAGCCCTTGCCCCAAACGGTGTGGATAAAATCAAGCTTTGGGTCGATTTCTTTGATTTTATCCCTGATTCTGTTTACATGAACTGTGATTGTGGAGGTTTCGCCTATGGAATCGTAGTGCCAAATTTCGTCAAAAAGCTTTTCCTTGCTGTAAACGGCGTCGGGGCTTGCGGCAAGAAAATAAAGTAAATCAAATTCCTTGTTGGTAAGGTTCAATTCCGTGTTGTTCACAAAAGCACGCCTTGCCTTGCCGTCCAATTTAAGACCGCTGATTTCAATCGTTTCGGCTTTGCCACACATATCATCAGCTTTTGAGGTGAGCCTTTCATATCTGTTTATGTGCGCAATAACCCTTGCCACAAGTTCGCCGGGGGAAAAAGGCTTAACTATATAATCGTCCGCGCCGAAGCCAAGCCCCTTTATTTTGTCGAGGTCGTCGCGCTTTGCGCTTACCAAAATAATCGGAATGTCTTTTTTCTCGCGCAGCTTTCTGCAAACCTCAAGCCCGTCCATTCCGGGCAGCATAATGTCAAGCAGCACTAAATCAAAAACGTCATTCTGCGCAAGCGAAAGTCCGCTTATGCCGTCTGCTGCGGTCTTAACCTCAAATGAATTTGCTTCAAGGTAATCCTGCTCAAGTGTGGAAATATTACTGTCGTCCTCAATAATCAAAATCTTTTTCATATAATCGTTCCCTTTCGGTGATTTAATATGCGCCGCTTTGCGGCGGCTCAAACTTTTCGGTGAATTAAGCGTTCGGTTCATCGTTTTCCTCTTGCGTCGGTAGGGAAATGAATATCGAAAGTCCGCCTTCGGAATTGTTTTGCGCCCAAATCAAGCCGCCGTGCTGCTGCACGATTTGGCGGCAAACCGCAAGACCGAGACCGCTGCCGTTGCTTACATTGCTTCGAGCTTTGTCTGCCCTGTAAAGCGTGTCGAAAATTCTGCCGAGACTCTCGTTCTCAACGCCCATTCCGTTGTCGGCAATTTCAAAAATAACACTGTGCTCGTATTCGGAAATGCTGAGCGTTATTTTCCCCTTAATATCCTTGCGCCTGTATTTTATGCTGTTTGAAATAATATTGTCTATAACCCTTGCAAATCTGTCCGTATCAATGCTAAGCTGCGGATTTCCGCGGCAGCTGTTGATTATTTCGTAATCAAAATCAGCCTCCTGCAAATCGCGCCCAAGTTCTTTTGCATATTGCATAAAATCGTTTATATAAACTTTTTCGGGGTGCAGTGTTATTGTGCCGAGTTCAAGTTTTGAAATCGTAAGCAAATCGTTGAGCATGTTTTCCATCGAATTTGCTGAATCGTAAATCGTGTTAAAATACCGCGCCTGCTTTTCAGGCGTGTTTGCAACGCCGTCTCTTATTCCCTCCAAATATCCTTTAATTGATGTGAGCGGCGTGCGCAAATCGTGAGCAATGCCGGCAATCATTTCCTTTTGCTGTTGGTCGGATCTGTTTTTCTGCTCAATGGAATCTTTCACCTTAAGGCGCATGTCGTTAAATCTTTCGGCAAGCCGCCCAAGCTCGTTTGTGGATTTGTAATCTATTTCGTAATCAAGGTTGCCCCTTGCTATTTCATCTGCTCCGTGGGCGATTTTTTCAATCGGTCCCACAATTGTTTTGGATGTTATAAGAGATATGGTTATTATTGCAATTATAAATATCGCAATGCAAAGACTGAAAATAACAACGGTGTTGTTTGCAAGCTTCATAATAATATTCGGCGGTGCAGAGGATGTTGTGGTGTTTGGTACCTCGTAATCTCCGTTTGCGATAACGATTAAATAGCTTTCGCTTTCGTTTTCAGCGTGCGCAACCACGCAAACGCCGTTTTCGCCGTAATAATACGAATTTTTTGAAAGATCCGTTTTTTCTATTTTCTCGGCTTTTTCAAAAATTTCTTCTTTGCTTCCTGTTGAATAATATTCGCTGCCGTTTTGCTCAATGTAAATCATTGTGCCAAGCTTTTCAAGCGGCTGAACCGATTTTTTTAAATCGGAAAGCTTACGGTCGGGATTTTTGTCGTTTACAAGGCTGGAAGAAATTTCGTTAACCGTTTGGCTCCACTGAATTTGATTTATTATTGTGTAACTTTTTGCGGTAACGGACGTGAAATCGTATTTATCTTTTGAGGTATAGAAAAATATGCTTGACGCCGCCGATATTATAATCACGGGAATGACAATCGCCAAAACGGAGGTTATCATTATTCGTGTGTTTATTTTAAAGTTTTTTGTGTGTTCCGGGATTGTGTCTTTGCTTATTTTTGCCATTTTAAGCACGCAGCTTTCCTAAATATACTTTATTTTAACACATTTTCGGGCATTATTCAACTTCGCATATTTTGCCGCTGTTCAATTGTAAACCTTTCTGAAAATAAAGGTTGACAATTGAACGAACCTGTATTATAAATATATAGAAATATTTTTTAGAATTTGGAGATTTTATTATGAAGGAAAAGGTTAAAAAAACTAAACCCCCTGCGGAAAAATCTGCGCCGAAAAAAAGTGCGTTCAAAACGATAGATGTGGTTTATATTGGCGTTTTTGCGGCTTTGATTGCCGTTTGCTCGTGGATTCAGATTCCGCTCACAATTCCGATCACCTTGCAAACGATGGGAGTTTGCATTGCCTCTGCTCTTTTGGGAATTAAAAGGGGCACATTTTCGGTTGTAATTTATATTTTGCTCGGTCTTGTAGGCGTGCCGGTTTATGCAGGCTTTTCGGCAGGTCCCGGCGTGCTTTTCGGCTCAACGGGCGGTTATATAATCGGCTTTATCTTCACCGCGCTCATCGTCGGCGGCGCATTAAAGCTTTTCGGCAAAAAAACATGGGTTTATGTTGCTTCAATGATAATGGGCATTCTTGTTTGCTATGCTTTCGGCACGGCTTGGTTTATGATTGTTTACACCAAAAACACAGGCGCAATCACACTCGGCGGCGCACTTTCCGCATGCGTTGTGCCCTTCCTTATTCCCGATCTTGTTAAAATAATCGTTGCCACGGTGCTTTGCAAAGCACTTGATAAGCATGTTAAGGCTTAGATATCACCACCTTAATTGCATTCCGCGATTTCAGGGCAGGGGATACAGCCCCGAATTTTGTAAAAATATGGCGAGTATTAAAAAGCAAATTGAGTCCGGCGAGGAATATGAGCTTGTGCTTTGCGCTGATGATGTTTGCCGTGCGTGCCCGAATTTGCAGGGCGGTGTTTGCATAAACGAGGATAAGGTTGCGCAATACGATTTTAAAACAAAGAAATTCGGCGCAGGCAACCCGGCACAAATCTGCCCGGATTGTATGTGGTTTGATATTTGCAAAAATATTTAGCTTTGTGCACGGCGAAACTCAGCCGTGCTTTTTCTTTTGCAGTATGAAAAAGAAAAAAACAGGCAAATAATTCGCTTTTTGTTCTTGTAAAATTTTTCTTGATTTAGTATAATAAACCTGTAATGTATATTATTTTGTACGATGTTATGTACGGAGGTAAATTTTATGTCAAATTGTTGGCTCAGCGGAAAAACCTGTATCGTAACGGGTGCTTCCGGCGGCATGGGTGCTGGTATCGCTGCCACACTCATCAAAAAGCACGGCTGTAAGGTTATCGGCGTTGCAAGAAGCGAGCCGAAAATGAAAAAGTTTATCGAAGAACTCGGGCCCGCTTATGCAGAACAGTTTTCTTATAAGCTTTTCGATGTTTCTAAAAACGAAAATTGGATTGAATTTGCTCAGGAACTTAAGGATAACGATGTTCATATCGATGTGCTTGTAAACAATGCGGGCATTCTTCCCAAGTTCAAAAGATTTGATCGCTATGAAATGGATGAAATTGAAAAAGCAATAAATATCAATTTCTATTCCTGTGTTTATTCCACCAAGGCTTTGCTTCCGATGCTTATGGAAAGCAGCGACCCCGGAATTATCAATATTGATTCATCGGCAGCACTTATGAGTCTTGCCGGCACAAGCATGTATTCCGCCTCCAAGGCTGCTCTTAAAGGCTTCACGGAAGCCCTTCGCGAGGAATTTCGCGGCAAGGTTTATGTGGGTCTTGTTTGCCCCGGCTTCACCAAAACAGATATTTTCCGCGATCAAAAGAACGACGGCGGAAAAGGTCAAAAGGTTATGGATATGATTTCCACCGATTGCGACCTTATGGTTAAGATGATTATGTTCGGCATCGAGCATAAGCAGGCACTTCAAATTCACGGAATGGACGCACATGCCATGAGTGTTTTCGGCAAGCTTTTGCCCGTTAACGGTTCGCGCCTTTTCAGTGCAATTATGAAAGCCGCCGATATCGATTTGTTTAACGACGTTTTCAGAAATTGAGTGTAAAGCGGCCTAACCGGTCACGGCGATCTAAAATCAGCCAAGCCGAGCGGGCTTACTCTTGTTTAAATTAAGTGCGGAACAACACAATGGCGTGTTGTTTCCGCTCTTTTGCGTTTTGAGCAATTTATTCATTCTGTTTATATTAAAAAAGGAGTATTTTTATGGCAAAAAATGCAGCTGCGCCCTCCAATGCCGGCGCAACATCAAAAAAATATATGAATTTTAAAGAAATCGCGGCATATTCCCTCGGCTTATTCGGTTTTCAGGCAATAGTGGGGCTTTTAAATTCCTATCAGGCGGAGTTTGACGGTTCCATTCTCGGTGCAAATGTAAGCGTGGTTGCCATTTTAATTCTTGTGGCAAAAATCGTTTCCGCTGTTGCCGATCCCGTTGTCGGCAATTTGATAGACCGCTCCAAAAGCAAAATGGGCAAATTCAAATCCATGATTGTTTATTCAATTGTGCCGCTGCTTGTGTTCACGGCGATTGTGTTTGTTAAAGTTCCGTTTAAAGGCTTTGGGCTTTATGTTTGGATTTTCCTCACCTATCTTGTTTGGAGCATTGCAATGACAATGGGCGATGTTCCCTCGCAGGGCATTGCCTCTGCGCTTACCCCCAATCCCACGGAGCGCACAAATGTGGTTTCCATTTCAAACACATTTAAGCAAATCGGCTTTTCGGCGTGTGTTGTTATCGTGCCGATAGTTTGCCTTATAATCCCCGGCGGCTCAAAAGTTTTTGTCAAAAGCGGCGAAACGGATGTGCCGATGATCAGCACGGAATATTTCTTTACCGCATTACTTACGGCGATTTTCGGCTGCGTGCTTTTTGCTCTTATTCCCATCATAAATAAGGAAAGGGTAACAAACACCTCGCAGGAAAAAACCACTTTCAAGGACATGCTTGCCGCACTTAAAAACAATAAGCCCTTCCAACTTGTTATAATTTCGTATTTTCTCGGCTTCGGCAGGCAAATGGCAATGGGCATTCAGGTGCAGTCCGCAACCGTTATTCTCGGCAGCCAAAACCTTGTTGCCGTGCTCGGTATCGTAACGGCGGTCGGCTCCATGATAAGCATGGCTCTTTGCCCGCTGCTTATTAAAAAGTTGAACGAAAGAAACGCTTACATCCTGCTTTCTGTTTACGGCTTTGCCGCTTCGATATTTTCGTTTGTTATCGGTCATTTTTGGTTCCAAAATCCCGAAAGCACCGTGCTCACAGTGCTTTTCTATGCTTCGCTGTTCCTTATCGGTCTTCAATTCGGCGCAGTAACGCTTATGCCCATGATTATGACCGCTGACACAGTTGATTATTATGAATATGAAACCGGCAAAAGAATGGAGGGCGCGTGCTATTCCATTCTTACTCTCACAATCAAGGTTTGCCTCGCACTCGGCACGGCAGTGGGTCTTATATTTGTTCAAAAATCCGGTTATTATGAGGCTTTAAATTCCGGTAATTTCTCAAACGGCACAAAGGATATCATCTTCTTTGCCTACACCGCATTGCCGGGTATTCTCGCACTACTTTCAATTATTCCGATGTTTAAATATGATATCGTCGGTCAAAAGAAAACCGATATTTCAAATGCGCTTGCCGCACGCAGAAATGCCGATTAAAAATCGGTTTAACGGGTAAATCAAATTTTAATCTGCCGATGCTTCGGTCGGTGCTTTAACGCACACGGCTTTGGTGTCGGCGGATTTTTGTTTTTACGGTAAAACAAGCAAGGCTGCTGCGCGTCACCTCGGCGAATTTGTTTAAATTTAAAGTATTGCGATAAAGTTCTTTATTTTGATTTTGTTTTATGATAATATAATAAAAAAGTGAAAGGCTTCGGTTTTTATTATGAAAGCAAAAATTACAATTGCCAAGGAATTTAAAATCGGCGAAATCGATAAAAGAATATACGGCTCTTTTATAGAACATTTGGGCAGGGCTGTTTACGGCGGCATTTATGAGCCCGGTCACCCCACCGCAGATGAAAACGGTTTCAGGCAGGATGTTATCGAGCTTGTTAAAAAGCTTAATGTGCCCATCGTGCGCTATCCCGGCGGCAATTTTGTGTCCGGCTATAATTGGGAGGACGGCGTAGGTCCTGTTGAAAACAGACCCAAAAGGCTTGACCTTGCTTGGGGCACAACAGAGCCGAACACCTTCGGTACAAACGAATTTATGAAATGGTGCAAAAAGGCAAATACGGATTGCATGATGGCAGTAAACCTCGGTACACGAGGCGAAGACGCGGCAAGAAATCTTGTGGAATATTGCAATCACAAGGGCGGCACTTATTGGTCGGATCTCAGAAAAAGCCACGGTGTGCAGGAGCCTTACGGTATAAAGTTGTGGTGCCTCGGCAATGAGATGGACGGAGCTTGGCAAATGGGCGCGAAAACCGCCGTTGAATACGGTCGCGCCGCTCTTGAAGCGTCAAAGGTTATGAAGTGGACGGATCCTGAAATCGAAACGGTTTTGTGCGGCTCTTCAAGCAGGAATTCAAAAACTTTCGGTAAGTGGGAAGAGGAAAGCCTTGATGTGGCTTACGACAGCATTGATTATGTTTCGCTTCATCAATATTACGACAATAAAACGGATGATGTGCAAAGTTTCCTTGCAAAAACACTGGAACTTGATGAATTTATCTATTCGGTTATCTGCACCTGCGATTATGTTAAGGCAAAAAAACGCTCTAAAAAAACGATAAATCTTTCGTTTGACGAGTGGAATGTTTGGTATCATTCAAATAATGCGCCGTTTGAAAAATGGAGCATGGCTCCCGAGCTTTTGGAGGATATTTATAATTTTGAAGACGCACTTATGATAGGCTCCATGCTCATCACCCTGCTTCGCCATTGCGACAGAATTAAAATCGCCTGCCTGGCGCAACTTGTTAATGTTATTGCGCCGATATTCACAAAAACCGGCGGCGGTGTTTTTGAGCAAACAATTTTTTATCCCTTTATGCACCTTTCAAATTACGGCAGGGGCGCGGCACTTCGTCCACTCATTGATTGCCCGAAATACGATTGCAAAGAATTTACCGATGTGCCTTATCTTGAGTCAATTGCCACATATGATGAGGAAAAGGAAGAAGCAGTTATCTTTTGTGTAAACAAAAGTCTTGACGAAAGTGCGTTGCTTACGGTTAATATGCTGGATTTTGACGGCTATAAGCCCGTCGAATTTATATCTATGGACGGATATGACAAAAAGGCTGAAAACGGATTTAACACCGTTGCCGTTAAGCCGCATAAAAACGAGCTTCCCGTTTCGGACGGTAAAACAGTTACCGCCGAGCTCAAGCCGTTCAGCTGGAATGTTATCAGGCTTGCAAAGTGATTTTTAATTATAAACTAATTATAAAATATTGAGTAATTATGCCGAATTTTGGTATTTTTTAAAAGTCAATTTCACCTAAAAACGCGCCGCCTTAAATGAGTATTTCGTGCAAATATTCAGAAAAGGCGGCTTGCTTATTGTAAAAAATATTTGCATATAATATAATTTGTATAATTGAGTTTAAAACATTTTTTCATTATGTAATGAAAACGAGAGAGGGCAGAGTTTAATGTATAAAATTCTCGGCAAGGAAGAATTGAACCCAACCGTAACCAAAATGGTTATCGAGGCTCCGTTTGTGGCAAAAAAGGCAGAGCCCGGTCAGTTCATTATTCTTCGCGTTGATAAGGACGGCGAAAGAGTGCCGCTCACAATTGCGGATTTTGATAGGGAAAAAGAAACCGTAACGATTATTTTCCAAATTGTGGGTGCGGAAACAACACGTCTTAATATGAAAAATGCAGGCGATTATATAGAGGATTTTGTGGGTCCGCTCGGCAATCCCACAAAAACCGAGGGCTATAAAAAGGTTGCCGTTGTCGGCGGCGGCGTAGGCACGGCAATTGCATATCCCGTTGCAAAAAAATTTGCGGTGAGCGGCGCAACCGTTCATTCAATAGTCGGCTTCAGAAATAAAGACCTTGTTATTCTTCAAAAGGAATTTGAATCCGTTTCGGATAAATATGTGCTTGTGAGTGACGACGGTTCCACCGGCACTAAAGGCTTTGTAACGGACGCGCTTAAATCGCTTATCGATTCGGGCGAAAATTATGATTTGGTTATGGCAATCGGTCCGCTTCCGATGATGAAGTTTGTTTCAAAACTCACCAAGGAATATGGAATCAAAACGATCGTTTCCATGAATCCGATTATGATAGACGGCACGGGAATGTGCGGAGGTTGCAGACTTACTGTAGGTGGCGAAACAAAATTTGCCTGTGTTGACGGACCCGAATTTGACGGCCATCTTGTTGATTACGATGAAGCTATGGAGCGTGGCTCGATGTATAAAAATTTTGAGCGCGAGGAAGAATGCAACCTTTTAAAGCAGGAGGTGCAACAGTGATGAATAACAGCGACAGACACCCGATGCCTTGCCAAGACCCTTTGGTAAGAAACAGAAATTTTAAAGAGGTTGCACTCGGTTACGATGCAGAAACCGCAATAGAAGAGGCAAAAAGATGCTTGAATTGCAAGCATCATCCGTGCGTTTCCGGTTGCCCGGTTAATATTTCCATTCCCGAATTTATTGCGCTTGTTGCAGAGGGCAGGTTTGAAGAGGCTTATCAAGTTATCGCAAGAACATCTGCTTTGCCGGCTGTTTGCGGCAGAGTTTGCCCTCAGGAAAGGCAGTGCGAATCAAAATGCGTGCGCGGTATAAAAGGAGAGTCCGTTGCAATCGGCAGGCTTGAAAGATTTGTTGCCGATTATCATAATGACCATTCCGAAATAAAGCCCGTAAATATTCCGAAAAACGGTAAAAAGGTTGCCGTTATCGGTTCCGGCCCCAGCTCGCTCACCTGTGCGGGCGATTTGGCTCAGCTCGGTTATTCCGTCACGATTTTTGAGGCACTTCACGTTGCCGGCGGCGTGCTTGTTTACGGTATTCCCGAATTCAGGCTTCCCAAGGCAATCGTTGCAAAAGAGGTTGAGGGCTTAAAGGCTCTCGGCGTTGATATAGAAACAAATGTTGTTATCGGTCGCAGCATATCGGTTGATGATATTCTTGCAAAGTATGACGCCGTTTTTATCGGCTCGGGCGCAGGTCTGCCGAGGTTTATGGGCATTGATGGCGAAAATCTCAAAGGCGTTTATTCCGCAAACGAATTTCTTACTCGCATAAATCTTATGAAAGCTTATAAAGACGACAGCCGTACTCCCGTTCAGCACGGCAAGCATGTAGCTGTTGTGGGCGGAGGAAATGTTGCTATGGATGCCGCAAGGTGTGCCATGAGGCTCGGTGCGGAAAAGGTTTATGTTATTTACCGCCGCTCTATGGAGGAACTTCCTGCCAGGTCGGAAGAAGTTGAAAATGCTCAGGAAGAGCTTATTGAATTTAAAACGCTCACAAATCCCGTTCGTATTCTCGGGGATGAGGAGCATAATGTGTGCGGCATTGAGTGTGTTGATATGCAGCTCACCGAGCCGGACGAATCCGGCAGAAGGCGCTCCGAAACGGTTGTGGGCAGTAATCATGTTATTGATGTGGACAGCGTTATAATCGCAATCGGCACCTCGCCCAATCCGCTCATCAAAACTACTACAATGGGGCTTGAGGTTGATAAGCGCGGATGTATTGTTGCTGATGAAAACGGTAAAACCTCCAGAGCAGGCGTTTTTGCCGGTGGCGACACCGTAACGGGTGCGGCAACCGTTATCAAAGCTATGGGTGCCGGCAAAAAATCCGCCGCAGCGATAGACGAATATCTTTCCGGCGGCGAAGAAGCCGAATGATTTTTAAAATCAAATAATATTTTAAGCGTGTGCGTTCTTTGAATGCGCACGCTTTTTTGCGTATAATTAAATCTTTTGATTTATATCAATATTAAACAAACGATGATCTGTAAAACTTGAAAAATATATGTGACTGTTTTTTTTGCGGATTTGGCGAAACGGTCAAAACCAATCAAATACAAAGCCTTTTGTTGTGCAAAAAGATACAAAACTGCTGCTGCAACTGTTCAAATGAACGAAAATGACGGAAATATATTGACGGATTGTGCACGAATTGATAAAATGAAGCTGTAATCGGGAGAACCCGAGGAGGATTTACAAATGCTGCATCAAGAAAGAAAAGACAAAATTCTGCAAATAATTCAGGAACGCGGCGCAGTAAGTGTTTCGGAATTGACCGGAATTTTGGATGCTTCAGAATCAACCGTAAGGCGGGATTTGATAGAACTTTCAAAAAAGGGAAATATAAATAAGGTGCACGGCGGCGCAACGCTTAACAAGCAGCAGTTTATTTCGCAGGAAGAAAATGTCAGCGCAAAAAAAGCCGAGCATTCCGATGAAAAGCGCAGAATCGCAAAATATTGCGCAGCGCAAATTCAGGGCGATGATTTTATTTATATGGACGCCGGCACAACCACTCTTTATATGATTGATTATATAGATGAGGGCTGCACGGCAAGCTTTGTCACAAACGGTATAAGCCATGCAAAGAAAATGTGCCGCAAAGGTCTGAATGTTTATGTGCTCGGCGGCAAGCTGAAGCAAACTACGGAGGCAATCGTGGGCTTGATGGCGGCGCGCACCATTCATAATTTTAATTTCACAAAGGCATTTTTGGGAGCAAACGGCGTTTCGCTTTCCAGCGGATTTACCACTCCGGATACGGAAGAGGCGTTCGTAAAGGCAGCGGCAATGGAAAATTCGTTTGTTTCCTATATTTTGGCGGATTCCTCAAAATTCGGAAAAACCTCGTCCGTTCGTTTTGCAACGCTGGACACGGCTTGCATTATAACGGATGCGGAGCCCGAAAAGGCATATAAAAACAAAACCGTTATTAAGGTTGTTGATTAAATCGGAGGCGATATATATGATTTACACGGTAACCTTTAACCCCGCGCTTGATTATGTGATGAAGGTTGAAAAGCTGCGCTTTGACGACATAAACCGCACCTACGGCGAGGAACTCAGCTACGGCGGCAAGGGCATAAATGTTTCTGTTTTGCTCTCGAGGCTCGGCAAGGAAAGCGTTGCGCTCGGTTTTAAAGCAGGTTTCACGGGTGAAAAGCTGCAGGAAATGCTTGAGGCAGACGGCATTCACACAAAATTTATAAAGCTTAAAGAGGGCAACACAAGAATAAATGTTAAGGTTCGCGCCGAAACGGAGCTTGATATAAACGCAGGCGGACCTCCGGTAAGCGAAAGCGAAGTTGCCGAACTTATTGATATCATAAAGACGCTCGGCAGCGGCGATGTGCTTGTGCTTGCAGGCAGCGTTCCCGGAACATTGCCTGCAGATATATATGAAAAAATTCTTTCAATCACTTCCAAAAAGGGAGTGGAAGCCGTGGTGGACGCCACAGGCGATTTGCTTTTGAATGTGCTTAAATACAAGCCGTTTTTAATAAAACCGAATAATTTTGAGCTCGGCGATCTTTTTGGAGTAACAATAAGAAACGAGCAGGAAATTATAAGCTATGCTCAAAAGCTTCAAAAAATGGGCGCGCGCAATGTGCTTGTTTCCAGAGGCAAGGACGGCGCAATTTTAATCGCCGAAAACGGCGAAATAAAATCAATCGGAATCATTCCCGGCAAACCGCTTAATTCGGTTGGCTGCGGCGATTCCATGGTGGCAGGCTTCGTTGCCGGATATATGGATAAAAAAGATTATTCATATGCCTTAAAACTCGGCTCTGCTTGCTCGAATGCAACGGCATTCAGCTACACACTTGCGGACTCAAAAGGCATTGAAGATGCCTTTAAAAAGCTTTAGATCCCAAAATAAATTAAGGAGGGAAATTTATGAGGATCATTGATTTACTGAAGCCTGAGGCAATCACGCTCGGACTTGATATTTCAAGCAAGGACGATGCAATAAACGCTTTGATAGGTCTTCACGCAGCTGCCGGCAATCTTAAGGACAAGGACGCTTATAAGGCTGCAATTCTTGCAAGGGAGGCACAGGGCTCAACCGCTATAGGAGACGGCATTGCCGTTCCACACGCAAAAACAAGTGCGGTAAAGGCTCCGGCACTTTCGGCAATCACGGTAAAAGGCGGCGTTGATTACGGCGCTCCGGATGGCAAGCCGTCCGATCTGCTGTTTATGATAGCTGCCACGGAAAACGGCGATGTGCATCTTGAAATTCTTTCGCGCCTTATGGTTATGCTAATGGACCCGGATTTCACGGCAAAGCTCAGAGCGGCGCAAAGCGCAGATGAATTTTTGCAGATAATCGATGTGCAGGAAAAAATCAAATATCCCGATGAAGAGGTTCAGCCTGCCGAAAAGGAAGCTCCTAAGGGCTACAGAATTTTGGGCGTAACGGCTTGCCCCACGGGTATTGCTCACACTTATATGGCTGCCGAGGCACTTGAGAAAAAAGCCAAAGAAATGGGCTACACCATCAAGGTTGAAACAGACGGCTCAGGCGGTGCAAAAAATGTGCTCACAAAAAAAGAAATCGAGGAGTGCGACGGCATTATCGTTGCAGCTGATAAAAATGTTGAAATGGCAAGGTTTGACGGTAAAAAGGTGCTTAAAACCTCTGTTTCCTCAGGTATTAACAAACCCGGCGAGTTGATTCAAAGGGTTGTGGACGGCAAAGTGCCCACTTATCACAGCGACGGCAGTGAAGAACCTTCATCCTCGGAATATGATGATGAAAAAGAAAGCTTCGGTCGCAAGCTTTATAAGCACCTTATGAACGGTGTTTCACATATGCTTCCGTTCGTAGTAGGCGGCGGTGTGCTTATTGCACTCGGCTTCCTTATTGACACAATTGCAGGTAATGCAGATGTCGGCAGCACATTCGGTTTCACAAGCCCGGTTGCATCTGCCGTGTTCTGGATCGGTAAAGCGGCATTTTCATTCATGCTTCCGATTCTTGCAGGCTTTATTGCGCAGTCCATTGCCGATCGCCCCGGTCTTTTGCCCGGTATCGTAGGCGGTATGTTTGCCGCAAACGGTTTCACATTTAAGGCGTTTATTGCAAATCAGGGTCTTGTCGGCGATGATTCGGCAGTTTCCGGCTTCCTCGGTGCGCTTCTTGCAGGATTTATCGCCGGCGTTCTTGTAAACGGACTCAAAAAGGCGTTCTCTTGGCTTCCGAAATCAATGGACGGTATTAAGCCCGTATTTATCTATCCGCTTCTCGGCACTTTCCTTATCGGCGTTATTATGTGCCTGATAAATCCTATTGTCGGCGTTGTAAACACGGCACTTTCAAACGGTCTTTCAAGCCTTGGTGAAACAAGCCGCGTGCTTCTTTCAATCGTGCTTGCCGCTATGATGGCAATCGATATGGGCGGTCCGTTCAACAAGGCTGCATATGTTTTCGGTACGGCTGCAATTGCAGACGGAAACACCTGGATTATGGCTGCCGTTATGATTGGCGGTATGGTTCCCCCAATTGCAATCGCACTTGCAACAACCTTCTTTAAAAACAGATGGACCAAGGAAGAACTTAAGAGCGGTCCTGTAAATTATCTTATGGGTCTTTGCTTCATCACAGAAGGTGCAATTCCTTATGCGGCTTCAGATCCGCTTCGTGTAATTCCTTCTTGCATGATAGGCTCTGCTGTTGCAGGTCTTATCACTTCGCTTTTCGGCTGTGCATGTCCGGCTCCTCACGGCGGTATATTCACATTTATCGTTGTTGATCATCCTTTCGGCTACATCATTGCATTGGTTGCAGGATCTGTAGTCGGCGCGCTCATGCTTGCACTGCTTAAGAAAAAAAGAGTAAACGAATAATTAAATTGTAAATATAAGAGAGGCATAAAATTATGGTTAGCAAAAAAGTTACTGTTGTTGATAAAATGGGCTTTCATATGAGACCGGCAAATGTGTTCGTTACCGAAATGGCAAAATTTCAGTCAGAGGTAACGCTTGTTGCAGGCGATAAATCGATAAACGGAAAAAGCATTATGAATATCATGGCAGCGTGCATTAAATACGGCACTGAAATCACGGTTGAATGCAGCGGCCCTGATGAAAACGAAATGCTTGAAAAGGCTGTTTCACTGATTGAAAACGGAATGGATTGATATGATTAACGAAAAGTGCTTTAAAGGAATAGGCGTGTCCGAGGGCTACGGCATCGGTAAGGCCGTTGTGATAAAAGAGCTTAATCTTGATTATTCCGGCAAAGGATTCACCGATTCCGAAACGGAATCGGCGCGCCTTGACGGCGCAGTGGAAAAATTCACTGCCGAAACTAACGCTCTTATTTCGGAACTTTCTGCCAATGCGGGCGAAAAAAATGCCGAAATATTGCAGGGCCATCTTGCAATGCTTGCCGATCCGTTTATGATAGGTCAAATGAAAGACGCCATTTCCGGTGGCATAATTGCCGAGCAGGCAGTCGATAATGTTTGCACCATGTTTTACCAAATTTTCTCTGCGGCGGATGATGAACTCACCCGCCAAAGGGCGACCGATGTGAACGACATCAAAACCGGGCTTTTAAAAATTTTGCTCGGGTGTGATGAAACGGATATTTCAAAGGTTGAAAATGGCACTGTTCTTGTAGCTTGCGATTTTACCCCAAGTATGACTTCAAAGATAAATCCGCAAAATGTGGAGGCGGTCATCGGCGAAATCGGCGGCGTAACCTCGCACAGCGCAATTATTGCGCGCGCTCTCGGTATCCCTTGCATATTAGGTGTTAAAGATGCGGCAAGCGTTATAAAAACCGGCGATGAATTGATTGTCGACGCTGTTCGCGGTGAAGTGATTCTTTCGCCGTCTGCCGAGGAAGTTTCAAAATATTCTGCACTTAAAGAACAGGAGCAAAAGGAAAGGCTTATGCTCAAGGAATATATAAACAAGTCCACCGTCACAAAGGGCGGGGTTAAAAAAGCCGTTTATGCCAATATTGCAAAGGCAGAGGATGTTCACGGTGCCGTTGTGAACGGTGCGGAGGGCATAGGGCTTTTCAGAACTGAATTTCTTTATATGGACAGAACTCAGGCACCCGGTGAGGAAGAACAGTTTGAAGCTTACAGTGCGGTTGCAAAGGCAATGGGCGGTAAGGAGGTTATTATCCGCACGCTTGATGTGGGCGGCGATAAAAACATTCCCTATCTTCAAATTGAAAAAGAGGAAAATCCGTTTATGGGCTTGCGCGCCATAAGATATTGCCTTAAAAACACAGTTCTTTTCAAGGTGCAGCTTCGAGCCTTACTTCGTGCTGCGTGCTACGGAAACATTAAGATAATGCTTCCCCTTGTTTGCAGCGAGGAGGAGGTTATTAAAGCAAAAGCTCTGCTTGAAGAATGCAAGGCTGAATTATCTGCCGAGGGCAGGGAATACAAACGCGATATCAAGCTCGGCATTATGGTTGAAACGCCTGCCGCCGTGTTTGTTGCAGACAGGCTTGCCGCGGTTGCGGATTTCTTCAGCATAGGCACAAACGATTTAACAGGCTACACAATGGCTGCGGATCGCGGTAATAACGAGGTTTCTTATCTTTATAATTCAAGCGATCCGGCTGTTTTAAAGGCAATTGAAATCACAATCAAAAGTGCCAAAAGGGCAGGAATCCCCGTCGGTATGTGCGGCGAGGCGGCAGCGGATTCAAAAATGATTCCGCACCTCATCGAATGGGGGCTTGATGAATTTTCTGTTTCTGCTTCAAGAATTTTAAAAACGCGCAAATTGATTTGCGATTGCGAATAATCTCTGTTTATTATTTAATATAAGCCCCAAAGGCGTAAAAAAGCGAGCCGCACGGCTCGCTTTTTTACTTATATTGTCTCTTCAGCAAAGACTCAACCCCCAGTTCTACTGGGGGAAATGAAAAGCTT
>CAVJZG010000023.1:0-26908 GCA_963654285.1 bacterium
GCCGTGGCAGTAAAATTCTCAACAGGCGGCGTTGCCGCACAGATTCGGTATGTGCTTTCCGCGCACTCAAAAATGTTTTTGGTAACAACTTTTATGTCGTATTCCCATGCCGGATTAAGGTCCGTAAATGTGAAATCGCTTGTTTTGCTTGTTCCTTTAAGCTCGTTTGCGCCGTTTGTAACATCGTAAATATCATAGCTTTCTGCGTCTTTAACATCTTCCCAATCAAGCCAAAGCGCCTTGCCGCCGTCGCCCCTGCCGGTAACGGTAAACTCACCTGCCGGAACCAAGCTTTCAATTTGAACCGCTTCGCTGAAATCGCTGTAAACATTTGAGCTGTTAAAGCTTTTTAGGCTGCGAACGCGAACAAAATATTTGTTTGCCGCATTGACGGTGTCAATGTCGTATTCTGTGCTGTAAGTGCCGTTTATAAAGGCTCCGTGTATATCGGATTTAAAGCTTTCGTCCGTGCTCCACTGAATGTAATATCCGTGGCAAACCGCATAATCCCATTTTGCGTGGATTGTGTTGTGCGCAGTTGCAGTGATTTCAAGATTTTGCGGCGGTGCAGGTGCTGCGCAAACTCTGTGCGGCAGGCTGCTGCAAGTTTTTTCGCCAATATATGCGCGCACAACAATATCGTATTCCCAAGCAGGATTAAGCCCCGTCAGTGTGCATTCGTTTGTGCTGCTTGTGCATATGAGCTTGTTTGCGCCGTTTGTGGTGTCATAAATCTCATATTTATCGGCTCCGCTTATTGCTCCCCATTTTATTTCTAAAAGTGTGCCTCCGTTTCCGCGTGCCACCTCGGTTATGCCGGAAACCCTGAGATTATCCGTCAGCGAAGCGCCTTGCGGCAAATATGTGAAGTTGCAGTCAACCTTTCCGCTTATGCCGTTTACGCTGCCGCTGTTTGAATATTGCCACATATAATAGCTGCCCGAATAGGAAGTGCTTGTGTTATAGTGTGCAAGCCAAATATTGTATTTCCTGCCGAGTGCGGCACCGTCAATTTGGTTTTCAAGAAACGATTTGCTTGCGTAAATTCCCGCGTTATAGCCTGCATTTTGAATTTCGGTGCAAAATGCTTCGGCGTTTGCCGTAAGTTCTGTCTTGTTTACCGAGCCGCTGCTCCAAGCGTAATCAAGCCTGCCCTCATCGCCCACTCCGGCAAATTCGTAATCAAAGAAAACAGGCAAATCAATTGAATAATTTTTAAGCTTTGCAAGCAGCTTTTGAGCCTCCTGCCTTGCTTCGCTTGTGTTTAATGCCTGTGAATACCAATAAACGCCCACGGGTAATCCCTCTGCTGTTGCGCCGTTTATGTTTGCTTCAAATTCGCTGTCGTATCTTGTTGAAAAACGCTCGCGTGAATAGCCCGTGTAGCCCAGGCGGATGATTGCGTAATCAATTCCGTCGTCTTTCACGCTTTTCCAATCAATGCTGCCGTTATGCACGGAAACATCAATGCCGTTGTAAATTTTATAGCCGTCAAATCTTGAAGCGTTAGTGTAGGTCTTTCCCGTGTATGGCGAATTGCCTTGCGTTGCTGCGGCAGTTGAAAACGGCAGTGCAAAGATTGTTATTGCCGCAAGCAAAATCGCCGTTATCGGTTTTAATAGTTTTTTCAATTAAACCATTGCCTTTCCCATATTGATGAAGTTGTGCGAATGTGCCGTTATTGCTTGATAAACCATCTGTTTTCGTCCACATATTTGCTGTTTATGCCTTCGCAGCTGCCGTGCTTGGTGTGCTGCCACAGGTCGTAAGAGCCGAGGTATGTAACGGTTTTGTTGTAATCCGCCACCCAAATATAGGTGCTTTTGTCCAGCGCGGAGGTTTTTATGTTTTTGTTCAGCACCGATGAGCTTGCGTAAAGACCGCTGTGTTTTCCGCGCCGAGAAATTCTGCCGCAAAAAGCATTTATGATTTTTGCGGCGTCGGCAGAGGACAAATCAGCTTCGTAAAGGCGACCTGTCAGCTCGCCGTCTGTGCCGTTGGCGTATTCGTAGTCGATAAATATCGGCAGCGAAACATCGTAGCCCGATATCGCCTTAAGAGTAAATTCCGCCTCCTCGCGCGCCTCCTCCTCGGTTGTTGCCTGCGAGTAAAAATAAACTCCGGTGCGTATTCCGGCTTCCGTTGCACCCTTTATGTTTTGCTCAAAATTGCTGTCGGCGGTGATTTCGCCGGAGGCGTAGCCGCGGTAACCGGCGCGAATTATAACAAAATCCGTGTTTTGAGCCACGGTTTCCCAATCAATATCGCCGTTGTGCGAAGAAACGTCTATTCCCTGCACATATTCCGTGTCGGTTTCAAAAAGCGCGGGCTTTTTGCCGGAAGCTTGCGCACCTATTATGATTGTGCAGATTATGCCGATAATCACAAGCAGGCAGCATGTGATTATTGCCGCCGGCTTTACTTTGCCGTGCGCAGAGCTTTTGCCGCTTTTTTTTGTTTTGCTTTTGCTCATTGCTTTCTTATGCTTATTTCGCCGCTGCGCAGGGTAACCCTTTCGCCGTTTTCCTTTTCAACGGTTAAGCCGCCTGTTTTGTCTATGGAAACGGCGGTTGCCGCGGTAGAAACTCCTTTTTCAATATAATTTATTTTGCAGCCGATTATCATACTGTGGCTGATGTAGTAATCTATAAAATCATCATAATTGCCGAGCGAAAGTCCCAAAAGCTCGTCTGCCACCGCAGCCGCAAGCTCATTGCAGTTCACATCGGCGTTAAGGCAGCCGGCATTTTCTATATCGCTCGGGAAATCGCTTGTGCTTATGTTAATTCCTATGCCGATTATAACACTTGTAACCGTGCCGCTTTCAAAATCCGAAACGGCTTCCGTGAGTATGCCGCAAATCTTTTGCCCGTTCACATAAACATCGTTCACCCATTTTATTTTGGGCTTAATATCGGTCAACCGCTCAATCGCCCTGCACACTGCCACGGATGCCGCTGTGGTGGCTGTAACGGCGTTTTGCAAATCCGCATTCGGGTGAAGCACCAGGGTCATGTAAATCCCGGTGCCGGCAGGGGAGTAAAAGCTTTTGCCCTGCCTGCCTCTGCCTGCCGTTTGGCGGTCTGCCGTAATCAGCATCGGCTCGCTTTCGCCTTCACCGTTTGCAATCATTCTTTTTGCAAGCGAATTGGTGGAATCCACGCTTTCAAGGCATTCGATTTTTATGCTGCGGCGCATTGCGGCGCGAATGGCATCCGCGCTCAACTTTGTGGGCGTTTTTACAAGCCTGTAGCCCCTGTTTGTGGTGCTTTCTATTTCAAAGCCTTCTTTTTGCAGTGCTTTCACGGCTTTCCAAACCGCTGCGCGGCTTTTTCCGAATTCCTCGGCAAGGCGTTCGCCGCTTATGCAGCCGTCGGCTTCGGAAAGGCGTTTTAAAACATCTTGTTTTAAGCTCATATAAATCTCTTTTCGCAGGGTGTGTCCCCCCAATAAATCATTGCTTATTATACAAAAAAATCCTATGGCTGTAAACCCATAGGAGCTTTTGTTAATATTTGGCGTTACTTTTTCATATAAAACAGCGCAAAGGTTTTCGGCCCGCAATGCGAGGATATTGTGCAGCCTGCTTCAACATTTATAATTTCGTTGAATTTGCAATGTCCCTGCGCCATGCCGAGCGCGAATGCGGAAATTTCGCCCGGGATTCCGCCGGATTGGGCAATTATAAGGCGCGACGGGTCTGCTTTTGAAATATCGTGCAATGTGTCGTTAATATATTGGCGGCACACTGCTTCGGATTTGCCGCGGTATTTTTTTATAACATCCATTTTGCCGGTGGCAGGGTCAACCCCGATAACGGGCTTTAATCCAAGCACATTTGCGCCGAATTTCGCCACCGAGCTGCATCTGCCGCCCTTGTGAAGATATTCAAGGCTGTCAAGTACAAAGCTGGAATGAACCTTAGGCACAAGCGCGTTTATGCGCGCGGCGATTTTTTTTGCCTCAAAGCCCCTGTCGCGCAAATCGCAGGCTTTTAAAACAAGAAGCCCCATACCTGCGCAAAGATTTTTTGAATCCACGCAGTAAACATTTTTAAAATCCGCCGCAGCCAAAACCGCATTTTGGAAGCTTGACGATATTGCGGAGGAAAGCCCGATGTGCACCACGCTGTGTCCGGCGTCCGTTGCGGCTTTAAAAGCGTCGTAATACTGCGCCGGCGTAACCGCTGCTGTTTTCGGAAGATCGCCTGCTTTTTTTACATGGCTGTAAATATCGTCCCGGCTGATTTCAATGCCGTCTTTAAATGATTTGTTGTCGAATAAAACGGAAAGCGGAATTATTGTGATTTCACGCTCTGTCGCAATGCTTTTCGGCAAATCGCAGGTGGAATCCGCCGTGATTATAACGCTCATTTTCCGCTTCCTTCCGTTTTGTTTTATGTGCGCACCCATTGCAAATTCCTGCCGCGGTGCGGAGCAAAGCAGGGTGCGGGGCGGTGTAAACAACTTCGTCGCCCGATTGAGATTGCTTAATTATATCACAGCAAAATTTAAACTGCAATAAAAGCGCATTATTATAATGCCCGATTTATAAAAAATTAAGATTTTTATAAGTTGCCCCGTTTTTCGCAGAATCGAGAAAACAGCCTGCCGAAATCGGGTAAAACGCATTATCAGCGCGGATCGTCCGCCTCATAATCGCTGTTGGGCGAAAAGCCTACGCTGCGCGAGGCTATTGTCAGTTCGTTGTCGGTTGAAATCGTGATTTGCGTGTAGAGCCTGCCGATATATTGCTTTTCCTCGGTTTCGTTGTAAACGGCATAAATATCCGTGTAAACGCGCGGCATATGTGTGTCCTTATCAAGTTCGATAACGCTGGGCGCACTCGTCATTTTATAAAATGTGCAGTTTTCACCGTTTGCCTGCCGAAGCACCTTTGAAAACCAAACCTTTTGATTGGGTGAACCTTTTTGCTGCTTTGTTGCGTATCCCGTTTGCGGGTCGTATTCAAGCGGAATTGTTTTGTAGCTCATCGCAAATTGCAGCAAATCGGGGGATGCATCCGGCTGGTTTAAATAGCAGGTTACATGCTCGCCGAAATAAGTGCTCCAATTTTGGCTGTTTGTGTAATAAACATCATAGCTTCTGCTGCCGGTCTCACCGCTTGTTGCAAGCACATAAAGCCCGTTGAGCGATTTATTGTAGTTCTCGTCTGTGTTTTCATATGCGGTAATTAAAATTTCTTTAATCCCGTCGCTGTTTATGTCCTCATAATAAAGCGTGGGCTTCTTTGCCGAAAAATCGCTTGCCCAATCGGAATATTCGGTTTCCTGCCCGTCCTGCGAAAGGATTATGTAATCGCCGTCCTTGTAAAGGGAAATGTTGCTTTCCTTAATTTCTGCAAGCAGAGTGCGCTCGCCCGTTTTTTGAGGCGTGCTTTCTTTTTGAGCCACAAGGGTGGTTTCCTCGGCTGCTTTTTTTATTGCCGGCTTATATACCTTTATATAATATGCGCCGCCTACCGTGCAAAGCACGGCAAGCACTGCAACCAAAATCAATATTATTATTTTTTCGGAACTTTTCTTTTCCATATTATTGCTCACCGTATTTATCCTTGTAGTTAAATTTTACCTTTTTGCCGTTTTCAATGTGGTAGCAACTGCCGGCAGCAAGCGAAAAAATGTATTTATCGTGCTTGTATGAATCGGAATAAACATCGGTAATTTTTATATCGCTTCCGAATTTTTCGTGCAGGCGTTTAACCTTTTCCTCGCCTCGGCAATTTTCGCCGATAATCATGCCGGTTTTGCCGTTGTGCCGCGTGCAGATAAGATAATCGAAGCCGGCACGCCTTGAAATTTCTTCAAGCAAAAAATCCGGCGATGCACTTATAACAATACCCTTGCGCTTTCTTTCAAAAAACCATGGGAAAAGCTGCTTTTCGTGCCTGTTCCAAAATCCACAAACGGCTTTTTGCAGCGGAATCAGCGGCAAAAACATAAAGCAGATTTTTTTAAACTGAGTAAACCGTATTATTTTAAGCACCATCAGCAACGCGGCAATTATCATAACGGGAAATGTTATTATTATCCACGGGTAATGCAGCGTGCAGTATGCAATGAAAAGCGAGCCGCTGTCAAACGGCACAAGGGTTTTGTCAAAATCGTAAATATCAAATTCCAAAATCAAACTTTCTCCGCGTTAAAATCAATTTCAATTTCTTTGTCGCTTTCAAATTTGGTCAGCTTCACTCCGGCAGTCTCAAGCATTTTGCGGCTTGCTCGGTTATTGTCCGTATTTGCATATTTATCACTGATGAAAATAACCTCTTTTATTCCTGCCTGAATAATTGCTTTTGCGCATTCGTTGCAGGGGAAAAGCGCCACATATATGCGCGCGCCTTTAATGCCTATGCCGTTTGAATTTAAAATTGCGTTAAGCTCCGCATGGCACACAAACGGATATTTTGTGTCGTTTGGGTTGGCACCCGTGCGGCTCCAAGGGAAATCCTCGTCCGAGCATCCGCGCGGAAAGCCGTTGTATCCAACACTGACTATGCGGTTGTCGTCATTTACTATGCAAGCACCCACTTGGGTGTTGGGGTCCTTGCTACGCATTGCGGAAAGCAGTGCAACACCCATAAAATATTCATCCCACGAAATATAATCTTCTCTTTTTGCCATGGTATGCCTCCCTGTATTTACTTTGCGGCAAAAGCCTCGCTTCATTAAATTATTTAAGAGCCTCCACAAAATCACCGAGTGCGTCCGTGTTCACTTCTTCGATTTTGCCTTCGTCCACAAGGCGGTTGATTTTTGGGTCTATCGGCAGCTTTGCAAGCACGGGCAGCCCAAGTTCCTTTGCCGTTTCGTCTATTTGCGATTTCCCGAAAACTGTGTGCTTTTTGCCGCAATCGGGGCAAACGAAATAGCTCATATTTTCCACAAGCCCCAGCACGGGCACATTCATCATCTTGGCCATATTTACGGCTTTGTTGACTATCATTTTAACAAGGTCCTGCGGAGTGGAAACTATCACAATGCCGCTCACGGGCAGGCTTTGAAAAACGGTGAGCGCCACATCTCCGGTCCCGGGCGGCATGTCCACAAAAAGATAATCAAGCTCGCCCCAGCGAACATCCGTCCAAAACTGCTCCACAACGCCGCTGATAACGGGTCCGCGCCAAACAACCGGTGAATTTTCATCCGCCAGCATCATATTTATGCTCATGATCTTTATGCCGCTTTCGGTAACGTAGGGCAGCAGGCATTCGTCGTCCTGCAAAGCTTTGCTGTGCACCCCAAAGGATTTCGGCACGGAGGGACCCGTAATGTCTGCGTCCATAACGCCAACCTTAAGCCCTGCCTTTGCGCAGGCAGAGGCAAGCATGCATGCAACAAGGCTTTTGCCAACGCCGCCTTTGCCGCTCACAACCCCGATAACCTTTTTTATGTTTGAATATTTGTTCATCGGTTTTTGCAGGCTTTGCGGCTTCCTTTCGCCGCAATTCTGCGAGCAGCCGGAACAATCATGTGTGCATTCGCTCATAATTACACCTCTTGCTTTATTTGCTTATCTTTAATTATAAACCAAAGCGGAATAAAAATAAACTGTTTTTTAACAATAAGCAAAGAAGTTGCTTTTACTGCTGCAATCAATAGTTGCGGATAAGCGAAACAACCTTCCCCAGCAGCACAAGCTCGTCCACTATAATCGGCTCGTAATCGTCATTTTCGGGTTGCAGACGAAAATGCCCTTTTTCTTTGTAGTATCTTTTAACGGTTGCTTCGTCGCCTATAAGAGCCACAACTATGTCGCCGTTGTTTGCCACCGGCGTTTTTTGCACAATGATAATGTCGCCGTTTTCAATATGGGCGTTTATCATGGAATCGCCCTTAACATGCAGGGCAAAATATTCTCCGCTTTTGCCCAGTGCCACGGGGATGTATTCCTCAATCATCTCCTGAGCCAAAATCGGCACGCCTGCGGCAACCGTGCCCAAAAGGGGAACGGGGGTGGCTTTAACGCCGCTGCCGCACAGCCTTATTGTGCGTTTTAAATTAGGGTCTTTTTCAATATACCCCGCCTGCTCAAGTGCGTTTAAATTGTATTGCACCGATGAGGTGGAGCGCAGTCCGACCGCCTCGCCGATTTCGCGTACGGAGGGCGCAACGCCGCGCTCGGCAATAGCGTCTTTAATATATTCAAGCACGGCTTTTTGGGTTTTGTTTATTTCTTTCACGGGTATCACGCCTTTGTTTATATTTATAACAATCATATAATAACATCGGTGTCGAAAATTGTCAAACATATGTGCTATTTTCGGGACTTTAAAAAAAGTATTTTCATTTCGCGAAAAAAAGTGTTGACAAATTGCGCCCGATATAATATAATCTACCTTGCTTGAAAAAGAGCTTTGGCAAATGGCTTTATAGCTCAGTTGGCTAGAGCATGCGGTTCATACCCGCAGTGTCACTGGTTCGAATCCAGTTAAAGCCACCAACGGCCCGGTGGTCAAGCGGTTAAGACACCGCCCTTTCACGGCGGTAACACGAGTTCGATTCTCGTCCGGGTCACCAAATAAACCGTACTGATTTTCAGTGCGGTTTTTTTCTTTGCCTGTTTAAGCTTTGTGCGCAATTTGCCGCACGGCTTTAAATCGGGTATAATAAAAAAGATTTCGGAGGGTGCAATGAAAATTTATGTTGTTTTCACGGGCGGCACAATAGGTTGCTCGGCTTCGGGCGGCGTGATTTCGCCGGCGGGTTTTTCAAAATCATCGCTTCTTCAAAATTACACTGCGCTTCACGGCAATGACGTTTTGTTTGAGGCACAAACGCCTTATTTTGCCCTCAGCGAAAACCTGTGCGCCGAAAATCTTAATTCGCTCGTGCGCTGCGTTCGCGGCATTGCCGAAAAAGGCGGTGAAAAAATTATTGTTTGCCACGGCACGGATACTTTGCAGTTTTCAGCCGCAGCGCTTTCCTATGCCCTTGCGGGCACAAAAGCCTGTGCCGTTTTCGTGAGCGCAAATTATCCTCTTACCGATTCAAGGTCAAACGGCTTTGCAAATTTTGAGGCTGCTGTTGATTTTCTTAAAAGCAATAATTCGTGCGGAGTGTTTGCCGCTTATAAAAACCGCGGTGCAAAGCATGCCGAGGTTCTTGCAGCCGTGCGTCTTTTAACCTATCCGGAAGGCAGCGATTTTTTGGCGGAACAGGGATTCTTTGAATTTGCCGAAAATGCAAATCAACAAAAAAATAAAATTAAAAAAGAATGTGAAAATGCGTGCACCCTTGCCGATTTCGGAATAAGCGGCGTTGAATTTTCGCGTCGCTCCGGTGTGCTCGCTCTGCAATGCGTTCCGGGCTGCGATTATAATTTTGATTTAAGCGGCAAAAAGGCGGTTATCCTGCGCCCTTATCACAGTGGCACGCTGAACACGGAAAATGTCGATTTTCAAAAATTCTGCGCACTGTGCAGGGCTGAAAATGTGCCTGTGTTTGCCGCTTCCGTTCCTGCAGGCGATATTTACGAAAGCTCGTGTTCGTTTGATAAGCTCGGCATTATTCCGCTTTCAATCACTTTTGCCGACGCTTATGTGAGGGCTTGGCTTGCGCCGCTTGATGGCGGCGGGCTTGCGCGTTTTATGCAGGCAAACATATCGCTTTAAGCACTTTTGCTCTCGGCGTTTTTGCCGCAAGACTTTTGTTTTGATTAAGTTTGACAAAAATATAACAACTATTCATTCCATATCTGTTGAAAAATATGTATTGATTTTAATCTTTAACTATTTTATAATAAATGCGTAGAAAAACAGGAATAATTTTTCTGAATATTAACGGAGAGGTAATCATAATGAATGCTTTGAACAAAAAAACAATCGAAGATATCGATGTAGCAGGCAAAAAAGTTCTTGTTCGCTGCGATTTCAATGTTCCGCTTAAGGATGGCGAAATCACAAACGATAAAAGAATCGTTGCCGCTCTTCCCACAATCAAATATCTTATTGCGCAGGGCGCAAAGGTTATTCTTTGCTCTCACCTCGGCAGACCCAAAGGCGAATATAAGCCCGAATTCAGTCTTGCTCCCGTTGCAAAAAGGCTCGCCGAGTATCTCGGTCAGGATGTTAAGCTTGCAGAGGATGAAACCGTTGTAGGCGAAAATGCAAAGAAAATGGCTGCCGAGCTTAAAGACGGCGAGGTTATGCTTCTTGAAAATGTTCGCTACAGAAAAGAAGAAACAAAGAATGAGGAGAATTTCTCAAAAGAGCTTGCATCTCTTGCCGAAATTTTTGTTAACGACGCTTTCGGCACCGCTCACAGAGCTCATTGCTCCACCACGGGCGTTGCTTCTTATCTTCCTGCAGTTTGCGGCTATCTTATCCAAAAGGAAATCACCTTTATGGGCGGTGCTCTTTCCGATCCCAAGCGTCCCCTCGTTGCGATTCTCGGCGGCGCAAAGGTTTCCGATAAAATCGGCGTAATCACAAACCTTCTCGATAAGTGCGACACTCTTATCGTAGGCGGCGGTATGGCTTACACCTTTATGAAATCACTCGGTCACCATATCGGCACATCCCTTCTTGAAGAGGATCAGGTTGAAAACGCAGGTCAGATGATGAAGGATGCAGAGGCTAAGGGCGTTAAATTTCTTATTCCCGTTGATAATAAGGTCGGCAAGGAATATGACGAAAATACAGAGGCTATGGTTGTAAACAGCGATGAAATTCCGGATGGCTGGATGGGTCTTGATATCGGTCCCAAAACTCAAAAGCTGTTTTCCGATGCAATCAAGGGCGCAGGCACAATCATTTGGAATGGTCCCATGGGCGTTTCCGAGTGGGATAATTTTGCCGCAGGCACAATTGCCGTTGCAAAGGCAGTTGCGGATTCCGGCGCAATCTCAATCGTAGGCGGCGGTGATTCCGTTGCAGCTGTAACAAAGCTCGGCTTCAGCGATAAAATGAGCCACATCTCCACCGGCGGCGGTGCGTCTCTTGAATTCCTTGAGGGCAAAGAACTTCCCGGCATTGCCGCTCTTATGGATAAAGACTGATAATTCTTTTATAAAAAGAGGTAATATATAATGAATAAAGCAGTTAGAAAAGCAGTTATCGCAGGTAACTGGAAAATGAATAACACTCCTGCGCAAACAACAGCTCTTATCAACGAAATGAAGCCGCTCGTTGCAGATGCGGATTGCGGCGTTGTTTTGTGTGTTCCCTTTGTTGATGTTCCGGCAGCTGTTGAAGCGGCAAAGGGCTCAAACATTAAAATCGGTGCCGAAAATGTTCATTTTAAGGACAGCGGTGCTTACACCGGCGAAGTAAGCGCAGATATGCTTAACGAGCTCGGCGTTGAATATGTTGTTATCGGTCACAGCGAAAGAAGAACTTATTTCGGCGAAACGGATCAAACCGTTAATCTTCGCACACTCAAGGCTCTTGAAAAAGGCTTAAAGCCGATTGTTTGCGTTGGCGAAACTCTTGAGCAAAGAGAGCTTGGTTACACCGAAACTCTTTTGAAGTATCAAACAAAAATGGCGCTCACAAATGTTTCGGCAGAGCAGCTTAAGGATGTTATCATCGCTTACGAGCCTGTTTGGGCAATCGGTACGGGCGTAACAGCCACTGCGGATCAGGCAAACGAGGGCAACGGTTATGTTCGCGCAGCCATTGCAGAGGCTTACGGCGAGGAAGCCGCTCAGTCGGTAACAATTCAATACGGCGGCTCAATGAATGCCAAAAATGCGGATGAACTTCTTGCAAAAGAGAATGTTGACGGCGGTCTTATCGGCGGCGCTTCACTCAAGGCTCAGGATTTTTCCGTTATTGTTAAAGCGGCAAGCAAATAAGTCTGAAAAGCCTTCCCTGCGGAAGGCTTTTTTAAATAAATTATTACAGGAGGATTTTCTTTATGAAAAAACCGGTTGTTTTATGTATAATGGACGGTTTCGGTAAAAACGATTCCGATTACGGCAATGCAATCGCAATGGCAAAAAAGCCGAATCTTGATAAGCTTATGGCAGAATGCCCGATGACTTATATCGGTGCTTCGGGTCTTGATGTCGGCTTGCCGGACGGGCAAATGGGCAACAGCGAGGTTGGTCACACAAATATCGGTGCGGGTCGCATTGTTTATCAGCCCCTCACCAGAATCACAAAGGCGTTTCAGGACGGCGAAGCTTATTCAAATAAGACTCTCATGGATGCCGTTAACAATGCAAAATCGGGCAAGGCACTTCATCTTATCGGTCTTGTTTCTCCCGGCGGCGTTCACAGCCACACGGATCATCTTTACGGACTTCTTGAAATGGCAAAAAAGCACGGCGTTGAAAATGTTTATGTTCACGCCATTTTGGACGGTCGTGATGTTCCCCCGGCTTCAGCCGTTGAGGATCTTAAAGCACTTCAGGCTAAAATGAGCGAAATCGGCATCGGCAAAATCGCTTCCGTAATGGGCAGATTTTATGCCATGGATCGTGATAATATTTGGGACAGGGTTGAAAAAGCCTATGCCGCAATCGTTTATCGCGAGGGCATTCAGTCGGATGACGTTATCGCCGCTGTTGAGGCTTCTTATGAAACAGTTGACGAGGACGGTAAACACCTCACCGATGAATTTGTGCTTCCCACCGTTATCGGCGGCGCAGAGGGTGCCGTTTCCGAGGGCGACAGTGTTATTTTCTTCAACTTCCGCCCCGACCGCGCAAGGGAAATCACACGCACATTCGTTGATCCCGATTTCAAGGGATTTGAAAGGAAAAACGGCTATTTCAAGCTCCTTTATGTTTGCATGACTCAGTATGACGAATCCATGCCGAATGTTGAGGTTGCTTTCTCGCCCGAATCGCTTAAAAACACATTCGGCGAATATATTTCATCCCTCGGCAAAACTCAGCTTCGCATCGCCGAAACGCAGAAATACGCACATGTAACCTTCTTCTTTAACGGCGGCGAAGAAAAGCAGTATCCGGGTGAGGACAGAATCCTTGTTGACTCTCCGAAAATTTCGACATTTGACCTTATGCCCGAAATGAGCGCTCCGGAGGTTTCTGAAAAGCTTAACGCAGCTGTAAGAAGCGGTAAATACGACGCAATCATCGTTAATTTTGCAAACTGCGATATGGTTGGTCACACCGGAATTATTCCCGCGGCAATCAAGGCCGTTGAAACAGTTGATTCCTGTGTTGGTTCGCTTGCAGAGGCTGTTAAGGAAATGGGCGGCGTTCTTTTTGTAACGGCAGACCACGGCAATGCCGATAAAATGCTTGATGAAAACGGCGAGCCCTTCACGGCGCACACCACAAATCCCGTTCCTTTCATCGTTGTTAATTATCCTTGCAATGTTCGCGAGGGCGGCAGGCTCAGTGATATTGCACCCACAATGCTTAAGGTTATGGGTCTTGAGCAGCCTGCGGAAATGACGGGTAAATCCATCATTTTTTAATATTTTCCGCGTTTGGGCGGCAGCCTGCATGAATTCATAAGGTGCATAATAATACGCTGTTTGTAAACAAATCCGCTTGGAATTGTCGCAGAATTTTCAATAATGAACACATATAGTGGAAAATCAAATTTATATGTGTTCAGCTTTTGGAATTTTTGTGGTAATATTCATTTGGGGTGTTATTATGAGAAAAATTAACAAGCAGGCAATATTAGGTCTGCGCATTATGCAAAGAAGAAAACAGCTTGGTATCAACCAAAGCGAATTGGCAGAGCAAATTGGGCTCAGCGAGCACCAGATTTCAAATATTGAAACCGGTCGCAGCTATCCCAGAATGAAAAGCTTTATCAAAATTTGCGAAATTCTTGAAACCAATGCGGATTATTTCATCTCCGGTGCAATGAAGGATGAGGTTGATGAAAATATCATCGATATGGTAACTTCATGCACTCCTGAGGAGCAGCAGGTTATTTGGAAATTGCTTGATGCTTATATTCACCGCGAGGATGACACACGCATTTAATTCGCTGTTTCTTCAAAAAAATAAATTAAGCTCGAAGATGTCTTCGGGCTTTTTTTATGCGCAAAATAAATTAAGCCCATGTTTCTTGTGCAAAAATAAATACTGTGCTATACTGTTAGCCGAGGTATGAATATGAAAATAAAGGATGTTGAATTTCCGGGCAAGGTGTTTCTTGCTCCGATGGCAGGTGTAGCGGATCGCGCATTCCGCGAGGTGTGCGCCTCGTTTGGCGCGGCTTACACTGTAACGGAAATGGTCAGTGCAAAGGGTCTTTCCATGGGAGATAAAAAAAGTGCCGCCCTGCTTACCCTCGGCAAGGAAGAGGGCATTGCCGGCGCGCAGATTTTCGGCGACGATCCTGCCGTTATGGCGCAGGCGGCGGTTAAATGCCTGGAATATAAACCGAATATAATAGATATAAATATGGGCTGCCCCGCACCTAAAGTTGCAAATAACGGCGGTGGCGCAAGTCTTATGAAAAATCCTCGCCTTGCAGGCGAAATTGTGCGTGCGGTCAGCGATGCAGTTGATATCCCGGTCACGGTCAAAATCCGTAAGGGTTGGGACGATAATTCCGTAAATGCCGTTGAAATGGCTCAAATCGCCGAGCAAAACGGCGCCGCCGCGGTTGTCGTTCACGGGCGCACCCGTGTGCAGATGTACAGCGGCACCGTGGATTATGATATTATCCGCAGCGTGAAACGGGCGATTTCGATTCCCGTTATCGGAAACGGCGATGTGGTTGATGAAGCCTCCGCCGCCAAAATGGCAGAGCAAACGGATTGCGACGCGATTATGATAGGACGCGGCGCCATGGGAAATCCTTGGCTTTTTCGTCGAATAAACGCATATTTTGACGAATGCAGAATAATTCCCGAGCCCTCGGTGGAGGAGAAAATGCGCGTTATGCTTGCCCACATTCAAAAAATGATTGAATATAAGGGTGAGCACACCGCCATGCGCGAGGCGCGCCGCCATGCGGCTTATTACACAAAGGGGCTTCGCGGCGGCGCAAAATTCCGCGCTGAAATCGGCTCGCTTGAAAGCTTTGAGCAGCTTTGCGAAATCACTTTCAGAATAGTAAAGGAAAATCAGTGATGATATTAAAAAATGTTTGCTTTTATAATGAAGTTTTCAAAAAAGAAGTTGCCGACATTGAAATCGAGGACGGTAAAATCAAGGCAATCGGTGTTATTGAGGGCGAGGGTCGCGATATGAGCGGCATGGTTGCATTGCCCGGCTTTGTGGATGTTCACATACACGGCGCGGCAGGCGGAGACGCTTCGGATGCCGACGAATCTGCTCTTGAAAAAATCGGCATATATCTTGCAAAACACGGCGTAACCTCCTTTTGCCCCACTTCAATGACTCTCGGCAGGCAAACTCTTTGCAAAATCGTAAGCACGGTTAAAAATTATAAGGGCAGGGAAAGCGGTGCAAAGGTTGCGGGAATAAATCTTGAGGGTCCGTTTATCGCAATGAGCAAAAAGGGCGCGCAAAATCCCGAATTTGTCCGCCCCGGCACAGTGGAAGAATTTGATGAATTGTTTGATAAAAGCGGCGGCTTGGTTAAGCTTATCACAATTGCGCCCGAGGCGTTTGAAAGCACGGAGTTTATAAAGCACGCATCAAAAAAATGTTCTGTTTCAATCGGTCATTCCGCAGCAAACGCGGCGCAGACGCAGGCGGCTTTTGATTTGGGCGCAAATCACGCTACGCACCTTTATAATGCCATGACCCCGATGCAGCACCGCGAAGCGGGAATTGCCGGCACGGCTTTGGATAACGAAACCGTTTATTGCGAATTGATTTGCGACGGCGGTCACATCTGCCCGGCGGTGCTCAGAAACACCTTTAAAATTCTCGGCAAAAACAGGGCGTGCGTAATTTCGGATTCTATGCGAGCGGCAGGTCTCGGCGCAGGGGAATACGAGCTGGGCGGTCAGCCGGTTTTTGTGCGCGAGGGCGGCAAATACGCAGTGCTTGAGGACGGCACCATCGCCGCATCGATAAGCAATGTTTTTGATGAGTTTAGAAATTTGCTCTCGTTCGGAATCGATTTTGAAACCGCGCTCCGCAGCTGCACGATAAATCCGGCAAAATCAATCGGCATGGGCGACGAAATCGGCTCAATCGCAGTCGGCAAGGCGGCGGATTTTGTATTTGTGGGCGATAATCTTGAAATTAAGGAAGTTTATATAAATGGAACACTCGCTTAATGTGGCTTTGATAGAGCCTGAAATTCCGCAAAACACAGGAAATATAGCACGCACCTGCGCTGCCACCGGCGCAAGACTTCATCTTGTGGGACCTATGGGTTTTCAAATCACGGAAAAGCGTGTTCGCCGTGCCGGGCTTGATTATTGGGATAAACTCGATATCACATATTATGACGACATCAACGATTTTTTTGAAAAAAACAAGGGCGCAAATTTCTTTTATTTCACCACTAAGGCAGAACAAGCGCACACGGAAGCAAAATATCCGAATGATTGCTTCCTCGTTTTCGGCAAGGAATCAAAGGGCTTGCCGGAAACGCTTTTAAAAGCAAATCACGACAGTTGCGTGCGTATCCCGATGCGCGGCATAATCCGCAGCCTCAATTTAAGCAACAGCGTTGCCGTGGGTGTTTACGAGGTGCTGCGGCAGTGGGATTATCCCTTGCTTTCCTCAAAAGGGCAGCTTCACGAATTAAAATGGTGAGGCGCATGTGTATGTGGTTGTGTTAAGGTCAAACAGCATTCTTGTATATAATAACGCCGTTTGTCATTAACTCCTCATCCGTCAGCTGCGCCAAAAAGGAGAAAGCAGAAAAATGTTATTGTAAAAATCAATGTTTTTCGCCGAACCTGCACGTAAAAAGAGCGCAACTCTTGATGGAGTTACGCTCTTTCCTTTTGTGGGTTACATTATTTTACTTTCTTCTTGCGTGCCGCTTTTGTTATAACCGCGGTCAGCACGGCTGCCAAAATAACCGCGCCGATTGCACACGGAATTGCAATTCTTACCGCCGGCGGCAGATAGCCGCTTTCCGGCTGCGGTAAATCGGACGGCAGTTTGTAAAGCCCCGATCCGTTGTTTGAGCCGTATGCTATTCTGATAACATTAACGCTGTATTTGCCTGTGTTCACCGTAACGGTTTCGCCGTTTATCGCAAGCTGTTCGTCCTCGGGGGCAACATAGCTCGGCTTGCCGACTTCGTTGCAGGCAGATTTATAACTTGCCGTAATGTGCTGGTTTGAAGCATAATTCAAATTGCCGAAGCCGCTTAAATTCAGGTTAACCGTTTGCGCAGTGCCGCTTGAATTAACAAGCTTAACATAAATTGCTTGCTCCTGCTCATTCACGGTAACGGATTGCGCCAAATCGCTTGTAAGCGTTTCCTCGGCAAATGATGCGTCAATATATTTTGTGCCGATGTTGTTTGCATAAAGCATTTGTGTGTAATATGACGGGGTCAGCACGGTTTCCTGCGAATCAAACCAAATCATATTGACCGCCCAGTTTTGCGAATTGATTTTTGCAAAGGCGGGGGCATATGCCGTCATCGCCACCACATCGCTGTTTCGCTCAAAACCCGTCATATATGCGGCTTCTTCAACAGCCTCCGCCATGTTGCTTTTTGTTTGAATTGTGCCTATGCCGTTTGCCGTTGCGGCATATTCGCCAACGAAAACCTTTGCGCCGCTGCGGTCGTAGCCGTCATATCTGTTGTTGATTTCATACATGTAATCGCGGCTTGTGTAGTAATGTTCGTCAATATAGCAATCGCTGTATTTGCTGTTTGCAGTGCTTTGCGCAATATCAAAATCACTGCCGTCTAGCCACGTGCCGGCAGATGTTATAACGGTTATATCGGGGTATTTTTCCTTAACGGCTTTGTAAAGCGCGTCAAAATTGCGCCAATAAACCTCGCCCCAGTTTTCGTTTCCGAGTTCTATATATTTAAGTTTGTAAGGTTCCGTTCTGCCGTTTGTCGCTCTCACTGCGCCCCAATATGTTGTGTTGGCGTCGCCGTTTGCATATTCAATCAAATCAAGCACATCCTGCACATAATTTTGCCATTCGTGCGTGCCGGGGGTCAACGCAATCGTTTCAAGGTATTTGTCAAAATCAGCTTTGCTTGTGTAATTAAGAGCTTCAACCTCTTTGATTCTGGCTTCAATGCCGCTTTCGTCGCTTTCATCAAAATTCCTTTCGGAAATAAGATAATTGCGAAATTCCTCATCGCTCATGCCAAGCTTTTTAAGTGCGTCAACATTTATATCGTATCCGTTTCTGCCCTGGCAGGTTAATCCCACATTCAGGCAGGGTACAGGCTCTGCGCCCAAATCCGCACAAAGGTTGAAATGTTCGCCGTATCCCAAAGCGTTTGAATTTATGTAGTAATCACCCGCGTCGTCGTTTCGCCACACATTGTAGCTTTGCCTGCGCTCCTCAAGCGGACCTATCGTCGATTTCCAATCAAAAAGATTTTCAAGCGAATCGCCCTCGCTAAAGCAACCGCCGGGAAATCTTACAAATGCCGGGTTCAGATTTTTTAATGCCTGTACCAAATCAGCGCGCAGGGTGGTGTATTTCCACTCGCTGTTGCCGTAGCCGTAAGAATTTTGCGGAATCAGCTGCACAAAATCAACGCAAAGGGTGCCCGTGCCGTTGAATTCAATCGAAAGGCCGCCGTCCTCCGTGGCGACGGATTCAAGCTCGGCTTCAAATTTGCGCCAGCTTTCGCTGTTTGAAATGTCTATCTCTGTTTGGTGCGATTTGTTGGAAGAGGAATCAAGGTAAACTCTTACCGTGCCGTTGAAATCAATGTTTTTGATATACATTGAAAAATCGTATTTTTCGCCCTTTTTAAAGCCCATGTCCGCCGTTGCCTGCGCTTTTTTGTTTTGGTCAAAGGTTTTGTAATCCCAATCCTCAACGCAGCCCAAATTGGTTATAATGCCCTTGCCGGAAACGGTCAGCTTTTCGTAATTCGGGTTGTTTTTGTTCATTGGCGCGTCGTTTGCAAGGGCGTGGGTAATGTTTGAAAATTCCCAATAGGCCTCGTTAAGCGTGGCGTTTTCTTTGGCGGTGTCGTTGTATTCAAAGCTGTTGTTGTAAACCAAATTAGAAACCAATCCGCCGTCGCCCGCCTTGGAAATATCTTCAATAAAAGCACCGTAAAGCGTGGGCGAAACCTCGTGGCTGATTTTGTCTGCCGAAATATTAAGTTCGGCGTTACCTGCGGCAAAGGCAGGGGATGCGCTTGCAATCACCATAGCCGCCGATATTAAAACGGATAATATTTTTTTCATAACGAAAATCCCTCTTGTTCTTTGCGCCGGTGCGCCCGCATAGGGTTTAAATTCCAAATGCATCGGCAAAAAACGGCACAAGTGCTATAATATAATGTTAGCATATCCAAGGGTATATGTCAAAAAAAGAAATATTACAATTTCTGAAAAAAACTATTGCAAATTCACCCAAAGTGTGCGATAATAGCAAATGCAATGTCGAGGTGTGGCTCAGTTTGGTAGAGCACCACGTTCGGGACGTGGGGGTCGCAAGTTCAAATCTTGTCACCTCGACCATTTGACCTTAGAAAGCAAAAAGCTTCCTAAGGTCTTATTTTTTGCCCAAATATCGCTTAAGCACTGAGTTTTACGGCGCTTTGAAATTTAATTACCGGATTAAAGAAAAGCACCTACCATTCTATGATAGATGCTCTTGTTTATAAAACCGTTTTGCAGATTATTCATCGAATCTCATTAAACTTATCTATAAGAGTCTGAACCTCACTTTCTCCGTCAGCAGTATAAACATAACTAAAGGTATATCCGTCTTCCTCCCATATTGCATAAGTAACCTTTGAATCAACTCCGTCAAAAGTATAATAGCTTACTTCCGCATCACCGACTTTTTTTGTATCTGCCAATACGCCATCATATATGCCACTGATATCGCCGCTTCCGTATTGTATTCTATATTCTGACCCGTCTGTATAATAAATCTGTCCTGTCGACGGATAATCATCTGCGACTATAACAGAGTATGTTTCAACCTGCTTTTCAAGAATCGGAACTGAAAAGTCCAAGTAATCTTTCATTTCTTCGGCGGAATTCACCTCTATAATCGGATTCGCTATCTGTACTGTATTCGGATTTGGCGTCTTATCTATGATGTTATTCAAAGTTAACATGCCTAATGCTAATACTGCACAAAAGCACGCAGCAAGACTTCCCCATTTTATCCGGACCGGTTTTTTAATCTTTTTTTTGTAATTCAGGGTCTCAGAAACATATTTGTCATCCACTGCACCCATTGCATCTGAAAATTGCTTTAAATTCATACGAATACCCCTCTTTCAATTAAATACTTTTTCATTTTTTCACGAATTCTTGTCAATCGGACGGTCACATTTTTCTCTGTGATTCCCACATACATCCCGATATCCTTGCAGCTGTCTCCAAACCAATATTTTCGCATAAAGATGACCCTGTTCTGTTCGGTAAGAGTATCCAGAAATTCCTCGATAACTTTTGACAGCTCAGCTGTTTCTATCTGTTTTTCCACAGAATTTAAATCCGCAATATAAGGTTCAATTTCTTCAAGCGCTATGCTGTAACTGCTGTCTCTCTTTTTCGCAGAGTTGCTATAGTACTTTTTCAGAGATGTATTTCTGACGATTTTGCAGATGTACGTCATAAGCGGATAAGGCCTTTCAGGGGGGATTCTGTTCCACGCCCCAAGATATGAATCGTTGATGCATTCCTCCGTATCTTCCGAACTTTTCAGGATGTTGCCGGACAATTTTCGAAACATCTTTCCGTATTTTTTATCCAGCTCATTTATTCCCTGCTCATCCCGTGAAAAGAACATCTCTATGATTTGTTCATCTTCCACTGCGGTTCTCCTTTCTCATCTGTTTGTTTTTTGGTGTTTCACTTATATACTACGGATTTATCACCGGATACTACATATAAATGAATATTTTATTCTGTTTCTTCAAGTAAATACTCAGCAAACATTTTTGATGCATACGGAAGTGTATTTCGGTTTTTCCGTGTTAATGCAATCTTTCTTTGAATCGTATCTTTTAACGGAACTGCGACAATCTTTCCTTCAAATCACTTTACGACAGAAGCGGAAAGCACAGACACTCTCATTCCAAGGCAAGTAAGAGAATAAGGATTCTTTTGAGCAATGGTTTCACGGTCTGCTTCCTTTTTGAACTATAAGTAACTTTATTATACATCTGATAGATAGCGTTAATTATAATATACAGGATGGTGAGAAATACGGCGGAAAAAGGAAGGGGTTTTTACATTTCTGACACACATTTCGGTCATGCAAAGCATTATCGGATTTGATAACAGACCGTTTACGAACGCAACAGAAACGGAAAGAAACATTATTAAAAGACGGAACAGAGTTGTGCGTATATACAAAACAGCCTCGGAAAGTTTCAACCTTCCGAGGCTGTTTTCAACAGGTTTTTTGTTGCTTTTATTGAGATAAAATCTCTATATCAGAAAAATGCACCAGATATGACGCTCCCGAAGGGAAATAAACCTCGTGAGAAAAGCAGTTGTCATCAACAATATCAAATTCATCTATTCCGAAATCATTGTTTTCAATATACTCAAAATGTTCGGTGTTGAAATTTGATTTAAAAGTGTTAACGCAATGATATGCAATCGTTTTTTTGATGCTTTTATAATCATCAAACAGGCTCACAAGCACCGTGCTGTTTCCGTTAAACAAATCCACCTTGATTGAAGTCAGCTTCCAGTCGTGAAATCCGTGATATAAGTAATACTCTTTCAAAAATTTATCGGGTAATTTGCTTTTGATTTCGCTTGAAAAATATGCGTTGTATTCACGGATTTTGCTTTCAAATTCAGCGTCTTTGGCGGGATTTTCCCCGAAATTCAAATAATCTTCCAAATTAAAAAACTTCATAAAAATTATTCCTTTATTAAATCCGCAAATTCTATGCCGGGCACGGCTTTTTTAAAATCCTCCGTTTTCATTATAACCTGCCTGCCCACCTTGCCTGCGGAAAACATAATCGTTTCGCCGCCGAGGGCGGAGGAATGAGCCACGGTTTTGAATTGCTTTTTCATTCCGATGGGGGAGCAGCCGCCGTGCACATATCCCGTAAGCGGCAAAAGCTCTTTTTGCGGAATCAATTCAACGCTTTTTTCGCCCACGGCTTTTGCGCATTTCTTTAAATCAAGCTCTCGCTCAACGGGAATCATAAAAACATAATGCTGTTTCGATTTGGAAACGGTAACAAGCGTTTTAAAAACAAAATCGGGGTTTTCGCCCAACATCGCCGCAATCTCCGCACCCGAAAGGGTGGAATTCGGTTCGTATTCGCGGTGCCCGTAATCTATTTTTGCGCGGTCGAGCGTGCGCATGACATTTGTTTTGTCCTCTTTTTTGCCCATGTTGTAAAAATCCTTCGCTCGGCATTTGCCGAATTT
The DNA here is from genome assembly GCA_963654285.1 of bacterium. Lineage (GTDB taxonomy): Bacteria > Bacillota > Clostridia > Oscillospirales > Acutalibacteraceae > Eubacterium_R. Next base: position 22,409 of record CAVJZG010000023.1, read on the forward strand.
TTATTATGCGCCGCCGAAAACAGAGTGCATGGCTTAGGTATATCGGGTTCGATTTCCGACTGTTTAAAGCGGCGCGCGGTATTCGTGTTATTCGTTTTCGTTCTCCGGCTCCGCCTCGGGCGGATTTGCCGTTTGCTCTTTTTCGGCAGACGCCAAAAATGCTTTAACCGCTTCGGCCTTTTGCTTGCCCTGTGCGTAGCCCAATTGGTAAATGCGCTCCAGCTTTGTTAAATTTCTTTCCATTGTGCCGCATCCCAAATCGGCGGCGGGTGCAATCACAAAGCAATTGCCGGCTTTTTCTTCGGCGTCCACATATGCTTTTTGCGCGTTATACATTTTATCCCTTGCAAGCAGGGCATCTGCAATTTTGGGATATTGCTTCAGCATTTTGTGCACGGTCTTTTCCTGCTCGATATGGTGCTTAACATAATCCCTGTCCTGCGTTAAAATCACAACGGCTTTTCGGCAGCCGTCGTCCAAAGCCTTTTTCAGCGGAATGGAATCGGCAATTCCGCCGTCAAAATAAGTGTCTGCCCCGATTTGCACGCCCTTTGTGGCAATCGGCAGCGCGCAGCTTGCTTTAAGCGGCAGGCATCCGCGCGTGCGCATGCTCTTGGGGTAAAGGTATTCCGCTTTGCCGCTGTATGCGTTTGTTACGGCAACGCAAAGCGTGGCGCCGCTCGCCTCAAATTTATCCTGGTTCAGCGGCATGATATCGTATGAAAGCTCGTTGAAAATCCAATCCAAATTCAGCATGGGGCGCTTTTTAAATATGTTTCCAAGGCTCATATATCTTTTGTCGTTGCAGTAATTTATTACTATATCGTGCTGGCGGCGTAAATTTTTTCCTAAGAATGAAACAGCGTTGCACGAGCCCGCCGAAACCCCGATAACGTAGGGAAATTCAATCCCGGCTTCAATAAATGCGTCAAGCACGCCGCTTGTGTAAATCGCGCGGTTTCCGCCGCCCTCCAAAACAAGACCGCAGGAATAATTGCCTTTCATATCGTTGCCTGCCTTTCCCGCCGCATTGCGGCGCCGTGATTTTGCAAACAAAAAAAGCAGTACATTGTACTGCTTTCTTCAGCGTTTAATTATTTAGATGCTTTTTTAGCAGCTTTTTTCTTTTTGGGAACTGCTTCTTTTTTCGGCTCTTCAGCAGGAGCTTCTTCTTTTTCTTCTTTTGCAGCGTCCTTTTCAACTTCGATTATTTCAAGATCGTTGTCGCACTCAAAGAAATCATCGTCGTTAAAATATTCCGGCTCTTTTTTATCCGTAAGCTTTTGAATGGCAAGATAAATTGCTGCGATAACGCCTGCAACGGCAACGATGCCGCCGATAATCTTAAAAATTTTGCTTATTTTCATTGGAAATACCCCCTAATGTATTAACTGAATTACATTTATTATATATTTATTGCAGGGTAAAGTCAAGCAATAAAAATTTAATAAATGATTAAAATCATGCCGCGGGCAAAAGGATTTTGCATTTTCGTGTCACAAAGGCAGTTTTGTTATATTTTGCTTTCCTTTTCAAGCACGGAATATATTTCGCAAAGCGATTTTATTTCGTAATCGATTTTAACGCCGTCCTCAACGGTTTTGCCCTGCGGGTTGTAAAAGCAGCATTTTATGCCGGCGTTGTTGCCGCCTTTCATATCGCTCGTAAGCGAATCGCCGATTATCATAATTTTGCTTTTTTCACGGTGAACTGCCTTCAAAACCGGCTCAAAAAATTTAACATCGGGCTTTTCGAAGCCGATTTCGTCAGATATAAAAACCTGTTTAAAATATTTGCCCAGCCCGGAATTTTGAAGCCTCTTCGTCTGCACGGGCAGCGAACCGTTTGTAACACAGTATAAATCGTATTGCTTTGCCAAATCACCGCAGATTTCCGGTGCGTTTTCAATAAAGGCAACCGTGTCGGCAACAATGCTTTCATAATAATCATTTACGGCGTCGGCAATTGAAGGGTCGCGGTTTAAATATTTTAAAAATTCAACATATCGCATGTGCAAAACATCTTTTTTTCTTATTTCGCCGCGCTCGAGCATTTCCCAGTGGCGCAAATTGATTTCGGAATATTTTTGCGCCTTTTCAGGCGAAAATTCACCGAGTTCAAATTTTGAAAAGGTTTTTTCAATCGCGCACCGCTCCGCTGCCGAAAAATCAAGCAGGGTGCCGTCTATGTCGAAAAGAATTGCTTTAATCATTGACTTTGTATTCCTTAATAAGTTCTTTTGCTTCTTTGCTCACGCGGTAAGAATCGCGGATTTTTTGAATGGTTTTGTTTTGTACATCGGCGTTCAGGGTGCGGCTCTTCAAAATTGCCGTCACCTTGCTGCCGTATTTGATAAACGCCGTGCTGAACGCCCACGCGAGTGCCATATTTATGTAGTACTTATCGCTTTCTGTTTCGCTGTAAATTTGCAAAACGCGGTCGATGTATTCGTCGTCAAGATAATAATCCATCATCGCCACAATCGCAAAGCGCGTTGGGTATTCGCCCTTGCCGATAAAGGAGCAAATAAAATCAAAATATTCGCCCTTGCTTTTGCCTATGAATTTCATTGCGGCGGTGCAGGTGTCGCATGTGCCCCAATTGTCAATCATGGAAACGAATTTTTCAATGTCCTTTTTATGTTCCGCCGCACCGCATTTTTTCATCGCGGCGCAAAAGCCGAAAGCCTCGATTTCCTCGTAATATTCACATTGATTTTGCGCGTTTGCCGCAAACGCAGCCTTTGCGATTTTTCGCACCGTAGGCACACGCACACCGATTATTTTTCCCTCGTCAATATTCGGCACCAGCTTTTTGTGAAAATCTTTGTATTTCAAATCCCTGTTTTTAAAAAGTTCTTCTCTTAAATCCATTTCCTCACCGTAACGATTATATCATCAATAAAGTGCCGAGCAATATTCTTTCAATCCCGAGCTTCCTTTTTTGAAAGAAAGGAAACAAAGCAAAAATGCCCGTCGATTTTTTTGCCGATTAAGCCCACGGCTTTGCCTGTGGTGAATGCGGCTAAAATCGTGCCTATGCCGAGCCCGTCCAAATGCCCCAAAAAGAAAACCGTCATCCCTGCTGTAATTACCAGGCATGTTACATCAAATATGATTTTGATTTTCGGGTATTCTGCTCCGAGAATATTTGCAAGTTCGCGCGGAAACAAATCTGTGGGTATTATGGGGAGTTTGCAACGGTTGGAAAGGGCAATGCCGAATGCAATCAGCAAATAACTGACCGCAAAATACAATACACGCCAGCATAAGCCGGTCGGCAAAACGTTAATCCACATCTCGTGAACATCAAGCAGTTCGCCAAACGCAAAGCCCACTATAAAACTGCCGAGATACTGTGCCACGAAGCGGCGGCGCAAAATCATCAGGCTCAGCACCAAAATCCCCTGAAAAATATATGTCCATGTTCCGAGGGAAAGCGCGGGAAGCACCTCCGAAAAAGCAAACGGCACACTGGAGATTGCCGAAATGCCGGCGTCGGAATACAGCATAAGCACTACCCCGAAGCTGTTTGTAATAACCGATATCAACAGTGCCAATTCACCGCGCAGCACCTTTTTGTTTTCCTCGTCTGTTTCTGCGTTCACAGAGAATACGCCTCCCAAAAAGAATACAGGCTCTGTTGCTTTGCCTGCAAGTGTTATTTCTTTTACAGGCAAGTGTAGCAAATCTCCCGTGATATGTCAATAAGCGGCTGCCCGTTTTTTTGAAGGATTTGATGATTGAAAAGTATTTAAAAATCAAGAAATCCGCAATCTGTATTTTTAAAGGATTGCGAATTTCGGACGCGGATTAAATTTAAAAAGCCAAACCGCAGGGTATGGATTTTCTCAGCCAAAAAAAGAACAACGGTTTTAGCAGAAACCGTATAAAGAGGGCAACGGAGCTTTTTGATTTTTTGTGCTTAGAGACGGCACTGCCTCGAAATGATTTCTGTCCGCTACAGACTTTTTTGCAATTCTTAAACAGTGTCGGAAAAGCCTTGCAAATCAATGACTTCGCAAAAAGAAATTGCACACTAATCGTGACACACATTGTGTCAAAATTGGCGTGCAATTATGGCTAAGAACACTGATTTTAATAGGAACCGAGCAATGGGGGAGTTCGGTTCAGATGGGGCGCAGTTTGCTGCCAATGGGGGCATTTATTCTGCGACGCTGCCCACCTCAGAGTTTAAAGAGTTGCTTCGATTTGTCATTCACGAACTGTATAACAGGTCCGGAAACGACAATCGTGATAATCGTGCAAACCCCGAACTTTCCACCAAGTAAAACACCGCTTATAACCATGATGGTGTCCAGCACCATTCGGACTGTCTTCACCTGCCAGTGGTTCTTTTCAGCCAGGGCAAAGGTAACGGCCTCATAAGAACCGCGCCCCAAAGATGCCGAAGCATACAGCCCTGTTCCGACGGAAAACAAAATTACGCCGGATAGCATGATAAGGAAATTGATCCATGCATGGCTGCTGTATACATGGC
>CAVJZG010000024.1:0-24932 GCA_963654285.1 bacterium
AAGCTTTTCATTTCCCCCAGTAGAACTGGGGGTTGAGTCTTTGCTGAAGAGACAAATCAAGCCGCCGGGTTCAACAAACCCTGCGGCTTTTGTTATTTGCGCTTTTAACGGTATTGTAATGCCGAAAACTTTATGATATTCTGTAGCTAAGGCGGCAAAGTGCCCGTTTAAATACCCTTAAGGCAGTGCAAATATGACTCTTAAAATTTTAAACAATTCCACATACAATGCAATTAAAATCATATGTAATCAGGATGAACACACATTAACTCCTGCGGACAATATCATAAATATTGCCGTGAGCGGTGCCGTTCACATCAAGGTGCTGATTTTGGACGAAAACAAATTCACCTTTAATCTGCCCGCCGTGCTTACAAGCTCATTCACCCACAAAGATTCCGAATGCAGCATCAAATGCAATCTTGAATTTGACCTTGCGGAAAGCGGCAAAAATGCAAACGCGGCAGAAATCATAATTGAAAACGATTCGGTAAATTACAAAAAACGCTTCCGTTTTGAATCCGTAAAAATCGTTTCGCCTAAAGCACGCGTTTTGAACGAAACCCTCTCGCTTACAAATACGGATAAAATAATAAGCAGACATAAAAAATTCAACCTGCTCATGACTTCATTATTTCCGATTGTATTGATAAACTTTATTTTAGGAATTGCCGATAAAGATATTTTGTTCTTTATAATCGGGATTTTGGCATTTTTCATCTTTTCCGTTCCGAGCATTGCGGACATAAAAAAGTTAAACAAAATATGCCGCAGCACCGATTTGGTTCAAAAATTGTTTGAGCAAAACAGCAATAAAGCATAAATAATTAAGGCTTTGAATCATTGCACTCGCAAGTGCATTATGATTTGCGGTCTTTTTTTATATTCTCTGTGTGCTTTTCTTTAACGGCTTCGCTAACTTGTGAATACGGATAAAGCAAGCTGTGTATATCGCCTATTTGCCCGTTATCCATAACCCGCGGATTGTCCCCGACAAGCGCACCCACCGCCTCAGCTACATTTTGCCGATTAACAACTTTAACATCACCGCTGCGAACAGTTATTTTTTTCAGTGTGCATCGTTCGGAAAAAGCAATAATCGAATATATCGGATACTCACTGCCCACAATGGATTTAAGTGCTTTAATATGAAGTTTATTTTGCATTATCGGATTAAAAAAGCGATTCTTTTCGCTTTTTCCTCTGCCTTGCGACAAGGTTTGAGTCCAAGTTTTTACGGTTTCATCCCCAAAAATCCAGCCAGCGTAATTTTTGCTTTCAAACACAACTATACCTTTATGGGCAATTAAAACAACATCCACTTCGGTTGTTTCGCCGTTTTCTTTGGGCAAGTAAAGATTAAATAAAAATTTGCAACCGTTTTTTCTAAATATGATAATTTTTTGAAAGTTTCATATTCACCGCGTGCGCCAAGATTATGAAATGTATAGAAAAACAAATTTCCGGTTATTTTGTGGTATGTTGTTTTATTAAACTTTTGAATTTTAATTACAAAAACAGCAATTGCCAATAAAATGCAAAATATAACACAATTCATTTAAATCATCTTATTTCACATAAATTCCATATACAATACAAAAAAAGCGTTTTCAATTGTTATTAATTATATATTATTGTTTTCAATTTTGCAACATACTAAAACTTTATCCAAGTAATATATACATACTCACAATCGTTCACCGAAAGGTTCTATACCTACATTTACATAAAAGCATGCAATCAACACAGTCACACATAATTAAAGTGTTACCAACCTGCTGCCTACTTGTTACCTACCGTATGATTTCAAGCGGTTTTACATAGTCCTAAAAACATAGAAAAGACCCGCAAAACAAGGTATTATGCAGGTCTTTAATATTTGGTGGAGATGTCCAACATCGAAATTTTGTTAACTTCTCAAAATACCCTAAAACACTGATAAATTTAAGATATAATTTTTATGATTTTTTAAATCTACCCCTTATTATACCCCACAACGATATTCAAACAGTTATATTCAAAATATAATTGTCTAATTTATTTATTGAATCGTTATACATACTATCAAAAACATCAGCATAAGTATCTAATGTTATATGTATATCTGTATGACCCAACCACTTTTTTAATACTACTGCCGGAATGTTAGCCTCAATACAACGAGTAGCAAATGTATGTCTTAATGCATGTTGCCCTCTTTTTTCAATTCCACATTTTTCACAAACTCTTTTAAAAAAGCAATTAACTTGATTTGTACTTATTATTCCATCTTTTTGAATATCATAGAAAAGTAAATTCAAAGAATTATCTACCTGATTATTAAGAGCACTTCTTAATATAGGTTTTATTGCTTCTGTCATTGGAACATCTCTAACACCTGCATCTGTTTTTGTACCGTTTTTTATAAATTCTCTGTAATTTTCACCCCGTGCAACTGTTGATTTAACATGTATAATGCCTTTTTCAAAATCTATACATTCAGGAGTAAGTGCATTAATCTCTCCCATTCTCATCCCTGTTAATAGTTCTATCATTAACTGATTGCTGTAATTGTTTCGATTGTGTTGTCCGGTATAGTTTTCTAAAAAGCTAACAAATTTCGCTTGTTCCACTTTTGTAAGCGACTTAACTTTTTTATCCGGTTTGTTTGACTTTGGACATTTTAAACTACTTGAAAGCATTATATTTTCGTCAGTAATATGTTGATTAAAAGCTTCTCGGAAAGCTAATTTTAACTGTAGATATACTTTACCAATTGTACTATTAGAATAATGCGTAATTGAGCGAAGAAACATATCTACTTGTAATTCAGTTAAATAACGGATTGGCACTTTTCCTATAAAACTTTTTTCAATTATACGAAGATTAGCCATATTACGAGAATACCCTTGTTCGTGAACAAAATTCTTTTCAAGATCTATAAAATATTTATTCTTTAATATATCGCATATTGTAGCATTAATATTAATTCCTGTTTTTTGTTTTTCTAAATCATAAAGAAATGCTTCCGCTTTTTCAATACATAAAACATCACTCTGTCCATAAAATGATTTACGCTTTGTTTCACCATATTCATCGACATATACAATCCTATATTCAAATGTTCCGTTTGGGCGTTGCCTAAAAGTACCATCGCCCTTTTCATTTCTGCATTGTTTTTTGGATTTTGCCATAACTATTCTCCTTATTTCCAATACCCGTCATTTTGTTTTAAATGCTTTTTTGAAAAGTAGTCAATCAATGCGTGCGCCTCAACAACTTTTATCCTTCCAAAATCAGATGACGGGAATTTTGGATCATTAAATAATTTTTGTACTGTGTTCTCGCTCCAACCAAGCATATTTTTTAGGTCTGAAATTGTATAGAATTTAACTTCACTTGATATATAAGTTTGTTTTTGTCTTTCATCCATACTGCTTTTAATTGCCTCCTTTGACTGAAGTTTATATTAGATTCAATTATTTGTTAATTATGCGATTTTTCATATTGCATAATTGACATTAATTATGCAATCCAACACTTATTAAAAGTGCTTCATTAACTCCATCAATATTCTTTTGACTTAAATGACCTATATATGAATCAAGTCGTTTTTTATCAATCGTTCTAATTTGCTCAAGCAAAATAATAGACGGAGCTTGAAGTCCGTCTTCTGTGTTTATGAAATAATGCGTAGGCAGTTTTGCTTTAATTCCGACTCTGCTTGTAATAGAAGCAACAATTACTGTAGGACTGAATTTGTTACCGACATCATTTTGAATAACAAGAACTGGTCGGTAGCCTTTTTGCTCCGAACCTATACCTCTGCCGAGATTAGCGTAAAACATATCGCCTCTGAGTATTTTTTTATCTTTCATTTTATATACCTCCTTCATAGACTCTTGCCTATGTAAAAAGCCAACCACAGAATTAACTACGGTTGGCTTTTATCAGAAGATAATATAATTTGTCCCCGACACCCCAATTATCTAAAGGAAATCATCAAACGGTCTGTTGCGAACAGACTCCACAGGAGTTTCACCTCTCCGAGTTCATCCGAGCCGCTCTCATTAGTTGCGACGGTTTTATCACGCTCGACTTGTGACTGAGCAGGAGTATCATTATACCTGCTGCCTGTTATCGCCGTTTCGGTAGCAATCCGAATTTTATACCGATTATTTGTCGCTCAGCTAATGCGTCTTGGCGTAATTGATAAAGTGGCTTGTGCTTTGCACAACAGCAGGAAAGTATCTGATGAATGCGTATTAAGTTGTACGAAAGGATGTCCTTTCATAAACTTAAACTTGTTGGGGTATTTTTGTTGGGGTGTTTGTCCAAATATTTTAAAAATTTCTTTTTTCCTGCTTGTACCGATTCATAAATTGACTTGATATTTCGCTTTTCAACATCTGCTATTTGGCGATATGTAAGGTTATCTATGTAATACATTTTAAACCTGCGTCTTTGAATGGGATTTAGATTTAATATAAATTCTTTTATGTACATTTCGATTTCTTCATTTTCTAACGATTCTCCTATATCAATTTCATAAATGTGAGAAACATCACTCTCAAGCCTTTTCGATTGCCTAATTTCTCGCATTTGATGTTTGGCTTCGTTACGATTATATTTGTTGTTAATTTCAAGATATTCTTGCCATTCGGTGTTATTAAAAACCATATCATTTTTTAGTTTTGTATTTAATAATATTGAAATGATTTTGTCTTTTTCAATATCGCTGACAATTATTAAAACAGTACCTGTTGGCATTTCATAATCTTTGGAAATATCGTATATTTCACATATCCTTTTCATCTATATTCTCCTTGATTTTTGATTTGTGAATTTTCAAAAATCAAAGATTATGGATATTTAGCACATATTTCATTCCAAAATTTATATAAAAGAATAAAAGAGCAGATAATTATAGTTCCAGTCACAGGACTATATATCTGCTCTTTAAAAAATTAATCTTTTATTGAATAACTGTAAAAATAACATCATAATAAGTTTACAGTAACATTATATTTAATTTTATCAATGATATTTGCCTATCTGTTATAAAAAACGGCTTATGTGTTAAATAAAAAATAATAATTATTTTTTCTCGTCATTTTGGTTTTTAAAAAAATTTGTCATCCGTTTTAAACTATCCAATACGAATTCTTTTTGCTGAGTATTTAAACTACAAATTTCTGTGTAGATTATATCTGATTCAATTTTCAATTCATAATTTGATTCATAATTTAATAATTGTTCTATAGGAACATCAAGCTGATTTGATAACTTTATAAGTGTGTCTCTACCCGGCACCTTACTACCTCTTTCAATTGCTCCTACATAATATTCACTTATTCCAACAAGTCCGGCAAATTCGAATTGCGTAAGTTTATTTTCTTTCCTATACTTTTTTATTAATTTACCTAATTCATTAACCAAACAAACACCCGCCTATACCAATAGATAACTTTATTTACTATTAGTATAGCTTATGTGGAAAATATTAAAAGAAACAATAGTCAATATTATTGACTATTAGTATTGATTATAGTAAAATATTTTTGGTGAGTAAAATGTATTATAATAATATTAAAGAGTTAAGAAATTTTTATAAAATGTCTGCAGCATCTTTTGCAAAATTATTGAACATAAGCGCGTATAAATATCATGCATATGAATCACATCGATTCGACTTCCCTATTAATTATATTTTTCTAATTTCAAAAATATTTAACATACCAATTAACAATATAATATTTTTTTCAACCCCGTTATTTATAGAGACAAATTTAAACGAAAATAAAAAAATAGATATTAATAAAATTTTAAACAATAACAATCTTTTATTTGAAATGATAGAATTCCAAAAGAATATTTCAAATATAATTAAGCAGATTAGAATTAATAATAAAGTATCTTATTTAGATGTTTCAAGATACTTAAATATCGCAGAACTTAAATATATCAATAAAGAAAATTGTATTGAAGCATTTACAATTACTGAAATAACTTTGCTATCTGAACTCTTTAATATAGAAGTAAAAGAAGTCATACAATAATTGTACGACTTCTTTTTTATTAGCATTATTTTTTCAATTCTTCTGGAACTTCATTCTGATAATAAAATAATCTACAAGCAGCATTGCTTGTTGACATACCAATTATAAATGCAAATGCGGCAAGAGTGCTGCCGAATTTCATCAAAAAGTTATTGAATTTCTTCATTTTTACACCTCCAATCTTTTAATTTTTCAAATATTAATGAAAAAGATACTGAAAAACTTCCGATAACAAAAGGAAAAATATATTCAGTAAAATCATTTTTATCTAAAACAAGTGAAATAGCAGTTATTACTATAATTAAAAATCTACTTAAAAATTTAAATTTTTTTATCTGTTTTGAGTTGTGTTTATTATTTTTATGTTCAACTGGTGAAAAAATAAAAATTGAAATAATACTTATTAACAGAAAAATAAATAACAAAATATGTTTGGTATAATTAGTTAAAAGCAAGCATAATAATATCATAATAATTTGATTTGACATAAACAATGCATGACATCTTATATAAGTTTTAGCGTGATAACCTCCTGCAACACTTCTTATAATCCAAAATCCTGTTAAAAACAGGATTGATTGTAATAAGCACTTAAAAATAAGTGCTATTGCAAAAAATAATATTAAATATACAAGAGAAGAAATTATTACTTCAAAACAATAAATGTATATATTTCTTTCTTCTTCTTTTATAATTTTCTTTAATATAAATAAATCAGTAAGTTTTTTTGATATTAAATTATACATAATATACCTCAAAAAAGAAGATTACAATATATTAAATATATTGTAATCTTCTTTTTGTTTAATGTTAATAAAAGTGTCCTATTCGATGTGTTTTTCGGCTTAAGTGTCGATATTAGGTATAATTAGACTTATATTGAATATATTATCATTTCTTGAAAAAACATATTCACCGTGATATTTTTCTACAATAGATTTAATACTCAATATACCAAAGCCATGATTTTTTTCATCAATTTTAGTTGTATTTAAATTATCTACATTAATGTTGGTTGAACACGGGTTTGAACACTTAAATATAAAATTGTCATTATCTGAATATACATTTATTTCGATTGTTTTTAAAATTTCTTTTTCAGCTGCTTCAATAGCATTATCAAGAATATTTGAAAACAAAACAGCTTGATCAACATCCTCCATTTTTATTGTCGAAAGTATTTTCTTATTTGAAGTAATAGTAATTCCTTTTGATTGTGAAAGCTTACTTTTAGATAAAAGGACTATATCTAAAATTGAAGAACAGCCGGAGTTGGTGATGATTTGTTTGTCTATTTCGCTTAAATTCTCATCTATTTTTTCTATAACACTATTAATTTGATTTTTTTGCAACATTGATTTAAGCCCAAGAAAAAGGCTCTTTAAATTATGTCTGATTTTTCTTATTTCTTTTTCTGAATCAATAAGTTCATCATAATAATCAGCCTGTACTTTCAACAGTTTTTTACTTGCATTTAATTTTTCTCGAATTACTATCAATTCGTTTTGCCTATCTATAATATGGAAAATCAATATATTTGAAATAATAAGCAAAAGCAAACCCATTGTGGATAAAATCATCAAAGGAACACGCTTTTCATTTAAAATAAATTCGTATTGTGATATTATGACAAATATTGTTGAAATAGGTAAAATAATCAAATATATCATATTTAAATTACTTACTTCATTCATTAATTTATGTTTACTTTTGTAAATTAGTAAAATAATTAAATATGTAATAAATTTAGAAAAAAGCAAACCAACTAAATATGAAAAGATACTGTTATTGGCAAATTTAATGTCTGTATTAAACAAACCTATAATAATTGCCACAATAAACTCAGAAATAGATGAAATAATTGAAATTATTATTGATAAAAGTATTTTGTTGAATATTTTAAAATCAAACAATAATGAGACACAAAATGTTATCACTATACTTATGATAAATACAACAGCGGTATTCTTTATAAAAAACAAAGATAAAGAATATAAAATATAAAAAGTAATAATTAATGGTATAACTATTTTTCTTTTATATTTAAAATTTCCAAATGCTTTGAAAAAATAAATCGATAATATTATTTCAACTGCACAACTTAAAAATCCAAGATAGTCCAAGATTATTTCCACCTTTCAACAAATTCTGAATAAGCTAAAAGAACTTCTGCCTTTTTTCTTGCACTCATCATTACCTTAGTACCATCCTTTAGGATAATATCATATCCATCAAACCTCTTAATTAAATTCATATTAACTAAATAACCTTGATGCGTTTGAATAAAACCATACTGATTTAATTTAGCTAAGGTTTCACTTAGCGTTATTCTCATTTCATAAGTCCCTTCAAATGTATAAAAAATCATATGTTTTTTATAACACTCTGCATATTTAATTTTGTCAATTGGTAGTTTAATTGATTCGTGTGCCTTAGTAATCACAAAATAAGCATTGTTTCTTTTATATTTAAGAACAGCCATATTAATCACATTTGAAAACTTCTCTTTATTTATCGGCTTTGTAATAAAGTTAAAAGTTTCGCAATCAAAAGTATCAAATACAAGTTCCGAATGACTTGATATAAAAATGATAATTACATTTTTATCATATTCTCTTATAACTTTTGCTGTATCAATTCCGGAAGAATTAGGCATCTCAATATCTAGAAATAGAATGTCAGTTCTAAAACCATTCTTATATTTATTCAGTAAATCTGTTCCCGAATATAGCAATTCGCATTTATATTCATCAATACATAAGTTTTCATTTTCAATAAGATTAAATATGGCTTCAACGTCAAAAGGAGAATCGTCACATATTGTAATTTTCATTATAATACCACCCTATAGCTTAATTCGTATCTAATTATACACTAAAAGAATTATACATACAATAAAGACTAAATAGCAAATGTGCCATTTTTTACAACACATAAGACAAAAGTATTTATTTAAATTCCTTTATTTGCTATATTACTGCAAAATACTTTGTGTATTTAACAAAATAAAAGGAGGATAGAGAAACAAATAACTGATATAAAAATTTATAGTATATAAATGAAAGGAAGTCTTATGGAAAATAATTTATACAAAACGAAATTATGGAAGCGCATATTAAGCGTTATTCTTGCAGTAATAATTGGATTTGGTACATTCGTTACAATGACATTTGCCAATGTACTTTTATCTGATTATGTTGATTTAAAATCAGTATTAACTGTAAAAGCTGCAACACTTAATCCTGTTCCTGTGTACTACAGACACGGCGAGCTTATCGGTCTTTACAGAGTAAATTACTCTGATAAAACAAAGTTACAGTATAAAATAGGAGAAGATGGTGAATGGACAGACTATTCCGTACCGTTTGCCATTCCTGCTCATAAAACCACTAAAGTTTATGCACGAATCGGTACAACCGGCAAAATTACATATATGAATTTGAGCAATACTGATGAAGCTCTCGGCGTGTATACCGAAAGCAATACTGATTTCTCGTTCTCATATAATGGAATTGATTTTGGCTATACAAGAATATATAACAGCGCCGATAAAGATTGGTTTGAATCAATTCACAGTAAAGTTCTTGTTACAAACAGCAGACTTGAGGTTACTCTCCCTGACGGCTCAAAATATCCTATGATTAGAAAGGATTCAACAACTTATGTTGACGAGCTTAACGGATATACCTTAACTAAGACAAATGACAATTATATCTTCGATGACGGAACATATAAATATTATTTTGCAATTAAGGCTTTAAACAGTGTAGCATATCTCGGTGCTATTGAGGATAACAACGGCAATAAGCTTAATCTTAACAGAACTACAAACAGTGAAGAGATTTCTATTTCCGACGGTGCGGGCCGTTCGTTCGCATTGTCTGATTATCAAGCAATTGACGCACCGGACGGAAGTGATGTTAAGTATTACAGCCAAAAGGAAATTACAGACCCTAACGGTAATAAGCTTAAATATACAACCAAGCAGGGCAAATATATTGAGATTAAAGACCAAGCAGGCGTAATCTTAGGCAAATATGAATATACTAACAATACAACCGATTTCACTCTTGTTAAAAGCAATGATAACAAAATTGAGTATTACTCAAACGGCAGATTAAAGCAAATTACATATAAAAACGGCTCTTGGATAAAGTATACCTATAATAACGACAGTATGAATTATACTACTCTTACCTCGTCAGGCGAAACAACCAAGACAGTGTATAATGATGCATTTAAGACCATTGAATATACTGATGAATCAGGCACTAAAACAGAGTATACTTACGATTCCAATTACAGAGTTAAAACAGAAAAATCAGGCGACGAAACTACTACCTATACTTATGATTCAAAAGGCAATATTTTATCTTATGTAAAAAGCAATGAAAAAAACAACACTTATTATACATACAACAGTAATGGTAAGATAGTAAGGGAACAATCAGATGGCAATTATAAGTATTATACCTATGATAATAAAGGCAACAATCTTATTTACGCCACACTAAAAGAAGAATATACAGGTGAAGCACCTGCTCTCTATGATTCAAGCCTTACTTGCTTTGATACTACAACATATACTTATGATGATAAAGGCAGAATTTTAAAGGAAGAAAACAGTGACGGATCATCTGTATCGTATGAATATAATACAAGCGGTAATGTAACTAAGGAAACAAATGTTACAGTTGAAAATGATAAAACAAAAACTACCGTTACCACATATACATATGATGAGATGGGTAATATACTCACCACTCAAAGCGAAGGTGACAATGGCTCTTATATTTACGATAAAGCAGGTAGAACACTTCGTGTAACGCAAAATGGTAAAACTACCCGTACTCTTTATGATGATGAAGGTAGAGTTATTCAGGAAATCACTGCTGAAGATTATGACAGTTCTAAGGACGGTTTGCCGAGTGAAAATACATATTCGGACGCTAATGCCGGTCATAGATATGTATATAACGAAGTTACAGGCAATCTTGACAGCGAAACCAACCGCCTTGACGTAACCACGACGTATAAATATAACGATGTCGGTGCGAAAATTCAGGAAAAGTTTGACATTTATGAGTTCAACTACATTCCTCACGGCGAGCTTGAAAGCGTTAAGATTTCGGGCAAAACCAAGGTTTCATATTCTTATGACGATAATAATAAATTATTATCGGAAAGCTATGCAAACGGCGATACTGTTCGTTATGAATATGATGATAACGGCAATCTTACCGCTCAATATAGGAATGGCAGTTCAAAACCTTATGTGACTTATTCGTATAATACCGATAATGAGCTTACCAAAAAAGTGAATTACGATTCCGACCTTAAGTACATTTACGGTGATGATAACAGCGTTGAGGTTTATAGACTTTCTGATGATACCCTTGTTCAGTCATATACAGAGGACGTAACCGAAGCGGACGAGGATAACGGCATTGAGGCTAAAACCAATGTGACCGAATCGCATTTTGGCGATACTTATTCTTATACAACTAAAAACAACTCAATATCGTACCAATATGATGATAATTCTCTCACATATTCTGCAAAGTCCGATGATAAATCGCAGACCGTTTCGGATACTGTTAAGTTTAACGGTAATGAGCTGATGAAATCCACTTATACTTATGATGATAATTCAAATGTAACGCTAAAGGAACTTTCAAATACCGACGGGCTTACAAAGATTGCAAATAAGTATGACAGCCAAAACAGAATTACAGCAACAGGCTATGAAGAAGCAGACGGCTCAATCGCTTATGATGAAAACGGTCAAGTTACACATACTTATTATTCCGTAACGCATGTCACGTCAACATATAGCTATGATAGTAGGGGCAATATTTTAACCGCTAAGGATTATAACGATAAAGGCCTTGACGATAAAAATATTAAAAGCTCTAGGACTTTTACCTATTCAAATGACGGCTGGAAAGACGAATTAACTGCTGTAAACGGCACTTCGCTTACTTATGACGAAAACGGAAATGTGCTCACTTACGGTGATAAGTCATTCACTTGGAATACAGGTCGTAATCTTGAAAGTATAACCGATGGCGATAATAAGTATTCATATACTTATGACGAGAAC
Organism: bacterium; assembly: GCA_963654285.1. Taxonomy (GTDB): domain Bacteria; phylum Bacillota; class Clostridia; order Oscillospirales; family Acutalibacteraceae; genus Eubacterium_R. The sequence goes on from CAVJZG010000024.1 coordinate 12,142, forward strand.
GGTATCAGAACAAGCAAGACCGTAAACGGTAAAACAACTTACTATAATACTAAGGACGGCGTTATTCTTTCGCAAACTGACGGCACCGATACTATTTATTTTCAGTATAACAGTAACGGTACACCACTCGGCTTTGTATGGAACGGCACACAATATTTTTATTTAACAAATCAAATGGGTGATGTTATATCCATAACTGATGCGCAAGGTATAGAACTTGTTCAATACGAATATGACGCTTGGGGCAAATGTGTTTCAACAGTAACAGTTCACGATAATGATATTGAAATAAAATTAGCAAATATTAATCCTATTCGCTATCGTGGTTATTATCTTGATTTTGAAACAAATTACTATTACTTGCAATCAAGATACTATGACAGCAACATTTGTAGGTTCATTAATGCTGATTCTGCAATATATCTTAACAAAGATTCTTTAATAGGAATAAATTTATTTAGCTATTGTAAAAATGATCCTATAAATATGATGGATATAAATGGAAAAGAAGCTGTTTTATCCATTTATGCAATTGCTAAAATAATAATAACTGTAATTGCCTTTATAGGAATAAGTTTAATTGCAGCTTCAATAATAAATAATTCGACATATAATGAGGCTATAAATGGTGTTTCAAGTTTACATTCTAGTTATAGATTAAATACAAGTGCTATAATAACAATACTAAAGGAATTTATTAAATCCTCATATACGTATGCAAAATCAAGGGTTTCTTCAAAAAGCAAAGCTATAGCCAAATCATTGTCAATAGCTATAGCAGATGCAAAAGTTAAAACAGCTGTGAAAAGAGAAAAGAAATCTACTTATTGGAATGTATATAAAAGAGACGGCTATATAATTCTCGGAAATAAAATAAGTCGGACAACCGCAATAAATAAATTGCGTTCTGGCTTATTGGTATTTTCTTCAAGTAAATATAATGCACGAAATATTGCTATGAATGCAAGTGGCGGAAAAACTCCTTATGGTCCAGAAAGGCATGGTGATAGTGGATATTTTTATCATTATCATTTATATAAACATAAAACTAATGCACATTCATTTTATTTATGAGGCAAAACATGAAAGTATTAATATCAATACAATATCCTTATGCAATTATTGAAATTCCAAATCGTTTAGAAAATTCATTTATAAAAATAAAAAATGATTATATAAACATGCTAAACGATGGTACAAATAACAGTTTAATAAACTATGATGATTGCTTAGGACCAAATCGAATTTTTTCAATGACCATAGAATGGCTAAGTCAATATTTGATTAATGATGAAGAAATAAAAATAATAACCCTAAAGCCAAATGATAAAGAAATACAAAACTTTTCAAAAAAAAATTCTCTTTTCATTTAATATAAAAGCCCTTAACATTATCTAAATTATTAGGGCAAGTGAAGTTACTTGCCCTAATTTATATTTCCCAAAACAGAAAATATTTCTCAGCACAAAGCCGATAATAAAAAATAAAGAACCAACAGTAAAAACAAATATAAACACAAAATTAAATTTATAGAGCAATAACAAGCATTACCAAAAGTAATGCTTGTTATTATTTATACATTTTTCATCATTCCAATACCTATTCAAACATTTCAAATGTGCCATAAATGACTACGAATAGGCAAAAACGGTTTAATTTATATTTGATTCTTGATAAATTGTAATTGAAAACAAATTATTATAGAGAAAGGAGAATTGCTCCAATGGAGAAGTAAATACAAAAAGATTGTATAAATAAAGGAATATTCAAATATGAAATCAATGCCAATATTAAATATTTTTTCAAGCCATAAATATAAGTATACTATACCATTTAATAATGATATTTGTTTTATGGATAGTATGAGTAAAACTTTTATTCATAAGGGAAAACCGCTTAGTATAAGAAAAATTGATAAACATGAGTCTTATATTTACTATAATGAAATTTTATTTAATACACATATTACAATAAAATATTTATTTTATAAAAACAAATTATATGCCGCAGAATTTTCGGCAAATAATTTACTTAATCCAAATTTAGATTTCATTATTAAATCTTTTGAAAAACTGATTAATGATGATGAAATGGATATTTCTATGATTTATAAATTTGATGATAAGAAAATTTGGCAAATGACTGATGGATATGCCAATAAAACTATTTCTTTAAAAAGAAAAAGCAACGATATTGTGTTTAAAACAACTTTTTATAAAGTTTAAAATTGTTAAATGAAGAAAGGAGAAAATTATGGAAAACAATTTATACAAAACGAAATTATGGAAACGCATATTAAGCGTTATTCTTGCAGTAATAATTGGCTTTGGCACATTCGTTACAATGACATTTGCCAATGTACTTTTATCTGATTATGTTGATTTAAAATCAGTATTAACTGTAAAAGCTGCAACACTTAATCCTGTTCCTGTGTACTACAGACACGGCGAGCTTATCGGTCTTTACAGAGTAAATTACTCTGATAAAACAAAGTTACAGTATAAAATAGGAGAAGATGGTGAATGGACAGACTATTCCGTACCGTTTGCCATTCCTGCTCATAAAACCACTAAAGTTTATGCACGAATCGGTACAACCGGCAAAATTACATATATGAATTTGAGCAATACTGATGAAGCTCTCGGCGTGTATACCGAAAGCAATACTGATTTCTCGTTCTCATATAATGGAATTGATTTTGGCTATACAAGAATATATAACAGCGCCGATAAAGATTGGTTTGAATCAATTCACAGTAAAGTTCTTGTTACAAACAGCAGACTTGAGGTTACTCTCCCTGACGGCTCAAAATATCCTATGATTAGAAAGGATTCAACAACTTATGTTGACGAGCTTAACGGATATACCTTAACTAAGACAAATGACAATTATATCTTCGATGACGGAACATATAAATATTATTTTGCAATTAAGGCTTTAAACAGTGTAGCATATCTCGGTGCTATTGAGGATAACAACGGCAATAAGCTTAATCTTAACAGAACTACAAACAGTGAAGAGATTTCTATTTCCGACGGTGCGGGCCGTTCGTTCGCATTGTCTGATTATCAAGCAATTGACGCACCGGACGGAAGTGATGTTAAGTATTACAGCCAAAAGGAAATTACAGACCCTAACGGTAATAAGCTTAAATATACAACCAAGCAGGGCAAATATATTGAGATTAAAGACCAAGCAGGCGTAATCTTAGGCAAATATGAATATACTAACAATACAACCGATTTCACTCTTGTTAAAAGCAATGATAACAAAATTGAGTATTACTCAAACGGCAGATTAAAGCAAATTACATATAAAAACGGCTCTTGGATAAAGTATACCTATAATGACGACAGTATGAATTATACTACCCTTACCTCGTCAGGTGAAACTACTAAGATTGTTTACAATGATGCTTTCTATCCTGTTGAATATACTGACGAATATGGTACAATAACAGAATTTACTTATGATGAACATTTACGTGTACTTACTAAAAAAAGTGGTACTGAAATAACTATGTATAGTTATGATTCTAAAGGTAATATTGTATCATACATCACTGGTGATACGGAAAACGATATATATTTAACATATAATTCAAAGAATAAAGTAGTAAGACAGCAAGCAGGAGATGATTATACCTATTACACTTATGACGATAAAGGCAATAATCTTATTTATGCAACACTTAAAGAGGATTATACAGGCGATATACCTGCTCTCTATAATTCGGATCTAAATTGTTTTGATACTACTACTTATACATATGATAATAGTGGCAGAATATTAAGTGAAGTATATAGTAAAGGAGGTTCAATAAGTTATACTTATGATAATGCAGGTAATGTCTTAACTGAAACAGTAATTGATATTGACAATAATACGACGACTACTGCATATACATATGATTCCTTTGGTAATATTTTAACAACATCAAAAGGCACAGAAAATTCATTATATATTTATGACGAAGCCGGCAGAATACTATTTTATAATGAAAACGGAGATTGTCATAGAACCATTTATGATAATGATGGTAGAATAATTCAAGACATCGAAGATCAAGACTATGATAATTCAAAAGATGGTTTACCTACATCAAAAACATATTCAGATTCTAATGCTGGACATAGATATGTTTATGATGATGAAACAGGAAATTTAACAAGTGAAACCAATCGTCTTGGCATTCAAACAAATTATGAATACTATTCTACTGGTGAAAAGAAAAGAGAATGTCTTGACATTTATGAATACAACTATAATATTAAAGGCGGATTAACAAAAGTTTATGTTAATGGAATAAATACTATTTCATATAATTATAATAACACTTATAAATTAACTTCTGAAGTATATGCTAACGGTCAGTCAATTCGTTACCAATATGATAATAAAGGCAATTTATTAAGGCAATACCACAATAATAGCCTAACACCATATATAGCATACTCATATAATAGTAATAATGAGCTGATTAAAAAAATTAATTATGACAATGGACTTCGATATGAATATGATGGTGAAGATTTATCTGTTTATCAAATTTCTGATAATACACTTATACAATCATATTCTAAAACAACTATTAATAATGAAACAAATTTAACAGAAACACATTTTGGAACAACATATTCATCGGTTATTAAGGATAAATCTGTATCATACACTGCAGGAAACGATACTGTTGAATATAGTTTTACTGAAAGTGATAATGTTATAGCTTCAGATTCCGTTAAATACAATAATTCAAATGTGTTAGATTCTAATTATACACATGATAATAATGGTAACATAATAAAAAAAGACTATGGTAATTCAAGGTCTACAACTAATTCATATGATGCTAAAAACAGAATAAGCTCAACATCATATAACAATAAAACATATAATTACACATATGATATTAACAACCAGTTAAATACTGTAAGAAGTATAAATGATTCTGCTTCCTATACATATGATAATAGAGGTAATATTACAAATAAAACTGTCAATGGGACAAATACAACATTTGCTTATTCAAATGATGGTTGGAATGACAAACTCAGATTGGTAAATGACACATCATTAACTTATGATGCTAATGGTAATATATTGACTTACGGTGATAAATCATTCACTTGGTCAAGTGGCAGAAATCTTGAAAGCATTACCGATGGTGACAACGCTTATTCGTATATCTATGATGAAAATGGAATTAGAACATCAAAAACAGTAAACGATGTAACTACTTACTATAATACAAAAGACGGGGTTATTCTATCTCAAACAGATGGTATAAACACAATGTATTTTCAGTATGATATAAATGGTAAACCTATAGGTTTCATTCATAACAACACGCAATATTTCTATATGACTAATCAAATGGGCGATATTATTGCAATTACAGATTCCAATGGCACAGTTGTCGGCAATTATGAATATGATGAATGGGGCAACATAATACTTTCAGATTCTAATATTGCTAACATAAATCCTTTAAGATATCGTGGTTATTATTATGATAATGAAACAGGATATTATTATCTTCAATCACGTTATTATGATTCAACTATTAACAGATTTATTAATTCAGACTTATATGATATGGCTGGCGCGGCTAGTCAAATTTCCGAATCGTCAAATCTTATGATATATTGTGGTAATAATCCAGTAAATTCTTTTGACGAATATGGTCTTTCGCCAACTAAAGATTTGGGTAAAGGATGGAAATACAGGATAGATCCTGAGAAACCATCAAAAGGTGAAAAAAGACATATCCATGTTTGGAAAGATGGAGAAGAGTATTCTCAAAATGATGATGGCAGTCCACACAAAGGCGGAGGTTCACCACCTAAAAAAATAAAAAAAGCATTAAAAGAAAAATCCGGATGGGATTGGGATGCAAAAGAAAAAGCCTACAAAGAAAGTCAAAAATCAGCTTCAATACAATTAGATTTTAGTAAAGTTGGAAATGTTGTTGTTTATGTTTTGTTTTTTGCTATGTTACTCTGCTCAGGCGTTGGTTTTGCATTGATTATTGGTTTTGCAATAGGCGGCGGGGGCTTGGTGCTGGCATAAGGAGGAGGCTTGTATGCGATTTATAAGTTTAAAAGAATATTTGGAGTACGGAGATGATCCTGAAAAAGATATTGCATTTAGTAATAAAAGCAGGAAATATGACGAGTATTTTTTTAAAGAAATAAAAGATAAACTGCCAAAATCATTTGTAGATGAATATTTTTTTTGTCATGGTTTTCACGACTGGAAATTAATTTCAACTAATATGTGCTATGAAAGTCAAAATAAAAAGCTGGTAGTAGTTCTATATGATGATGTTTGCAATTTGAAAAAATCCATAATATATTATGATGTGCAATTCTTGAAAATGGATTTCCCCAAAAATCATTTTGACGATATAATGAATAATGATTTTGGAATAGATGAATTTCTAATTGTTGATGATGTGCATTTTTCGCATGAAGTGTATTTTCCTTCGGGTGCATCATATATTGTTCATTTTTCAAACATAGATATTATTTAGTAGGCAATCAACAATATTCTTATTTATAACGCAAATGACAGTGGGCAATTTGTCCACTGTCACATTTTTATATAATACTTCGGTTATTCTCCCAACCCCAACAAAAACCTTTATACTGTTCAATCCAACTTTCAAGGCTTTGTATTTTTATTTCACCGATATTATGAGCGACCATACCGTTGCCGATATAAATACCGACATGACCGTATTGACTGCTTGAATATCCATAAACAGTTGCGCCGACAGGAATTTGAGAAAAGTCGCTTGATACTGCCCACATATCTGCAGCACATAAAGCACAGTGAGCCGAACCTCTTGAACCTGTAACAGCTTGATATACATCTGCAACCCAAGCCTGACAGTAACCCGAACGGGCAGAAATACCGTATTTAGCAGAATTTGTCGCTACTGCGACTATTTTCTTCTGCGTGTCATTGACTGTTTCGTTTGAAAAGTCAAGATCTTTAATATCAATACTGCCACCACCCGATACTCCGCCGATATTATAGATAAGCGACGCCCAAAGCTTGTTGTTTTTGTCACTCATCAATTCGGCTAAATATTTCTTTTGAGTATCATTGAATGAGTAAGAGGTTGACATATCATCGGCAGTCTTGCCGGTTAAGGTTATTACAAGATATTTCTTTTCAACTTGCTCTGTTGTTTCAACTGTATTCCCCTGTTCGTCGGTTGATTCTTTCGTTACCGTTTCTGTCCGTGTTTCAACTGATTTTGATATGTTGTTCATATCCCAAAAAATTGATGATAAAATTGCTTTTTTGTTTTCGTCAACAGTAGCAATTTCCATAGGATTGTTTTCATCGGTAGTAGTCTTAACTGCATAAATAGATAAAACATCTTTCCAATTTGAGCGACTGCCAATTACTTCTACTCCATCAAAACTGCCCGATGATTTAGTTTCGTCAATCTTGTCATCAAATTCATTGTTGATTTGCTGAATTACAGAAGTTATGTTCATACCGCTTTGCGATGTTTCGCTTGAAAAGAATATGCCGTAAAATGATGAACATAAAGCAGCTACAATGCATATTAAAATGATTATGACAACAGATACCCAACCACCTGCAATAATCGCATTAACAAGTGCCTTTGTGCTTTCAATCATAGCTTTGATTGCTCTTTTAGTTGCCCTTGCAGCTTCCTTTGCACCTTTGGCAGATTTCTTTGCCGTTTCTTTAGCTATTTGAGATGATTTGTTAATGGCTTTTGCCGTGTCTTTCGCAGATTGTTTGCTTGCTTTTACGATATGTTGGTTTGATTTAACGGCAGATACGGTTTCTTTTGTTTTGATACTGCTTACACTACGGACTTTGTTTTGAGTATTCTTTGGTATGTTTTTAGATACAATATCATCGGTCTTAACTGTATCATCAGGTGCTTTAGGTGTATATCTATCAGGGTTATTTACCTTGCTTTTATCATTTTTTATCTTTCTTTTTGCTCGAACTTCTTCAACAGATTGTTCAAGCTTTTTTGTATTCTTAACGGTTTCGTTTACACTCTTTTTGCCTTGCTTGTTGAAAAGATATATTACATCCTCCGAAACACTTTTAGCATTATCCTGAACTTTATTCACAGCATAATTAACAGGGTTTTCGGAATTATCGCTGACATTTTCCGATACCTTTTCTTTTGCTTTTAAAGTTATTCCTTTAGCCTTTTCTGTTGCTATGCCGAAATTGTCGGCAGTTTTAAGAGTTTTCTCGGCAACCTTTTTAATTTCAATCTCACTCATATTACTTCACCTTTTTGGCAACTACTACAAGCCTGCCGTTTTCTTGACTGTATTCGCAAGTGGATAGCGTTATTAACTTATCACCGTAACTGCAAGATACATCGGTGTTGTAATATTCGCTTTCTTTGCATTTTGAAATACACGAATTAAATTCATCGGGAGAATCAAAGACGGTATAATTTTGATAATCGAATTTGCTCGGTGTGGTTTTGAATACACATACAATCTCATACTTTCCTAAATCGACAAGCGTGTCAAAATGAATATATTTGTGTTTTTCATAAAACTCTTTTGATTTGTATTTACTCAAATCGCCGAACATAGTGTTATCTCGCATATTGTGGCCGTAGATAACTATATTGTCGGCGGGTTTCATAGTATCGCTTTTATCACTTAAATACGGTGTGCCGTAATATGAATACTCCTTGTTAAAATTACGGTGCAAATAGTAATCAGGCGTACTGCTTTTCATAACAGGATAATTTATGTGCGTACCGTCAATTTTTATCCAACCTACAAAGTCGGAATTTTCCGTGTTCAATTCGATATATCTTTTAAGCTTCTCATCTGCATAATCAAAGCTGTCATCTTCAACTTGAACAGATGAAACAATATTTTCAAATACTTCATATTGCTTTTTATCTTCAACAGTTTCCTTAACAACAAAGTACATACTGATTGAAAAAGCAGATATGAAGAATACGAGTAAAATAACAAAAACAGATTTTTTCATAGTGTACCCTCCTAAAAAATGAGAGAGGCTAAATAGCCTCTCCCGGTTTCGATGTCATCAACTTGTAAAGTTGTGTATCCTTCGGAAACTTGTTTACAAACGGCACAAGATTACTGCCTATCTTCATAAGTCCTTGACCGGCATCCTTGTTTGTAAAATACTGCGTTTGGTTAGGCGTGATTTCAAGAAGCCTTGAAAGCTCAAGCACATCACTTGCTTTTTGATTAAGCATAATAACAAACTCGGAATTTGATACCATAGTTCTTGCCGTGTTGCTTTCAAGCATATCTCCCACATTCTGTGTAATGCCGATTGCAAACGCTCCGTATTTTCTTACTCGTTTCCAAATACGGTAAAGGAATTTTGCCGTATATTGATGAGCAAAAAGCAGATACATCTCATCAATAAAGATATATGTTTGTCGCCTTTTCTCTCTGTTTGAAGTAATCTTATTTAAAAGATTATCAAGCACGATAAGCATACCTACGGGCAAAAGCGAATCGCCGAGTTCAAGAATGTCATATGATATTAGCCTGTTGTTAATATCAACATTGGTAGGCTGTGCAAAAGTGTTAAGCGAACCGTCTGTAAATAACTCAATGGCAAGTGCCAAATCGTGTGCCTCGGTTTCCTTTTGCTTTAACAGTTCTTCTCTGAAATCTTTAAGAGTAGGTTGCTGTGTGCTGTAATTGTTTTTGATATATCCGTCATAAACATTCTTGCAGCACCTGTCAATGATAGACTTGTCTTTAGCGTCGGCAGATGTACCGAGTAACTGTTCGCAAAGGGACATAATAAATTCGGATTTAGTGGTTACGGGATTGCCCTCATCTTCATAGTTTGCATTCATATCCATAGCGTTAATATGATTTGGTGAATTTGCAGATATGTTGATTACCTCTCCGCCGAATGCTTTAACAAGAGCGTTGTACTCTCTTTCAGGGTCGATAATCACAATATCGGCATCGGGATTTGAAAGAAAGATTGATACAATATCCTCTTTAACCATAAATGATTTACCACCACCGGGTACACCGAGTACGATACTGTTACCGTTAAGAAGCGAATGCCTATTAACAAATATCATATTGTTACTGATAGCATTTTGACCGTAATACGCTCCGCCCGAATGACTGACCTCTTGAGCGTGAAACGGCATAAAAGACGCAAGTGATTCCGTTGTGAGCGTACGGTAGCACTCAATTCTTTTGACGCCAAACGGTAAAACAGTATTAAGACCGTCAAGCTGTTGATAACGAAGTGTCGCAAACTGTGCCGTGCTGTTCTCGGACGCTTTAGCAAAAATACTTTCGGTTAAGTTATCAAGTTCCTGCTTACTATCGGCAGTTATTACCATTGAAATTATCGTGTCATAAATTCTTTGGTCACGGTAACGCATATCGTTTCTGATTTCAAGTATTTCCTTTTCTCTTTGTTCAAGGTCATAATTGGTAGCACCGTAGTTTTGGTTTTGTGCCTGACGGCGATTGAAGTTTGCCTTATCCGATTGAACACCAAGCAAAATATTGTCTACATCCTTGTTTGCTTCATCAACGGGAATAGGGATAAAATCAATAGAGAGCATTAAGTTTTTATTGATTGATGTAAGCTCGGTTATGATATTATCATCAACAAATGTACCGTAGTTACGAAGAAATACCGTTCTGCAATACTGACCGTTAATCATCATATAGTCGCTGTTAAAATCCATTGCATCGGGAGAAATATAGTCACGGACATCACAGCCTTGATTTTGCAAAAGTTCAAAATCGAGATTGAAGTTTTCTTCACTCCCTGCACGGTAGAAATTGTGGAATATCTTAAGTCTGTCGGTTGCGTTTAACGGCTCGCATTTACTGCCGAGTGCAAAAAGGTTTGTTGACAGATTCTTTTCAATTCGAGTGAAAAATGCTCTTGCGTCTTCATAGCACTTTTTGTTTACCGTAACGGTAAAATACTTATCCTGAACAATACTCTCGGATGTTGCCGCCTTATTGAGCAGCATTTCGTTATATTCCTTACGATACACATCAAGGTTATCATAGTAATACGGCATAAGGATTGATTTTTCAAATTCTTCCTTATCAAATCTATGGTTATTGATTGTGAGTTTAACGGTAACTCCGTTTCCAAAAGAATTGATAACTGCCCAATACTGACGCATTAAATCATTCTTTTCGCTTTCACAAGCGATATAGTAATTAACATCGGTAAAGAGAAATGTTTTGGAATACATATTTTTACCGACAAGAAAAATGCCGTCTTTGTAGACGGCTTTGATAGGAATAACATTTTGAACGGTTTTGGGTATTACGAACTTTTCCTGTTCAAGTTTTTTCATTTTATTACGAGTTTTCATTATTCTTGAAAACCTCCTTTTCTTTTTGTTTAATCATTTCTTTATTCTCAATATGAGTTTTGCTTTCTGCTTTAAAAACAAGCCTTTTGGGAATTAAGACTTCTGATTTTATCCATGCCCAAGCAAATTTTTCAAAGGTCATACCGTGGTATGTTACAAAACCCAAAGCAGCAAACGGTGCGGCAAGCAGTATGCAAAGCCACGATATTGTATCGGTACTGAGCTCATCTTTAAGCAAAATATATGATACTATTGCAACGCCGACAGCAAGAAATGAAAATATCAACTGTCGCATACTCAGTCCGAAATACACCTTTTCACGATAATCTCTAAACTCTTTATTGATTTGTATTTGCATTTTTTACCTCCTTAAAATTATGATAATCGTATAGTGCACTTTCGCATTATCATAAATATTGTTACGTATTAAAGTCCCATCATTTCCCGTACAATACGGTCTGATGTTTTAACTGCGCCGACAAGCACAAGCATATTGAATATGAGTTCACCCACATATTTCCACACCATAGTTACCACAGGTGCAGTTGTATCAACTTGTGGCGGTGAAGCTGCAAAGAGTGAGAATATGACGCAGGCAAGAACAATGATTGCACCTTCCAAGCATACTGCACAATAGCTTTTGATAAAAGACCTGCCGACATGCTGTGACGGCTCTCCGGCAAATGTTGAAAGCGGTATCGGTGCAATGGCAGTATACATATATAACTTAAAAAATCTGCCGTAAACAGTCATTATCATAATGAATGACAAAACTGTTATCAGCAGACTTCCAATTAGCGTTACTGCCCACAACGGTATACTTTCAAAGAAATCGCAGTTTTCAATAGCCGTAATCATTTCTTGTGGCAGGGTTGTTTCATTTGCTTGTCCGAATCCGGCAGAAGTCATTATTGTTGAAATTGTACCTTGAACAATTTTAAACAAAGACAGCATTAAATCAAGTCCGTAGGTTATTGCACCTTTCGCAAGTGCAAAACGGATAAAAAGTCTTAATGCGTGTTCGGGTTTCTTTACTTCGGCAAATGAGCCGCATGTTTTCATAACGCCGACAACAAAGAACAAAACAAGCAAAGCTGTACCGATTACCTGCAATGCTCCGTTAATATCGAGTATGACATTCCATATTTTACCGCCTTTGAATTCTTCGGGTGTAGCGGTCAGCAATCCCCATATCTCTGTCAGCTTATCATTCCAAGTTTCAAGAGCGTTTTCGAGATTGCGTACTACCCAGTTATCTGACATAATTTCATCTCCTTTTATATATACAATAAGTCCCAAACGGTATTAATTTGCCGTTTGGGACTTATTTATAATAATTATATATTTAATTATTTAAGGATTTTACAGTACCTAATCTAAAAATCATTAAGCAAAAATCCCATATAAAGCG
>CAVJZG010000025.1:0-23702 GCA_963654285.1 bacterium
TATCACATGGTCGGTGATTATTTTTGTATAACTTTTTATCACCCACCCGCATAGCGGGTGGTTCTTTGTTTCGCTCCTTTCGGCGCTCAACTGTCTAAAGACACTAATAAAAATATCCGCCTGAGAAATCAGACGGATATTTTGTTTGTTTTAAGCTGTGAAAAGCTAAAGCCAATGACTGATTTGCACCGAGCGATTAAAATCAGTCAACTTTAATTTCGTGAACCCAACCCTCGGGACCTGCAATTTTGCCCATTTGAATGCCGGTAAGGGTGTCGTAAAGCTTTTGGGTAACGGACCCCATCTTTTCCATTCCTGCAGGGAAGCAGATTTCATTGCCATGGTCAACAATTTTTCCGACGGGGCTGATAACTGCAGCGGTGCCGCAAAGTCCGCATTCGGCAAAATCCTTAACTTCTTCAAAAGCAACTTTTCTGTGCTCAACCTTAAGACCGAGAATTTCCTCTGCAACAACGCAAAGCGAACGCCTTGTGATGGAGGGAAGAATGGAGTCGGATTTTGGGGTGACGACAGTGCCGTCCTTGGTAACAAAAAGGAAGTTTGCGCCGCCGGTTTCTTCAACATATGTTCTGGTTGCGGCGTCAAGGTACATATTTTCGTCGTAGCCTTGCCTGTGAGCGTCCATAATGGCATAAAGACTCATGGCGTAATTAAGACCTGCCTTAATATTGCCGGTGCCGTGCGGTGCGGCACGGTCGTAATCGCAAACGCGAATGGTAATCGGCTTTGCGCCGCCCTTGAAATACGGACCGACAGGTGTGCAAAGAATTCTGAATTGATATTCATCCGCCGGCTTTACACCTATAACGGCGTTTGAACCGAAAATGTAGGGACGGATATAAAGCGTTGCACCTGAGCCGTAGGGCGGAACCCAAGCGGCGTTTGCTTTAACAACTTCTTCAACTGCTTTAATAAATCTGTCTTCCGGGAAAGGCGGAATTTCAAGTCTTTCGGCAGATTGCTTAAGGCGTTCTGCGTTTAAATCGGGTCTGAAGCAAACGATTTTGCCGTCCTCCGTGGTGTAAGCCTTTAAGCCTTCAAAAACAGTTTGTGCATATTGAAGCACGCCTGCGCATTCATTGATAGTGATGTTCGGGTCGGTAATAAGTGCGCCGTCATCCCATTTGCCGTCTTTAAAGTTCGAAACATAGCGGTAATCGGTGGGCATATAGCCGAAGCCGAGGTTAGACCAATCAATATTTTTCTTTTCCATTAAAAATTACTTCTTTCTCTAAGAGTATATTTGCTATAATTTTACTACCATTATGCAAGATTGTCAATAAATCGTGAATATTTTTTGATTTGCCCAAAAGGTTGTTTTGCCCCTTGCGATTTTTGCCGCAATGATATATTATATAAACTAAATAAACGGTATAATTTGGTATCATAAACAATGAAAGGATTAAGAATATGCAAGAATTTTCAAAATCAATTAAATATATCGGCGCAGATGATAAAGATTTGGATCTTTTTGAAAGCCAATATGTAATTCCGAACGGCGTTTCGTATAATTCATATGTTATTATTGATGAAAAAATCGCTGTTATGGACACGGTGGACGCAAGAAAAACAAACGAATGGTTTGCAAATCTTGAAGCCGCGCTCGGCACAAGGCAGCCGGATTATCTTGTGATTTCGCATTTGGAGCCGGATCACGCCGCAAACATCAAAACCTTTACGGAAAAATATCCCTCGGCGGTGCTTGTGGGCAATGCAAAAACCTTTGCCATGCTGCCGCAGTTTTTTGATATTGCGCCGTCGGTTGAAAAACTCACTGTTAAGGAGGGCGATTCGCTTTCGCTCGGCGGGCACACCCTCAATTTCGTTATGGCACCAATGGTGCACTGGCCCGAGGTTATGGTAACATACGAAAGCAGCGAAAAGGTGCTTTTTTCGGCAGACGGCTTCGGCAAATTCGGTGCGCTTGATGTTGATGAGGATTGGGCTTGCGAGGCAAGAAGATATTATTTTAATATTGTTGGCAAATACGGCGGTCCGGTTCAAACTCTGCTAAAAAAAGCAGCTGCGCTTGATATCAAAACAATTTGCCCGCTTCACGGACCCGTGCTTACGGAAAATTTGGAATATTACATAAACCTTTACAACACTTGGTCGTCTTATGTTCCCGAAAGCGACGGCGTTTTCATTGCCTGCGCATCCGTTTACGGCAACACAAAAAACGCCGCTCTTAAGCTTAAGGAAATTCTTGAGGCAAAGGGCTGCAAGGTTGCATTTTCCGATATCACGCGCGACGATATTGCCGAGGCGGTTGAGGATGCATTTAAATATGGAAAGGTTGTTTTTGCCGCCGCAAGCTACGACGGCGGAGTGTTCCCGCCGATGGAAGCCCTGCTTGCTCACCTTAAAAGCAAGGCTTATCAAAACAGAAAAGTAGGCTTGATTGAAAACGGTTCGTGGGCTCCGTGCGCAGCAAGAGTTATGAAAGCAGCTCTTGAGGGTATGAAGAATATTTCCGTTTGCGAAAACACGGTAACGATTAAATCCGCAATGAAGGCTTCGGATGCTTCTGCGCTTGAAGCACTTGCCGATGAATTGCTTGCCGATTAAAACAGAAATTAAATTTGATAATTATTTTGCGGCAATCGTTTTCGGTTGCCGCGTATTTGATTAGCAGGCGGAAATCGAACACCACACGGTTTTAAGCAACCGATTTTCGACTGTTTAAGGGCGGTAAAAATGAAAAACGAAATAAAGCTTGTGTGTGTGGATTTGGACGGCACTTTGCTTAAAAACAATAAAACAATCGGCGAAAAAACGGTTGCCGCAGCAAAAAGAACTGCAGAAAAAGGCATTGAAATCGTGCCGGTAACCGGCAGACCGCTCTCGGGTTTGCCGCAATGCGTTAAATCGCTTCCCGGCGTGCATTATGCCGTCACCTCAAACGGTGCGTGCATAACTGAAATAGCAGTCAGCAGGCAAATTTACGGTGCGCCGCTTTCAAACCAAAAATCGCTGCAAATAATGAGCCTGCTTAATTCGCAAGGTTATTTGTTTGAGGCTTTTGCGGACGGCGTCGGCTACATCGAGCCGGTGCTGATAGAAAAATACAGGCAAAAATTCATCGGCACGCCCGTGGGCGAATACATTTTCGGCTCGCGCCGCGTTGTGCCGGATATTCGCGCGCTTTTTGAAGCCGAAAATAAATGTGCGGACGAGATTTTTATAAATCTGCCGAATGAGGCACAGCGCGATTTGCTTGCCGATTTGCTCGCGGCTGATGAAACGCTCGGCTTTTGCCGTCTTGAAAAGAACTTTTTGGAGGTTTTGCACCGCGGCACGGATAAGGGCACTGCGCTTGAATTTTTGTGTTCGTATTTTAAAATCGGCAGGGAAAACACCGCTGCGTTCGGCGATAACGACAATGATTTGCCCCTCCTTGCCGCCGCAGGTTTGCCCGTGGCAATGGGCAACGCCTCCGAAAAAGTTAAAAATCTGGCAAAAGCAGTTACCGATACTAACGAAAATGACGGAGTTGCCGTGCTGCTTGCACAGTTTTAATGGCAATTTCTTGGTAATGTTGCACAAAACGGTGCCGTTTTGCACTGCGTTTGGGCTACTGCTTGTAGATTATTGGCTGCTTTTATTGACTTTGCGATTTTTGCATACTAATATAATAAATGTAAAGCAAAGTGCTTTACCGAAAGGTAAATAATACATAAATATATTATTGATTATTGTGCGAAAGGAAATTACTATGGCTGTTAAGAAAAACACCGCAGCTGCAAAAGCAGCAAAGGAAACCACAGAAAAAGCAGTTAAGGCAGCAAAGGAAACCACGGAAAAGGCAGCAAAGGCTGCAAAAGAGGTTTCGGAAAAAGCTGTTAAAGCAGCTAAGGAAACAAAGGAAAAAGCCGCAAAATCCGCAAAGGAAACAAAGGCTAAGGCAGAAACCGCAGTAAAGGAAACAAAAGCCAAAGCGGAAAAGGCTGTTAAGGAAAGCACCGAAAAGGCTGAAAAAGATGTTAAATCGGCAGTTAAGTCGGCTGCAAAAAAAGCCGTAAAAGCCAAAAACGAGGTTTATTTTGAATTCGGCGGCTTGCAGTTTAACGCTGCCGATGTTGAAAAAAAGGTTCGCGCGGCAAGCGGCAAAAAGGCTTCGGAAATCAAATCCCTTAAAATTTATGTTAAGGCAGAGGATTGCGCCGCATATTACATTATCAATGGCACCGAATCCGGCAGGGTTAACTTATAATAAGTATTATAAACATAATATATATGCTCAAAAGCATCGGTCGGGCTTGCTCCTGCCGATGCTTTTTTATGTGCAATGCGAGTGGAAGTCGCAGCTTGCGATATACCGACGCACTGCGCGCTATTGATATATTTTTGTTTCTGTGGTAAAATGAATTTATCTTAAAATTCTATGTGTCGAAGTTTGTTTGGCACGGATCTGAGGTTTTTATGAGCGGTAAAAATTCAAAAGCAAAAAAATTAGGGGTTATAATTCCCGTTATCATAGCCGTGATTGTGGTGTGCACTTTTGCCGTAAGCGGCCATATCACAAAAAATTTGGACGGTGAAACGCCTACGGCGCAAACAAGCGAAACCTCCACAACCCAGCAAACCACAAATGCCGTTTCAAAGGTTTCAATGGTGGCAGTGGGCGATAATTTGATTCATAACACGCTCATCGCCGCGGGTGAAAAAGAAGACGGCTCCCGCGATTACACCGCATTTTACGAGCATATAAAAAGCTATATAAGCAATGCCGATGTGGCTGTTATAAATCAGGAAACCATGCTCGGCGGCAGCGCGTTTGATTACACGGGCTATCCCATGTTTAACACTCCGTGGGAGGTGGGTGACGCCGCAATAGATGCCGGCTTCGATATTTTCACCTGCGCCACAAACCATTCGCTCGATAAGGGCTTTTCCGGCATTGAGCAGGAATGCAAATATTTCGATCAACATCCCGAGGTTGTGCACGTCGGCACAAACGACACGGAAGAGGATTATAATTCAATAGTTTATTACGAGAAAAACGGCATCAAATTTGCGATTTTGAATTACACCTACGGCACAAACGGCATTTCGCTGCCCGAAAACAAGCAGTGGTGCGTTAATATGATGGATAAGGATAAAATCACATCGGATATAACTGCGGCAAGGCAAAATGCGGATGTTGTTATTGTGTTCCCTCATTGGGGCACGGAAAACAGCACCTCCGTTTCGGATTATCAAAAGGAATATGTAAGCCTTTTCTCCGAACTCGGCGTTGATATCGTTATCGGCACGCACCCACATGTGCTTCAGCCCGTTGAATGGGTAACGAACGAGCAAACCGGCAAAAAAATGCTTGTTTATTATTCAATCGGCAATTTCATTTCTCACCAAACCAGCTTAAAGCAGCTTTGCGGCGGCATGGCGGAAATTGAAATCGAAAAGAAAAACAACGAAATCACAATCACCTCCGCAAAGCTTGCCCCGGTTGTGAGCTGGTATAAAAAAACGGGCGGCAAAAAATATGAATTTGCGGTTTACAAGCTTGCCGATTACACGGAGTCTCTCGGCTCCTCTCATGCGCAGGACGGCGCTACTCCCGAATATTTCACAAAATATGCTAAGGAAATAATTCCGGAGGAATTTTTGGATTTGGATTAAACCCACCGCTTTTTCGCACAAACAATTATTACAAGTTTTGCTTTTTGTGCAAAATCACACAAAAGAAGCGGTGCATTTGCGTTGAAAAAAAGCACCCCGCACAAAATTGAGAAAAGTGGGTTGACTTTGCGGCTTTCGGGGAATATACTGGTGTTGTAATAAGAACAAAGGCGTTCCGAATAATTCGGAACGCCTTTATTTATTTTTACCGTTTGTCGCTTTGCGATAATAGATTTTTGTTAATTAAAGGAGTAGCTGTTATGAGTAAGTTTACCAAAGAGTACATACTCAATGATGCAAGAGAGAAAAATGTAGAATTTGTAAGGCTTCAGTTCACCGATGTTTTCGGACTTATGAAAAATGTGGCTTTAACCGTTTCACAGCTTGAAAAAGCACTTGATAACGATTGTATGTTTGACGGTTCTTCGATAGACGGTTTCGTTCGTATCGATGAATCCGATATGTACCTTCATCCCGACCTTGATTCTTGGTCAATCTTTCCGTGGAGAACCTTCGGCGGCAAAACCACCGCAAGGCTTATCTGCTCGGTTTATATGGCAGATAACAAAACACCGTTCCTCGGTGATCCCAAAAATGTTCTTAAAAAGGTTATTGATGAAGCTGCCGAAATGGGCTTTGGCTTCAATGTAGGTCCCGAGCTTGAATTCTTCCTTTTCAAAAAGGATGAGGACGGCAATCCCACAACCGAATTTACGGATGAGGGCGGTTACTTTGATTTAAATCCCAACGACGCCGGCGAAAACTGCCGCCGCGATATCTGCCTTGCCCTTGAGGATATGGGCTATGAAATTGAGGCTTCTCACCACGAGGTTGCCGAATCTCAGCACGAAATCGATTTCAGATTTGACGATGTTATGACCACTGCCGACAGGGTTATGACCTTTAAGCATGTTGTTAAAACATATGCCACAAAGCACGGTCTTCATGCAACATTTATGCCGAAGCCTGTTCACGGCATCAATGGTTCGGGCATGCACACCAATATGAGCCTTTTCAAATTGGAAGACGGCTCCAACGCGTTTGACGATCCCACCGACGAACTCGGTCTTTCCAAAATAGCATATCAGTTCATTGCAGGCATTATGAGTCATGTTAAAGGTATTGCAGTGTTCTCAAATCCGCTTGTAAACTCATATAAAAGGCTTGTTCCCGGCTATGAGGCTCCTTGCTATCTCACATGGTCGGCTTCAAACCGTTCCTGCCTTGTTCGTATTCCCGCAGCAAGAGGTAAGGGCACTCGTGTTGAGCTTCGCTGCCCCGATCCCACCTGCAACCCCTATCTTGAAATGGCTCTTTGCCTTGCAGCAGGTCTTGACGGTATTAAAAAAGGTTTGACCGCTCCTGCGCCGGTTGATTACAATGTTTTCAGCCTTGATTCCGATCAGCTCATAACTGAAGGTATCGATTGCCTGCCCGGCGATCTTATTACAGCCGTTCACGAGGCAGAGGCAGATCCGTTTATCAAAGAAACTCTCGGCGATCATGTTTTCAATGCTTATATTGAAGGCAAAAAGAATGAATGGGATGAATATCGCACTCAGGTTTCCGCTTGGGAAGTTGAAAGATATCTTAAAAAATAAGCCCTCTCTTTGGCAGTAATGCCTTTAATGGCCGGGGTGGCTTATTCTTAAACCGCTTCGGCCGAATTTTAAGCACAACGGAGTGCATTGCATATTGCAATGCACTCTTTTTTTATTCAATTTATTATTCATTATTTGCATATCAAGTCTGCCGCTTGCGGCTTTATGCGGCAGTTTAGATACATCCTGCTTCGGGAAGCAGAGACTGCGCTTTGCTTTTCTGAAATGCACGGCTCTGTCCATAACAAAATATAGGAGAATTATTTATGAATATTTCGCAACTTGTGAGTGAAGAAGTTTTCGGCGTTTGGTTTTTAATCGGCGCGGCACTTGTTTTCTTTATGCAATGCGGCTTTGCCATGGTTGAAACCGGCTTCACACGCGCAAAAAACGCAGGCAACATCATTATGAAAAATCTTATGGATTTTTGCATAGGCACACCCATGTTTTTGGTGCTCGGTTTTTCGCTTATGCTCGGTCAGGATTATGTTGCCGGAATTATCGGCGTGCCGAATCTCGGTATATTCACGGATTATCAAAATTTTGATTGGTCCAATTTTGTGTTTAACCTTGTTTTTTGCGCCACTGCAGCCACAATCGTTTCCGGCGCAATGGCGGAAAGAACAAAATTTATTTCCTATTGTATTTACAGCGCGGTTATCAGCGCGGTTATCTATCCGATTGAGGCAGGCTGGATTTGGAATTCGCAGGGCTGGCTTGCAAAACTCGGATTCCATGATTTTGCCGGCTCGTGCGCCATTCATATGGTAGGCGGCATCACGGCGTTTATCGGCGCAATGATGGTCGGTCCCAGAATCGGCAAATATGTTGAAAACAAGAAAACGGGCAAAAAAGAGGCTCGTGCAATCCCCGGTCACAGCTTAACTCTCGGTGCACTCGGCGTTTTCGTGCTTTGGTTCGGCTGGTACGGCTTTAACGGTGCGGCGGCAACAAGCATTGATTCGCTTGCTTCCATATTTGTAACCACCACCTGCGCACCTGCTGTTGCCACCTGCGTTACAATGATTTTCACATGGACTAAAAACGGCAAGCCGGATGTTTCCATGTCACTCAACGGCTCTTTGGCAGGCCTTGTTGCCGTAACGGCAGGGTGCGATGTTGTGGATGCGCTCGGCTCGTGCATTATCGGTGCGGTTGCCGGTGTGCTTGTTGTTGTGGCAGTTGAATTTATCGATATCAAACTTAAGGTTGACGATCCCGTAGGTGCCGTTGCGGTTCACTGCGCAAACGGAATTTGGGGCACGATTGCGGTCGGTCTTTTCAACACCGAAACGGGTCTGTTTTACGGCGGCGGCGTAAAGCAACTGGGTTTGCAGCTGCTCGGCGTTCTTGCGGTTGGCACCTGGACCGCCGTTACAATGAGCATTGTGTTCACAATAATCAAAAAAACCATCGGTTTGCGTGTTTCGAGAGAAGAGGAAATTAAGGGACTTGATGCCACAGAACATAATTTGCCTTCCGCTTATGCGGATTTTATGCCCACCCTTGCTTATGCAGAGGCGGCGCAGGCGGAAATTCCCGTTGCAAAGGTGCCTGTTGAAAAGGCTGTTCCCGTTGAATCTTACACCGCAGGCACGGATGAAAGCGGCAAGCTCACAAATGTGGTTATGATTTTCAACCCCTCCAAGTTTGAGGCGGTTAAGGAGAGTATGAACGAAATCGGCGTAACCGGTATGACGGTAACGAATGTTATGGGCTGCGGCGTGCAAAAGGGTCACAGCAAAATGTATCGTGGCGTTGCGATTGAGGAAATGAATCTTAATCCAAAAATGAAGCTTGAAATGGCTGTTTCCAAGGTGCCCGTTTCTGCTGTTGTTGATGCCGCAAGAAAGGCACTTTACACCGGTAATATCGGCGACGGTAAAATCTTCCTTTATGATTTGGAAGATGTTGTTAAGGTTCGCACGGGCGAACGCGGTGTAGCCGCTCTGCAAGGCGCGGAGGATTTGGCAAACGATTAGCCTTGCGCCGGCAAAATCACAGTAAAGCTTATATCACCGAAAAATTAAGCGACGGATACGGAGTGCGCCCATTTGGGTTATCCTGTATCCGTCGCCGTTTTTGTGCCGTGCGATTTTGTGCAAAAATGCGCCTCAATGTGAGGACTATGCCGCGGCTTCGCTTTTTTCTGCGCTTATCACTTTGTATAATCTGTCCGGATAATCGGTCATAATGCAGTCTGCGCCGATTTCGGAAAGGTATTCAAGGTCTTTTTCTTTATTCACCGTCCAGTATTGCACGGCGATATTGTGCTTGTGCGCATAGTTTACAATCTTTGCAGTGCCCAAATTGCCGGCAAGGCGAAACGGCATATTATAAGGGATTTGAAGGGCAACATATTTTGCCTCGAAATCTTTTTTGTTTAGGTTTGCGGCATTGTAAAACGCAAGCACCTCTTTAACGGTGGCACTGCGCTTCAAATCGGGATAATTATCATCCACATAAAATGAAACCTCCTCGTGAAAAGAGCCGAAAATAACATTTTCGAGAATGCCGCGTTCTTTTACAATGTTGTAAAGAATGTCAACACCTTTCATTCCGAGTTCGCCTTTGTTTTTGATTTCGATTATGTAGTTGTGTTCGCCGGTTGAAATCAGGTAATCAAGCACATCTTCAAGTCTTAAAATGCGCAAATCGTCAGGCACGGCGTCACCGCTTAAATCGGCATAGGGTGTGTTGCCGTTTTCATCTTCAAATTTTGCACCCATATTAAGCGTGCGCAATTCTTCGTATGTTTTTTCCTCGGGGTGTACATCCTTGCTGCCGAAAACATCAGCGCTGTTTGAAGTTCTGTCCAGCGTGTCGTCGTGCAGCAGCACAAGCACTTCGTCCTTTGTTATATGCAGGTCAAATTCAAAGGTGTCAACATCAAAATCAGGGCTTTCGGCGCAGTTTTTAAATGCCATCATCGTTTCTTCGGGCTCAATTCCGCCACCGCTCCTGTGTGCACTCACAAGCGGATAATCGCCGCTCACGATGTGCGGATTATCCGTTTCGTATTTAACAATGTTTTTTGGATTTGAGTGCCAATTTACGGAGATAAGCTCGCCTATAACCAGGGCGGCGATTATTAAAGCGATTATCAGCAACGCCTTTTTGCCTTTGCTTAATTTTTTCTTTTCGCTTTTTGTGATTTCCATAAAAATTTCCCTCTCATTTTTAAAAGATTTATGCACATAATTGCCCGAATATGATTTGATTATAGACAAATCGGGCTTTTCTGTCAAACAAGTATCGGCGTTTTTTCGCAGCTTGCGGCTTGAAATAACAAATGATATTTTGTTAAAATTGCACAAGCGGCGATGTAAAATCCTACTTTGATTTTTGCACATTTGTTGATTATTAACATTAAAAACCGCCATGAATGCAAAATTATTTTTTATGCGTAAAATGTGTTTTGTTCGCCGGAAAAATTTTGCTTTTACAAAAAGTTTGGCAAAGTTTGCAAAAACATTTCGTTAAATATTCTATATAACGGGCGCGCGGCAACTCTGTTTTTTTATAAAATGATGAAATTCTTTTTATTTTATTGCGCGCGGGCTTTTATAATTATATAATTATGCCATAAGGCATTTAATAGGAGGAGTAATTATGCTTAAAGAAGGGCAGGTAAGAATTCCGTCCGGCTGTGCGATTGCGGCAATTATCGATCGCAAGGGCGGAAAAATCAACGGCTCTGAAATCATTAAATCCATCGCCTTGATGCACGATCGCTCAAACGGTCTTGGCGGCGGATTTGCGGCTTACGGCATATATCCGGACCATGCGGATGATTATGCTTTTCATGTTTTTTATGAAAGCCAGCACGCAAAAAGCAAGTGCGAGGACTATCTTTTTAAGCACTTCAATGTGGATGTTTCGGAAAAAATTCCCACAAAAAAAATCGAATCCATTGCAAATGGACCCGATATTTGGCGCTATTTTGCAAAGCCGAACAAGGTGCGCATGAGGGAATCGAGAATGGACGAGGAAGAATACACCGTTCAGTGCGTTATGAAGGTCAATCAAAATATCGAGGGGGCTTTCATTTTCTCCAGCGGCAAAAATATGGGCTGCTTTAAGGCGGTCGGCTATCCTGAAGATGTAGGCGAATTTTATATGCTTGATCAGTACGACGCTTATTTGTGGACGGCACACGGCAGATTTCCCACAAACACACCCGGCTGGTGGGGCGGTTCTCATCCCTTTAACATTCTTGATTGGTCAATTGTTCACAACGGCGAAATTTCGTCCTACGATGCAAACAGAAGGTATATAGAACAATTCGGATATGTTTGCACCATGCAAACGGACACGGAGGTTATCACATATCTTTTCGACCACCTTATCCGCCATCACGGATTGCCGATAGAGGTTGCCGCGGATGTGCTCACCGCTCCCGAATGGGAGGAGATAGACCGTATGCCGAAAGACAAAAAGGAATATTTCACCACCTTGCGCTCAATTTACGGCTCCGCTTTGGTAAACGGACCTTTCTCCGTTATTCTCGGTTCAAACAAGGGCTTGCTTGCGATTAACGATCGCCTGAAGCTTCGCTCGCTCACCGCAGCCACAAAGGGCACAAGGGCATATTTCGCCTCCGAGGAATCGGCAATCAGAATTGTTTGCCCCGATCCAGAAAAGGTTTGGTCCGTCAGCGGTGCAAAGCCCGTTTTCGTTCCGCTTGAACTTGATAAAAAGGAGGGCGTAAAATGATTGGCTATATCCCACGCAAATTCACAATAATCAGGGATAAGGATTTGTGCATAAATTGCGGCAAGTGCATCACCGAATGCTCAAACGGATGCCATCTTTATTCCCCAAGCAACGAAAAAATCGTTATTTCAAAATCAGACGGCTGCGTTGCCTGCCACAGATGCGTTTCAATGTGTCCCGTGGGCGCGCTCAGAATAGAAAAATATGTTTGCGATTACCGTGATAACGAAAACTGGACTCCGCAGTATCAGCAGGAAATCTGCCGTCAGGCAAACACCGGCTCAACCCTGCTTTCGGCAATGGGCAATCCAAAGCCGTTTCCGATTTATTGGGATAAAATCCTGCTCAACGCGTCGCAGGTAACGAATCCCTCAATCGACCCGTTGCGCGAGCCTATGGAAATTCGCACAATTCTCGGCAGAAAGCCGCAGAAAATGCTCGTGGAGAAAAAAGGCAAATCACTCACAGATATGCCGCCGCAGGTTGTGCTTGAAACCCCAATTATGTTTTCGGCAATGTCGTTCGGCTCAATCAGCCTTAATGCGCAAAAATCCCTTGCCATGGCGGCAAGGGAACTCGGCACGCTGTTTAATACGGGCGAGGGCGGTCTTCACAGTGATTTAACGGAATACGGCAAAGATGCCGTTGTTCAGGTAGCTTCGGGTCGATTCGGCGTTTATAAGGATTATCTTGAAAATTCAAAGTTTATCGAAATTAAAATCGGTCAGGGCGCAAAGCCCGGTATCGGCGGTCATCTTCCCGGCGAAAAGGTTAATGTGGAGGTGTCAAACGCCCGCATGATTCCCGTCGGCTCAGATGCGATTTCACCCGCGCCTCACCATGATATTTATTCAATCGAGGATTTGCGTCAGCTTATATGGTCGCTCAAGCAGGCAACAAACGGTGAAAAACCCGTTGCCGTTAAAATTGCGGCTGTTCACAACATCGCGGCTATTGCCTCGGGCGTTGCCCGCGCAGGCGCGGATATTGTTGTTATAGACGGCTTCAGAGGAGGCACAGGCGCCGCACCCACAAGAATAAGGGATAATGTGGGCATTCCAATTGAGCTTGCGCTTGCCGCCGCAGATCAAAGGCTGCGTGATGAGGGCATACGCTCAACTGTTTCGCTTGTTGCGGCAGGCTCGTTCCGATGCTCTTCCGATATCGTTAAGGCAATTGCCCTCGGTGCAGATGCTTGCTATATTGCCACTGCCGCGCTTATTGCAATGGGCTGCCATATGTGCCAAACCTGCAACACGGGCAAATGCAATTGGGGCATTGCCACTCAAAAGCCCGAACTTACCAAAAGGCTCAATCCGGAAATTATGTATAAAAGAGTTGCCAATCTTGTTAATGCCTGGAATCACGAAATTAAAGAGATTATGGGTGGCATGGGCATAAATTCCATTGATTCTCTTAAGGGAAACAGATTGATGCTGCGCGGAATAGGATTAAGCGAAAAAGAGCTTGAGATTCTCGGCATTAAGCACGCAGGCGAATAAGGAGGCACGGATATGAGTATTGAAGCAGGCCTTGAAAGATATGAAAAGGTAAATGAGCTTATTAAAGAAGAACTTGTTAAAAAGAATAAGGTAACCGTTAAAAATGTAAACGGTCAAAGATATATCGGCTGTGCGCTCGATTCGGGCAAAACCATAGAGGTGCATGGCACGCCCGGCAATGATATGGCTTGCTATTTAAACGGCGGCAGGGTTGTTGTGTTCGGAAACGGGCAGGATGCAGTCGGTAACACGATGAACGGCGGCGAAATTGTTATTCACGGTCACAGCGGCGACGCCCTCGGCTACGGTATGAGGGACGGTAATATATATATTAAGGATAATGTTGCCTGCCGTGGCGGAATACATATGAAGGAATTTGAGCAGATGAAGCCGGTTATCGTTATCGGTCAAAATGCCGGCTCGTTTCTCGGCGAATATATGGCGGGGGGCACCATTGTGTTGCTCGGTCTGGATATTCCGCGCGGCGAAAAGCTTTTCGGCACGCATTGCGCTTCAGGCATGCACGGCGGCAAAATTATTGTCAGGGGCAAATTTCCCAAGGAAAATCTTTCCCAAAATATTGAAATTTGCGAGCTTACGCCGGAGGACGAAAAAGAGCTTAAAGCATATGTTAAGCAATATTGCAAATATTTCGGCGCAAATTACGGCGAAATAATCGGCGGCGAATTTAAAAAGCTGGTTCCTGCCACTTCAAGACCGTATGCCAATCTTTACACACCCAATTAAATGTTGTATAATCATATAGCGATATAAAGCAAGGAATGTCGCCGCCATGCCGTTCGGCTGCCGTGTGCGGCGATATTCGGTAAATATTCGGCAGCCGGAAAGGCCTTTTATAAATATGTTTAACAGTCTTCACGAAGAATGCGGTGTATTCGGAATATTTGAAAATAAAACCACCTATGTGGCGCGCTCCACTTATTTGGGGCTTTACGCGCTTCAGCACAGGGGGCAGGAAAGTTGCGGCATCGCCGTTAATGACGACGGTGTTTTCTCCCACTACAGGGGCGACGGTCTTGTGCCCGAGGTTTTCACAAAGGAAAAGCTCGAGGGGCTCGGCAAGGGCAACATCGCAATCGGTCATGTGCGTTATTCCACCACCGGCGGCGGTGATAATCCGAATAATGTGCAGCCGCTTGTTATTCGCCATATAAAAGGTAATTTGGCATTGGCTCATAACGGAAATCTTGTTAATGCTGCAGAGCTCAGAAAAGCTTTTGAACTTGGCGGCGCAATTTTTCACGGCACCTCGGACACGGAATCAATCGCCTATGCCGTTGTGCAGGAACGCCTTGTGTGCAAAAGTACCGAGGAAGCCATTTCCAGAGTTATGAATCATCTTAAAGGCGCGTATTCGTGCGTTGTGATGACGGCTACCAAGCTTATCGGCTTCAGAGACCCGATGGGCTTTCGCCCGCTTTGCATAGGCAAAACGGGTGACGGCGCATATATCATCGCTTCGGAATCCTGCGCACTTGACACCATCGGCGCAAAATTCATCAGGGATATTGCCCCGGGCGAGATTGTAACCGTGGGAACGGACGGCGTTACTTCTGACACGAGCCATTGCGGCAAATGCAATGGCGGAATGTGCGTTTTCGAATATATCTATTTTGCAAGACCGGATTCCGTTATAGAGGGTTCTTCCGTTCAGCAGGCAAGAATGCGCGCAGGCGAGTTTTTGGCGAAGGAAAATCCTGTTGATGCGGATGTTGTTATCGGCGTTCCCGATTCGGGGCTTGATGCCGCACTCGGCTATTCAAAGGAAAGCGGAATTCCTTATGTCGTCGGCTTTATTAAAAATAAGTATATCGGCAGAAGCTTTATTCAGCCAAGCCAGGATCAGCGTGAAGACGCCGTGCGTATTAAGCTTAATGTTGTGCGCCCGAATATAGAGGGCAAAAGGGTTATTATGATTGATGATTCAATCGTTCGCGGCACCACCTGCGCCAGAATTGTTGCTTTGCTTCGCGAAGCCGGCGCAAAGGAAGTGCATATGCGTGTTTCCTCACCGCCGTTTAAATATCCCTGCTATTTCGGCACGGATGTGGACAGCCAGGAAAACCTTATTGCCTGCAAGTATAACAGCGTGGGTGATATCGCAAAAATAATCGGCGTTGATTCGCTTTCTTATCTTTCGATAGATGCCACCCATAAGCTTGCCAGCCAATCAAATCTTAATTATTGCGACGGCTGCTTCACTGGTAATTATCCCGTAGAAGTGCCAAAGGAACAGCCGAAGGATAAATTTGAAACCAAGCTAAACAGATTTTCCGCATATTATCAGGTTTTGGATTGATTTTGATATAAAAGTACTTGACTAATTGCCGAAAATATAGTAAATTATATGGGCGGAAAAGATTCCGCCCATATATATGCAGATGTGTCCGAGCTGGCCGAAGGAGCACGATTGGAAATCGTGTAAACGGCGATAACCGTTTCAAGGGTTCAAATCCCTTCATCTGCGCCAAAAAAGCCTTAAATTCCTTTGCTTTATGCGGGATTTAAGGCTTTTCTTTTTTGTTCTTTTTTAAGCGGAACGGATGAAAAAGTAATTTTCCCTTAAACCGCTTCGGAATTTGTGCCCGACAGTAATAATTCTTTCATTATTTGCACGCTTTTCTTACAGTGCTTTTGTGTATTTCCGAACAGCCGCGACAGAATAAATCATTACCGCCAGTTCCGTAACCGGCATGGCAAACCAAATGGCATTTGCGCCGATTAAAGCCGGAAAGATTGTAATCAAAATTCCGCTGATAACAAGTCTGCGCGCCACCGACACGATAAATGCCACCGTCGATTTCATAATTGCCTGGAAATAGTATGTTGAAAAAACATTGAACGGCAGCAGCAAGAATGAGAGCGCATAAGTGCAAAATTGCAGGTGCCATATCCAGAATTTCAGAGGTGGAAGCCATAAAAATGCGGATATAAGCATTTGGGCTTACTGTAAATGTATGCCGTATGTGGTGTAATTTCGCTTTTTCCTCGGCATTTCCGATGATGTGTCAAAAGGCGTTTTCGTGTTCGCATGAATCGGTGATTTATAAATATTCAAGAAAGCGTTTCACGGCAGGCGAGGCGCATTTTTTGCTTTTTAATGCCACGCCCAAATTGCGGTGCGCAGGCACATCAAGCGGCTTTTTCACCACATTAAATGCAGTTCTGGTTAAAATCAAATTCGGCAAAACCGATATGCCAAGTCCCGCCTCAACCATGGACATTATTGCGTAATCATCAAGCGTTGTAAATCGCACATCGGGGTGCACCCCGCATTGTTCAAAAAGTGCGGAAACATCCGATTTTGCATCTTTTTCAAGCAGCATAAACGGTTCATTGCAAAATTCGCTTATCGGGAAATTTCCGGTGTGTGCCAGCGGATGGTTTTGCGGCAAAACCGCCATAAATTCATCCTGTTCCAAAAAAACGCTGTCAAAATCATCTCGGCATGGCAGGCGTAAAAAGCCGCAATCCACTCTGCCGCTCGCAAGCTGATTTTCCACATCGAAATAATCGCCCACAAGCAGCTCAAATTCAATTTTCGGATAATCCGCCTGAAATCGTGAGATGATTTTCGGCAGGCGATAGGTGGCAATGCTGGAAATCGTGCCTATTCTGATAATGCCTGCCTGAAGCCCGTTTAAATTTTGCGCCTCCGCCTGCAAATTGCCGTATGCCGCAAGCAGATTTTCGGCAAGCGGAAGCAGTTTTAAGCCGTCGGAGGTAAGAGAAACTCCGCTTTTGCCGCGCTCAAGTAGGGCTATGCCCCAATCGGCTTCCAAATCACCGATCATTCGGCTGATTCCCGATTGCGAATAATTAAGCTTTTCAGCCGCCGCCGAAAAGCTGCCGTATTCAACCGCCTTGACAAATGCCGCGTATTTTTGCAAATTCATATCCATTTAGCTCACCTATTAAAAAATGTAATGACAACTATGAAAAGTATTCGCTTTTGTAATACCATAAGCTATGGTACAATAATTTTAGCAAAAAATCAAGTGCTGTGTTCGGCAGAATTGGTGCAGAAGGGGAATGAAACGGTGATTAAAGTAAGTGATGTAAAAACAACCGCTCCGGCGGAATTTAAAAACGAATTGCAGCAGCGCGTTTACGAGGCTTTTGAGCGGCTTGATATTTTGTTTGAGCGCGTGGATACGGATGAAATAGTAACGAAGGAGGATTGCGCCGCCGTTGATGAAAAGCTCGATATGAAAATGGTTAAAACCCTGTTTTTGTGCAACAGGCAGCAAACTCGGTTTTATCTTTTTATAACCTGCGGCGACAAGCCGTTTAAATCAAAGGATTTCAGTGCGGCGCTCGGCATTGCGCGCGTTTCCTTTGCTTCGGCAGAGCTTATGGAAAGCATGCTCGGCACCAAAATAGGTGCGGCAACGATTTTGAGTGCCCTTCTTGATTGCGCCGCTGATGTTTGCTTTGTTATGGATAAGACCGTTGCGGCAGAGGAGTATTACGGCTGCAGCGACGGCACCACCACAAGCTATTTAAAGCTGAAAACCGCCGATGTGTGCAAAAAAATTATGTCGGCTTGCGGCAAAGAATTTTTGGTCGCGGAAGTTTAGTGTGAAAAATCGCACTAAACAAATTATATGCTTTCAAAATTTACCTTCGGTATAATTTTGAAACGGCAGAATCACTGTTAATGTCTGTTCGGGCAACGCAGGTGTGCAGGTGATTTATAATAAACTGCTTGTTGTCCGAAAGGTTACGGTGATTAAAGAATGGCTGTTTACAAAAACAGAATCGTTGTGAAAGTGGGCACTTCAACGATAACAAACGAGCTCGGCAACAATGATTTGCGTGCAATGGAGCGGCTTTGCCGAGTGCTTTCCGATGTTCGTAATATGGGTATTGAAGTGATTCTTGTTTCCTCGGGCGCAATAGCTGTTGGCGCAAATAAGCTGAATATGAAAAGCCGCCCCTCATCAATGAAAATGAAGCAGGCGGCGGCAGCAGTGGGGCAATGCAGCATAATGTTTCTTTATGATAAATTTTTTGGCGAGTACGATAAAACCGTGGCGCAAATTCTGCTTAATGCCGAGGATATAGAGCAGGAGGAGAAAAAGCAAAATCTGATAAACACTTTTAACGCTCTGCTCGAAACGGGTGTGATTCCGATTGTGAATGAAAACGATTCGGTGAGCTACACGGAAATCGAATCCGAAAGCAGATTGTTCGGCGATAACGACATGCTATCCGCCGCCGTGGCGGCGCTTTGCAATGCGGGCAGGCTCATTATCCTTTCCGACATAAACGGGCTGTATGATAAAGACCCGAGGCTTGACCCCGGCGCGCAACTGATAGAACGTGTGGATAAAATCGACGGCTCAGTGCTTGCGCTTGCCGGCGGTGCAGGCTCGCGCCGCGGCACGGGCGGTATGAAAACAAAGCTTTCCGCCGCTCGGCTTGCAACGGCAAACGGTGCGGACGCGGTGATTTTAAACGGCAGGCAGCCCGAAGCGATTTATGATGTGATTGCGGGCAAAAGCGCGGGCACGCTTTTTAAGGCGCAGATTTAGACAAATATTGCCTGTGAACTCAAACTTAAAAAGGCGCAAAATAATGCCCTCGGAAAACCGAGGGCATTATTTTTGAAAAGGAGTAATTATTCATCGGCATATGCCGAGAGTACTTATTTTTTATTGGGCGGTGTGCAACCTTTGCATCCGCCGCAAGCCGAGCAATCGCCGCCACAGGAGCTTTTGCCGGATTTTTTGTCTTTAACAAGGCTTCTTATGATAAGCACCACGATTAAAACAAGAACCGCAATAATAATAATTGTTAAATAATTAGCCTTTAAAAAGCTTAGCATAAAAATCACCTTCTCAGGCAAGCGATTTCTCGCATATGCCGTGTTAAAACATCCGTTAATTCCAAAAACGGCAATAAATTATTTGTGCGCTCTTGCTTTAACGGTAAGCTCGTTGTTGTCATACTTGTTCTTTCTTACAAGCATGTAAACAATTGCTGCGATTGCGGCAATTGCAACGATGAGACCGAACACATTGCCGTTGCCGATAAACATTGAGCCGATTTGGTTTACGATGAATGCAATCACATATGCGAAGCCGCACTGATAGCCGATTGCAAACCAAGTCCATTTAGCGTTGTTCATCTCTCTCTTAATTGCGCCGATAGCTGCAAAGCAGGGAGCGCAAAGGAGGTTGAAAATAAGGAACGAATAACCTGTTACGCCGTTGAATACGCTGCCGATTGTTGTGTAAACATTAGCATCGCCTGCGCCGTAAAGAATGCCCATTGTGCCAACGATGTTTTCTTTTGCAACAAGACCGGTAATGGATGCAACAACTGCCTGCCAGTTGCCCCAGCCGAGAGGCTTAAAGATCCAAGCGATTGCGCCGCCGATTGTGGCAAGGATTGAGGAATCGATTTGATCCTCGGTGAGCATGCCGAAGTGACCGTCAACAACGCCGAAGTAGGTTGTGAACCAAACAAAGATTGTTGAAAGGGTAATGATTGTGCCGGCTTTCTTGATGAAAGACCAGCCGCGCTCCCAAGTTGAGCGAAGAACGGTGCCTACAGTCGGCAAATGGTAAGCCGGAAGCTCCATAACAAACGGAGCCGGGTCGCCTGAAAATCTTTTTGTTTTCTTAAGCATAATGCCGGAAACGATGATTGCAGCCATGCCGATGAAGTAAGCAGATGTGGAAACGATTGCCGAGCCGCCGAAGATTGCGCCTGCAATCATTGCGATAAAGGGAACCTTAGCACCGCAGGGGATAAAGGTGGTGGTCATAATTGTCATTCGGCGATCGCGTTCGTTTTCAATTGTTCTTGAAGCCATAACTCCGGGAATTCCGCAGCCCGTGCCGATAAGCATCGGGATAAAGGATTTACCGGAAAGACCGAATTTTCTGAAGATTCGGTCGAGCACAAATGCAATTCTGGACATATAGCCGCAAGCTTCAAGGAATGCAAGCATAAGGAACAGAACAAGCATCTGCGGCACGAAGCCGAGAACCGCGCCGACACCGGCAACGATACCGTCAAGGATAAGACCGGAAAGCCATTCGGGAGAGCTTGCCGTATCAAGTAAATCGCCGAGCAGAGCGGGAATGCCGGGAACCCAAATGCCGTATGTGGAAGTATCTGGAGCACCGTATGCTTCTTTATAATCTGTGTTTTCATATTGAACAATGGCGTTTTCAAGGTCAGCCTTTGTTGCGCCGGAATGCTCTGTTGTTTCAAGCGTTTCTTCATCTTCCGTTTCATAAGTTACGCTTGCGTCTGCGGGAGTTGCCTCGGCAAGCTGTGCCAAAGCAGCCTGTGCGGTTGCGTCGCTGTAATCTTCGCTTTCGGTGTCGATTGCATTCGCAATATCGTCCGTGCCGTATTCGGCAATGAAAGCGTCAAGAATTTCGGTTGTGTCGCCGTAATCATCGGAAGCCTCCTCGTATTGAGCCGTGCCCTTTCCGAAAAGATGCCAACCGTCGCCGAACACGCCGTCGTTTACCCAGTCTGTGCAAGCTGCGCCGACCGAAACCATTGAAATGTAGTAAACCAGGAACATAATAACGGCGAATATCGGAAGACCGAGCCATCTGTTTGTTACGATTCTGTCGATTTTATCCGAAGTTGAAAGCTTACCTTTAAGGTTGTTTACATAGCAGGAATCAATGATTGAAGCAATGTATTCGTAGCGTTCGTTTGTGATGATGCTTTCGCTGTCATCGTCAAACTCGGCTTCGGCTTCTTTTACGATATCGTCAACATTCGGCAGGTTGGAATCCATTTCGCCGATTTTGTCGTCGCGCTCAAAAAGCTTAATGGCGTAAAATCTTTTTTGATTTTCGGCAACGCTGAGCTTTGCCTCGATTTCGCTAAGGTAAGCTTCAACCTTTTCGTTGAATTTGTGCTTGATAATGCTTGTTCCGTCCTTGGCGGCGGCAATAACAGTTTCGGCAGCTTCTTTAACGCCTGTGCCTTTAAGAGCTGAAATCTCAACAACCTTGCAGCCGAGCTCTTCGGAAAGTTTGTTTATGTTAATCTTGCTTCCGTTTTTCTTAACAACATCCATCATGTTAATTGCAACAACAACCGGAACGCCGAGCTCAAGAGCTTGAGTTGTAAGATAAAGGTTTCTTTCAAGATTTGTGCCGTCAACAATATTAAGAACCGCGTCGGGCTTTTCATCAAGTATGTAGTTTCTTGCAACAACTTCTTCAAGTGTGTAGGGCGAAAGGCTGTAAATACCGGGTAAGTCCGTAAGAGTAACGGATTTATCGATTTTCAATTTGCCCTCTTTTTTCTCAACCGTAACGCCCGGCCAGTTGCCGACGAATTGGTTGGAACCCGTGAGCGCATTGAAAAGGGTGGTTTTACCGCTGTTCGGGTTACCTACAAGCGCTATTTTCAAAGACATGTATTTTCCTCCTTCATAAATCGGGGCGTGCTTTGTTAGCAAAGCCTAACAAATATTAGCACTACCTAACCGTTATGTAAAAAAATAGTAATTTTTGCAGGCGGAGGTTATTCAACCTCAATGCTTGCTGCGTCTTCCTTACGGAGCGAAAGCTCGTAGTTTCTGACGGTTATTTCAATCGGGTCACCGAGGGGGGCAACCTTGCGAATATAAATCTGAGCGCCCCTTGTGATGCCCATATCCATAATTCTTCTTTTCAGCGCACCGGCACCGTTTATTTTTTTAACGGTAACGGTTGAGCCGATTTTGGCTTCCTTTAAAGTCATTAAAACTCCTCCTAAATTAAAAATAATTAAACAATTATTTTATTTGCAATTGCTTTGCTTATGGCAACCCGTGTGCCTTTAACATTAACAATCAAATTTCCGTTCAGGCTTGTAACAACTTCCACATCCGTGCCCTCAACAAAGCCCAGATTTTCAAGGTGGTGGCGTTGTTCGTCTTTGCCCACAACCTTTTGAATTGTTTTCTTTTCTCCGTAATCTGCCATAGAGAGAAACATATAAACATCTCCTTCAGCTTTCGCCGAAACGCTTTTGCGCGGTTAGCAAAGGCTAACGCAAACGCAAAAATAAAAGTTAGCACAAACTAACTGCGAATAAAATATAACATATATATAAGTACTTGTCAACATGATTTTTAAATTTTTGTTTTAAGGTTAAGATTTTTTTTATTTTTTAATTCTGTTTTGCCAAGCAAGCCGCCGCTCGGCACGACAACATGATATCAATATAATGCTCCGTAATGCTGTGCGGCGTGCTTCAGCCGATTTGTCGGCAATATTTAAGCCCGTAAGAAATCCGCACGGGCTTAAATATTGTTTGCTTATTTGGGCATGTACATAGAACCGACGATTTTGTTTGCCGTGTTTTGTGGCAATATCTTTGCAAGGAAGCAAAAAAGTTTGTATTTTGCGCCAACGGTCACTATCACGGGCGGATTCTTTTCTTGTGCAACTCTCATAATGGCAACTGCAATTTTCTCAGGCTCCATACCGTGAATTTCGTCGTTTTCCATAACGGAAACGCTTCTTGAAATCACACCGCCGTAAATATCGTCGCCTGCAAAATCCTTTTGCCTTGCGGCGGTAAAGCCTGTTTTAACATCGCCGAGGCGCACGGCGCAAACGCTTATTCCAAAAGCCTTTAATTCGTTTGCAAGCGCGCAGGCAAGCGATTCGATTGCCGATTTTGTTGCCGAATAAAATGATTGAAAAGGAATGGAAAATATTGCCGCGGCAGATGATGTGAAAATGATCTTGCCTTTACTTTTGCGCAGCATCGGCAGCGCCGCCTTGGTAACGGCAATATGCGCAAAAAAATTCAGCTCGAATTGGTTGCGAATTTCGCTCATTTCCATAAATTCCGCGCAGCCCGAAACGCCGAAGCCGGCATTGTTTATAAGCAAATCAATGCTTTCTATTTGTGAAAAGGCAGTGTTTATATCCTCCTGCTTTGTTATATCACAGCGAATGCTTTTAACGCTCTTGATATTGCACGGAGTGCGTGAAAGGCAAATAACCTGCCAGCCTTTTGCCGCAAAAAGCCTTGCTGTTTCTTTTCCTATTCCGCTTGACGCACCCGTTATAACAGCAACCATAATAATTATCAATCCTTTCGGTGAATATAGGTGAATATATATGTTTTAAATATAATATCATATTTTAATGAGTATTAAAAGGAAATTTACGCCGAAAAAGCAAAATCATAACCACCCGTCAAACGGGTGGTTTGCACAAGGGCTATAAGCCACTGATAC
>CAVJZG010000026.1:0-18886 GCA_963654285.1 bacterium
CGGAAAAAGATGCGGGCGAATATTATGTTCGCATTCGCAGCTGGAAAAACTACCAGGGCAGCAAGATTTTCGGCGATTTTTCGGAGCCGTTTAAGGCGGTTTAACCCGAAAACCTGCCAAGAAGCAAATGAGAATTTACATTTTAGGCATACAAAAGCGGAGAAAGCCGGTTGCTTTCTCCGCTGATTTTATATTTATTTTTGCACAACTCCGTATTTATGCGCAATCACGGAATTGCGGAAATTTTTATCCGCCGAAACCTCTTTAATCACATTCACAAAGGGCGGCAAATCAAACATTTCTGCCTCGTCCTTAAGCTCAATTTCAAGCAACGCAAAATCTTTCCAAAAAGGAAACACATCAAGTTCAAAATATTTACCGCCGCTCAAAATCAGATAACGCCGCTTTGAAAGCAGCTTTTGACCGCAAATTGCGGCTTCGTATTCCGCTTTTGAAATGCGGTTCTCTGTTTCTATGCGCCGTTCCTCCGAAATTTTGATTTTTTGCGTTTTGATATAAATAAAATCATTACCCTTTCCGCGGCGGCGAACGCGGTAACGCCCTGCCGCATTATCAACATACGCCTGCGAAATTTCAACATAATCGCAAAAATCTAGCCCGGTAAGGGCGGAACCGGACGGACGGGCGATTAAAAACTTCCTTTCTATTTCAAGTGGCTGAGGAATTCCGAAAAAGAAATCCATTTCGGCAAAAAGCGAATTTTCATCGGCGCAAAGGCGTAAATGCTCGTTTCCGATCCAAGAGCGGACCGTTTCTTTGCCGCAATCAGCCATAAGAAAAGCGGCTGAATAATCATATTTAACTCTTTGCGAATCGCACGGCACATCAAAATCTATTTGCACACCGCACGCCGTATATCTTTCAACCACGGCAATTTGATTGCAACTGCCGCACACAACTGCCCTTTCCGTAAAATCACCCCAATTTCATTTGCTCTTTAATGTAATTGCAATAAAGGCGCAAAATATCGATATCCGTTTTATCATAAACCATTCGCGCGCCCACGGAATCCTCTATTTCATTAAAAACGATTTTGCCGCAATCAAAAACAAAATCGATTCCCACATAATCAAATTTAATAAGCGAAGCGATTTTAAGCACAAGGTGCTTTTCGCTTTCCGACAGCCGATAAGGCATCGCTCTGCCGCCGAGGCAGAAATTTGAACGGAAATCCGAATCGCTTTGCCTGAGCACGGCGCAAATTATTTCGCCGCCGATGAGCCACACGCGCAAATCGCGCCCCAAATCCGAAGCGGGCTTTTGATAAACAAAGCCGGGCTTTGTTTCAAATTCACCGCTTTTTATGAGCCGCACTCCCCTGCCGCCCTTGCCACCGAACGGTTTTTCCACAACAGGCGCGTTTTTTTGATTTATCGGCATAATTTCAATGCCGCGGCTTTGCATGAATTCATAGCACGCCTGCTTATCGTTTGCAAGCTCGGTTAAGGACGCCGGGTTAAACACACGCACGCCGAGTTTTTCAAAGCCGCGGGCGATTTTTGCATTATTTGTGCGGTTTATCACGAAATCCGGTTCTGCCGAAATTCGCAAATTTTCTGCCGGCACAAGCTCTGCGCCCAAATATTTTTTGAATTTTGAAACGGCAAATTCATTTCTTTTTGCCTCATATTCCGAATAAACTACTATTCCGCTCACAATCGGCTCTTAATCTCCTCAAAAATCAGCGGCGCAATATCCACGCCCGTGCAATTCATTATGTTTATTATATGGGCGTTGCTGTTTACTTCGCACAAAATGCCGCCCTGCAAAATATCCGCTCCGCCGAAGGTAAGCCCAAGCGCAGCGCAGGCATCAAGCGCGATTTTTTCTTCCGCAGGCGTGGGCGTGTATTTATACATTGTGCCGCCGTTTGTAACATTCGCCCTGAAATCAGATTCATTCACG
This sequence comes from bacterium, assembly GCA_963654285.1. Lineage (GTDB taxonomy): Bacteria > Bacillota > Clostridia > Oscillospirales > Acutalibacteraceae > Eubacterium_R. Next base: position 1,927 of record CAVJZG010000026.1, read on the forward strand.
CGCCGTGTTGCCGCAGCGATTTTGCCGCCCACAACCTCTATTCTCACATCCGTGCCCACAGAATCCTCCACGAAGCGCTGCAAAATAAAGGGCTGAGTGCCGATATGCGAAAGCACATCCTCCCTGCTGCGACAAAGAAAAACCTGCTCGCCGAACGAACCGAAGCAATTTTTAAAAACAAGCGGCAATCCGAGCTGCCCAATCGCCTCATCAACAAACTGCGAATAATCGCTTTCAAAATAGGAAAGCGGTGCCACCAGCGTTTTTGCCTGCGGCACAATGCCCAAAAGCTCCGTATAAGTTTTCGCCTTGTCATCGCACAGGGCAATGCTTTTTGCGCTGTTGAAAACGGGCATACCGCTTTTTTCAAGCCTGCGGGCAAGATTAACATCCTTATCCCAAAAAAGCACAAAATCGGCTTTTTCATCGCGGCAAGCAAGCTGCAAATTTGTTTTTATAACCAAATCCACGCCACATTTTTCGGCACTTTTAACCAAATGCGAATGAAGAAGAGAAAATTTATTTTGAGTTAAAAAATGATTAACAAGCAATATGCCCTTCACGATATGCGCCCTCCCGTGCCGTTTGTTTGATTTGAACAAATTGTAGCATTTTTTCTTGCTTTTTTCAATCGCGTGATATAGAATATATTTAATATTTAGAGCGGAGGACATTGTGATGACGGAATATACTTTAAAATACGGTTGCAATCCCAACCAAAACCCTGCCAGAATTCATATGGACGGCAAAGAATTGCCCTTTGAAATTTTAAACGGCAGTGCAGGCTACATAAATTTGCTTGATGCTTTCAATTCATGGCAGCTTGTTAAAGAACTGAAAGAGGCAACCGGGCTTCCCTCCGCCGCTTCGTTTAAACATGTTTCGCCGGCAGGTGCGGCAGTTGCACAGCCCCTTTCGGAAACAGACAGAAAAACTTGCTTCGTGCCGAGCGATTTGGAACTTTCGCCGATTGCTCAGGCATATGTAAGAGCCAGAGGCTGCGACAGAGTTTCCTCCTTCGGCGATTTTGCGGCGCTTTCCGACGAATGCGACGCTTCCGTGGCGCAATTTCTTGTGAAAGAGGTTTCGGACGGCATTATCGCCCCCGGCTACACCGACGAAGCGCTTGAAATTCTTAAAAAGAAAAGGCGCGGCAACTACCTTATAATTAAAATCGACGCCGACTACACTCCCGAACCCATGGAAACAAAGCAGGTTTTCGGCATCAAATTCGAGCAAAAGAGAAACGATTCCAAAATCACTATGGATCTCTTTAACGATATGCCCACCAAGGTTAAGGAGATTCCCGAAATCGCAAAAATCGATTTGCTGATTTCCATGATAACGCTTAAATACACGCAGTCAAATTCCGTTTGCTATGCCATGGGCGGTCAAACAATCGGCGTGGGCGCAGGCCAGCAATCCAGAATTCACTGCACACGCCTTGCAGGCAACAAAGCGGATAATTTCTGGCTTCGCAGAAGCGAAAAGGTGCTTAACCTGCCGTTTATCGAGGGGCTTCGCAAATGCGAAGCCGATAACGCGATAGACCTTTATATCGGCGATGAGGCAGAAGAACTTTATAAAAACGACCTGTGGAAAAAATATTTCACCGAAAAGCCCGAACTCTTAACGGCAAAAGAAAAGGCAGAGTGGCACGCAAAGATGACTGATGTGGCTCTCGGCTCGGACGCTTTCTTCCCGTTTGAGGATAATATCGAGCGCGCCGCAAGAAGCGGTGTTAAATACATTGCTCAGCCCGGCGGTTCCGTAAGAGATCAGGCAGTTATCGATTGCTGCGATTCCTTCGGCATGGCAATGGCAATGACAGGCATTCGCCTTTTCCACCATTGATATAGTAAGACACAAAATTACATAGTAAGACACAAAATTACACCCCTGCAAATCTTGTAATAAGGCTTGCAGGGGTGTTTTTTATTTTCCGCCGCCTTTATCGTTATCAAATCCGATTTGCCAAAAGCACATATCAAGCATTTTCATAGGAGTATATTCGACTCCATCTGATTTAAATTGCAACCTGAGATTTTCAAACTTGCTTTTATTATTTTCATAATAATTTTTAAGTTGCTCCAAAGATGACTTATTAAAATTTGCACCGCACACGCCTGTTTGTGCCACAGCCTGTTTAAAATATCTGTCATAAGCCGGCACACAGCCAAACACACCCAAAAGGATCTTTGTTACAAATGTATCTGTTTTTGAGATTTCCTGCGGATATAATTTGTGAACAGCCTCCACGGCCGCAAACACCGAGTCGGTCTCACAAAAATCATCAAAGAGCGAATCATATCTGCCATTGGATATTTCTTTAACAAAATCCATATGCACAAAATAATCATAGTTCATAAGGCTTGAATTTCGCATCATTCCCCAGCTTGCAAGATAGCAAAACAAATGCAGACACAAAAATTCAGATTTGCTTTCATCTTTTCTGTAAACTTTAAATGCGTTGCGGCAATGTTCCCACGATTTGTACCTTGTATAATTTTCATTCACCGAATAATGATATTTCTTTATTGCGTTAATTGCCGTTTGGATATCAATATTAGGCTCTCTTTTTTTGACGATATAATATTCTGCGTTCCGATTAGTGCCGTTTGCTTGCCTTTTGCGAATTGCGATTTCCGGATTTTTCGAAAATCGTACAATACGTTTTCCTATATCGGGATGAGCATAAAAGCACGCATCGAGCCAATAATGCGCATATGATTTGTTGCGATATCGATCATTATACCAAAAGCGATTTATGCCGCTCGATTTATAGGAAAAGCTCGGCAATCTGCCGCCTGCGATTTTTTCAATTTCGTCAATTGTGAGCGTAATTTCCTCTTGTTCGGAATTTTTAATCAAATAGTTCGTTAAAAAATTCAAATCATAATCAAGCATAATATCTCCTCCAAAACGCAAGAACGATTTTAATCATTTTTATTTACCGGACATAAATTTTATTAGTCTTTTATTGTAATAATGTGCAAGGGTAAGTGTAGCCATCCGGCGCTTGTGTCTTCTTTGCTGCTTACGGTGCGCTTTGATTTGTTTGTTTCTTCGGCGCTGTCTTGCGGCTACTTCAAATCCCGAAGTGTCCGCTTCTTTAACAGCTTCAAAAAATATTTTTAAATTTTCATTAAATGAGTTTTTATTGCTCATCTTTTATCCCTCCTTAACTCAAATATAGCAAGCAGAGGATTAAAAGTAAAGAGAAATAATTTTAGAGTCCAACAATACGGACTCATGTTGGAGAAATAACAAATTTTACCTAAATTCAAAGCAAAACGAAAAGAAAAAAGAGCCTGCAAAGCAGGCTCTTGATTAAGCAATCGATTTTTGCATGTGCCGTGTTAAAACACTCGTTAATCTTAACACATTTATGCCGAGCGGCGGCTTATTTATAAAGCGGACCGTACTCTGCGCATGCGCGGTAATCTGCGGACTGTGCGTCCTCGGTGCCGAAGCCGCTCCATGAATGGGGGCGGAAAATGCGAGAGGAATCAACATTGTGCATATTTACCGGAATGCGAAGCATTGAAGCAAGGGTGATAAGATCCGCGCCGACATGGCCGTAAACCGTTACGCCGTGGTTTGCGCCCCAATTTGCCATAACGCTGTAAACATCCTTGAATGCGCCCTCGCCGGTGAGATTCGGAACAAACCAGGTTGTGGGCCAAGTGGGGTCGGTTCTCTTATCAATAGTGTTATGGATTTGATCGGGAAGATCAACGGTGTAGCCCTCTGCAAGCTGAAGCACGGGGCCGATACCGTCCACAATATTAACGCGAAGCATCGTTACGGGCATTTCTGCGCTGCAACGGAAATGGCTTGAGAAGCCGCCGCCGCGGAAATATTCATAATCGGCTCTGCACCAATCGGTGGCATTAAGGCAAGCCTTAATATCGGCATCCGTAATTTCCCAGAAGGGCTTCATGCAGCCTTCGCCGTTTGCGTTTTTGCAGGCGCCTGAGCCGTCAAGCGCGGTTGCGCCGGAATTGATGAGGTGGATAAAGCCGTTTGCGGCCTTGCCTGTGGGCTTAACGCCCGTTACTCTTTCGCATGCCTCGGGGCTCCAATATGTGCGTACATCGTGGAAGCACGGAGCGGAATTTGAGGTGAGCGAGCCGAGCAACATTGCAACGCCGTTAAGAGTGTCGTTCTCCGTTGCAAACGGAGTGGGGGCCTTTTTGCCGTTCCAGTCAAACGAGGAAGCCATAATAGCCTCGGTGAAATCGGCGTTGGGAAGCCAATCCGTCCAGTTTCTTTGACCCTGGAAGCCGCCCGCAACGGCATTTTTGCCGAGAGCCTCTTCGTGCCAGCCCATTTCATCAAGCTTGGGATTGCCGAAAAGAATATCGCGAACGATAAGAGTCATCTTTGTAATAAATTCCCAATCCTTATCTGCGGGAACAACCTTAGACTTTTTAATGATTTCGGGGAAATTCTTGCCGGCGTTTTTATCAAAGCCTTCTTTGCAGTTTTCCTTAACCCATTTGAAAGCCTTTTCAAATTCATCGTGATCGTAAATCTCAAGAGTTATGCGGCGAATGATTTCGGACATATCAACCCATTCTGCGCGGATGCCGAGATATTTTTGGAACATATCCGCATTGCAGTAGCTGCCCGCAATGCCCATTGCGATGCCGCCAAGGTTTACATATGATTTATTTCTCATCCAGCCGACTGTTACCGAGCCCTTTGCGAAGCGAAGGATTTTTTCGGCAACATCCTCGGGAATGGTTGTGTCAGTCATATCCTGCACATCTCTGCCGTAAATGGAGAAAGCCGGCATACCCTTTTGAGCATAAGCCGCCATAACGGCTGCAAGATAAACCGCACCCGGGCGTTCCGTGCCGTTAAAGCCCCAAACTGCTTTGATTGTGTTTGGGCTCATATCAAATGTTTCGGAACCGTAGCACCAGCAGGGAGTTACGGAAAGAGTGGCAACAACATTTTCGCTTTCAAATTCGGCTGCGCACTTTGCGGCTTCTGCGCCGCCGCCGATTGTGGTGCTTGAAATAACGCACTGTGCGGGAGTTCCGTCCGGATAGCGGATATTGCTTTCAATAAGTTTTTTCGCGGATTGAGCCATGCCCATTGTTTGGTTTTCAAGGCTTTCGCGAACTCCGCCCCAACGGCCGTCTATAACCGGGCGGATACCGATTTTAGGATAATTCATAATTTTTACCTCTTTATTTATTTAATATTTCGGCATAGCGGGAATAAGCCTTATCCCACTCGCTGCCGTTTTCAGGCGCATAATTTTTAATTTGCTCCTGCTTTTTTATCATTTCTCTGCCCTCTGCCACATTTTTGATATCGCCGAGCGCGATAAGCTGCAGCATAATATTGCCGAGAGCCGTGGCTTCCGTGGGACCTGCGGCAACGGGGATTTGCAGGCTGTTTGCCGTCATTTGGCAAAGGAAGCCGTCCTTAGTGCCGCCGCCGAGCAAATGAAGCACATCGAATTTTTTGCCCGTATTTTCCTCTATTTGTTCAATTGCAAAGCGATATTTCATTGCAAGGCTTTCGTAAATCGTGCGAATCAACGCGCCGTCGCTTTCCGGCACGGTTTGATTTGTTGCGCGGCAAAACGCCCTGATTTTTTCGGGCATTTCACCGGGAAACGCAAATTCGGGCGAATCCGGGTCTATAAAGCATTCAAACGGCTGAGCCGCGCGGGCAAGCTGTTCCATATCATTATAGGAATACTCCCTGCCGAGTGCACGGAAATTGCGACGAATTTCCTGAATAAGCCACAAGCCGCTGATGTTTTTAAGATAATTTATTTTGCCGTTTGCTCCAAGCTCGTTTGAAAGCTCGCTGAGCATGCTTTTTTTCGTTAAAACCGGCTCATCGCATTCGCAGCCGATAAGCGACCATGTGCCGCAGGAAAGAAACGCGGCGCATTGCGAATTTGACGCCGGCATGGCACAAACGGCACACTGCGTATCGTGCCCGGCAACCTTAACAACCTTTATGCCCTTATATTCGCCCACAACCGTGGCAGGAGAAACGATTTGCGGCAAAATTTCTGGATTTTTGCCCGTGAGTGCAAATGCGTTTTCACACCAGCTTTTGCTTTTCATATCAAGCATTTGCGAGGTGGAGGCGATTGTTTGATCTGCATTTTTTGCGCCGCAAAGCGCGTATGCAAAAAGATCCGGCATAAACAGCATCAGCTTTGCGCTGTTATTTTCCTCTGCCATAAGCTGAAAAAGAGTGTTTATCGGCATAATTTGGTTGCCCGTGGCTGCATAAAGCTTTTCGGGCGACATCTTTTCGTATGCCTTTTCAGGCATGTCTTTTGTGCGCGGATCGCGATAATTTGCCGGTAAGCCCATAATTTTGCCGTTTTCGTCTATCAGCCCGTAATCAACGCCCCAAGTGTCAAAAGCAAGGGAATCCGGATTACCGCAGGCGGCGCACGCCTTTTCAATTCCTTTTTTTATTTCGGCAAGCAGATACGGAAAATCCCAGCAAAGCCTGCCGCCGCAATCCATGGGACCGTTTTCAAATCTGTGTATTTCTTCATATTTCAGGCTGCCGGAAGCGGCGTTATATTCTGCAAGAATTGCCCTGCCCCCGGAAGCGCCGAAATCAAAAGCAAGCACCCGGTTCATTAAAATAACTCCTTAATAAATAATTTAAAATGCCGAAAAACCGATTAAAGTGATTTTAAAATTCAATCATTTTAAATCATTCTAATCGGTTTGGGTTAATGAAAATCAGTCTTTTTTATGGAGCATTTCATCATCGGGATTATAAACCTTGTAGCCCGGATGGCGACCTGTTATTTTGTAATAACTTCTGAGGTCGATAAGCTTTTGAATATTCTTTTCATCAATATCGTGGCTGCCGCCGAGAATAACGGCATTGATTGTGATTTTTGCCCAAAGTTCAAGGCTTTCCATTCTGTAGAATGCGGTGATAACATCGCTGCCCACGGAAAGCGCGCCGTGATTTTCAAGGAGCATAACATCGTGATCCTCAAGATACGGCTCAATAGAATCGGGAACCTCGGTGGTTGAGGGCGTTCCGTAAGGTGTGAGCGGAACTGCGCCGATAGCGGCAACATCCTCAATCATATTATACATATCCATCGCCTTGTGTGCAACGGCAAAGCCTGTGGCTCCGGGCGGATGAGCGTGAAGAACGCTTTTAACATCATCCCTTTTTTCATAGCAGCGCAAGTGCATTTTGATTTCGCTTGAGGGGCGAAGACCCTCGGCAGCTTCAAGCACATTGCCCTGTGAATCGATTCTTAAAAGCTTTTCCGGGGTAATAAACGATTTGCTCATTCCGGTGGGAGTGGCAAGAATAGTGCCGTCATCAAGCTTAACGCTTACATTGCCGTCATTAGCCGCAACCCAGCCGAGCTGCCACATTTTATGGCACACATCGCATATCTGCTCCTTTACGGTTTCGATATCCATCGGCATAACTTCCTTTCTAAAAATATTCTCCTCTTTCAATTTGTATTATACTGTTGATTTTCAGGTATTTCAAGGTGTATAATGTGATAAAGTGGTACGATATTCACATTTAACAAAAATTTACATATTTGAAAAGAGTAGATAAAGATTATGAGATATATTGATTACCAGGAAAAATCCGTGCGCGGCACCTTTGGATTTCCGATACAGCTTTACTATGTTGATTACACGCACCCCCAATATGAAATGCCGCTGCACTGGCATTTGGAGTGCGAGTTGATACTGATTTTAAGAGGGCATTTTGATTTAACCGTGAACGGCAACCTGCACACCATGCATGCAGGCGAAAGCATTTTTGTGCCCGGCGGATTCATTCACGGCGGCTCGCCGCACGATTGCATTTACGAATGCGTGGTTTTTCAGATGGAGGATTTCCTGAGCCAATCAGTGCAATGCCGCGAGGCTTATGCAAATGCGCTTGAAACCGGGCTTATTCGGGAAACCTGCTATACGCGTGAAAATAAAGAGGGTAAAATTATAGATAATATTTTTGAATGCATGGAAACGGAAAGCTACGGCTACACATTCACCACAACGGGGCTTTTATGGCAACTTGCCGGGCTGATCATGAAGAAAAGCACAGCAGACGCCGAGCCGATTCAGCCTGCAAAAAACGAGCAAATAAAGCGCGTGCTTTCAAAAATCAAAAACGATTATTCGCAGCCGCTTACACTGAACGAACTTGCCGAAACGGCACGGCTCAATCCGCAATACCTTTGCCGCGCATTCAGGCAGGTTACGGGCAAAACCCCGATTGATTATTTAAATTATTACCGCATTGAATGCGCTGCCGAAAAGCTTTGCTACACAAATCTTTCCGTTACGGAAATTGCACTTTCCTGCGGATTTAACGATTTAAGCTATTTCAACCGCCTTTTTAGGCGGCACAAAAACGCTTCGCCGAGTGCATTCAGAAAAAGATACAACAGCATTAAAAATTAAGCTAAGCTTTGCTGTGCCCTTCGCTTGCGGCACGGCAGGAATAAAAAAACACGGCAAAGCATTTTCTGCAGTTGACAGATATTTGCTGCCCATATATAATTCAAATATACCTAAATTATTTCATATTTTATTTTGCGCGCCGCTGAATACGGTCTGCACAGAAAAAGCATATGCCCGATTTGGCAAAAGGAGGAAACGCACATTAAATATTCGGTTATAATTCCCGTTTTCAACGACGAAAAATACATAGAAAAATGCGTTTGCTCGCTTTTGCAGAGCGCACCCGACGGCGAAGCCGAAATCATTTTGGTAAACGACGGCTCTGCGGATTCAAGCGCAGAAATCTGCCAAAGGCTGAAAGACGAGCACGATTGTGTTAAATTCATAAACAAAAGCCACGGCGGCGCGGCGACCGCACGAAATGCGGGGCTTGAAACCGCAAGCGGCGAATTTATTCTTTTTTGTGACGCGGACGATTATGTTGCCCCCGATTATTTCAGCGAAATCGAAAAATTCAAAAACGAGGATTTAATAATTTTTGCATACACGCTGATTTTTGAGCACTCCGAAGAACACCGAGAAATTCCTCAAGAAATTTTAAAAAGCAATGATGATTTTGAAAAGCTTGCGGCGCTTTACAAAAGCCGCCGGCTTTACGAGCTTGTCACCAAAAGATTCAAGCGCGGCATTATTGAGCAAAACGGCATTCACTTTTGCGAGGATTTGCCGATTTGCGAGGATATGAACTTTTGCCTGCAATACGCGCTTTGCTGCAAAAGCATTGCGACAAAAAACGCACCGCTTTATTTTTACAACCGCACAAACAAAAATTCCGTTATAAACAGCCGCAAAACGGGGCTTGCGGAGCTTTTTCCAAAAGTCTTCGGCATTGCAGCAAATTCAATAGAAAAAAGCGATTTGAGTGACGGTCAAAAGCGCGCGCTTTTGCAAACCACGAGCCGCTTTTACATGGCAAGCTTTATCACCTGCGTGGGCGAGGAATTTAAGGACGCCTCCGCATCGCCGCGCAAAATCATAAAGAACATAGGCGGTATTTGCAAAGAATTCAAGCTTATGAGCTTCTGCGGCGAAAAGCCGCGCGGAATACTGTGCACCGGAATTCGCATTTGCATTAAACTGAGGCTTCGCACGGCAATTTACCTGCTGGTGAAAGCACACAGAAAAAAGACGGCACCCGAGCGAAAATAATTCGGCAAAGCCGACAGGAGGCTTTGCATTAAAGATATAAAAGCTTTTACACAAAATATTAAGGTGAATTTATGAACGAAAAACTTGAAAAAATTGCAAACAAAGCGGTGGGTCCTCTGATGGGGCTTTTTTCCGTTTCACAAAAAAAGACGGAGCAATTTAACGGCACGGCGCAAATTGCGCACGGTGTGCCCGAGCTGCTGAGAAGAGCAGCCTCCGAGGGAGCAGTGCTACTGAAAAACGACGGCACACTGCCGTTTAAGGAGGGCAGCTGCATTTCGCTTTTCGGCAGAGTGCAATGCAATTGGTTTTACACGGGCTACGGCTCCGGCGGCGAAGTAAACCGCCCCTATTCGGTGAATTTGCCGGATGGCATTCGCAATTGCAACAAACTGAGCCTTAACGAAAGCCTTGCAACACAATATGAAGCATGGTGCACCGAGCACCCGATTGAGGACGCCGTTTGGGGAATGTGGCCGCGCTTTTACCCCGAAATGCCACTTGATGAGCGTGATGTTTTCCGCGCTTCAAACGCATCGGACTGCGCCGTGGCGGTAATCGGCAGATCTTCGGGCGAGGACAGGGATTGCATGCTTGAAAAGGGCAGTTGGTTTTTAACGGACGATGAACGCCGCCTTTTGGATAATGTGACGGATTGCTTTGAAAAGGTGGCGGTGGTTTTAAACATCGGCTGCATAACAGACCTTTCATGGATAGAGGAATACGGCGATAAAATCGGAGCCGTGCTGCTGCTTTGGCAGGGCGGAATGGAAAGCGGAAATGCCGCCGCAGATTTGCTTTGCGGCAACGCAAACCCCTGCGGCAAACTAAGCGACACGGCAATGAAAAAATACGAAAACTGCCCGAGCGCGGCAAATTTCGGAAACAAAAAATTCAACAATTACGAAGAAGATATTTATGTGGGCTACCGCTGGTTTGAAACCTTTAATCAAGCCGGCGTGCTTTACCCGTTCGGCTACGGCTTGAGCTACACAAATTTTGATATAAGCCTTAAAGAGGCAAAAGCAACAAAAAGCGGCTTCAAATTTGCCGTTTCTGTTAAAAACACAGGCAAACTGGCAGGCAAGGAAGCGGTGCAGATTTACCTGCAAAAGCCCTGTGCGGTGCTCGGCAACCCGTCGCGCGAGCTTGCGGCATTTGCCAAAACGGCATTGCTGCAACCGGGCGAGGAGCAGAAGCTTGAGCTTGAGGCGGATTTATATGCCCTTGCTTCGTATGACGCGGCAGGCGCATACGGCAGCAAATCCGCATATGTGATTGAGGGCGGCGAATATTATTTTTACCTCGGCGGCGATGTGCGCAGCGCGAAAAAAATCTTTTCCTACGGTCAGGAAAAAACAGTCGTTTTTGAACAGCTTCGCGAATGCCTTGCACCCGAGCAGAGCATTCAAACCGTTACTCCCGTTTGCGGAATAAACGGCATGCTGCCCGTTAAAAGAGCGTGCCCCGAGGCAAAGCGCAATCTGCGCGAGCGTATTTTGAACGAACTTCCGAAAGCGACTGAGCCGCAATATTACGCAGGCGAAAAACTGAGCGATGTTAAAAGCGGCAAAATCACGATGGAGCATTTTGTTTCCCTGCTTTCAAACGACGAACTTGAGGCACTCACACGCGGCGACTACACAATGAACAGCAAACTCGGCGCACCCGGAAACGCCGGCGCTTTTGCCGGGGTTCTTCCCTCTTTGCGCAAAAAAGGCATTCCGCCCGTTATCACAACAGACGGACCCTCCGGAATCCGCCTGAGCGAAATTTGCTCGCTTATTCCGATAGGCACGCTTTTGGCATGCAGCTTTGACTCGGCACTTGTGCAGGAGGTATATTCGGCAATCGGCGCGGAAATGAAAGACCGCGGCAGCGATGTGCTGCTTGCGCCCGGAATGAACATTCACAGAAATCCTCTGTGCGGCAGAAATTTTGAATATTATTCAGAAGATCCGCTTTTGAGCGGCAAAATCGCGGCGGCTTCCGTGCGCGGCATTCAATCGCAAGGCGTTTCCGCCTGCATAAAGCATTTTGCCTGCAACAACCAGGAATTTGCACGCACGGTAAACGATGCAAGAGTATCTGAGCGCGCGCTGAGGCAAATTTATTTAAAGGGCTTTGAGATTTGCATAAAAGAGGCAAAACCGCAAAACATAATGACCTCTTACAACAAAATAAACGGCGTTTACAGCTATTTCAATTACGACCTTTGCACATCTATTTTGCGCGGCGAATGGGGCTATGCCGGCAATGTGATGACGGATTGGTGGACGAAAAAAGGCAAATCGCCCGATTTCGGAAAAATCCGCAACCAAGCCTACCGTGTGCGCGCGCAGGCGGATGTGCTTATGCCTGGCGGCTCGCGCACGGGGCGCAGAAAACCGGACGGCACCTTGCTTGAATCGCTCGGCAAGGAGGGCGGAATAACGCTCGGCGAGCTTCAGCGCAGTGCGGCAAATGTGCTTCGCTTTGCAATGAACAGCAACGCATTTGATAAAATCGGCACCGCGGATTAAACCGAAAGTGCCGAAACGAGTATGCAAAATGCGGTGCTTGACACCGGTGTTATTATATATATGAAAAAGAAAACAGGAGTGAAAAACCATGAATAAAAAAGGACTTGTGCCGGTTTCCCTGCTTACGGGATACCTCGGCGCCGGAAAAACAACACTGCTTAACCATGTGCTTTCAAACCAAAAAGGCTACAGGGTTGCCGTTATAGTAAACGATATCGGCGAGGTTAATATTGACGCCTCCTTAATTCAAAAGGGCGGTGCGGTTACACAAAAGGACGAAAACCTTGTGCCGCTTTCAAACGGCTGCATTTGCTGCACGCTTAAAGTGGATTTGATGAAGCAAATCATAAGCCTTGCTTCAAGCGGCAAGTTCGACTATATTTTAATCGAAGCCTCCGGCATTTGCGAGCCGGGACCGATTGCAGGCTCCATTTGCATGCTGGACGGCACCGACCCACAGGTTGAGCTGCCGGCAGTAGCTTACCTTGATAATATTACCACCGTGGTGGATGCCAAAAGAATGGCAGATGAATTCGGCGCAGGCGATTCGCTGCTTAAAAAGGATATGGATGAAGAAGATATCGAAAATCTGCTTGTGCAGCAAATAGAATATTGTACCACGATTATTCTTAACAAGGTTGATGAGGTTTCACCCGAGGTTAAGGAAAATGTGCTTGCCGTTATAAAAGCTCTTCAACCGCAGGCAAAAATCATCGAAACCACCTTCGGCAATGTGGATGTGGACGAAATTTTAAACACAGGAAGATTTGATTACGAAAAAATTCTTGAAAGTGCCGGCTGGATTCAGGCAATGCACGACGAAGGCGAAAATTCCGAGGATGACGACGAACACGACGAACACGAGCATCACGACCATGATAACCACGAACACGAACATGAACATGAACACGGGCACCGTCACCACCATCATCACCACGATGAGGGCGAAGCAGAAGAATACGGCATAGGCACTTTCGTTTACCAAAATGTGAAACCGTTTGAAAAAAGTAAATTCGAGGAATTTGTTTTTGCAAAGTGGCCCAAAGAGGTTATCAGGGCAAAAGGGCTTTTCTGGATTAAAGAAGACCCGGAAACGGCTTATATTTTTGAGCAAAGCGGCAGGCAGAAAACCGCCACGGACGACGGCAAATGGATTGCCTGCTTCCCCGAAAAGGAAAGAAAGCAGATTTTGCAGATGAATCCCGATATTGCCGAGGCTTGGGACCCGATTTACGGCGACAGAATCAACAAAATCGTTTTCATCGGCAGAAAGATGGACAAGACTGCGATAATTTCCGCGCTTGACGCCTGCATAGCAAAATAAGCGCGGGCGAAAACCGAACAACCGAAAAGCCGAGGTGCGCCACTGCGTTCCCCGGCTTTTTTAATAACAGCTCCGAGCACAATGCCCTGTTTTGCGCAGAAAGTACGCTTGTGAAACTTACACACACGGGAGCAGGCTATTTTGTGCAGTTTTGGAATTGACTTAATGCGCGGCGTTTTTTATAATATAATTGGGTATAAAATAAAAATTCCGATTAAGCGCATTTTGTAAAATCGGAAAAACCAGCGAGGTAACGCCAATGAAAAAGCTTAAAATCACAAGAGACGAGGCTATGCCGCTTGCGGCAATGGCATTGCTTTTTATATGCTATGCCGCCGAAAAGGCATTTAAACGACTGACGGAATGGGGCAACACCTCTGCGCTTATTCAGGCATTTTTATTCACGCTTGCAACCGCGGCTGTTTTTTGGTTGCTGAGCAAAAGCAAAAACAGCTATTTGGGAATTTTGGCAGGCGTTTTTGCTTTTAAAATAATGCCGCCGGATATTGTGATGCTGCGAAGCGTTAATCTTGACGCCGCCTGCGTTTACTACATTGTGCGCAAAGGTGCGCTTGTGCTGTTTCTTTATTCGGTTTATAAACTGTATAAATCGCAAATCAGCGACGGCGAAAAGCTGCGCGCACTGCCGATTGCATCGCTTTTCCTTGTTATTCCGTTTGCAAATTCAATTTCGGAAACGCTTTCAAAATATGCCTATATAAAAACAGGCAGCATGATGGTGCCGTATGCGCTGAGCGCGGGATTTTTCGTTGCCGCAACATTTGTGCTTATGATAATCTGCAACATTTACGGCGGCAAAAACGCCTCGCTTATCTGCGATTTTGCAATTATTTCATTCGCCGTTAATTTTGCAAGAAAGGTTTGCTCCGTTGCCATTTTAGCAGCCAACAGCTACCATATCAGCAAATCTTATTATTGCTGGTTTGCTATTTACGCAGTGCTGATTGCCGCCTTTGCATTTGTTAAGAGCAAAACGGAAAAAAGCCCCTCAAAAATTTCTGCATAAATTAAAGAACAACGCCGTTAAATGCAACGGCGTTGTTTGTTATTAACCCCTCAGTTGACAGCTTTCTCCCCTCGGGGGAGGTGGGTACGAATCGCTCAGATGAGGAGAAATTTAAACGATGCTCCTGCAATAAATATTGCCTTCCTTGTTAAAGTAATTCCCCTGTCAGGTGAGATGTTGCGAAGCGACAGAAGGGAAAAGCGCTTGCGCATGAAAAAACCGACCGGGCATAACACCAGATCGGTCGGCAAATAACGCCATCAATCAATTCTTAACAAATTCACGAACGCGAAATTTTGCGCCTGTTGATTCGCAGATTTTGCGTGCTTTTTCAATATCATCGGCAGATATGATATCAACCACCGACATCTGCACATCTGCGCCACACTTAACGCAATCTGCAGTGAATTTAAGCATTGCGTCAAATGCCCTGCCGGGAAAAATATTGCGCGTGATTTTATCGTATTTCTCCGAGGTCATCTCATTAAGAGAAACGGAAACGGAATCTATATTTTTGCAAATAAGCTCTGCCGTGGGTTTGCCGTTTATTAAATCGGAAAACCCGTTTGTGTTGAGCCTAAGCTTAATATCGGGATGCGCGTTTTTCATATATTCGGCAGTTTCAAGCAGCAAGTCAAGTTCATTTGTGGGCTCGCCGTAGCCGCAGAAAACAGCTTCGTTATAATCCTGCCAATCAAAAGCATCTATTGCCGACTTAACATCCGCAAATTCAGGCTGCTTATCATGCCACATCTTTCTTGCTTCACCCACAACATCTTTTTTATCCCTGACGCAGAAAACGCAGCTGCAAGGGCACTTATTCGTAATATTAAAATAAGGGCTGCCTTCAAAGGTGTAAATAATATCAGCCATAATTAAACATCTCCGTTTATTTCATAAGTTTTTGAATTTTAACCGCATCCAAAGCGCAGCCCAAAATTACGAAAACGATTGCGCTGCCCCCTGCCTGAATGACGCTGAACGGCACGGAAGTCCAAGCCGAGGGGAAAGAATACATAAGACCCTCTGCAAGCAGATAGCCGAAAACCGTGATAAGACCCGAAACGACTACCATGGGCACTGTATACCGATTCACGATTTTTTGCTTGCTCTTATTCTTAAAATAAAAGTGGCTTGCAACAATAAACGGCACCGAGTTGAGCGCCTTGATAATTGCCGTGGCAGGTGCCCAAACAGCTGCGCCGGCAAGAATATCGGCAAGACTTCCGCCGATTGCCGCGGCAAGCGCAGCCCAAGGACCGAGCAGGCAGCCCGCAAGATAAATCATTGAATCGCCGAAATGCAAATAGCCCTCGTTAATACCCGTGGGCATTTTTATAAATGCCGTCATAACCGCAATAAGAGCGGCAAAAAGCGCGGTAAAAGTGATTTTTTTTACGCTTTTCTTTTCCATAATTAAGTTCTCCTTATATTTTATTCAAATACGGCTCAAAGTCAATACCGTCGTTTCTGTTTTTTATATCGCTGGTTTTAATGGCGTTGCCGATAAAATCGGCAGCCTGCGAAACAGCTTCAAAAACATCGGTGCCGCAAAGCAATTTGCCGAGCACAAAGGAGGCAAAAATATCGCCCGTGCCTGAAAAGCTGCCGCCTTGGGCGGATTTTTCTATAAATTCGGATGTGATTTTTTCGCTTTTTTCATTTGTGAAAACATAATTGCAAACCCTGCCGCCCTCCACGGCACCCGTTACGATAACCGCCTTTATGCCGCCCGAGAGCAGCATTTTTGCCGCCGGCTCGATTTCATTTTCACCGGTGAGCACGGCAAGCTCCGTAACATTTGGGGTGATAATATCCGCCATGGTGCAAAGCTTTTTAACGCCCTGAATCATTTGCGAGGTGTAGGTTTCATAAACCGCGCCGTCATCTGCCATAACCGGATCAACAAGCAGCAGCGTTTGCGAAGTTTTAAATTCATTTATAAAATCAATCACATATTCATATTGCTTTTCGTGCATAAGAAAGCCGGTTAAAATGCCGTCAAAACGCGCACCGAGCTTTTTCCACTGCCCGATAAGCTGCGGAATAAGTTCGGTTAAATCGGCACTTGCAAAATCATCATAACCCGTTTGATTTGTGAAAACACCGGTAACAACGGGGTTTACCCTTATACCCATTGAATTGATAATCGGCACGGCAGCCGTAAGGGAGCAGTTGCCGAAGCCTGAAATATCATTTATAACAGCGCATTTTTTCATATTGCACTCTCCTTGCTTTAAGATAATTATACACGGTTCTGCGCATTTTTATATACGCAATTTTGACATTTTTTTAGGGTACAGTGTGCTGCTTTTGGCATTTCGCACCGTTTTTCCTTTTCAAATTATAACCAATGCTCGGGCAACGGGCAAGTACAATCATAACCACCAGTTGAACTGGTGGTTTGCACAGGCCCTAAAAGGGCCGCCTA
>CAVJZG010000027.1:0-17940 GCA_963654285.1 bacterium
CGTCAAAACCTTTGAGCAATCGGCAAAATCTTTGGCAAGCTTATCCACTTCATGTACAAATAATTTTTTCATATCTTATTTCCTTTTTCAATCAAATCGCCCTGTCATTTTCTGATCACTCTTGACATAAGCGTTTTGGAGCAATTATTCTTTACGGAGTGCACCCCTCTGTTCATTTTTTTAAACAATTATACCACATTGCTTTGCAAAATGTTTATCGGTAAAGAAAATCAAGACCAATAAAATCATAAACATGCGAATTTGAATTCAATATACTTTTAATCAACCGAGGTTGCTGTAAGCGTGCTTTCAATTACTCTTATGGGCTTTTCAATTCAAAAAGAAAAGAAGAACCGCTTAATATCGTTGCTTTTACCTGTTCTGTTAACCGGATGGCTTGCGATACTTGCGGCACTGACGGAAAGACTTGATTTTTAAATAAAATACGGAATTTTGCATTATATTTGTAAATAAATCAAGGGAGAAGGTGCGGTGCCTTCTCCCTTGATTTTCTGTGTGTTATGTTGTGAAATTCAAACCTCTATAACCGCCAAAATCTCATTATACCCATCATCACTGTATTGATAGGAAATTGATTTGGTTGAATGATCTGCCAATTTATGCGAAATATCATCCATGTTAGAAAGCGGATTTACCTGAGGCGCTTTCCAACGGAAATGCACCTCACAAAGGCTGTTTTTTTCGGAATACTCCAAGCCGAAATACATTTTTGTTTTATCGTCCAAAGCAGGCAATATCGCTTGAATATAGACCTCCTCCATTACCGATTCAATACGGAAAACGAGGCTGGGAGTAAACATTTTTTTCAAAGCAAATGCATGAATTTCGCTGATAAGACCGAGATAATCAAGCTTATCGCGCAAGAAGGTTTTGTGAATACCGTCCAACCCGTTTATGAATCGGCGTGTAAGCTCCTTTTGAGGATGATTGAATATTTGATCCGGTGTTCCGTCCTCATAAATTGTGCCCTGATCCATATAAAAAATTCTTGTTGAAACACTTTTTGCAAGCCACATTTCGTGAGTAACAATAAGCATTGTCATTCCTTCCTGGGCAAGCCTTTTTATTACCGAAAGCACCTCTGCCACCATTGTGGGATCAAGAGCGGAAGTGGGTTCGTCAAAAAGAATAATTTCCGGTTCCATGGCAAGGGTTCTTGCTATGGCAACACGTTGCTTTTGACCGCCGGAAAGTTCATCCGGATAGTTCAACTCTTTCTCAGCCAAGCCAACTGTTCTTAACAGCTTCATTGCCCGATCATAGGCTTCTTTTTTTGAAAGTCCCAAAACCTTAACAGGCGCATACATGATGTTTTCTACAACATTCATATGATTATAAAGATTGAAACTTTGAAAAACCATTCCCATTTTTTGCCTGATTTTATGCAATTTACAATCCTTGGCGCCTATATCCTCACCGTCAATCAAAATGGTGCCGGAGGTAGGTTCCTCCAAATGATTTATGCAGCGCAAAAAGGTTGATTTACCTGTTCCGGACGGACCGATAATTGAAATAACCTCGCCTTTTTTAATTGTTACGCTGACATCCTTGAGCGGTGTGGCATTTTCATATTCTTTTCTCAAATGTTCAATCGTAATCATGCATCGGCACCCCCTTGCTGATTTTCCGTTTCGGACATTGACTGTTTGTGCTTTGGCATAAGTTTTTTATGAATCAAATTCATAGTTGAAAGCAAAATGCACGCAATTGCAAAATAAATAATCGCAATGGTTAAAAGCGGCACAATTGCCTCATATGTGTTGCTTCGTATGATATCTCCCACCTTCGTTAAATCGTTGATGGCGATATAGCCCACAACCGCCGTGCCTTTCATAAGACTGATTAAATTGCTGAAATAACCGGGCAGCATGGCACGGTTTGCCTGCGGCAAAATAATTCCGAAAAAGGTTTGCGGCTTAGTTAAACCTGTTGTTAATGCCGCTTCCCATTGACCCTTATCAACGCTTGTGATTCCGCCCTTAAACAGCTGCGCCATATACGCGCCGAATATCAAACCAAAACCGAGTATTGCAACAAGTATATTGGAAACCTTGGTTTTTCCGAAAATCACATAGTACATGATCATCAAAATAACAACAACAGGCAAGCCTTGCATCAATTTTGAATATATTTCGGACAGGGCATTTAAAAATTTGGATTTTGATAATGACATGGCGCAAAAAGCCGCACCGAAAAGATTGGCAAGCGCAAAACCGGCAACCGTGATAAGAAGCGTTACGCCCAAGCCCTCGAGCACGGATTTCCATCTGTCCTCATCAATAAGGGTGCGCTGAATGCTTCTTGCAATGCCGCTTTTGCTTTCCGAAGACGAAGATGAAGACGACGAGTCGCTGCCGGATGCGCCGCCGTTATCCGTTGTGTCTGCCGTAACAAGCGAAGGAAGGTCAAATTCATCGGCATTAACAATCGGAACAAATTTTTGAGTGTAGTAAAAATCGGAAAAATTCACACTTGCTCCGCGTTCCTCCGTCCACGAAATTTGGCTGGCGGCAAGATCATACTGTCCGCTTGCGATTCCGCTTAAAATTCCCGCAAAATCAACATCCTCGATTTTAAGCCCGTAGCCGTATTCTTTGCAAAATCCGGCTATTATATCGACTTCATATCCGACAGGGCTTCCGTTAAGCTTAAATGAAAACGGCTTTAATGTGGAGGTTGTTGCCATTGTGAGAACGCCGTTTTCACCTGCTGACGGAATTTCAACGGTATCCCAGTTTTTCGGGGTAAGCCAATAATCCTGCATTTCCTGCAGTTTGCCGCTTGATTTTAATTCGGCAATATATTCATTGAGTTGCAAGCGAACAGGTTCACTCTTTTCATTCTTTGCAAAAACCGTGCCGATATCATAAACGGCAAAAGCCGCGTCCAAATATCCGAAGCCTTCATATTGCTGAGCAAGTGTGTAGTAGCTGACAGTTGGAAGACCCGCAAAATCAATCTTCTTTTTCTGCAGAGCCAATGCAACATCCGTGATACTGTTAAAATACTGAATTTTTGCATCCGGCACCTTGGACAAAATAATTTGGTCTTGCGGTGTTCCGGTCATTACACCGGCTGTTTTTCCCGCAAGGGCAGCCCACACTTCCTCTTCGGATTCGGAAGACGAAGCGGTTTCCTGCGTTGTTTCCGCAAATACAGTGTACGGTACGCTCAAGCACAAAACAGCAAGCATAACCACGCAAAGTATTCTAACGAATATGCTTCTTTTTTTGTTCATAGAAAATCCCTTGTATGATTCGGTCAAAAGCAAATCATACCCCTTTCTTTTTATTTTCTGCTTTGTTTTACTAATAATTTCTGTTGAACGGGCGTGATTTGAACCCGATATATTTTAAAACTTATTGTGTTCAATTACGCCTTCTCATAGCTAAAAAGTTCTTTATATTTTACCACCATCATACACGAAATGCAATAAAACAGCCAAAAAAATAAATAAAGCGGTCAAAATAAAATATTCTGATTTCTTATTTATTATCTAAAATTTTTAAGCTAAGTTGACATCAATATTTGCATATGTTATACTACTAAGATAAATTGACCGATAATTGTTATACAAATTTTCACCACTGTAAAGCATATGGAAAACAATATGAATTATATCAAATTCGGCGACGGGAAAAAGAATTTCGTAATCATTCCCGGGCTTTCAATACACAGCATTATACGCTATGAAGAAGCAATTAAAGAAGCGTATAAATGCTTTGCCGACACATACACGGTGTATGTTTTCGACAGAAGCAAAAATCTAAAAAACGGTTACACCGTAAAGGATATGGCAGAGGATACGGCTCAAAAAATGCAGGAATTGGGTATTCAAAGCGCCGACATATTCGGTGCCTCCCAAGGCGGCATGATTGCATTGTATTTGGCAATCGAACATCCCGATTCTGTGAACAAAATAATTCTTGCCTCAACCCTTGCAAGGCCAAATGAAACATTTAACGGCGCTGTTGACGAATGGATTGACTTTGCAGAAAAAAAAGACGAAACCGAGCTGATTTCAAGTTTTATCACCAAAGTCTATTCGGAGCAAACATTGGCAGCCTTCAAAGAAATTATGATTTCATCGGAAGCAGGAATTACCGATGAGGAATATCGCAGATTCTTAATTTTGGCAAAAGCGTGCAAATCATATGATTGCAGCAGTGAGATTTCAGGCATAAAATGCCCTGTGTTTGTTATAGGTTGCGAGGGAGATAAAGTTGCAACGGCAGACGCATCCCGTAATATTGCCGAGGCACTGAAGTGCAAATTATACATTTACGGCAAAAATTTCGGTCATGCCGTATATGACGAAGCACCCGATTACAAACAACGTTGCCTGGATTTCCTTAACGAAGCATAAAATTCAGGCATTTAATATAAAATAAACCGTTTCACATCGGTCCCGTTTTATTAAAGGAGATGAATTCCACTTGCTGTATCTTGCAATCGCCACGGTTATTCCGGCGTTATTAACAATAATTCTTTTAAAATTAGAAAAAACCGATAAAATTAAGAACATGCCATATGCCGCAAAGCAAATTACAGTCGGCATTATATTCGGCATATATGCAATCAGCTGCACGGAATTCGGCGTTGATATTAACGGCGCGGTAATCAATGTGCGCGACACTGCGCCCATTGTTGCCGGACTTGTTTTCGGCGGTCCGTCCGGCATAATTGCCGGCTTAATCGGCGGCGTTGAAAGATGGTTCAGCGTATATTGGGGCGGCGGCGAAGTAACAAGGCTTGCCTGCTCACTCGCAACGATAATTGCAGGCTTAACGGCGGCAAATCTTCGCAAAATTATGTTTAAAAAGCAAAGACCGTCTGCCAATTTTGCCATAGCCATCGCACTCGGAACCGAAGTGTTGCATATGCTGCTTGTGCTGCTTACAAATATGGACAACATGAGCATTGCATTTGAATTTGTGCAAAAATGCACTGCGCCCATGATTATTTGCAATGTTATTGCAACAGGGCTTGCCGTGCTCCCTGCAAGAAAATCAAATTTTAAAATCGAAAAACCGCAAAGAATTGTTAAAAGCTTTTTGAATGCTTTATTCATATGCGTTTTTATTCTTTTTGCAATCACCTGTTCCATAACATATGCCATTAACACAAGCGTTTCCAAAAGCGAAGCGAAATCCATGCTTTCTTCAAACTTATCGGATGTTACGCAGGAAATAGAAAGAAACGGCGTAACAGACAGGCTTTCGCATTGGAGAACCGGTCAATCCGGCGGCGTGCTTCTTTGCGATAAAAGCGGCAACCTACTTGCAGCAAGCAAGGAAGGCGAGCCGATTGAAATTGAAAATTACAACAATCTTTATCTCGAACTGAAATCCTCCCTTAAAGAAAACACTTTTTACAAAACCGAAATCAACGGCGAAACAATGTATTGCGAATACCGTGCGTATTCGGACTATTATATATTCACATATATGTCTGCCGAGGAAGCCGACCTTTCAAGCAATGTAACACTATATATGATTTTATTTATGGAAACATTGATTTACATCACTGTTTTCTGTCTTGTTTATCAAATTACAAGAATAAAATTCATTGAAAAAATCGAACAAATAAACGAAGGGCTTGAAAAAATCGTTCAGGGCAATTTGGACACCAAACTCAATGTAAGAAGCAGCTATGAATTTTCGAATCTTTCCGACGATATAAATTCAACGGTAGACACATTAAAAAATTACATTTCGGAAGCAAAAAACCGAATCGAGCAGGAGCTTAAACTTTCAAGGCAAATTCAAAAATCCGCCGTTCCGTTTATTTTCCCGCCGTTTCCGAAGCGCGACGATTTTGAAATATACGCTCTAATGAACACTGCAAAAGAGGTTGGCGGCGATTTTTACGATTTTTACTTTACCGATAACAACCATTTCGCATTTTTGATTGCGGATGTTTCCGGAAAAGGCATTCCGGCGGCAATGTTTATGATGGCAAGCAAAACACTTATCAAAAGCCTTGCCGAAAGCGGGAAAACGGTTGACACCGTGTTTAACGAAACAAACGAAAAACTTTGCCGAAGCAATGACGCAGGTATGTTTGTAACAGCGTGGATGGGGGTTGTAAACCTTGAAACGGGGCATATGGCATTTGTAAACGCCGGTCATAATCCACCGCTTATATGCAGAAAAAACGGCAATTTTGAATATTTAAAAACAAAGCCAAACTTCATTTTGGCAGGAATGGATTGCACCGTTTACAAAAAATATGAATTATGGCTTAATCCGGGCGATGAAATCTATTTATATACCGACGGCGTAACTGAGGCAAACGATGTTAACGGAAAGCTTTTCGGCGACAATCGCCTGCTAAAGAGCATGCAAAATTTAAACGGCGCTTCACCCGAGATTATTTGCAAGCAAATTGAAAGCGATGTAAACACATTTGCAAAAGACGCGGAACAAAGCGACGATATGACGATGCTGTCATTCAGGCTTAATTATATGAAAAATGCCAACAGCATAACCGTTTACCCCGATTCAAAGGCACTTGAGCGGATTAACGACTATATTTGTAAAACGCTCAAAGAAATCAATGTTTCAAAAAGCGTTCTCAATAAAATCAGCGTAATAATTGATGAAATCTATTCAAATATATTGAAATACAGTTGTGCAACAAGGCTTACTGTCAGTTACTCGCTTCAAAACGAGCAACTGCTGCTGACATTTACGGACAACGGTGAGCCGTACGACCCGACTGCGAGCAAGGAGCCGGATATCGCTCTTTCGGCAGAAGAAAGGGAAATCGGCGGGCTTGGTATATTTATGGTCAAAAAAATGTCTTCGTCAATTAATTATAAATATGAAAATGCCGAAAATAATTTGAATATTACGGTTGATTTAAAATAGAATGGAGTTGATGGTTTGTACGACAATGCATTAGTTTTTGCAATTGAGGCGCACAAAAACCAAAAAAGGAAGGATGGTAAGCCATATATATACCATCCGGTTTCCGTCGCAATAAATCTTGCAAAAAGCGGAGCGGACGACGATTTAATCTGCGCCGGGCTGCTTCATGACACTGTTGAGGACACGACAGTGTCTTACGATGAATTGCAAGAGGAATTCGGCGAAAACATTGCAAAATTGGTTTTAAGCGACACCGAGGACAAAAAATTGTCTTGGAAAGAACGAAAAAAATCAACAATAGAGTTTTTAAAAAACACAGACGATCGCAACATCAAAATGCTGATTTGTGCCGACAAATTGGCTAATGTGACGGATATAAAAAGCTCAATTGAAATAAACGGCGATGATACTTGGTCCATATTCAGATATGGAAAGGACAAACAAAAGTGGCTTTACACAGAGCTTGTTGACGCATTAAAGTCACTCGAAGATTTGCCTATGTATCAGGAATTCAAACAAATCGTAACAGAAATTTTTTAAATACGGGAGATATATTATGAGCGTAAAAGTTGAAACAAAAAACAATCTTACATATGTGTTTGTATCGGGCAGCATCACCTCTGCAAATGCGGGAAAATTTGAAGAGGCAATTGCCGACAGACCGGGAGATACTGACGGAATTATAATAGATGCAACTGAGCTTGAATTTATTTCCTCGGCAGGGCTTCGTGTAATTCTCGGCGCAAAAAAAAGATGCGCTTCAAAGCCGTTTAAGGTAACCGGCGTTAACAATGATGTTAAAAGCGTGTTTGATGTTACGGGTTTTTCGGAAATAATGGATATCGAGGGTAGCGTTCGACAAATAAATATTGACGGTTGCGAACTTATCGGCGCAGGCGCCTGCGGCGAGTGCTACCGTGTGGACGACGAAACAATCGTTAAATTATATTATTCTCATGTTGACAATGAGGAAATCGAAAAGGAAAAAGCTTTTGCAAAAAAAGCTTTTGTAATGGGCGTGCCCACCGCAATTTCATATGATATTGTTGAATGCAACGGCAGAACCGGCGTTATGTATGAGCTTATAAAATCAAAAACTCTCGGTGAGCTTATCAGGCAAGATTATGCCAATGTTGATAAATATGTTGAAATGTATGCGGATATGTGCAAAAGGGTTGGCTCAATCAAAATTGATGACCCCGAAATCCCCGATTTTAAAGTTGCCAACCGCGCTGATATAGATAAGCTTACAACAATTGACGATCGTGAAAGAGAATATTTAAACAAGTTTTTGGATATCGTTCCAAACGACAACAATTGCATTCACGGCGATTTAAATCTTAATAATATAATGGTGGAAAACAACGATTGCTTGCTTATCGACATGGGCGAGCTCGGTGTGGGCACACCGCTGTTTGATATTTCAAGAATCATATTCTCAATGCAATACGGCAATCCGGCTCCGGGAGAAATTAACACATTTTATAAAATGCCGAGCGAACAGGTAGCTGAAATTTTCAACAAATTTATGTTGAAATATTACGGCGAGCCGTTTGAAGAAGCTGCCAAAAAGAATGCCGATTTAAAATGGCTCTATCCCCTTGCTTGGTTCAGATGTGCAGTTTCAATGCTCAGAGCAAACAGATGGAATGATGAAAAAAGAGCGCTGGCAAAGGATTTGCTCGATAATCACCTTATCCCGTTTGTTGACGAACAAACAAAATAATCACTTGCAATAAATACCACACTCAACACGAAGCCCTCTGATGGATACACATCAGAGGGCTTCTCAAATTTCCGTTTACAGGCACATAATAAATCACTTTTTTCTTATAGAGAGCGGGATTTCATTTTTTTCATATGTTTCCCACACGTTTATTCTGTCGTTCTCATCTATTTGACGAACAACCTTTGCCGGCACGCCTGCCACTATACTGTTTGGCGGAACATCCCTGTTTACCACTGCGCCTGCGGCAACAATGCAGTTTTCGCCGATTGTTACCCCGCCGCAAATCGTTACGCTTGAGCAAATCCAGCAATTATCTTTAATCGTAATCGGCATTGCATATTCAAGATCGTGATTGCCGTCCGGATAATCGGCAGGTAAACGTTCCTCGGCAATAAATGGATGATTGGGTGTTGCGA
Organism: bacterium; assembly: GCA_963654285.1. Taxonomy (GTDB): domain Bacteria; phylum Bacillota; class Clostridia; order Oscillospirales; family Acutalibacteraceae; genus Eubacterium_R. Next base: position 9,039 of record CAVJZG010000027.1, read on the forward strand.
GCGTTACATTTGCGCCGATCCAAACGCCGTTTCCGAGAGTTATCGGAGCCACATCAAGAAATGTACAGTTGTAATTCACAAAGCAACCCTTACCAACATGGATATTCACTCCGTATTCGCAATAAAGCGGAGCAAACGCAAATAAGTCTTTGCCTTTTGCAGACGGAATCAGCCTTTCAAGCGCGCGCTGCTTCGTTTTAAATCGCCAAACAGCGATTTTGTTAAAACGGTCGCACCTTGTAAGCCCGAGCGCATGCTGCTTAAAAATATCCTTGCTTGAGGAATTATAAAGTTTTCCGGAAACCATTCTGTCCCAATCGCTGATATTATTATACATAAATCATACCTCCGTTTTAACGGTTAAATCTCTAACCCATTTATATTTTTTATAATGCCGATAAACTGCCGGCAATTTCACGATTTCATCAAGATTCACAATAAAATACACGGCAAGCACGGGTAATTTCAAAACAAAAGCAGCAATCATGCCAAGTGGCACGGTAATGCACCACATAGTTATTGCGTCGCACAAAAAGCCGAATTTTGAATCGCCGCCGGCGCAGAAAATCCCGGCAATGGTGGTGCCGTTTATTGATTTGCCTATCATATAGTAAGAGCACATAATAAGCATATATTTCAAATACCCGTTTGCTTTCCCGCTCAAATTGCCGACGGATAAAATCAGCGGAGATGCGGAAAGCAAAAGCACGCCTGATACCGCACCGCAAATGATTGACAGCTTACACAGCTTCCGACCGTATTCTTTTGCAAGTTCCGATTTCCCTGCACCAAGCTCGTTACCGACCATAATTCCGCCGCCGCTTCCGAGACCGAGGCAAAAGCAAGCCGCTAGATTTTTTACGATATTTGCAACGGAATTTGCCGCCACGGCGTCTGTCCCCAAGTGTCCCATTATCACAGAATACATTGTAAACCCGAGTCCCCAAACAAATTCATTGCCCAAAACAGGCAGCGTATATTTCCAAAAATCACCGCCAAGACACTTATCATTACTCAAAACATAAAGCATTTTCAACTTTGCACCGCCGCGCTTGGTTGTTTCAACAACACACCAAGCAACTTCAATCACCCTTGCAATATCGGTTGCAAGCGCGGCTCCGGCAATTTCAAGCTTATGAAATCCGAATAATCCGAAAATGAAAATTGCATTCAGCACAATATTAACGATCACGCTCACTGAACTGATAAGGCTTGATTTTGCTGCCTTGCCCGTATTTTTAAGAATGCAAAGATATATTTGCGATATTCCTGTTAAAAAAAATGACGGTGATACCGATCGCAGATAAATCATTCCGCCATCAACCAACGCTTCGTCATTTGTAAAAATATGCATCAAAGCTTTTGGAGCACACAGCCCCGCAATAAAAAAGGCAAAAGAAACAATTGCCGTGATTTTCATTACATAAGCAAATATTTTTTCAACCGACTCCGCATCATTTTTGCCCCAATATTGTGCGGCAAACATAGAAAGACCGATTGTTACTGCGGCGAAAAACAGATTTTCCACAAAAGTCACCTGACAAGCAAGCGACACTGCAGATAAAGCATTTTGATTGAGCATTCCGAGCATTACGGCGTCGGACGCGCTGACGAGTGCAAGCATAAATTGCTGAAACGCAATCGGAAAAAGAAGAGTGATTAGCTTTTTTGAAAAATCAGAGGCTTTTATATGCAAACTTTTCACCCCGCATTGACACTATCGCCATTCAACATTATAATTATATCGTGAATATAGCCATTATTCAATCAGTATTCTGCGCATTATTATAACAATCCTGCGAGGTGATAATATGCTGTCGGTTGACATGAAAGATGACCGCTCGGAAATTGTGCATTATAATTTTGAAAAATTCCCTATTTACATGCGAAAAGCGCTGCTTTCCTCCTACGAAAATTTTGAAGCACCGCCCCATTGGCACGATGATATTGAATTCATTTCGGTTTTTCGCGGCGAAATGAATTACAATATCAACGGCGAAACCGTGACTGTAAAGCAAGGCGACGGTATTTTCGTGAATTCAAATCAGCTGCACTGCGGCTTTTCAAAAACCAAAAGCGAGTGCGAATTTGTTTGCATCCTAATTCATCCGATTATGCTTTGCATTTCGCAGGCATTTGAACAGGATTATGTTTTGCCGCTTTTAAAAAATCAAAGCGTTCCGTATTTAAAACTCACCGCCGATTTCGATTGGCAAAGCGAAATATTAAGTGAAATATCAAATATATACAACTGCAAAAGCGACGCTTCTGGCGTACTTAAAATATCAGCTTGCTTTTTAAAAATATGGTCGCTCATTTTCAGCAACACAAAAGCTCAATCCGAAAAAAGAATTCAAAGCGGCGATTTAATTATCTTAAAAAATATGATTGGTTTTATCCAAAAATCATATAAAGAAAAAATCTCCCTCGGCGACATCGCAAAATCCGGAGCAGTCGGACAAAGCAAATGTTGCAAGCTGTTTGAAAAACACATCGGCATAACACCAAATGCATATTTAATTCAATACCGCCTGCACCAAAGCACCTGGTATCTGAAAAACACCGATACTGCAATAACCGAAATTGCGCACACCGTCGGTTTTTCGAGCAGCAGTTATTATGCCGAAGCGTTTAAAAAGCGATACGGCAAATCCCCAAGCGAATACAAAAGGCAAGCTTTGAACCGTTAACTTTATGAAAGCTTAGGTGTACAATCAAAAAAAATCAAAGCTGTCTCGGCTGATGAATACTGTAAATTTTACTGTTTCTAAACATAACAGCAAAATTTGCAGTCATATTTTTTGCGGTGAAAAACGAAATCAGAAATATTCAACAAAAACATTTACAGTTATCATCTGTTCAATTATATCCGCTTACGGAATTACCCTTGCAATAGGTTCCGACTTCGGCTGCGCAACGCCGGCGATACTTTGGCAGGAGGTTCATACGAGGCGGTCACCTTTTCACTTGCCGAAAAGAACAATCAGAAAGTCAAACCCATACGGATGGTGCTTGATGTTTTAATGGTAATTGCAGGAGCTTTGCGTAGCGGCAAATTCGGCATTTGCACAGTTGCCGCCGTTTTACTCTCGGCACCTGTTATTCAAGCAATCGCACACGCCGTTAAGAAAACAAAATTTTTTAAGAGTATTGCTTAGTCGAATTTAAAAAGTTCGACACATCAATTCCCTCCGATTTCAAAAGCCAAATTTTTTTGTCAATTCCGCCGGCATAACCCGTAAGATTGCCGTTTGCACCCACAACCCTATGACAGGGAACAATAATCGATATGGGATTATGTGCAACTGCACCGCCGACCGCTTGGGCAGACATTTGGGGAATACACATTTGAACCGCAATTTCATCCGCTATCTCGCCGTATGTTACCGTTTGACCGTAAGGAATTGAAAGCATAATTTCCGCCACGGCTTTTTGAAAAGGCGTACCCGTAATTAAAAGCGGCGGAATAAATCCAGGCTTTTTTCCGCCGAAATAAAGATCAAGCCATTTTGATGTTTCATCAAATATCGGGAGTGATTTCTCGACAATTTTGCCCTTAAGCGTTGCGGAAAAATGCTTTTGCCCGTCAATCCACAAACCGATAAGTTCTGTGCCGTTGCTTGCCATTGTTATTCCGCCAAGAGGCGAGGCGTAATGATAAATATATGTCATAATCAAACCTCAAACGCACAATTGAGCGTGCCGTTTTTCAATATGCAAAACCTTACAACTGTTTTCCTTGATTATATCACAATAAAAATGCGGTCGGCAAGCATTTGTTTTGCTGCCACTTAACTCTATTATAGCTTAAACGGAAAAGCTCGGAAACGGCGGGGTGTTTGCCGTTTCCGAGCTAAAGTGATTGCAACGCTATTTTTTCTTGTGCTTTGCCAAATACTTTTCGTTTTCCGTTTCAAAATTCAAACCTTTTTTTTCGCATTTATTCTTCAGCTTTTCAATTCGCGCCTGCTCGATTAAAGCGTTGTTTTCCTCTTCCTCGCGCTTCGCAGCTTCAACGGGGTCTATCCATTCCTCGCCGTTTTCGGCAGCGCGCTGCTTTTTGCGTTCCATAAGCCCTCGGGTAACTTCTGCAAGATTTCTTTCAACCTTTATTTGCGAAACCATTACGGCAAGCACTATTCCGGCAATGGCTTCAAAGCCCAAAAAGCACCACGTGATTGCAGATTGGCACTGTGCGCTTTGCGTGTTAAACACACCGGGCGAAACCTCATAAGGCGCAGTATAGCCGGTTTTTGAAAGCATCATATTAAATATCGACGTGGCAATACCGGCGGAAACCGTAGCTATAATCGTGTAAACCGAGCCGGAAATTCCATCCACCCTAAAGCCTTTTTCATATTCTATATTATCAAGAATGTCCGCAATGAGCGACATAAAAATATAAGCAATCGGCACATAACCCATATTTTTAATGAATTGCCCAACCAAAACGATAATCATATTTTTCGGAAAAATAAAGCAAATCAGCGAACCCACAGAATAAATCACCAATCCTACGGCGGTTATATTCTTTTTGCCGAATTTTTTTGCAAGCGGCCACACGATAAGCATGCCTATTCCCATGGGAAGCCCACCGAGGGCGTTTACCAAGGTTTGCGTTATTCCGTCGCTGTAAGTGCCGAGCACCCAATTGCAATAATAAGGCAGAGCAATGTTTCTGCAATTGCCGCAAATATTGAATATCAGGTAAAACAGCATTATAAGCACCCAATATTTATCCGTAACCATTGCGCGTATTTGCTTTGAAAGCGGCACATTTTCGATTGCCGAGGCGTTAAAATCCTCTTCCGTTACTCTTTCCCTTGTGTAATAATACATAAGAATAATCAGGGGAAACGCCAACACGGCAAAGATGCTCATAACAAAAATCCATTTATCTTTATCAATTCCGATTGCAGGCATAACAGCCATGGGAATGATAAGTGCCACGATTATTCCCGTGCCTGCAACATTCGCGATGTTGTTAAACACGCTCAGCTGCGTGCGCTGCATGGTGTTTCTTGAAGCATTGGGCACAAGCAGATTGCTGCTTATGAAAAACATTGTGTATGCCACGGCGCAATAAAAATTATAGGAAAGCATTACCCAAATAACCTTTCCCGTTTCGCTCATTTCGGGAATTGTAAAAAGCAAAACACCCGAAATTGTGATAAGCGGTGCCGAAATCAAAATATACGGTCTCAACTTGCCCTGCTTGGTTTTTGTGCGATCTATCACAATGCCCATTATAACATTCGTTATCGCATCCAATATTTTGGACACAATCGGATACATCACCAAAAAGCCCCCGCCGAGCCAAACCGAAGCACCCATAACATCAGTGTAGTAAACATTAAGATATTGCGCAACAAGTGCCTGAAAAAGAAACGGTCCGAGCGGCGCAAGCAAATACCCTATCCATTTTTCGCTTTTTGAAACATTCCTTGTTTTGATTTTACTGTTTAAAAAAGGCTTATCCCAAAAGCTTTTTTTCGTTTTTTCCATAATAATCTCCACAACACAAATTTTAAGCAGTCTGGAGTCGTGTCCGACTGTTTAACCCCTTTGCGCGCATAAATCAACACCGTGTTGATTTATTTACACAATTGTATTATACTTTATGCAAACATAATCTTCAACCGATAAAAAAACGGCTGATGAAAGAAAAACAACATATTAAACAAAAGTGTTGCCGTAAAAGCTTTGGTGATTAAAAATGCAAAACGATTACAGAATTAAAATAACGAAAATGCTTATCAGGCAAAGCCTGCTTAATCTTTTAAAGAAAAAAAGCGCAAATAAAATCACAGTTAAGGAATTGTGCCAAAATGCGCATATCAACCGTGCCACATTTTATTCGCACTATGAGAACATAAGCAGCCTGACGGAAGAAATTAAAAACGAATTTGCCGCAAGCATTATGAAAAACATAACCGGCTTCACAAATCAAGATTCGCTTGAGGGTTTTTTCGTGACAGTTTGCGAATTTGTTAAAAACAACCTTGATTACTGCGAAATAATTTTTTCCGAAAGCAACAATGAATTTACGGGGCACATAATCGAGCTTGCGCGCCCGCAATTTATTAAGCTGTGGACTGAAGACGGCTGCACGGATGCAGAAAGCCTTGATTTTCTTTACACCTTTGTGGCAAACGGAGGGCTTGCCGTTATAAAATCCTGGGTTAAATCCGGCGCAAAGCAATCGCCCAAATACATTGCAAATTTTATCGTAAACAACGTTAACGGCAATATTTTAAAATACAGATAAGCGATATGCGCAAAAAAGCAGGCAACCAAAAAACTTTGCGGTTTGCCTGCTTAAATTTTTACTAAGATTTTTGGAATTGTCAGTCTTCCGTATAATAAAACTGCTTATCAGAAAGACCCGTAACAAGCGTGCAAATATACGGAAAAAAATGCTCAAAATTCCGAAGCCTGTTCCGTAGCCGTAGCACTTTGCGGTTTTGATTGAAAATTTAATCAAGAAAACAATATCGGCAATAGGAACAATTATCCAAAGGGCTTTATACCGTTTGCCGTTTGTTACCGCGTCAACAAGCACGAAAAAATTAACAATTGGAATAATCGCCAAAATCGGTGATTTGCCTGCTTTTTCAAACATTTTCATGCTGCCTATAACAATAAGAACATACCAAACAATTGAAGGTAAGCCGACTACGGCGGTTACTTTTGAAGAATCCACATTTAATATATCCTTTCGCAGTGCAAATGTTTTTCGATTTTGCCTGCAAAACAGTTTTTAAGCAAAACAAACCGTACCATATAAATTGCAGTTAAACACTTAGGCGAATCGGCGGCAAAAGCATAAATCACAATTATTCAGACTATGCAAACCGCTTTTAAATTATTTCCAAAGATTTTTATAGATTTGAAGAATATCTTCCTTTGTAACAGGCTTGATTGTGTTTGCCGGTGAGCCGGAGGCAAGTGCGTCGTCTGCCATTTTATCCATAGAGGCAAAGAATTTATCACGGTCTATTCCAAAGCCTTCAAGGGTCGGAATATTGCAAATTTCGCAAAGCTTAAGGCAACCTGCGAGAAATGCCTCGGCAGCCTCTTTGTCACCGCTTTCCGCAGATGCTGCGCCGACTGCCCTGCCGAGTTCTGCAAAGCGTGAATAAGCACCGTCTATCGCAAATTTATAGCATTCGCCGATAAGCATTGCATTTGAAATCCCGTGCGGCACATGAAAAAGCGCACCGATTGGTCGGCTCATGCCATGAATGATCGTTACAGAAGCATTGTTGAACGCCACGCCCGCTTCCAATGCGGCAAGACTCATTTCCTCGCGCGCTTTGATATTGTCGGGTTCGGTATAAACAATCGGCAGATTTTTGAAAATTCTTTTTGTGGCACTGATTGCCAAATCATCCGTAAGCGGCTGAGCCTTTCTTGAGGTGTATGCCTCCGTGGCATGGCAAAGAGCATCCAGACCGGTTGCCGCGGTTACCGAAGCGGGAGCCGTTAAGGTAAACTTGGGATCGTCTATCGCAAGATGAGGCATCAAAACCGGTCCTTTAAGCAGCATTTTAACATCTGCCTTGGTGTTTGTGATTATTGTGAATTGTGTAGCTTCAGAGCCCGTGCCGCTTGTTGTGGGCACTGCAACCATCGGCGGAGTGGGAATTTCGATTATTTTGCCGTAGTAATCATCAATCTCGCCGCCGTTTGTAGCAACTGCGCCTATGGCTTTCATTGCGTCTATCGGTGAACCGCCGCCTACCGCGATTAAGAAATCGCAATCATCATTAACATATTGCTTTAAGCCCAAATCGATTATAATATCCGTTGGTTCGGAATTAACGCCGCTGAAAACCGAATATTCAATTTCGAGCTGTTCCAAAATATCGGAAACATATTTAACATTTCCGAATTTAACCATAAATTCATCGGTTACGATAAGTGCTTTTTTGCCCAATCCGGCAAGAAGCGGCTTGGCGTTTTCAAGCGCATTTTCGCCGTAAACGATTCTGCCCGGCATAATAAAGCTGTTTCCCATAAAATTACCTCTTTCAATTATTGCAATTGCAAAATATAAATATATTTTATCACTACCGTTTCATCATTTCAACGGCGCAAAACATAAAAATATATCGGCATAAGTTGTGCAATTTAACATATCAACCCACGAGACACGGCATAAGAGGCGGCTGATTTTTGACATACCCGAAAAGAAGACATAAAAAAAGGCGCCATAAAAATGACACCGTTTTTTATGAAAGTGCTTCCCGTGATTATCGGGCTTACAAATTCCGTGGCTTGCCGTTAGCTATTCGGCAGCCCACATGCAGATCGAAAGATAAAATATCTCCCGACAAATAAGGATACCGCAAATATCATTACTGCCATATATAATTTACCATATATTTAATAAAATTTCAACGGATTATTCAAAAAAATCATACATTTTTTGAAATTCAAGTCACTTTCGGGAATGTGACAAAAGCTTTTACCGTTTTCAGTAAAGATTTCCGAATACATTACCAAAATATCAGCAAAAATCATGCTGAATTTCACAGTTTTTGAATTTAGCGCCGCCGGTAATGTTTATTATATAAAACATTCGTCCTTACAACTTTGCACTTTTAATATAATAATTACCCTCATCAAAAATCATTTTATTGTTTTATGATTTCAGCAACGGCCGCAAACAACTTTTTAAACCACACCGCAACTTCTTTATTTGGTAACACACCGTAACCGTGCACATAAATAACCGTATTTTCCACCATAAGATAACGCGCACGCTTTTTTTCGCTTATTCATTCTTAAAGTTCGGTTGCCGCCTTAAACGGCTCCGAAAAATCGCCGAAAATCTTGCTGCCTTGGTAGTTTTTCCAGCTGCGAATGCGAACATAATATTCGCCCGCATCTTTTTCCG
>CAVJZG010000028.1:0-17732 GCA_963654285.1 bacterium
TATCACATGGTCGGTGATTATTTTTGTATAACTTTTTATCACCCACCCGCATAGCGGGTGGTTCTTTGTTTCGCTCCTTTCGGCGCTCAACTGTCTAAAGACACTAAAAGAAAAGCAGTGCAAGCCGATTGGCAAGCACTGCTTAAAATTTTATTCAATTGAAAGGGAAGAAAATCAGTTATTGATAAGCTTATCTTCTTCGTTGTTCCAGCTATAGAGTTTGCGAACTTCCTTGCCGACTGCTTCGGAGGGATGCTCTGCGGCAAGCTTTCTGAGAGCTTTAAAGTGAACCTGGCGACCTGCAGGGCTCATATCAAGCAAGAATTCTTTTGCAAAAGAGCCGTCCTGAATATCGGAAAGGATCTTTTTCATAGCCTTTTTGGTGTCTTCTGTAACAATCTTTGGACCGGTGATGTAGTCGCCGTATTCTGCGGTGTTGGAGATTGAATATCTCATGCCTGCAAAGCCGGATTGATAAATAAGGTCTACGATAAGCTTCATTTCGTGGATGCACTCAAAGTAAGCGTTTCTGGGGTCGTAGCCTGCTTCGCAAAGAGTTTCAAAGCCTGCCTGCATAAGTGCGCAAACACCGCCGCAAAGAACAGCCTGCTCACCAAAGAGGTCGGTTTCGGTTTCTGTTCTGAAGGTTGTTTCAAGAACGCCTGCGCGTGCGCCGCCGAGTGCAAGTGAATATGCAAGGGCGATATCAAGAGCATGACCTGTTGCGTCCTGCTCAACTGCAACAAGGCAAGGAGTGCCTTTGCCTGCCTGATACTCGCTGCGAACGGTGTGACCCGGTGCTTTGGGAGCAATCATGGTAACATCAACGAATTTCGGGGGCTTAATGCAGCCGAAATGAATGTTGAAACCGTGTGCAAACATAAGCATATTGCCCTCTTCAAGGTTGGGCTCGATTTCGGATTTGTAAACATCTGCCTGAAGCTCATCATTGATAAGGAACATAATGATATCGGCTTTTTTGGAAGCCTCTGCGGTTGTGAAAACCTCAAGTCCCTGATCCTCTGCCTTTTTCCAGGACTTGCTGCCCTCGTAAAGACCTACGATAACGTGAACTCCGGATTCTTTTAAGTTAAGTGCGTGTGCGTGACCCTGTGAGCCGTAGCCGATGATGGCAACGGTTTTGCCTGCAAGATAATCAAGGTTGCAGTCGGATTCATGGAAAAGTCTTGCTGTTGACATAATAATTCCTCCATAATATTTTATATTTATACAGGATTTGCGGCTGCTTAGTTGTATGACCACTCAGCCTGTATCTTTAACAATTCTCATTATAATTTGTCTGTTGTCTAATGTCAATAGATAATTGCAATTTTTTTCAAATATGCTCCAATGCATGAATTATATGCAGCCTCATTGCCGTTCGCGCTCCGTCTGCATTTCGCTTTTTGATAAAATCCATAATTAAGCGGTCGTCGTTCATATTATCGCTGCTGACGCTTTCATCTTTCATTAAAACGATAACACCTTTTTTGATTGCGTTGAAAATTATCGGCATAAACTGTTGCACGAATGAATTATGCGTTGCGTTTGCGATGCTTTCGTGAAATTTTTGCTCTTCAAAAGTTCTGTCCTCGCCGCTGAGAATCTTTTTTTCAACCTCTTCGCCCCATTTGCAAATTGTGGCGATTTCCTCCTCTGTGGCACGCTGAGCCGCAAGATAGGCGCAATCCGGCTCGAACATCAGCCGCATTTCAAACAAATCCTCAAGCCCTGTGGTGATGTCGTTTAAGCTGTCTGCGTGCACAACGGCGTTGGCGGTTACGAATGTGCCCTTGCCTCGCTGAATTTCGAGCGCACCGCCGGTGGCGAGTATTTTTATAGCCTCTCTGAGTGTGGAACGGCTCACTCCGAGCTCTGCCGAAAATTCGTTTTCGTTGGGCAATTTGTCTCCGGGTTGAAATCTGCCCTCTTCATCTATCATTTTGGATATCCGCTGGGCGATACTGTCTGCCAGCATTTTGGATCTTGCCATATAGACACTCCTTCCGTATGACTACATAATAACACAACGGGCGTTCCAAAGTCAATATATGTCGGACATCTTACAACAAACAACCCGAATACAGGGTGTTTTATTGTTTAAAATACCGAAATTGCGTGATTTGCTTGTAAATAATGTTATAATGTTTTATATTATAGATATTAAAAACAATGATTGGATGATGAAATATGAACAGAGCGCAGGAGCTCAGATTTTATATAGAGGCACTTTGTGTTTACGATTTAAAAAAGGATGAGGTTATCGCTTCGCTGTTGAAGCTGCTTCAAAGCGTGGGCAACGAAGCCGTGCTTGAAAACCAAAGCGAGTTTTTCAGAAAAGTAACAAGGAAAAAATCGTTTAAAGAATATGTTTCAAAGCTTATACTTATAGATGACAACGCTTTCACCAAAGCCGCGGCAAGCGGCAAGGCAAACGAACTGCCGCAGGCGGTTATAAACGGCGTTAAAAGCGATTTGCAAAAGCTGGAAGCAATTTCAAACATAACTCCTGCCGATATTTACGAATCGGTTGAAAGCGAAAGCCTGCGCGGAGTGCTTAAAACCCTGCCTCAATGGGAAACGGGCGCGCCGCTTTTGCCGCTCACGGTCGGCTGGGAAAATCAGGTGCCGCTGCTTATCGAATATCACAAAAATCACGGCTACGGTATGTATTCGGAATTTAACGCGTTCACCTGGCGCAATCACAGCCTTTATCCTCTTGCCGAAACAGATCCGATTTTGCTTTCGGATTTAAAAAATTACGAGCTGCAAAGGCAAAAGGTTGTGGATAACACGGAAAGCTTCGTAAACGGCTACCCCTCAAACAATGTGCTTCTTTACGGCGACAGAGGCACGGGCAAAAGTTCCACCGTGCACGCGGTGCTGAACGAATATGCAGCCAAGGGTCTGCGTATGATAGAGATAACAAAAAGCGATATTCCGGATTTAACGATAATCCGCGAGCAACTTGCTTCCTGCCCGATGAAGTTTATTATTTTTATAGACGACCTTTATTTCGATTCACACGACGATTCCTTTGGCGAGCTTAAAGCGGCATTGGAGGGCAGCCTCGGCGGCAGAAAGCACAACACCATTATATATGCCACATCAAACAGGCGGCATCTTATTAAGGAAAGTCTTTCAGACCGCGAAAACGATATAAACAGAAACGATATTATGCAGGAGCAGTTGAGCCTTTCGGACAGATTCGGTCTATCCGTCACCTTTGTTAATCCCGATAAAAAGGATTATCTTGATATTGTTGCCAAAATCGCGGCAGACAGAAATCTTGCCGTGGACGAAGACAGGCTTTTCCTTGTTGCGGAGCAATGGGCTTCGCGCAAGGGCGGCAGGTCGCCCCGGTGTGCGCGCCAGTTTATCGATTTTGTTGAAAGCTGTGAAAAGCGCGGCAAGGTGTGGTAAAAAAAAGTGAAAAATTTTATTCAGAAATTATTAACAAATTTCACTGTTTGTTAATGCGCAAATCAAATTATGAACAAAAACGAATGTTAATATCTTCTCAAAAGGAAAGGAGAATCGACTATGAGCAATAAAATACTTGTTGTTGATGACGATCTTAATATCTGCGAGCTTTTAAAGCTTTATCTTGAAAACGAGGGCTACACGGCTTTCGTTGCAAACGACGGGCAGGCTGCCGTAGACACTTTTGCGGCAAAAAATCCCGATTTGGTGCTGCTTGATATAATGCTTCCGAAAATGGACGGTTGGCAGGTTTGCAGGGAAATCAGAAAAACCTCATCCGTGCCGATTATAATGCTCACGGCAAAGGGCGAAACCTTTGACAAGGTGCTCGGTCTTGAACTTGGAGCAGACGATTATGTTACAAAGCCGTTTGACGCAAAAGAGGTTATGGCAAGAATAAAAGCCGTTCTCAGGCGTTCAAAAGGTGAGGGCAGCACATCGGCTCAGGAAAAGAAAACGGTTTCCTACGATAAACTTGAAATAAATATCGAAAACTATGAAATGAAGGTAGACGGCGTTGTTGTTGACACTCCGCCGAAAGAACTGGAACTTATCTATCACTTTGCTTCAAATCCCAACAGGGTTTACACAAGGGATCAGCTTTTGGACGAGGTTTGGGGCTTTGATTATTACGGCGATTCGCGCACGGTTGACGTGCACGTTAAAAGGCTTCGCGAAAAGCTTGAGGGCGTTTCGGATAAATGGTCGCTCAAAACCGTTTGGGGCGTAGGCTATAAGTTTGAAACCAAGGAATAATCGGTGAATTATGCAGGAGAAATTAAAAGGCTCAAAAAAAGCCGATCGCACAATCGAGCGGCCTATTATAAAGCTTGCCGAATTTTTGCATATTAAGCCAAACATTTTCACAAAATATTTTTTAACCTTTGCAGCCATATTTTTAACGGTGCTTATCGTGCTCGGCACTGCGCTTATGCTTTTCGTAAATCACTACGAGATTGATGAAAACACAACGCTTCTTAAAAGCAATGTAAGTTCCATTGCCGCCACGGTTGAGGGCACGCTGATAACGCAGGATATGAACACCTCTTATTCAGTTGAAAAAGAATTGCTGTGCGAAACTCTTGCCACCGTTTCAAAATCCATAAATGCGGATGTGTTTGTGTGTGACACGGAGGGTAATATAATCCTTTGCAGGGATAAGGCAGTCGGAACTCCGGGCTACGGCGTTTTTCCGGCATGCAGCGTTCATGATAACATCATCATAAGCAGCAATATCCTCTCCACCGTGTATCAGCAGGGCAGCATAGTTGAAAAAACAAAAATATCCGGCACAAAATGCTTTGTTGTGGGCACTCCGATTTATTCGGAGGGGCGCATAATAGGCACGGTTTTTGCGCTTGCAAATGCCGGCGTGCAGAATTTTTCAATCACGGTGTTTAAAATATTTTTATTCTGTGCTTTTTTCTGCCTTATTTTTGCATTCATCTTTATATATTATTTAACGAAAAAAATGGTTACGCCGCTTCAGCAAATGAGCCGTGCGGCAAAGCAATTTGCCGTCGGCGATTTCTCTTACAGAGTTAAGGTCGAGGGTGAGGATGAGTTAGCCGACCTCGGCACTGCGTTTAACGATATGGCAGACGCTCTTGATGTGCTTGAAAGCTCGCGGCGCAGCTTTGTTTCAAATGTGTCGCACGAGCTGAAAACGCCGATGACTTCGATTTCCGGGTTTATAGACGGTATTTTGGACGGTACTATTCCCCGCGAAAAGCAGGATTATTATTTAAAAATAGTCAGCGGCGAAGTTAAAAGGCTTTCAAGGCTTGTGGTTTCAATGCTCAATATGAGCAAAATCGAAAGCGGCGATCTTGAAATGAAGCCGTCAAACTATGATATATCGGATCAAATCATCCACATATTGCTCACCTTTGAGCAAAAAATAGAAAATAAAAATATTGAGATTCGCGGTCTTGACGAATTCAGACCAACCTATATTGTGGCGGATCCCGATATGATATATCAATCAATTTATAATTTGGTTGATAATGCTGTTAAATTCACAAACGAGGGCGGCTACATTGAGGTGCGCCTTACCGATTCGGCAAATCAAATCACGCTTGTTATCAAAAACAGCGGCACCGGCATTAAGGCAGAGGATCTTTCAAGAGTGTTTGAAAGATTTTATAAGGCGGATAAAAGCCGCAGCCTCGATGCAAAGGGCGCAGGGCTTGGGCTTTATCTTGTTAAACTAATGGTGGAAATGCACGGCGGCAGGGTAAGCGCAAAAAGTGAAAGCGAAGACAGCGCAGAATTTTCAATGACGCTTCCCAAGCAGTTCAGCCCGGTTTATATTAAAGAACACAAAAAACCGTAATTTGCGGCAAAAAACATTACGGATTTAAGGAGACAGGACTTATGAATAACGATTTTGAAAACAACAACGGCACCGCCCCCGATGAAAACGGCGCGGCAGCCAATCCTCCCACGGAGGAAAACACAACTTATCACTATGCCTATAAGCCGGCAGACGGAAGCAGCCAAAATCCTCAGCCGGGCAGCGGCTTTGATTCGGCACAGGGCTATAATGCAAATGCCGCAAATCAAGGCGGCAATTCGGGTGCATATGCCGATAATTCGGCAGCTTCCGGTGCCGGATATTCAAATCCGCAGGGCGGAAACAATTATTCGCAGGGCAGCTATTATACTCCGCCGCAGCAGCAAACCCGGCAGCCGCAGGGCGGCGAACCCGCTCAAAACCAAAAACCGAAAAAGCACCGTGAAAAAAAAGCAAAAGCGGTTAAGCTTGATGAAAACGGCAATCCCATTCCGGAAAAGAATAATAAAACCGCAAAAATAATATGCATTGTTATTGCGATTTGCGCAGCAATCCTTGTTGTGGGTCTTGTTGCTTCGTTCGGCTCAAAATCAAGCTCGGGCACAAAGGAAACCACCACGGCAAGTTCCTCTGCTCAGGTTCAAACCGAGGATCAGGATTCTGTGCCCACTAAGGACAGTTCGGGTAACTACACCGTTGCCGGTGTTGCGCAAAACAATATGGATTCCTGTGTGGGTATCACCGTTTATTCGCAGGCAAGCTCTTACAGCAGCTTTTACGGCTACGGTTCTGACGGCAGCTCCTCGGGCAGCAGTCAAACAAAATCAAGCGAGGGCTCGGGTGTGCTTATGCTTGAGGACAACGGCAAAACATATGTTATGACCTGCGCTCATGTTATTAGCGGCGGCTCATCGTTTACGGTAACGCTTAACGACGGCACCGAGTATGACGCCTCCATGGTGGCTTACGACAGCCAAACCGATATCGGCGTGCTTTCAATAAACGCAACAGGTCTTAAAATTGCCACCTTTGCAAATTCCGATTCCGTTGCGGTCGGCGAGCAGGTTGTTGCAATCGGCTGCCCCGGCGGCATCGAATTTATGAACAGCGTAACCAGCGGCTATGTTTCCGCAATCGATCGCCCCGTTTCTTCAAAAATCGGTTATGATAATAAATGTATCCAAACAGATGCGGCAATCAACCCCGGCAACAGCGGCGGCGCGCTCTTTAATATGCAGGGTCAGGTTATCGGCATAAATTCATCAAAAATCGCCTCTACGGAATATGAGGGTATGGGCTTTGCCGTTCCCAGCAACACTGCGGTTTCCACGGCAAACAGTCTTATTAAATCCGGCTATGTGGAAGGCAGAGCAAAGCTTGGCATTACCTACAATAATATTTCAAGCTATTCAAATGCGTCTGCAATTTTAAGTGCGCTTGCCGAAAAAGGCTATAAGGATGCAAACGGCACAATGGTTATCGGCGAGGTTAACTCCGATTCCGATTTGGCAGATAAGGACATTAAACAATATGATATGATTGTTGCAATAAACGGAACCACGATGACGGATACGGATGTTATGACCTCCGTTCTTTCGGACAGTAAACCCGGCGACTCGGTTACTCTCACCATTGCCAGAATTGAAAACAACCAAATCAAAACATTTGATGTTGAATGTAAACTTGTGGAATCAAAGGGCAGCAGCAATTGATTTTCGGCGCGTTTTATATCGCTTAAACAATATATAATAATGTATAAAAAGGCACACGAAGTTTTGCTTCGTGTGCCTTTGCTTATAATGTGCCCGTTTATTTAATCGGGCTAAAATTAAATCCGATTGATTATAAAACCGTTTTGTGAAAACGGCGTTACGAGCGCAAAGTTCTTGCCGCATTGCCGTTTAATCAGTCGTTCCAAATTTCCTTTGCTATTTTAAAAACCGCCCATGCTTTCGGCCAGCCGCAGTAAAATGCCGCGTGCGTAACGATTTCGGCAATTTCCTCTTTCGTTATGCCGTTTGCCTTTGCCGTCATTAAATGGTATCTGAAAGAATCGTCAATCAGTCCCTGCGCCATAAGCGCGGTCACGGTAACGAGGGATCTGTCCCTAAGCGAAAGCGCATCCGCTCTGCTCCAAACTTCGCCGAACAAAACATCGTCGTTAATTTCTGCGAATTTGGGCGCAAAATCACCCAGCTGATCTCTGCCTGCCGTTTGTTTAACTGCCATAATTATTTCTCCTTTATATTTTTATATTTTCCGTATCATAAGGCGCGAATATGCCGCCTCTGTTTATTATAATTTACCGTATTCTTCGTCCGAAACCGGCTCGCACCATTCGTTTGATGTGTTTTCGCCCGGCACTTCAACCGCAATGTGCGAAAACCAGCTGTCCTTTTTCGCGCCGTGCCAATGCTTAACCTCGGGCGGAATAACTATAACCGTGCCCTCGCTGAGCGAAACGGTCTTTTTGCCATCTTCCTGATACCAACCTTCGCCCGCGGTGCAAATCAAAATCTGCCCGCCGCCCTTGCTTGCGTGGTGAATGTGCCAATTGTTACGGCAGCCGGGTTCAAATGTAACATTTGCTAAAAAAAGATTTGCTTTTTCGGGGTCGGTAAGCGGGTTTAAAAAGCTGTTGCCGATAAAATACCGTGCATAAGCAGTGTTTGCGTTGCCCTTGCCGAAGTTGTTTGCAGTGTTAAAATCCGCTTCGTTTGAATATTTCACTAAAATTACTTCCTTTATGCTTTATTTGATTTTATGGTAACACTTAAAGTCGGCTTTAAGTCAAGCATGTTTTTGAAATTGTTAAAATTTTATCGTTTTCAGTGTTGTGATTGCCGTTTTTATTGCAATTTTTTTTAATATGCATTATTATTATTTATAGAAACAGTCAGGAGGCGTTTTGCCATGGAAAATATGCTTTACTATAAAAAAAGCGCGAAATATTTTGAGGAAGCTTTGCCGCTCGGAAACGGCAGAATGGGCGCAATGGTGTTTGGCGGCACCAAAACGGAAAGAATTGCGCTCAACGAGGATTCGTTGTGGTCCGGCTATCCGAAAGATAATAACAATAAATCCGCCCATAAATATCTTGAAAAGGTAAGAAACGCCGTTTTTTCAGGTGATATTGCGCAGGCTCAAAAGATTTTAAACGAGGATATGCACGGCGATTGGAGCGACGCTTATTTGCCGTTCGGTGATTTGCTTATAAATTACGCCTCTAAAACCTCAAGAACCGGGTATGAACGCAGCCTTGATATTTCAAAGGGTGTTGCAACCGTTAAATTCGGCGGTATCAAGGAAACGGTTTTTGTAAGCCACCCGGCGCAGCTTATTGTTATTAATATCAAATCGGAAAATCCTTTTTCGTGCAATATTTCGTTTGCAAGCAAAATAAAGCACACACATGTTTCGTGCAAGGGCAAAAGCCTTGTTATGGAGGGGCGCGCCCCCGAAATTTGTTATCCCGTTTATTACAACGATCCCAATCCCGTGCAGTACGGCAATAAGGGTATGAAATTCACCGGAATTGCCAAGGTGCTCGGCGAAGCCAAGTTTAACGACGGCTGCATTTTTGTTAAAAATCAAAAGGAAATAACAGTTCTTGTGTCGCTTGCCACGGCATTTGTGGATTATAAATCCGCGCCCGATGCAAACAGCTTTGAACGAGCAGAGCTTCCGCTTAAAACGGATAAGGCCTTTGGCGCACTTTATAATGAGCATGTGCGCGATTTTCAAAGCCTTTTCGACAGGGTTGAATTTAAACTTGAGGGCACGGGCAGCGACGCACCCACGGATAAAAGGCTTAAGCTTTTCCGCAAGGGCAGCGGTGACAACGGGCTTATTGCCCTGCTTTATCAATACGGCAGGTATTTAACGGTTTCCGGCTCGCGCCCCGGCACGCAGGCAACAACCCTGCAAGGTATTTGGAACGATCAGTTGCGCGCACCGTGGAGCTCTAATTACACGATAAATATAAACACCCAAATGAATTATTGGGGCACGGATGCTGCCAATCTTTCCGAATGCTTTGAGCCGCTTGTGGCTCTTGTTGAAAAGCTGGTGTATAATGGGCAAAAAACCGCTCGTGATTATTATGACTGCCCCGGCAGCTGCGCCCACCACAACACGGATTTGTGGGGCTGCACTCAGCCGGCTTCAAACCCCACGGGCAAGGAAAACTGCACGGCGTATTCGTTTTGGCCGTCCAGCCTACCGTGGTTCCTCAATATGCTTTACGATCATTATCTTTACACAAACGATCTTGATTACAGGGCAAGAATTATGCCGCTGTTTGAAAAGGTTTGCGAATTTTATAAGGCATTTCTTGTGGAAAAGGACGGTGAGCTTGTAACCTGCCCGTCAATTTCTCCCGAAAATTCGTATAAACTCGGCGATAAACGCTTTTGCGTAACATATATGCCGTCAATGGATCGTGAAATGCTGCACGATTTCTTCAATAATTGCCGCGAGCTCGGCATTGAAGCTCCGCATATC
Organism: bacterium; assembly: GCA_963654285.1. Taxonomy (GTDB): domain Bacteria; phylum Bacillota; class Clostridia; order Oscillospirales; family Acutalibacteraceae; genus Eubacterium_R. Next base: position 10,283 of record CAVJZG010000028.1, read on the forward strand.
GCGCAGGTTAAACCTGCAAGCGACGGCAGAATTCCCGAATGGGCAGAGGAATTTGCCGAGGTTGAGCCGGAGCACAGGCATTTAAGCCATCTTTATTGCATTTATCCCTCATCTTACCCGGCAAGCGAGGAACTTAAAGCGGCTGCGGATAAATCCCTTAAGGTAAGGGGCACGGGCGGCACCGGCTGGAGCCTTGCGTGGAAGCTTTGCCTTCGCGGCAGAATGCAGCAGCCTGCGGACGCGACTTTGCTTATCAAAAATCAGCTGCGCTATGTTAATCCTCATGCACGCTTTGCCTTTAAAAAAGGCGGCGGCACTTATCCGAATCTTTTCTGTGCTCATCCCCCCTTCCAAATAGACGGCAACTACGGCTTCACGGCAGGCATCGGCGAGCTGATTGCAGGTGGCAAATTGCCGGAGGATTGGAACGGCGTGGTTAAGGGCGTTAAACTGCGCGGCGGCAAAACCGTAAATGCGAAAATAAAAAACGGAAAGCTTATTCCGCTTGAATAAAAATAAATCGGGTTTGATATTCCGAATTAAGCAGGCGACTGTAATCGCTGTCGAAAAATTTATCGGTTTAAAGTATTGACAAATCTTTTTTTCGGTGATATCATAATTTTAACAATTAAACACCTAAACCGATGAGGCGGAGGTAAAAGCAGGAAACGAACTCACAGAGAGCCGCAGTTGCTGGAAAGCGGCAGTAAACGACTTGCCAAATGGACCGCTGAGGGTGCGCTCAAAGGCATTTGCCGAGTATGGCGCAACGCAGGGCCTGCGTAAGTGGCCGAAGGTATGTTTGTACCTTGCAGAGAGTGCGGATTTATTTATTCATTTTATCGTCCGCAAATCGGGGTGGCACCGCGAATTTAATTATTCGTCCCCGGCAGAAAGTCATTTTTGTGATTTTTTGCCGGGGCTTTTTATTTTCCCGCCTGCAAGCAAACGGCAGTTGCCGAAACGGAGGAAACCATGAATATCACACCTAATATAGAAAAAGTAAAAAGCCTTGCGGCGAAATACAAAACCGTGCCGCTTTCGACAAAAATAAAATGCTCCGCCTCGCCGCTTGAGGCGTTGCAAAAGCTTAAGGCGATCAGTTCGCATTGCTATATGCTCGAATCCTGCGAGGATAGGGAAAATTGGGGTCGCTTCACCTTTTTGGGCTTTGATCCAAAGGCGGAAATCACCTGTAAGGACGGCCTTGTGCAAATTACGGATTCGTTCGGCGTGCGCCGTTTCGATTCAAATCCCCGCAAATATGTGCAGAAAATGCTGGCAGAGCACAAAAGCCCGCGCTTTGACGATTTGCCAACATTCACCGGCGGTCTCGTTGGCTATTTCGGTTATGATTATGCCAAATATGCCGAAACTAAGCTGAAGCTTGACGCAGCAGACGATGCGCATTTTAAAGATATGGATTTAATGCTGTTTGATAAAGTTGTTGCTTTTGATAATTTAAACGATTGCGTTTTTTTGATTTGCAATATGCAAACGGCGGATTTGGAAAGCAATTACGCCGCGGCAGTTTCGGAAATCGAAATAATGCGTGATGTTATCGAAAACGGCAAACCGGCAAAAATAGAAAAGCCATGCCTAAAATCGGATTTCAAGCCGCTTTTCAGCCCCGAGCGTTATTGCGAAATGGTTGAAAAAACCAAAAGCTATATCAAAGAGGGCGATATTTTCCAAGCCGTTATTTCAAACAGGCTTGAGGCGGAAATGAGCGGCTCGCTTTTTGAAACCTACAAGGTTTTGCGCCGCCTTAATCCAAGCCCATATATGTTTTATTTTTCTTCAAACGATATCGAAATAGCAGGTGCGTCGCCCGAAACGCTTGTTAAATTAACATCGGGCACGCTTTACACATATCCGCTTGCCGGCACAAGACCGCGCGGCAAAACCGCGGAGGAGGATGCTCGCCTTGAAGCGGAGCTTTTGGCAGATGAAAAGGAGCTTGCCGAGCATAATATGCTTGTGGATCTCGGCAGAAACGATCTCGGCAAAATCAGCAAATTCGGCAGTGTTGAGGTTGAAAAATATCATGCGATTTTGAAATTCAGTCATGTTATGCACATAGGTTCCACCGTGCGCGGCGAAATCAGAAAAGATAAAACCGCACTTGATGCAATAGATGCAGTTCTTCCGGCAGGCACGCTTTCCGGCGCACCGAAAATCCGCGCCATGGAAATAATAAACGAGCTTGAAAATAATCGCCGAGGCATTTACGGCGGCGCAATCGGATATATCGATTTTACCGGCAATGCAGACACCTGCATTGCAATCCGCATAGCTTATAAAAAGGGCGGCAGGGTTTATGTTCGTTCCGGCGCAGGCATTGTGGCTGATTCTGTGGGCGAAAAGGAAAACAGGGAATGTATAAATAAAGCAGGCGCGGTTGTCAGTGCACTCAAAATCAGCGGAGGTGAAGCCGAATGATTCTTTTAATAGATAATTATGATTCTTTTTCATATAATCTTTATCAGCTTATCGGCGGCATAAATCCCGATATAAAGGTTATCAGAAACGATGAAATGAGCGTTGCTGAAATCAAAGCACTCGCCCCCGAATATATTGTACTTTCGCCCGGTCCCAAAGCACCCAAGGATGCCGGTGTGTGCGTTGATGTGGCAAAAAATCTTGGCGAATATTCAAAAATACTCGGCGTTTGCCTCGGTCATCAATCAATATGCCAGGCGTTCGGCGCAAAAATCACTTATGCAAAAAAGCTTATGCACGGCAAGCAAAGTCTGTGCAGGGTTGATAATAATTCGCTTTTGTTTAAAGGCCTTCCCGATGAAATTGAGGTGGCGCGCTATCATTCCCTTGCGGCGGATGAAAGCACAATGCCCGATTGCCTCAGGGTAACGGCAAAAACAAACGACGGCGAAATAATGGCGGTGCAGCATTGCAGCCTGCCGATTTACGGGCTTCAGTTTCACCCTGAATCGATTTTAACACCTTGCGGCGAAACCATTATTGAAAATTTTTTAGGAGGGCAAAATAATGATTAAGGAATTACTTTCAAAGGTTGCGGCAAAGCAGGATTTAAGCTATGATGAAGCAAAATCCGCAATATCGGAAATTATGGGCGGCGAATGCTCACCTGTGCTGATCTCTGCCTTTTTAACGGCGCTTGCAATGAAGGGCGAAACGGATGATGAAATAGCAGGCTGTGCAGACGGTATGCGCGGCAAGGCTCTTAAAATGGATTTGCCGTTTGAAACGCTTGATATAGTAGGTACCGGCGGCGATAAATCGCTCAGTTTCAATATTTCCACCACGGCGGCATTTGTGCTTGCCGCGGCAGGTGTTAAAATTGCAAAGCACGGCAACAGAGCCGCTTCCTCGGGCAGCGGCGCGGCGGATTGCCTTGAAGCGCTCGGTGTAAACATAAATGCTGATACCGATGTTATGAAAAAGTCGATTGAGCAGGATAACATAGGCTTCCTTTTTGCTCAAAAATATCACAGTGCAATGCGCTTTGTAGGTCCCGTTCGCAAGGAACTCGGAATCAGAACGGTATTTAACATTCTCGGTCCGCTCACCAATCCTGCGGCGGCAAAAATGATGGTGCTCGGCGTTTTCAGCGAGGAATATGTTGAAAAGGTTGCAAAGGCACTTGTTAAGCTCGGCGTTGAAAACGCGCTTGTTGTTTACGGTCGCGACGCCTTGGATGAAATCAGCGCGTGCGGTGAAACATACGTTGCCGAAGTGTGCGGCAAAAATATAAAGAATTACACAATCACGCCCGAGCAGTTTGGTTTTAAGCGTTGCAAAAAAGCCGATTTGCTCGGCGGAACTCCTGCCGAAAATGCCGAAATCACAAAAAATGTGCTTTCGGGCGGCGGCACGGATGCGCAAAAAATTGCCGTGCTTCTTAACGCCGGCGCAGGCATTTTTGTGGCTGAAAAAGGCAAAATCACACTTGATGAGGGTATAAAAAAAGCAGAGGAGGCAATTGCCTCCGGCAAGGCAAAGCACGCGCTCGATGAATTTGTCAGGATAACCAATGAGTGAGAATATATTGAATAAAATTGCCGCCGCCACAAGCGCGCGGTATGAAAGCATAATAAAAAGCAAACCGCTTGCCGCCGTTAAGGCAAGTGCGCTTGCAATGCCGCAGGGCGGCTTTGAATTTGAAAAGGCACTCAAAAAGCCCGGTCTTTCTTATATTTGCGAGGTAAAAAAGGCAAGCCCCTCAAAGGGCTTGATATCGTCGGAATTTCCTTTTCTTGAAATTGCGCGGCAATATGAAGCCGCGGGCGCGGATTGCATTTCGTGCCTCACGGAGCCGCAATGGTTTTTGGGATGCGACGAATATTTGCAAAAAATCGCCGCCGAGGTTTCGATTCCCGTGCTGCGCAAGGATTTCACAGTTTGCGATTATCAGATTTTCGAGGCTAAATTGCTCGGCGCGTCGGCGGTGCTTTTGATTTGCGCATTGCTTTCAAAAGCGGAAATAAAGGAATATATCGCCGTTTGCGACGCACTCGGATTAAGTGCGCTTGTGGAGGCTCACGATGAGTACGAGGTTGAAACGGCACTTTCGGCAGGCGCAAGGATTATCGGGGTCAACAACAGGAATTTAAAGGATTTCAGCGTTGATGTTAATAATTCCACCCGCTATCGCGGAATGATTCCGGGCGGAACGGCGTTTGTGTCAGAAAGCGGAATAAAAACGCGCGCCGATATTACCGTGCTGGAGCAAAATAAAACAGACGCCGTTTTGATAGGCGAAACGCTTATGCGTGCGCCCGATATCGCAGCGGCTTTAAAGGAGCTTCGCGGTGACGAAAATTAAAATTTGCGGTCTTCAAAGAATTGAAGATGTTGATATTGTCAATAAGTATTTGCCCGATTTTATAGGTTTCATACTCACACCCGGATTTCGGCGCAGCATATCGCGCGAAACGGTGAAAAAGCTGAAAAACGCTCTTTCGCCGCAAATTAAAGCGGTGGGCGTGTTTGTGAATGATGATAAGGATAATATAGATTCCTTTGTGCAAAGCGGCATAATCGATATGGTGCAGCTTCACGGTTCTGAAAGCCCCGAATTTTGCGCCGCAATAAACGCCCCCGTGATTAAATATTTTAATTGCAGCGGTGGTGTTTGCGAAAACATCGGCGATTACAATGCCGATTATCTGCTTTTTGATTCCGGCACGGGCACGGGCAAGGCTTTTGATTGGAAAAACATTCCGAAAACGGATTTGCCGTTCTTTTTGGCAGGCGGAATTTCGGCGGATAATTTAAGCGCGGCGGTTGCGTCTGCGCACCCCTTTGCCGTTGACCTTTCCTCGGCGGCGGAAACGGGCGGATATAAGGATGAGGAAAAAATTAAAAGAATTATGGAGATTGTAAGAAATGAGTAACGGCAGATTCGGAATTCACGGTGGGCAATATGTGCCCGAAACGCTGATGAATGAAATTATAAAGCTTGAAAAAGCTTATAACCATTATAAAAAAGACCCCGATTTCGTGCATGAGCTCGATACGCTTTTTAAGGAATATGCCGGCAGACCTTCGCTGCTTTATTATGCCGAGAATATGACAAAGGATCTCGGCGGTGCAAAAATCTATTTTAAGCGCGAGGATTTAAACCACACCGGCGCGCACAAAATCAACAATGTGCTCGGTCAATGCCTGCTTGCAAAAAAAATGGGCAAAACCAGGGTTATCGCTGAAACGGGCGCCGGTCAGCACGGCGTTGCCACTGCCACGGCGGCGGCTCTTATGGGGCTTGAATGTGAAGTTTTTATGGGCAGGCTGGATACGGAAAGACAGGCACTTAATTGCTATCGTATGGAATTGCTCGGCGCAAAGGTGCACCCGGTTGATTCGGGCACAAAAACGCTTAAGGACGCCGTAAACGAAGCAATGCGCGAATGGGTCTCCAGGGTGGACGACACACTTTATGTTCTTGGCTCGGTTATGGGACCGCACCCGTTCCCTACAATCGTGCGCGATTTCCAAAGCGTTATCAGCCGCGAGGCAAGGCAGCAAATTCTTGAAAAAGAGGGCAGGCTGCCAAGTGAGGTTGTTGCCTGTGTGGGCGGCGGCTCAAATGCCATGGGTATGTTTTATAATTTTATAAATGATAAAGAAGTTAAACTCACCGGCTGCGAGGCGGCAGGCAGGGGAGTAAACACGGGCGAAACCGCAGCCACAATGGCAACGGGCACGCTGGGTGTTTTCCATGGAATGAAATCGTATTTTTGCCAAAACGAATACGGTCAAATCGCTCCGGTTTACAGCATTTCCGCCGGTCTTGATTATCCCGGAGTGGGTCCGGAACATGCCAATTTGAAGGATATCGGCAGGGCTCAATATGTGCCGATAACGGATGATGAAGCCGTAAATGCCTTTGAATACATAGCAAAAACAGAGGGCATTATTTGCGCAATTGAAAGCGCGCACGCCGTTGCCTATGTTATGGAGCAGGCACCGAAACTGAGTAAGGACGATATTATCATCTGCTGCCTTTCCGGCAGGGGCGATAAGGATGTGGCGGCAATCGCAAGATACAGGGGGAAAGAGATTTATGAGTAATATTTCAAAGGCTTTTGATCACGGTAAGGCATTTATCGGCTTTGCAACGGCAGGCGATCCCGATCTTGAAACAAGCAGGCGCATTATGCTTGAAATGGCGCACGGCGGCTGCGATTTAATAGAAATCGGCATCCCTTTTTCGGATCCGATTGCAGAGGGTCCTATTATTCAGGAGGCGGATTTGCGCGCTCTTAACGCAGGCACCACCACGGATAAGGTATTTGAAATGACGGCAAAGCTCGCCGCTGAAACGGATGTGCCCCTTGTTTATATGACATATTTAAATGTGCTTTTTAGATACGGCTACGAAAAATTCCTTAAAAAAGCAAAGGAAAGCGGTGTGTCCGGCGTTATCGTGCCGGATTTGCCGTATGAAGAAAAAAACGAGGTGCAATCCGTTGCCGAAAAATTCGGTATTGATGTTATTTCGCTGATTGCGCCCACAAGCGAGCAGCGCATTCAAATGATTGCAAAGGAAGCGCAGGGCTTTATTTACGAGGTTTCTTCGCTCGGCGTAACGGGAGTTCGCAGCGAAATCAAAACGGATTTGGAATCCATCACCGCTGCGGTTAAGCAGGTCACCGACACTCCGGTTGCAATCGGCTTCGGCATCAGCACACCCGAACAGGCGGCTAAATATTCGCGTATTGCAGACGGCGTTATAGTCGGCTCCGCAATAGTTAAACTGGTGGCGCAATACGGCGAAGCGGCACCGGAAAAGGTTTATGAATATGTTAAATCAATGAAAAACGCCATGAAATAATCCTTGAAAATTCGCAATTCAAGGCTTGTGCAAAATAAAAAGGCGGTTCGGAATGCAATTCTCCGAACCGCCTTGTTTTGTCTCTTCAGCAAAGACTCAACCCCCAGTTCTACTGGGGGAAATGAAAAGCTT
>CAVJZG010000029.1:0-8845 GCA_963654285.1 bacterium
AGGCAAAAGTTGGCGATATGACAACTATCCTTATGCAGGGCAATGCAAATGCCGTTACCACCATTGAGCAGCTTATCGCCACCGCAACGGATGAAACGGACACACTGTGGACGGAAAGATACCAGCAGGCAAAAACGTATGATGAAATGCTTGAGGACCTTATGGATAATGAGGATCTCACCGTTAACGAAGCCGAAAAAGAGCTTGCCTCAAGATATGATGACGACGCAAAGCAAATTGCGGTAAATTTTGATGATTACAAAACATATGTGAATGAAAACTATGTAAACTGCGGAGTCACCCTTGAAAGCACGGAGGCTGAAATTGAGGCTTATCAAAAGGCAAACGAGGATTTCGATTTAACCGAATGGCTTGCCATCGGCACTCAGTACGAGCTTTTAAAGGTTTTAACAAACGATGATGTGTCGCTCTATGATATGATTTTCGGCGAGGATTATGATATTAAGGGCGATGATATGTATTTGCTTTATCCGCTTGTTTCCGTTCTTACAGACGGGCAAAGAGCGTGCCTTGATTTCCTGCCCACTTATCAGCTTGTGGCTCTTGGCATAAACGATGACGAAGCCACTAAAGAGGGCATAAAACAAACAGGGCTCACTTCAAGCGAATCGCTTAAAAATATTTCCGTTTATGAGGATGTGGATCGCTCCATTTTCGGCGGCGATGTTGCTATGACAGGCGATGCATATAAGCTGCAAGCCTCTACCGGCAAAAATGCAACGGAAAATTGGCTCTCTTCAATTTCAACCACAACACTTGTGATGCTCGGCTCATTAACCTGCAGTGCCGTTGTTACCGGCTTGTGCTGGAAATTCAGTTCCCGTTTCAGTGCCGAGGCAAGCGAATGGGCTACAAAGGTTCCCGAAAAAATCCAAGCGTTAACACAAGATATAGCTGCCGGTGAAGCGCAACTTGCTGAAATCCAGCAGAAAATTAAAAATTTGGAAAGTATCAATCCGGAAATGGACAATAAGTGGATTGGTATATATAACGAAAAAATTAACGACTTTAAAAACCAAAAAAACGCATTGCTGAATGCAAAAAACACAAATTCCACTTGGGCAAAGGTATTTAAATATGCCGGCGTTGTAATGACCTGCATCACAATTGTGCTTTTGATTACAACGATTTGGAGCACGGTTGACGATATTATAGATTACTACAATGCAACCTACACACCTATTCCCTCCAACATGGTAAACCAGGGCGTTAATGAAAAAGACGAAAAAGTTTATACATATTACAAAGCGGTTAAGTGCAACAGGGTTCAGCAGGGAATGGTAACTGATAAAACCGAATTGCTTGGCGACAACGGCGACCTTAACGGCGATGTCGGCAAACAGTGGGTTGCACTTTACACCACCAAGGATTCTGCTGCGGGCAATCCCATAACGGTTAATTTCAGGGTGCAATATAACAATACCAAAATTCCGGATGACCGCATTCCGCTTTCAATTTTCTGTGAAAGCACGGTGCAAAATCTTACGAATGAAAAATCCGGTTATACTTACAGCGACGGTAAAAACGGCATCTACCTTTTCTACAGTGCAGAAGAAAGTGCATTTGCAGGCTCCGTTATTTCAGACGGCGGTTATTATGTGCTCGTGGGCGGCGGTTGTGCAATCGTTGCTGCTGCAATAGCATTTTTCGTTGGCAAATCCGTAGGCAAGAAAGGCAAAAAAGGGGATGATCTTGTTAATGCATAAAAAATTATTCAGTGCAGTAATAAGTGTTATTTTGGTGCTTGCACTTTGCATTGGCACTTGCTCAAGTGCCTTTGCGGCAAGTTCGGGCAAAAAGTATGTTAAAGAGGTTATCCTCAGCTACGGAAACACTGCCGAGGAAGCCAAAAAATGGCTCACGGATAACGACTACGAGGTGCTTGATAATAACCTTAATGACGGCGCAGACGATACTTTCTCAACAAAGCGTGCAGTATATCTGGGCTACAAAACCACCGATAAGGCATCCGAAGCTATTACGGATATGAAAGTTATGAATATGAAGGGCGGCTACAGCATTCAGGATTATCAAATGCTTCTTTCCGAGCAAAAGGATAATCTTAAAGTGTTCTTTGATAATTTCAAGGTTGCCGTTCAGGAATACCGTAATAACTACAATGCAGGTCAAGAGCGTGCAATTGCGGCTCATGATATGCTCAATATGCTTTATGACGATGATACCAAGCAAAGCCTCGGCGATATTCTTCTCAACAGAGTAAGGGAAGAATATACGGACGAGGAATACAATGCTTTGTCCACCGAGGAACAGGCAAAAGTTGGCGATATGACAACTATCCTTATGCAGGGCAATGCAAATGCCGTGCTTGCCATGGAGCAGATTATTGCCACAGCAACGGACGAAAGCGAAACCCCTTGGGCTAACAGATATCAAGAGGCAAAAACTTACGACGAAATGCTTGATGACCTTATGGATAATGAGGATCTCACAGTTAATGACGCCGAAAAAGAGCTTGTTTCAAAATATGATGAAGACGCTAAAAAAATAGCGTCAAATTTTGAAAATTACAAAACATATGTTGCCAAAAACACATTTGATGATATTTCACTCACCGCTTCGGATGAAGAAATTGAAACTTATCAAAAAGCACACGAAGATTTCAATTATGCCGATTGGTATGCAGTTACTACTCAGTGCGAGATTTTAAAAGTTTTAACCAATGATGGTGTAACGCTTTATGATCTGATTTTCGGCGAAGATTATGATATTACGGGCGACGATGTGTATATGCTTTATCCGCTTGTTTCTGTTCTCAGCAGCGGTCAAAGAGCATGCCTTGATTTTCTTTCGCTCTATCAGCTGATTTCCCTCGGTATCAATGATGATACCACTACCAAAGCTGCAATGGAGCAAGTTGGCTTTGCTTCAAACGATAATTTTAATAACATTTCAATCTACGACGGCATTGACCGTTCACTTTTCGGTGGCGACATTGCCCTTACGGGCGAGGCGTACAGGTTTCAGGCTTCAACCGGCAAGAATCCAATGCAAAATTGGTATTCTTCGATATCATCAACCACACTTATTTTATACGGTTCGTTTTTTGTTTCGGTTATAGCAACAGGAATTTCTTGGGCATACAGTTCTCATCTCAATAATGTTGCAAGTGATCTTGGGCGTAAAGTTAAAGATGCAGTCAACTACACCAATGTGCGAAAAGATATTATTAAAAGCAATGAATTATCATTGGCAAAAGCAAAAGAAGCTATGGATCAAGCACAGGTAGAATACCATACATCTAAAATAGAGACAGCAAAAAAGGAACTTTATGACGGTGTAGAAAGACAAAACAAAGCACTGTCTGCATCAAATTCTGCAAGCACTTGGGCAAAAATTATAAATGTTGCAAAAGTAGGCTTGATCTGTGTTATGACAGTTCTTTTGGTTGCTTCTATTTGGAGCACGGTTGACGATATTATAGATTACTACAATGCAACTTACACGCCGATTCCGTCCAACATGGTAAACCAGGGCGTTAATGAAAAAGACGAAAAAGTGTATACCTATTATAAAGCAGTTAAGTGCAACCGAGTTGCACAAAATATGGTGACGGATAAAACCGAACTACTCGGCGATAACGGCGATTTAAACGGCGACGTGGGTAAGCAATGGGTTGCGCTTTACACCACAACGGATTCCGCAGCCGGTGATCCCATCACAAATGATTTCAGGGTGCAATATAACAATACTAAAATTCCGGATGACCGCATTCCGCTTTCAATTTTCTGTGAAAGCACGGTGCAAAATCTTACGAATGAAAAATCCGGTTATACTTACAGCGACGGTAAAAACGGCATCTACCTTTTCTACAGTGCAGAAGAAAGTGCATTTGCAGGCTCCGTTATTTCAGACGGCGGTTATTATGTGCTCGTGGGCGGCGGTTGTGCAATCGTTGCTGCTGCAATAGCATTTTTCGTTGGCAAATCCGTAGGCAAGAAAGGCAAAAAAGGGGATGATCTTGTTAATGCATAAAAAATTATTCAGTGCAGTAATAAGTGTTATTTTGGTGCTTGCACTTTGCATTGGCACTTGCTCAAGTGCCTTTGCGGCAAGTTCGGGCAAAAAGTATGTTAAAGAGGTTATCCTCAGCTACGGAAACACTGCCGAGGAAGCCAAAAAATGGCTCACGGATAACGACTACGAGGTGCTTGATAATAACCTTAATGACGGCGCAGACGATACTTTCTCAACAAAGCGTGCAGTATATCTGGGCTACAAAACCACCGATAAGGCATCCGAAGCTATTACGGATATGAAAGTTATGAATATGAAGGGCGGCTACAGCATTCAGGATTATCAAATGCTTCTTTCCGAGCAAAAGGATAATCTTAAAGTGTTCTTTGATAATTTCAAGGTTGCCGTTCAGGAATACCGTAATAACTACAATGCAGGTCAAGAGCGTGCAATTGCGGCTCATGATATGCTCAATATGCTTTATGACGATGATACCAAGCAAAGCCTCGGCGATATTCTTCTCAACAGAGTAAGGGAAGAATATACGGACGAGGAATACAATGCTTTGTCCACCGAGGAACAGGCAAAAGTTGGCGATATGACAACTATCCTTATGCAGGGCAATGCAAATGCCGTGCTTGCCATGGAGCAGATTATTGCCACAGCAACGGACGAAAGCGAAACCCCTTGGGCTAACAGATATCAAGAGGCAAAAACATATGATGAAATGCTTGACGACCTTGTTGATAATCAAGATTACACCGTTAACGAAGCCGAAAAAGAACTTGCTTCAAAATATAATGACGACGCTAAAAAAATAGCTGTAAATTTTGAAAATTACAAGGAATATATTGCTCAAAACACAGTTGACGAAATTTCCCTTGAAAGCTCTGCCGAGGATATAGAGGCTTATGAAAAGGCTCACGAGGATTTCAGTTACACAGATTGGTTTGCGGCTAATACCCAGTGCGAAATTTTGAAAACCTTGGTTAATAATGATGGTTCGCTTTACGATCTGATTTTCGGTGAAGATTATGATGTTACGGGCGACGATGTGTATATGCTTTATTCACTTGTATCTGTTTTGAGTGACGGTCAAAGAGCATGCCTTGATTTCCTTTCGCTTTATCAGCTTGTGGCAATCGGCATAAATGACGATTCCACGGTTAAGCAGGCAACGAGTGAATTTAATGTTACTTCAAAGGATTTAACCGATATCTCAATTTATGACGGTGTAGACCGCACGGTATACGGCGAAGATGTTGCCCTCACGGGTGATGCATACAAAATGCAGGCGTCAACAGGCAAAAATGTAACGGAAAATTGGTATTCGTCAATTTCAACCACTACTATTGCACTTGGAAGTGCATTTTGTGTTTCAACAATTGCAACCGCTTTCGCTTGGGCATACAGTTCTCATCTAAAGCTGCTTGCTAAAGAGCTTTCAGCCAAGGCAGATGCTTTAAACAACACTTCTTCAATGCTTGATACGAAAGTGCAAGAATTAACTGCTAAGATCACCGAAGCCAGAAAAGCTATGGAGGCTGAAAAAGTAAATAAGTTGACCTCAGAATTATCTAAAGCAAAAAAAGACTATGTAGAGGCAACTGATGAGTGGACAAATGCGTATAGAGCCTCCAAATCAACAAGCAGATGGTCTTCTTTTATGAATTATGCAAAGGTTGGTTTAACCTGCATCACTGCCGTTCTTTTGACGCTTTCTATTTGGAGCACGGTTGAGGATTTAAAAGAATACTACAATGCAGAATTCACACCTATTCCGTCAAATATGGTAAACCAAGGTGTTGATGATAAAGATGAAAAGGTGTATACTTATTATAAAGCCGTTAAGTGTAACAGAGTTGCACAGAATATGGTGACGGACAGCACCAAACTTCTCGGTGACTACGGTGATTTAAACGGTGATGTCGGTAAGCAGTGGGTGGCACTTTACACAACAACCGATTCTGCCGCAGGCGATCCGATAACAACAGACTTTGTTGTTCAGCAGGGCAATAGCAATGTTCCCGGCGACAGCACAGCACTTTCAATCTTTTGCGAAAGTGTTGCACAGAACCTTACAAATAAAAAAGCAGGCTATACTTATGCCGATTCAAACGGCGGTATTTATCTTTTTTACGGCACCGATGAAAATGCCCTCACAGGTTCCGTTATATCGGAAGGCGGTTATTATGTACTTATTGGCGGCGGCTGCGCAATCGTTGCGGCTGCAATAGCATTCTTTGTCGGCAAATCAGTTGGCAAAAAAAGCAAAAAAAAGGAGGAGATTGCGGTTGCTTAAAAAAACACTCAGTGCTGTTATCAGCGTAATTTTGGTGCTTACACTTTGCGTCGGCACTTGCTCAAGTGCCTTTGCGGCAAGCTCGGGCAAAAAGTATGTTAAAGAGGTTATCCTCAGCTACGGAAACACTGCCGAGGAAGCCAAAAAATGGCTCACGGATAACGACTACGAGGTGCTTGATAATAACCTTAATGACGGCGCAGACGATACTTTCTCAACAAAGCGTGCGGTATATCTTGGCTACAAAACCACCGATAAGGCATCCGAAGCTATCACGGATATGAAAGTTATGAATATGAAGGGCGGCTACAGCGTTCAGGATTATCAAATGCTTCTTTCCGAGCAAAAAGATAATCTTAAAGTGTTCTTTGATAATTTCAAGGTTGCCGTTCAGGAATATCGCGATAACTATAATGCAGGTCAGCAGCGCGCAATTGCCGCTCATGATATGCTCAATATGCTTTATGACGACGATACTCAGCAAAACCTCGGTGATCTTCTTCTCAACAGAGTAAGGGAAGAATATACCGACGAGGAATACAATGCTTTGTCTGCCGAGGATCAGGCAAAAGTTGGCGATATGACAACTATCCTTATGCAGGGCAATTCAAATGCAATACTCACTATGGAACAAACAATTGCCACCGCAACGGATGAAAGCGGCACCCCTTGGATTACCAGATACCAGGAGGCAAAAACTTACGACGAAATGCTTGAGGACCTTATGGATAATGAGGATCTCACAGTTAATGACGCCGAAAAAGAGCTTGCTTCAAGATATGATGACGACGCTAAAAAAATAGCGGCAAGCTTTGAAAATTATAAAGAAGATATGCAAAGTTATATCGACACCGATTTGACTTTAGACAGTACTGAGGAAGAAATCGAAGCATATCAAAAAGCACACGAGGATTTTGACTACGCCGAGTGGTGTGCACTGGCAACTCAGTATACTGTTTTGGAGAATTTATCAAATGATGATATCACTCTCTTTGATTTAATTATGGGCAATGATTATGATGTAACAGGCGACGATATCTATTTGCTTTATCCACTTGTTTCCGTGCTTACGGACGGGCAAAGAGCATGCCTTGATTTCCTCTCCACATATCAGCTTATTTCCCTCGGTATCAATAGTGATGACGCAACCGAAGCCACAATGAATGCGTTTAATATCACTTCAAACAGCGATGTAAACAATATTTCAATTTATGACGGTGTGGACCGCACCGTGTTCGGCGAGGATGTTGCCCTCACGGGTGATGCATATAAAATGCAGGCTTCAACAGGAAACAGCGCAGCAGAAAATTGGTACACATCAATTTCTGCCACAACCATTGCTTTATTCAGTTCATTTGCCATTTCCACTGTTGCCACCGTTTTTTGCTGGAAATACAGTTCTTATTTAAATACAATTACAAAACAATTTGCAACACAATCAGCAGAGGCAATAGAAAAAGCCAATAGTCAGATAAGAATAGCAGAAGGGTGCATTAAAGATTATCAGGCAATGCAAGCAGACGCAAGAAAAATAGCGGATATTGGAATGGAACAACACTATGCCGACTTAGAAAGACAGTGGGCAAATGAAAAGCTTCCGCAAGCAGTAGCAGAAAGAGACAACGCACTGGCTGCATCAAATTCTGCAAGCTCATGGTCAAAATATATGAATTATGCAAAGGTTGGTATGACTTGCCTTACAGCTGTTCTTTTGGCATTCACTATTTGGAGCACGGTTGACGATATTATAGATTATTATAATGCAACATACACACCTATTCCCTCCAACATGGTAAACCAGGGCGTTAATGAAAAAGACGAAAAAGTTTATACATATTACAAAGCGGTTAAGTGCAACAGGGTTCAGCAGGGAATGGTAACTGATAAAACCGAATTGCTTGGCGACAACGGCGACCTTAACGGCGATGTCGGCAAACAGTGGGTTGCACTTTACACCACCAAGGATTCTGCTGCGGGCAATCCCATAACGGTTAATTTCAGGGTGCAATATAACAATACCAAAATTCCGGATGACCGCATTCCGCTTTCAATTTTCTGTGAAAGCACGGTGCAAAATCTTACGAATGAAAAATCCGGTTATACTTACAGCGACGGTAAAAACGGCATCTACCTTTTCTACAGTGCAGAAGAAAGTGCATTTGCAGGCTCCGTTATTTCAGACGGCGGTTATTATGTGCTCGTGGGCGGCGGTTGTGCAATCGTTGCTGCTGCAATAGCATTTTTCGTTGGCAAATCCGTAGGCAAGAAAGGCAAAAAAGGGGATGATCTTGTTAATGCATAAAAAATTATTCAGTGCAGTAATAAGTGTTATTTTGGTGCTTGCACTTTGCATTGGCACTTGCTCAAGTGCCTTTGCGGCAAGTTCGGGCAAAAAGTATGTTAAAGAGGTTATCCTCAGCTACGGAAACACTGCCGAGGAAGCCAAAAAATGGCTCACGGATAACGACTACGAGGTGCTTGATAATAACCTTAATGACGGCGCAGACGATACTTTCTCAACAAAGCGTGCAGTATATCTGGGCTACA
>CAVJZG010000030.1:0-8121 GCA_963654285.1 bacterium
TTGTTTCAAGAAAAATATTTTTACGGTCAATGCCCGAATTTTTCATTGCTCTGCCTACTGCTTTTTCGTTGCAATAAGTGTTTGCCGTATCTATAAGCTGACATCCGTTTTTGAGTGCATAGGTTGCAGATGTCTCTGCCTCATCGGGGGACAGCAAAAATGTTCCGATACCCTGTATCGGCATTTCGATGCCGTTATTTAACTTTGTAAATTCCATAATATTTGCTCCTTTTCTGTTTTATAAAATTGATTGTAATAGTTGAAGTTGACTTTAGGTCAAGACTTTACTTGCATTCTTCAAAAATTTTTAATATTTCCTCATAAGTCATCTTTTTGTAAGCACCCGGTACAATGCCACATGAGTATGCGATTTCTTTAAGGTTGATATTTTCATCAATACCAAGCTCCTTAAAGGTTGTCGGCATACCGATTTCCTTAATAAAATCAGCAAGAGCCTCAACACCAGCTTTTGCAAGCTCTTCGTCTGTTTTGCCGTCCTTTGAAATACCCCAAACATTAACTGCAAACTGAGCAAACTTCTTTTCGCCTGCCTTGCAAATATGTCTGTAATAAACAGGATGAAGAACGGCAAGACCTGCACCGTGATTGCAGTTCGTGTACGCACCGAGCCGGTGTTCCATTTGGTGACATTCAAAATCCGTCTTTTTGCCAAGCTTAATGATACGGTTTTCTGCCATTGTAACTTCGGTCGCACATCTTTTTCGTACAATTCCGTAAAAGTCTTAAATGGCATAGTGACATCGGCTTTCTTTTCGGTTAGAAACGCTCGTTCCCATTCCTGTGCCTCTCGTTTGGTGGCAAAGCCACGCTTTAATTTTTGCTGTCGCAAGCCTTGCCAATCGGTGTAACGGAACTGCACATACCAAGTTCCGTTCTTTTCATTTTTAAATGCTCCCATTTTAATCGCTCCTTTCAGTCGTTTTGGTTGAGTAAAATTTTTCGTGAAAGAATTTACGGTCAATTCTGCCGGGAATAGTAATACACCCGGTTGACTGCAATTCCTTATTTAATTTGCGTATGAGCTTATATGCATAGGAAACGGAAACGCCCATTTCTTCCGCCACATCTTCAACACGCATAAACATTTTGTTTGACATTAACATCATCCTCTCATCTTTTATTTTCATAATTATTTATTGTCGGATACTTTCTGACCGCATTCCGATTCGCCCGAGCGGATATACCATTACCGTGATATACGACGGTTATTTAATTTTCACAAATAACTTAACGCTATTTGCTTAACAGTTATACTAAGCATATTCCGTTATGTCAAGTGGTTTTCATAAAATATTAAACTTTTTTGTTTTATATATCTTGACATCACTTAACTTGTTATGCTATGATATTTAACAGTAAAATGAGAGGGGCTATATTATGGCTATCGGCGAAAGAATAAGATTTTTTAGAAATTTAAAAGGTATGACTCAAAAATATCTTGGTATGCAAGTGGGCTTTCCGGAGAAAACCGCAGACATTCGTATGGCACAGTATGAATCGGGAAGCAGAACGCCAAAGGCTGATTTAACAAACAATCTTGCAAATGTATTCGGTGTATCAACAAGTGCTTTAACCGTGCCTGATATTGACAGCTACAACGGCTTAATGCACACGCTGTTTACTCTTGAGGATTTATACGGTTTCCGTATTGATAAACTTGATGACGAGCTTTGCATACGCCTTGATAAGGGTATGGGAACAAACTATCTTAAAATGTTTGATATGTTTTCCGCTTGGCAGGAACAAGCCGAAAAACTTAAAAACGTAGAAATTTCAAAAGAGGAATACGATAACTGGAGATATAACTACCCCGAAAGCGTAGCTTTCAATTCTCGTAAGTAAAACGGAATATAATAGAAAACGCAAAAAGGCATTACCGACTGCAAAAGTCAGTAATGCCTTTTATAGTATTTAGATAATTGTACCTGCAAACCGATAGAACGCTTAGAATAAAGTCATTTTACAGTTTGCTATCATTTTGCTATCAAATTGAGAATTTGAGAGCCTAAAACCCAGTATTTATGCGGGTTTACGCTGCTCTTGGTATTATTCCCACTCGCTCAATTCAGTTATTTACTAAACTTTTTTGTTTAGCGAATATTCTGTTTTTATACAGATATTATAACTGTTTTTTACTAAATTTTTTTAACTCAAAGTTTACAGTATCAAAACAGTATCACCATCTGCCATATTGTTTGTATTGTATCATAGGTACATGCCTAAGTCAACACTTTAAAGCGATAAAGCTATCTTTTATATCTGCTTAATTGCCACCACTATAATTATATCTATGATTGTAGGGCTATTTTTCAAAATATGTTGTATTTTATTAAAAATATTGATATAATAAATTTGCGTACAAATTTTGATAACTGTACGCAGAAAGTTGGTGAGCCGTTGTCTAAAGAAAAAATTGCAAAAAAAGTTTTTCAAAATGTTGGCGCAATCGCAAAAACTTCCGATTTTAAAAATGTGGGACTTACAAATTATGATATTGCAAAATTGTGCAAAGATGGTGTTATTGAGAGAATACGAAATGGCTTTTACCAACTTCCTAATAATTACAACATAAGTGAAGAGCAGCTAATATCAAATTTATTACCTTATGGAACAGTTTGCGTTGAATCGGCTTTGTTTCATTATGGATACAGTGACTTTGCTCCAAGAGAATGGTCGATAGCAGTTCCTCGAACTTACAGAAACCAAATCTCAAATATCCAAGAAGTGCCTATCAAAGCATATTATGTTCAAAAAAATATAATTGAACTCGGAAAAGCAACAGGTGATTTTAACGGTGCAACACTTCCTGTTTACGACCGTGAAAGGACTATTTGCGACTGCTTCAAGTATCGCACAAAGCTTGATAGCGAAACATTTAATAAAGCACTTAATGCATATGTTTCAGACGATAAAAAGAATCTTTTAAATCTTTCAAAATATGCTAAAGAAATGCATGTATATACAAAAATGATGAGTGTTATGGAGGTGTTGCTGAATGGCTGATATTGCCGCATCTGTACTTACAAGATTAAAAAACAAAGCGAAAGAAACCGGTCGAAGCTATCAGCTGTGTATGCAGCTGTTTTGCCAAGAAGAATTTTTACGCCGGTTGCAAAATTCAAAATATGCAGATAATTTCGTACTTAAGGGTGGACTATTTATCTATTCAATAACGGACTTTGACAGCAGAGTTACAGTAGATGTAGATTTTCTTCTGAGAAAATTACCAAACACACCTGAACAACTTCGTGCAATCCTTGAAGAAATTATAGCTATAGACACCGGAAATAACTTTATAACATTTGAAATTAAAAATGTTTCACCTATTTCGGTCGCAAAGAAGTATGCCGGAATCAGCGCCTCTCTTGTTGCACACATCAAAAATACTCGAACTCCTTTTAGTATTGATTTCGGTGTTGGTGATGTAATTGTACCAAATCAAGAAAAAAGGTCAATTCCTACACAACTAAAAGATTTTCCTTCACCAATCATAAATACATACTCGCTTGAAACAACCATTGCGGAAAAGCTCGATGCAATATTAGACCTTATGGAATTTTCAAGCAGAATGAAGGATTACTACGACATCTATTATCTTGCAAATAAATTTGATTTTAACGGTAAAACATTAACAGAAGCATTAAAGAGAACATTTGAAAATCGTGGTCATAACTTTACTATTGAACAATTTGATCGGATAACTGCTTTTGCTGATGATGAAGAAATGCAAAAGAAATGGAAAGCATTTATTCATAAAATCAATACTAAGACTGATGATTTTAGCACAGTGCTGAAATCCATCAAAGAATTTTTAACGGAGCCGTTTACGGCAGCGATTGAAAGTAAAATATTCACAGAAAATTGGGCGACTCAAAACTTTGAGTGGAAGTAATAGGAGAGTAAAAATGGATTATAAAGATATTTTGAATTTAATAGCTATAGTTGTAATTCCTTTAGTTGCTGTCATGGTTGGACAACATCTACAAAATAAAGCAGAAATAAGAAAGGATAAAATGCACATTTTTAAAGTGCTTATGACTTCCCGAATATATGGTTGGACACAGGAAAGCGTACATTGCCTTAATATAATTGATATTGTTTTTGCAGACGACAAAGCAGTTCGTGTTGCTTGGAAAGATTTATATGACAAGTACTGCGTGGAAAATCCCGATGAAACACAAATTAAAAAAATTCAAAATGCACAGTATAAATTATTGGAAACAATGGCTAATTCTCTTGGATACAAAGATAAAGTCACCTGGGAAACAATTCAAAATCCGTATATTCCAAAAGGAATGTTACAACAAATCAATGAACGAAATCAATCTCAGCAGGCATATAACAATCTTTTGTTGAATATGCAACATATGATGCCTAAAAACATTAAGCCGGAGGAAAGTAATAAACACTAATATACCTAAACAAAAAAATGAAGATTTACTTAAAATTTTGAAGGTTTTATAGTGTTTTTTAATCAAGATTGGTTCTAATTCTTCATAAAAGTATGTTCGCGGAATCAGAGCCATTAGGAATTTTAATAAAAGACGACAAACTATTAGTATAGTGTGATAATAGTGGAAATGAATGTACTTTACCCAGTTGACATATTAAAATCAATGAAATATTATAGGACAGATTTGTTCTTAAATTGAAGAATAAACAGACATAACCGTAAAAGTTGATAGTTTGTTGCGGAATGAAGAATTTTTTAGAAATATAACAGAAAACAAGCACATAATATTGCATTCCATTATTTAATTGATGAGGTAAGTAAAATGAACGATATACAATTCCTGCATCCGTTAAATCACAATGGAACCAATACAATAAAAATCGCAAGATTAGTTTGAACAAGTCCGTAAAAAATGGACAATATAAAAAGAACCCTCTTGATGTAGAAATATATTACATCAGGAGGGATTTTTTATGCCAGGAAGTTATTGAAACATAAGCATTTATGAAAACAAAATAACAGAGTTGTATTAATCATTTATATTATCCATTGAATTTCTTCATTGTGTTTAAATATTAATTTGCAGAAAATTATAGTTGAATGGGTTAATGTAAATATATCATAATTTTGTGGTATTAGCAACTTGTTAGGAGAAAGAGTACAAGCAGTTCGAATAGTTGCAAATAGTACACTTCCTACAACTTAATTTGTGTTATTGTTTGTTCGAGGTGATTAAGTTGCAAAATGATTCTTTGAGTGTTTTTGTTTTACATCTAGAAGAAATGCTAACAATCTACAAAACTTATGATAAATTAGCTTTGTATCTTGGTATATCAACAGATACTTTAAAGAGTTGGATGTTAAAAACAAGATCTCCTAAGCTATCAAATTTAGATGCCATTGCAAATAGATTAGGGTGCTACAGCTGTGATTTAATTAATCCACGCCCGATTAAAAATTACGGGAAATATGATAATGATGCCAGAAACTGTTTTGTAAAAAACATAAAAATTATTTTCACTGAAAATGCTTGCTACAACTTAATTCAGCGACTAAATTTACTAAACAACATTATTACTGATCATATGTTAATATCATATCTAAGAAATTCAAATTATCGTACACCAAATTTGAAAATTCTGGACAATATTGCAAATCAATTAAACATAAAAACTTTCGAATTGATTAAGGAGGATGAGTATGAAGAAAACAATTTCGCAAGTTAATAAACAACGAATTGACGATTTAGTAATCGCACTAAATGGAATTGAAAATAAAATTCCATATATTCTAAAAACAGTATTCAACTTTAAAGGAAGAAAGTCTCCAGAAATTGCAGAAATTGCTATAAAAAAATTAACTGACAAGGACGACATAATTTATGATCCTTTTATGGGTTCAGCTATGTTTAATATAGCTAGTGTAAATGCTGGAAGAAAAATAGTTTCTACTGAAATAGATAACTATACTTACTATGCAGTGTATTCACTACTTGCAAAAATAGATACTAAAAAATTTAATGATATGCTTAACACTCTAGAAGCATCAGTTAAACATGAGGTAATGGAATTATATGAAACTTCTTGTTGTGGAGTTAAGAATTATATTTCAAAAGTCCTATTTGATCCAGAAACTCATGAATATTTTAATCCAATATCCAATAGAGAAAACGAAAATGGAAATATAAAACTTATTTCAAAGTGCCCAATATGTGGTAAAAAGCAGAAACAATTTGATGAAAATGATTATAAAAAGTTAGAAGAAACCGAAAAGTTGGACACCTCTAAATTTCCTAACGATAAATATATTGAGAATAGCAGAATTAACATTACTAGTTCAACAGGTGCTGATTATTACGGTAGAATTTTTACTAATAGAAACAAAAAAGCATTATTAATTATTCAAAATGGTATAAACAAATTAGAAAAATGCATAGAAAGGGATGTTCTAGAACATGCTTTAGTTTCTTCTCTATCTCTATCAAGAGTTGCAATGTATGGTTCAAGTACAGATATTCTATATCATGTGGTACCATATGGAGCACAAGATATGAATGTATGGGAATTATTTGAGAGCAAAGTTAAAAACTTTCTTAAATTTAAAGAAGAATATTCGAATGTTCTTTCAGAAAATCCAAATGACAATGATATGTATCAAATAATTTTATCTTCATATCAAGATTACTGTCATAATACATCAAATACATTTGATTTAATATATACAGATTTTCCATATACAGATCAAGTCCCATATTTGGAAAGAAATCAACTTTATAGAATTTGGCTTAAGCATTTCTACAACAAAGAACAATACGACCTGACAGATGAAATGTTAAGCAAGGAAATAGTTCTAAGTAACGCACCTGCTAGAACGAATAAACAAAAAATAGAAAGCTATTATCGAGATATTGATATTATGTTTTCTAACTTTAATAAAGTGTTAAAAACTAATGGACTGATTGTATGTACTGTAAAATTGGGCAAAAACAAGTACTTTTCAACTTTAATGGAAATAATAAATCTTGCACGAAAAAATGGATTTGAATATATAACAAGAATCGGCATTGATAAAGATGATCCATCGTTAAGAAAACAATCTGCCTATAAAAATACTTTATCAAACGAAATGATTATTATTTTCGAAAAATTAGATGAACTGAATAGATACTGGTATATCAACAACAAAAATTATGAATTTGAATGTGTTAAACTGGTATATGACAAAATTAATAAGAGCAACACAGATATAAATATTACACAAGCAGTATCATATATTGCAGAAACTATCTTAAGAAAAGAAAAGTACTGTATTTCAGAATCTGATAAACAAATAATCAATCAAACTATTCGAGATAATTTTGTTATTGATAAACAAAACGCTGCAGTTAGAATAGACAGTAACAAATTATATTTAGATATTGAAGATAAAACGGATTTATTTACCAAGCTTTACAATTATATACCAATTTTCATTGATAAATTATTATCTGAAAAAGGAAGTTTTGTACTTGATGATTTATATTTTGAAATTGCAAACACATTATGTACAGGCGACCCGAAAACGATCAATCAATTCATTGACGATCCAAGACATCAGCAAGGCATTGAACGGTTGATCAATGCGTACTGTTCAACCGATGGCAAATCTTATGAAAGAAAAAAACAAGTTATTGTTCAAAATGATGAGGCGATTGATATATCATTAATGAGCGGAACTCAATTCGAAGAGTTGATAAAATTACTGCTTGAAGCTGATGGATATCATGATGTAATTGTAATGGGCGGCGCCGGTGATCTGGGGGTAGATCTACTTGCAAAAAAAGAAAATTCATTTGGCAAGAAAGAACTGTATTTGTTCCAATGTAAACGTTGGGTAGCTGATGTTGGTTCTGAGCCCATGCAAAGATTAGTTGCAGAACGTGATAGACGTGGAGCCGATATTGCTATTTGTGTTACCACATCAGGATACACAAGAGATGGACTAATAATTTCTAAAGATCAAGATATTGGTGCCTGGGATGGTCAACAAGTAATGGATAAATTAAATCTATATTTCCCAGATCAATACTACAATAGCATACTTAAATGTGAATAAAGGGGCTGTAAAAAAACAGCATAAAGAAAAGCCGAGATTCACGAATCAGTGAG
>CAVJZG010000031.1:0-8069 GCA_963654285.1 bacterium
ACATGAAGTGGATAAGCTTGCCAAAGATTTTGCCGATTGCTCAAAGGTTTTGACGGCAATCGGTGACGAAACAAGGCAGCATATCATTTTGGAAATGCTGAAAATGGGCGATTGCAGTGGCGTTCGTGTCGGCGAAATCACAGAAAAAACAAATTTGTCACGCCCTGCCGTTTCTCATCATCTTCAAATTATGAAGGACGCAGGAATAATAAAATGCAGGCACGAGGGCACAAAAAATTATTACTATTTTGATCCGGATATGAAAATGCTCAAGCGGGTTGACGAGGCGTTGAAGTTAATTATAATGATAACCAAGTTGTTGCCCGACAGGAGCGGAGAAAATGAGTAAAATACAGTTATATATTTTTCATACAGGCAAGGTGCGTGTTGACAAGGCAATACCGTTGCATGAGAAAAATCCGCTTGCGCTGACAGGAATATTTCGCAGTAAAGCTAAGCAAATGATACTCCCTGTATCTGCATATCTAATCAAACACCCAAAAGGAAATATTTTGATTGATACAGGCTGGGATACAAAATTTGCTCACAAAAAGCCAACCCAATGGTTTGGAATGGTAAATAAAATCAGCTCTCCGATTATCAAAGAAACCGAGGGCATTGACAGCAAACTTAAATCCGTAGGCTTATCGCCGAAAGATATTTCTCATATTTTCATCAGCCATATGGATTTTGACCACACAAGCGGACTTCGGCTTGTAAAAAATGTCGAGGATATTCGCACTTCAAAAGAGGAGTGGAATGCTTGCAACAAATTCAACTTTCGATATATTGATACTTGGACGGGAATATGCGATGTAAAAACATTTGCATACAAAGAGAGCGGTGTCGGACCGTTTGGCAGAAGCTATGATGTTTTTGGCGACAATTCCGTTTTTCTTGTTCATACTCCCGGTCACAGCCACGGGCTTTTCAGCGTTTTAATTAACGGAACAGACGGCTATATTATTCTCGGTAATGACGCTGCATATTTGGCAGAAAATTTTACAAACAGAATCATACCCGGCTTTTCGGTAAATAATGAATGGTGCAGAAAGTCACTTGACTGGCTTATAGAATGTAAAAATGACCGCAATTGCAAGGGTGTATTTGTAAATCACGACCCTGATGTTAAAGAACAAGTTTTGGAGGTAGCTTATAATGGAAATGCTTGAACTTATGAAAGAAAGGCACAGTGTAAGGCAATATACGGATAAGAAAATTGAAAAAGAAAAGCGAGAAGAATTAAATGCTCTTATTGCTCAAATCAACCAAAAGGCAGGCTTGCATATTCAAATAATATATGATGAACCTAAATGTTTTGACTCAATGATTGCCCATTATGGAAAATTTTACGGTGTTACCAACTATATTGCCTTAGTCGGAAAAAAGTCGTCAAAGCTTGACGAAACACTTGGCTATTACGGTGAGCAGATTGTCTTAAAAGCACAGGAACTCGGACTTAACACTTGTTGGGTTGCTATGAGCCACGGAAAAAGCAGAGCACAAATTGATAAAGGCGAAAAACAAATTTGTTTGATTTCACTTGGTTATGGTAAAACATCAGGAATTTCTCATAAAAGCAAGGAATTAAATGAGGTTTGCAATCATAAAAAAGATATGCCTGAATGGTTTTTAGCAGGAATGGAAGCAGCACTGCTTGCACCGACAGCAATGAACCAACAAAAATTTTATTTTGAGATTTTACCCGATAATAGTATTAAAACAACTTGTGGAAAAGGATTTTACACAAAACTTGATTTAGGTATTGTAAAATATCATTTTGAAGTGGTTTCGGGCAAGAAAATATAGAAAAGCAGGGGTGTCGGTTATGTATTCGGCACCTCTGCTTTATTTCGCTTTTCGCGGTACAAACAGAGCATTGAAAAAATGATAAAAATGTTACTAAAACATTGACATATTATTGACACGTTTTAAAAAATGTGTTAATATTTCCTTGTAAAACAGTTTATTTATAATATAAGATTTGGATGGTGAAAAGACATTGAAAAAAACAGCTAAATATTTATCACGAATTATCAGCGTAATGCTATCGTTTGCGGTTGTTTGCGGCTGCTTTTCCATATGTGCCTTGGCGAAGACGTCATACATATCCGAGGTGGCACTTGCAAGCGGCAGCGGTGCGATGGAAAAGTTGGAAAACAACGGCTATACCGTTTTGTTTCAGGGAATGAACCTAATGACCGGGAACGACGATTCCATGGTTTATTTGGGGTACAAAAAAGGCAGCAACGCAATTACAGATTTTATTGTGTCTTCCAAAGCAGAAAGCTCGATTACCTATCAGGGTTGTACTTATAATGCCGTGTCTGATATTAACCTCAACAACGGCACGAACGGTACAGCCCTTTATCTTTACAGTACGAAAGACAGCGCAGCCGGTAACGGAATTACCAGGCTTGATACGGTGTCGGGATTCAGCGATAAGGATAAGGTGTTTTCGTTAAAAAATGACGGCTCTGCTCCTGTTCGCACAGATGATGATAAACTGGCAAATTTTGATGACGGAATCGAAAACAGCGAACTTTATCTTTTGATGTACAGAGAATCGAGCGTTAGACAATATGTTTCAAACGCCTGTATTGTAACGGCAGATTCAAAGGCAAATGCGGTAAATGAGGCTGCGTCAAATGGCTGCGATTATTATGTTGATACGGATTTATCCGATGATAACGACAAGGTTATCTATATTGCATACCGGCGAACAGCCGATAAATCGCAGGCAATAAATGCTATCAGCGTAAACGGTGAAGAACTGAATATCACTAAGGGCGAAAACACCGGCGGCTATTTGATTGACTTGGCAAGTTCAAGATTGTTTAAAGAAAGCTTTTCACTTGGCGACTGGGCGGGGGTTTATGCCGCGATGGATAAATGCGTAACCAAAACGTCAAAGGAATATCAAGCCTTGGCTAACAGCACAGAGGCTTGCAGTTGCGTTTATGCCGGTGATTTGAATATTTATGCATCATATATCGGAACCGTTCAGGCTGTTGCCGAAGATCCGCAAAGCACGGAGGAAACCACCGCTCAGGGAGATGCAACCGACGAGTTTTATGATATAGAAAAAGAAGAAACTACCGTTGCCGCTCAGGATGAATCCGGCGAAAGCGATAAAACCGCTTCTGTTTTCGGCTCCGGAGCTGTAAGAACCATTGCGATTTTTGCCGGTGTAATTATTGTTGTATCGGTTGTTATATTGGCAATAAAGAAAGGCAGGAGAAAGAATGGAAAAAAACTTGATAATGATGATGAGGGCGGGGAGAATGAATGAAAAAAACAATTAAAGCGATAATCGCAATGATTTTGGCAATTACCTGTGTGTTGCAGCCTTGCACGGCATTTGCAGCCACATTCACGGGTAATACCTATGTTAAAGAAATGATTATCAGCTACGGCAACACGGAAGAAGAAGCCAAAGCATGGCTGAAAAATAAGGGCTACAAGGTGATAGACAATAACCTTAACGAGGGTGCCGATGATACATTCTCAACTAAAAGAGCTGTTTATCTTGGTTATAAAACAACTTCAAAAGTAAGCGAAGCCATAACGGATATGAAGGTTATGAATATGAAGGGCGGCTACAGCATTGAGGATTATCAATTGCTGTTAAAGGAGCAAAAATCCACAATTCAAACCTTTATAAATAATTTTATGGTTGCCGTTAATGAATTCAGAACAAACTACAAAAACGGTCAGCAGCGTGCAATTTCTGCATTTGAAATGCTGAATTTGATGTATGATAACGACACGGAAGAGTATCTTGGCGATTTGTTCTTAAACAGATTCCGCGAGGAATATACAGACGAAGAGTATAATGCGCTTTCTAAAGATGAAAAAAGCAAGGTCGGCGATTTAACCACGATTTTAATGCAGGCAAACGGCACTGCCGTTATTGCCATGGAGCAAATTATTGCTCTTGCAACGGATGACGGAGATACCACTTGGATTGAAAGATATCAAAACGCAAAAACCTATGATGAAATGGTAGACGACTTAATGGATAGCGATGATTTGACAATAAGCCAGGCTACCAAGGAACTTGCTGCGAAATATGACAGCGATGCCAAAGTTATTGCGGCTAAATTTGCTTCGTATAAAGAATATTTGAAAGATTATACCGATTGTGATGTTAAGCTTTCAAGCAGTCAGGAAGAAATCGATGCGTACCAAAAAGCTCATGAGGATTTTGACTTGGCAAACTGGATGACTATCGGCACACAGTATGAATCGTTAAAATTATTGGAAAATGACGGCGTAACATTGGATGAACTGATTGCAGGCAGTGATTACGATGTTGAAGAAGAGGATTGCTATTTGCTTTATCCGCTGGTTGCTTCTTTAACCGAAGGTCAAAGAGCTTGCCTCGATTTCACATCCATGCGTCAGATTGTTTCTATGGGGCTTAACACGGATGAAGCAACTAAAGGAGTGCTTGATTCCGTTGACTTGGGTTCTAATAAAAAATGCTATGTTTCCATTTATGACGGCGTAGACCGCTCGATTTTCACCGAGAGGGTGGCACTCACCGGTGATGCATATAAGCTTCAAAATTCATCCGATAAAAATGCGATGGATAATTGGCAGGGTTATATTTCCTCTGCAACAAAGATTTTGTATGTGGTGCTCGGTATGTCTGTTGCGATAACCGTGGCTACATGGGGCTACGACGCATTGCTTAAATATAACTACAAAACACAGGCAAATATGCAGAGCCTTGCGGAAGGAAAAAACTTGAAAGCATTTGAGTCTGCCATGGATGCGGTGGATGACCTCGACAGCAGTTTTGACGACGCAAGCGAAGCTGTTCAAAAGAAAGTAGACGATATAGTAAAAAATCAAAAAACGCTTAAAACGGATGAAATAACAGGCACGGTTTCACAAGCCAGAACGATCAGTAAAATATTTGATGTTATAGGTGTTGCCGCAACTTGTGTAACGTTGGCTCTTTTGGCAGTGTCGGTTTGGAGCACCTATAATGACTTAAAAGCCTATTATAACGCCGAATTTACTCCTATTCCTATGCATATGGTAAACCAAGGTGTTAACGATAATGATGAAAAAGTATTTACTTACTACACGGCAGTTAAATGCAACCGTGAGGAATCACAGTTTGTGACGGATCGCACAAAAATCCTTGAGGATTACGGCGATTTAAACGGTGATGTCGGTAAGCAGTGGGTTGCGCTTTACACAACAAAGGATTCTGCGGCGGGCAACCCGATTACTGCGGATTTTGCGGTGCAGTATGCAAACGCGAATGTGCCGAGCGACAGTACGCCTCTTTCGGCTTTCTGTGAAAGTACAGCCCAAAATTTAACCGACGAAAAATTGGGATATACATATAATGACGGTAAAAATGGCATTTATCTTTTTTTCAGCACGGATGATGCCGCTTATGCCGGCAGTACCGTTTCGAATGGAATTTACGCACTTGCCGGCGGATGCTCCGTTGCGGTATTTGCAGCAATAACTTATTTTGTTACAAATGTTGCAAAGAAGAAAAAAGAAAAAGCAAGCGGCAAGGAGGATATGGCAAATGATTAAAAAAGCGTTTAAAGTAATAACCAGCGTCGTGCTGGTGCTTACAATTTGCATAACAACTTGCACTACTGCGTTTGCAGCCTCCAGCAGGGTGGCATATATTTCGGATTTGGTGCTTTGCGCCGCAAACTCGGCGGATGAGGCTGAAACCAAACTTACAAAGCAGGGCTATAAGCTGATGTTTGAGGATAATTTGAACGAATCCCTCAGCGGCAGCGGTATGTATTTGGGTTATAAATCCACACCGAATAAAAGCGAAGCTATCACCGATGTTGCCGTGATGAATATGAACGGCAAATACAGCTTTTCCGATTATGAAGTTCTTTTGGATAAAATGAAAGAAAAGGTAACGGAAACCATAAACGGTTTAATTCCGATGATTACCGCTTTCAGAACCAATTATCAGGCAGGCACGGGTATGGCGATTACTGCGTATGAGCTGCTTAATAAATTTTATGAGGAAGATTCAGGCATGGGCATGGGCGATTATTTGCTTGACTGCGATTTGGAGGATACGGCAGATATCGTTAAGGTGTTTATGCAGGGCAATTCCGCATTTATTGTGGATATTCAGCAAATTTTATTCCTTGCAGGCGGCAACACCTCCGACCAAAAATGGATAGAGCAAATGGCAGGCAGTGACGAGGATTATTTGATAGATATCTATATGGATTCTTATCCCACCCCCAACAAGGCATATCAGGCTTTGGCTGCCGATTACGGAAACTCGGCAGAAATAATTCGCAAAACCTGGGATAATTTTTATGAAGACCTTAATAAGGTTAAAGAACAATATTACACCGAGGAAAACGGCGAATTAAAATTAAATTTCGAGCAGCTTGAGCAGGATGTGGAAACAGCCGGTTCGCAAATTACGGAACTTAGCGAAAATGCAGACGATAAAACGGCAGCCGCTAATTTAACCCAAAATATGGAATCGCAGGTTGTTTTGCAAAATGCCATCGATGTTGCATTGATAGAATATCTTAACAGCCTTGAATATTGCGGCGGCACCATGCTGGATTTCTTTATGCGTGCCGGTGATGATGTGGATGATACCGAGCTTTACTCCCTTGCATATTTTATGGGTGGCAAGCTCTGCGCTCAAGTTGCAAATGTTGGGCTTGAGCAGGTTGTTTCACGAGTTATTGTGGACAGCGATAATGCAGATAAAAGCAAATTTGAAGATATTATAAATTCCCTTTCCGAGTACGACCAAATCTCTGTTTACGAGGGAGTGGACAGAACTTTGTTTGATGACGGCGTTGCGTTAACGAGCGCCACCACCAAAAAATATCAGTCCAGCGGTAAAAACTGGTCTGATGATTTGTTTGACAGAATGTTTCAGCCCGAAAAAGCAGGCGAATATAAATGGTGCGATTTCTTTGCATTCTATGTGGCGCCCACATTGATTTTTGCTGCAGGCACAGTTGGCTTTTTTGCATTAGCCTCTATTATGGAAAAAACTTTGATAAATTCGGTAACTGACAAGTCAATAGACCTTGCCACAGAATGCTCCAAATATGCATTTATTTATAATGAAGTGGAGAGATACAACGAGGCAAGCAGCGTTGGCGTTAAAACGGCAAGCCGCTTCTTCTTCGGCAAGGGCAGCATGCTTTCCACACAAACGATCGGCAAAATAATTCTTGGTTTTCGCCTTTGCTTTTTGGCATTAACTGCAATTGCAACGGTGATTACCGCTGTGATGACCTTCTATACAATATTTAAAGAAAATGAAGCGCAGGTTGCCAAGTATTCGGCTATACCGACGCATATTGTGGATACGGTGAGCACGGATAACGGCGATGATTATGTGGCATATACGGTTGTGCCCAGTGTTTCCGGCAGCGCAGGTGATTTAAATAATTACATAAGCACGGTTGGTTGGCTTTCGCTTTATTACACTAAGGATCAAAGCGTGGGCGAGCCGCTCACAACAAAAATGAAGCTGGTTAAGGGCTCTTCAAATGCACCGCTTGATTACGACAGTGTTAAGCTTTTCGGTGAAAAAACCTCATTTAATCTTACTTCAAAGGATTATACCGGGTTTACGGACAGTGCTAAGGGCACTTATTTGTACTATAACCGTGGAGAAGCCACAACCACAGGCTCAATATTCTCAAACGGAAATATGGCAATTGCAATCGGCATCGGTGCTGTGATTGGTATTGCTTTAAGCTCTGCAATCAGAAATGTTAATGGCAAAAAGAAAAAGGAAAGTGCAGTTGCTTAAATGGAGGATAAGATATTGAAAAGAAGTAAATTATTCAGTGCAATAATAACTGTTATATTGGTGCTTGCACTTTGCGTCGGCACCTGCTCAAGTGCCTTTGCGGCAAGCTCGGGCAAAAAATATGTTAAAGAGGTAATCCTCAGCTACGGAAACACTGCCGAGGAAGCCAAAAAGTGGCTCACGGATAACGACTACGAGGTGCTTGATAATAACCTCAATGACGGCGCAGACGATACTTTCTCAACAAAGCGTGCAGTATATCTGGGCTACA
>CAVJZG010000032.1:0-6972 GCA_963654285.1 bacterium
CGGCGTCGAAACAAACTCTGTGCCGATGTAATTTGCTTCGCAAATCACGAAAAGCACTCCGTTTGTTTCTCCTTTTCCCCAAAATGCTAAAGCATTTCGGAGACCCCGATAAGTAGCTGTCAACGAAGTTGACTGATGAGGGGTTATTACAATAACACTTCTGCATTCACAAACGCAATGCTCACATCATGCTTGACAACTCGGCTGTTATCTGTTAATATAAAACCGATATTTAAAGGCAATGAAGAAGAGGAGTATTTTTCCGCTTGCGTTCAGAGAGCAGTCGGTCGGTGCAAGGCTGCGGCAATGAAAAAGAAGGTAGCTTCGGAGCCGGCGCGGTGAGTTGAGTAGCCGTGCACGCACGCCCGCGTTAAAGGTTTAAGCGGCATTTTTATAATGCAATTTGAGTGGTACCGCGGAATTTCAGCTTTCGTCTCATTATGGGGCGAAAGCTTTTTTTTATTACAGGAGTTGAAAATATGGCTAAAGATCTTGCAAAGCAATACGACCCGGCAGAGGTTGAAGATCGCACCTATAAATTTTGGTGCGAAAAAAAATATTTCCACGCCAAGCGCGAGCTGGGCAAAAAAACATACACAATAGTTATCCCACCGCCGAACATCACCGGTCAGCTTCACATGGGGCATGCGCTGGACAACACTTTACAG
Source organism: bacterium (assembly GCA_963654285.1). Lineage (GTDB taxonomy): Bacteria > Bacillota > Clostridia > Oscillospirales > Acutalibacteraceae > Eubacterium_R. Next base: position 669 of record CAVJZG010000032.1, read on the forward strand.
GATATTCTTATCAGATATCACCGCATGGCAGGGTACGACACTTTATGGCTCCCCGGCACGGATCACGCCTCTATTGCCACGGAGGCAAAAATCGTTGAGGCTATGCGCAAAGAGGGTCTTACGAAGGACGATCTCGGCAGGGAAAAATTCCTTGAGCGCGCCTGGGCTTGGAAAGAGCAATACGGCGGCAGAATTATCGAACAACTTAAAAAAATGGGTTCCTCCTGCGATTGGGACAGAGAACGCTTCACTATGGATGATGGTTGCAGCAAGGCGGTTAAAGAGGTTTTCGTGGGCTTATACGAAAAGGGCTTGATTTACCGCGGCAACAGAATGGTGAACTGGTGCCCGCACTGCAACACTTCGATTTCGGACGCCGAGGTTGAATATGAAGAACGCGATTCCAATTTTTGGCATTTGCTTTATACGGTTAAAGAAACGGGCGAAAAGCTTGAACTTGCAACAACGCGCCCCGAAACAATGCTCGGCGATACTGCCGTTGCAATCAACGGCGACGATCCGCGCTACAAGCATCTTCACGGCTGCCATGTTATTTTGCCCTTGCTCGGCAAGGAAATCCCGATTGTTTGCGACGAGCATGCGGATATGACAAAGGGCACGGGCGTTGTTAAAATCACCCCTGCTCACGACCCAAACGACTTTGAAGTAGGTTTAAGGCACAATCTGCCGATTATTCGCACATTTACTTACGACGGTTATATGACAGGTAAGGCAGACAAGGAAGCGGCAGACGAAATTATTAAAAGCGGCAAGGCAACGCAAAATGAGCCGGAAGTGCTCGACTGCGGCAAATATGCCGGAATGACAACTCTTGAAGCACGCAAGGCTATCCTTGAGGATCTTGAAGCCGGCGGCTACATCAAAGAAATCGAGCCTATCAAGCACGATGTGGGCACCTGCTATCGCTGCCACACAAACATTGAGCCGATGGTTTCAAAGCAATGGTTTGTTAAAATGGATCCGCTTGCCGGTCCTGCGATTGACGCCGTTGAAAAGGGTGACATTAAATTTGTGCCCGAGCGTTTTAAAAAGAATTATATGAACTGGATGCACGGCTCGCGCGATTGGTGCATTTCGCGCCAGCTTTGGTGGGGACACAGAATTCCTGCCTGGTACTGCGACGATTGCGGCGCAACAACCGTTTCAAAGTCTGATGTTTGCACCTGCCCGAAATGCGGCAGCGAAAATATAAGTCAAGATCCCGACACGCTGGATACTTGGTTTTCCTCCGCTCTTTGGCCGTTCAGCACTCTCGGCTGGCCCGATGAAACAGAGGACTTAAAGCATTATTATCCCACAAATACGCTTGTCACGGGCTACGACATCATCGGCTTTTGGGTAAGCCGTATGATTTTCTCAGGTCTTGCTTATACGGGCAAAGCTCCGTTTGACACGGTGCTCATTCACGGTCTTGTGCGCGACGCTCAGGGCAGAAAAATGAGCAAATCCCTCGGCAACGGCATCGATCCGCTTGAGGTTATTGATGAATACGGCGCAGACGCACTCCGCTTCACTCTTGCCACGGGAAATTCACCCGGAAACGATATGCGCTTTTCGGACGATAAAGTTAAAGCTTCGCGCAATTTTGCAAACAAGCTTTGGAACGCCGCCAGATTTGTGCTTATGTATCTCGGCGATAATTATGAATATCCGGGCTTGCCGAAGGAACTTGCAATTGAGGACAAGTGGATAATATCCAAGGCAAACACCCTTGCAAAGGATGTTACCGCAAATCTTGAAAAATACGAGCTCGGCATTGCAATTCAAAAGCTTTATGATTTTATTTGGGATGTTTTCTGCGATTGGTATATCGAAATTGCAAAAATCCGCCTGCAAAGCGGCGACGGTGCAGACACGGCAAAGGCAGTGCTTGTGTATGTTCTTACAGACATATTAAAACTGCTTCATCCGTTTATGCCTTTCATCACCGAAGAAATTTACCAAGCCATTCCGCATGACACGGAATCCATTATGATTTCAAAGTGGGTTGAATACGACGAAGCACTCAATTTCGCCGCCGACGAAGCCGAAATGGAAAAAATTATGGAAGCCGTTAGGGGAATACGCAATCGCCGCTCCGAAATGAATATTCCGCCAAGCAAAAAGGCGGCTGTTTATATTGAAACGGCAAACGAAGCCACCTTCGGCATGGGTGTTGAATTTATTAAACGCCTTGCTTCGGCCGGCAGCGTAAGCGTGGCGGATAAGTTCGGCGATCTCGGCAATGTTGTTACCGTTATCACGGCAGACGCCAAAATTTATATTCCGCTCGGCGATCTTGTTGATTTTGAGGCAGAAAGAAAACGCCTTGAAAAAGAACTTGTCGCCGCTCAGGACAAACTCGATTTTATAAACAAAAAGCTTTCAAATCCCGGCTTTGTGAACAAAGCACCCGAAAAGGTTGTTGCTCAAAACAGGGAAGACGCTGCTAAGCTCGGCGAAAAAATCGAAAGCATTAAAAATTCTATTGCCACTCTCGGCAAATAATTATGATTATGGATTTTAGCACGGCAGAAAATTTCATAATAAGCAAGCAAAGCCTCGGCATTAAGCCGGGGCTTTCACGCATTGAAAAGCTGCTTTCGGATATGGGCAATCCTCAGGAAAGCTTAAAAATAATTCATATAGCCGGCACAAACGGAAAGGGCTCGGTTGCCGCAATGATTGCAAATGCGCTTAAAAAAAGCGGCTGCAAAACCGGGCTTTTTACCTCGCCGTGGGTGACGGAATACTGCGAGCAAATTCAAATCAACGGTGAATTTATCCCAAAATCCGATTTTGCCGAGTATGTTTCGGTTTATAAAGATGCGGACGCCACGGAATTTGAACTCTTAACGGCGATTATGTATAAATATTTTGCCGACATGGGTGTTGATTATGCCGTTGTTGAGTGCGGCATGGGCGGCTTGCAGGATTCAACGAATGCTTTTTCCCGTCCGGAGCTTGCCGTTATTACCTCCGTTGCGATAGATCATATGAATTTCCTCGGCAACACTCTGCACGAAATAGCCGCTCAAAAGGCGGGAATTATAAAAAACAACTCTGTTTGCGTGCTCTATCCTAATCCTCAATGCGAGGATGTGTTTGAAAATCGCTGCGCCGAAACGGGCAGCAGGCTAATTAATGTTGCCGACAGCGGTGATTTCAGGTTTAACAATCTTAAAACCGCTGAGGCGGCTCTTGAACTTTTAAATGTAAAAATCGCTCCGGAATTTCCGAAACTGCCTGCACGCACGGAAATGCTTGCCCCGAATGTTATGGCAGACGGTGCCCATAACGAAAACGGCGCACTCGCACTTGAAAAATCATTACCCCCAAAAAACATCACGGCGGTAATCGGCATGATGGCGGATAAGGATTACAACGCCTATCTTCGCATTATTGCTCCGCATTGCAAAAAAATAATCGCAACCACGCCGTCAAATCCGCGTGCTTTGCCTGCTGAAAAGCTTGCAGATGCGGCAAAAAAATACTGCTGCGATGTTTGTGCTGCTTCAGAACCGAAAAAAGCATTGGATCTTGCGCGTGAAAATTGCGAATTTTTGCTCGTTTGCGGCTCGTTTTATCTTGCACGCGATTTAAGAAAATATTTGCTTTGATATCACAATTCGATAAATTATTCATATCCGCTTTGGTATATTTACTGAAGCGGATATTTTATTTTCAGTCAGAGGTTGATTTTTATGAATGTAACGGTTGAATCAAGCGGTAATTTAATGATTGCTTATCTTATTGGCGAGCTGGATCATCATTCGGCAGGGTCGGTGCGCGATAAAATAGATTCTTCGATAAGCTGTATGAAGCCCAATCATCTTATTCTGGATTTTAAAAATGTTTCCTTTATGGATTCAAGCGGCATCGGGCTCGTTATGGGGCGTTATCGCCTTATGCAAAATCATCGTGGCTCGGTTGAAATTAGAAATGTTACGCCGCAAACGAAAAAAATTATGGAACTTGCCGGTCTCGGCAGAATTGCAATTATCAATGAAATCAAAAGCAATAATAAAGAGGTATAAATATGGAAAATGAATTCAGGTTCACCTTCAGCAGCAAAAGCGTAAACGAGGGCTTTGCCCGTGTGGTTGTTTCGGCTTTTATCACTCCGCTTGATCCAACGCTCGAGGAACTTGCGGATTTAAAAACCGCCGTGTCAGAAGCCGTAACGAATTGTATTGTTCACGGTTATAGGGATAAATACGGTAAAATTTACATAAACGGCAAAATTTCGGGAAATGCTGTTAAAATCACAATCCGCGATAAGGGCTGCGGCATAGCTGATATTGCTCGCGCCATGACCCCTCTTTTCACTACAGGCGAGGGCGAACGAGCCGGGCTCGGTTTCACTGTTATGGAAAGCTTTTGCGATAAGGTTTCGGTGCGCTCAGCCGTCGGAAAAGGCACAAGCGTTGTTCTTGTTAAAAAAATAGAGGGAAAATCAAAATGGTAAAATCCGAAAGGGATTCAATGATAGAGGAAAATCTCGGTCTCGTTTATTCGATTGCCAAACGATTCGTCGGTCGCGGCGTTGATTATGACGATTTGGTGCAAAACGGCTGCGTCGGCTTAATCAAAGCGGTTGATAATTTTGACTTTTCAAAAGGTTACAGATTTTCCACATATGCCGTACCGGTTATAATGGGTGAAATCAAGCGGCTTTTTCGTGACGGCGGTGCAATTAAAGTCAGCCGCTCGCTCAAAGAAAAATCAATTCGCGCACAGTCACTCAGGGATAAATTTGTTAAGCACGAATTGCGCGAACCCAGCGTCGGCGAGCTTGCGGATTTGCTCGGCTGCGATATTAACGAAACGGCAGAGATTTTAAATGTTATAAATCCAATGATTTCACTCAGTTCCTTTGGCGAAAACGGAAATTCCGAGCTGGATGTTCCCATTGATGAGGATGATAAGCTTTTTGATTATCTTTCCCTTTCTCAGGTGCTTCATACGCTCAATGATAATGAAAAAGCCATAATCGAATATCGCTATTATAAAGGGCAAACTCAAACAGCCACCGCCAAGGCACTCGGTGTTTCGCAGGTGCAGATATCCAGAAAAGAAAAAGCCGTTCTCCGAAAGCTCCGGGAACGGCTTGATTGAATATATAATCTATATTTATAATGTGTTGAGGTCGTACGGCGTTTTTTGATAAACAAAATAATTCAGCCAGTTGGAAAATATCAGATTACCCGCGCTTTTCCAGTTCATTTTTGGCACAAGGTTGATATCGTCCTTCGGGAAATAATTTGCCGGCTTTTTAATCGGTAAGCCCTTTTCCAAATCTCGGAAATATTCTTTTGCAAGCGTATCTCTGTCGTATTCGCTGTGCCCCGTAACATAAAAGTTGCGGCATTCCATATCGGATATGATGTGAATTCCTGCTTCATCGCTGTATGAAATGATTTGTAAATTTTTTATTTTGGCAATGTCGCTTGTGCTCAGCGACCATTCGCGCGATTGCGGCACATTGAAAATATCGTCAAGTCCGCGCATAAGCGGGTGGGTAACATCGAGGCTGTAGTGCGGATAAACTCCGAAAAGCTTTTCGGGCAGTACAACCGGCTTAATATTGTATTTGTGATAAAGTGCGGCAAAAGCGCCCCAGCATAAATTCAATGTGGAATAAACATTGGATTCTGCCCAATCGAAAATTTTGCAAAGTTCGTCCCAAAAATCAACATCCTCAAATGCAAAATCGGCAAGCGGTGCGCCGGTTATAATCATACCATCGTATTTGTTGTGGCAGATTTCATCAAAGGTTTTGTAGAATTTGAGCATGTGCTCTTTGGAAGTGTTTTTTGTTTTGTGCGTCGCAACTTGCAAAAGTTCCACATTGATTTGCAGGGGAGAGTTGGAAAGCAGCCTGAGCAGCTGCGTTTCCGTAACGATTTTTGTAGGCATTAAATTCAGTATAATAATATCAAGAGGTCTGATATCCTGCGTGTCGGCGCGCTTGTTGTTCATAACAAACACATTTTCAAGTTCAAGGCTTTGTTTTGCCGGCAATTCTTCGTCTATTCTGATCGGCATTTCTGTCACCACCGTCTTCTTATATAATGTATATATATTATATAACCTATTATATAATATACTCTTAAAGAGCGTATTCAATTATAGCAAATAAAAATAACAAATGCAACTTAATTTTTTTGTGTAAAAAGTACAAACCTAAAAAAAACTCGAATTTTATTAAAAAAGTTGTTGACAAGTCGTATTTCTTGTGGTATTATTATCAAGCACTCAGGCGAGGGGCACACGAAAGAGAGGCACCGAGCGAGGGAACCGA
>CAVJZG010000033.1:0-6708 GCA_963654285.1 bacterium
AAGCTTTTCATTTCCCCCAGTAGAACTGGGGGTTGAGTCTTTGCTGAAGAGACAAAACAAAACTGACTCCGTTTGAAAAACGAAATCAGTTTGTTGCTTAAAATTTAATTTCTACCTTAGGTACGCCTTTTTTGTGCTGTCTGCACAATCTGGGGTGGTTCAGTAGTAGACTGCTCTTTTTTATTGCATTTTATTTTGCAAAAAAAAAAGCCGCCTTAACAGACGGCTTCAGTATCAATAATTACGCTCTTTCAACTTTACCGGAGCGAAGACATCTTGTGCAAACATAAACTCTTTTAGGAGAGCCGTTTACAATAGCCTTAACTCTTTTAACATTGGGCTTCCAAGTTCTGTTAGAACGCCTATGTGAGTGGGACACCTTAATACCGAAAGTCATTTCTTTTCCACAGTATTCACATTTTGCCATCAGCGAACACCTCCTTGTAAATTTAGAACGCATAAATACTACCACATATTTATTTAAAATGCAAGCATTTTTTCACAATATTTTTTTATAAGGGAAAGTTTTTGCCTATTTTTATCTTTTTGTTGATTTTGGCACGCATTTTTATTATACTGTTAGTTAGTGAATTTTAAATTATTATTTTTAATATAAAGGAGGATGTTTATATGGCAGCAGAAAAGAAAAATCCTGCACAGGACAAAAAAGCAGCTCTTGAATCTGCATTAAAGCAAATCGAAAAGCAATACGGTGCCGGCGCGGTTATGCGTCTCGGTGAGAACAGGCACCTCAATATTGACTCTATTTCCACCGGTTCGCTCACATTGGATTTAGCAACGGGAATCGGTGGCTTACCCAAGGGCAGAATAGTGGAGATTTTCGGACCCGAATCTTCGGGTAAAACAACTCTTGCGCTTCATTGCATAGCCGAATGCCAAAAGCAGGGCGGCGTTGCGGCTTTTGTTGACGCTGAGCACGCACTTGACCCCGTATATGCGGGCAATCTCGGCGTTGATATCGATTCGCTTCTTGTTTCTCAGCCCGACTACGGCGAGCAGGCACTCGAAATTACCGAACAGCTTGTGCGTTCCGGCGCGGTAGACATTATCGTGGTTGATTCCGTTGCTGCACTTGTTCCGAGAACGGAAATAGACGGCGAAATGGGTGATTCCCATGTGGGTCTTCATGCCAGGCTGATGAGCCAAGCTATGAGAAAGCTCACCGGTGCAATAAATAAGAGCAATTGCCTTATTGTGTTTATCAATCAGCTTCGTGAAAAGGTGGGCGTTGTTTACGGCAATCCTGAGGTAACAACCGGCGGTCGCGCACTTAAATTCTATTCGTCTATGCGTATCGATGTTCGCAAGGCTGAGGCAATCAAAGCAGCAGGCTCAGAGGTTATCGGCACAAGAACAAAGGTTAAAATCGTTAAAAATAAGCTTGCACCTCCGTTTAAGCAGGCGGAATTTGATATTATGTACGGTCGCGGTATAAGCAAATCTGGCGAAATTCTTGATTTGGCTGCCGAATACGATATTATCAAAAAGAGTGGTTCTTGGTTCTCTTACGGCGATGAAAGGCTCGGTCAAGGCAGGGATAAGGTTAAGGATATAATCGAAAACGATCCCGAATTTGCCGAAAAACTCGAAAATCAAATCAAGGAAAAAATTAAAGAGCAGCAGGAAAGCTCAAATCATAAATATCAGGCAAAAGCGGCTCCCAAGGCGGATACGGATTCTACACCTGCCGTTGACGAAAAAACGGTTAAGCAAACAAGAGCGGCTGCAAGAGCAAAGCTTGATATCGCTGTTGAGGACGACGAAGACTGATGATCATTAAAGCGCAAAAGGGTAGGGGCACAAAAATCCATATCCTGCTTGATGACGAATATCGCGTTACCACCAACTATGATTTTTGGGCAGAAAATTATATAGCTGACGGCACCGATATTACCGTTGCCGAATGGGATGAATTGCTTGAAAAAATAAATCTGCGCAAAGCACTCAATAAATGCGCAGATTTACTTTCACGGCGGGATCATTCCGTTAAGGAACTTAAAACAAAACTGCTTAAAACCGTTGACGAAGCTTCCGCGGACAAGGCGATAAAAAAATTTATCGAATACGGATATCTTGACGATGAAAAATTTGCCTTTGCATATGCCGAGCATTTATTTGCCGGGAAAAGATATTCTGCCGTAAGAGTGCGCAGGGAGCTTTATGCTAAAGGTATATCGCCCGAGATAATTCAAAATGTGATTGAGGCAAACAGCGTTGATCCCGTTGATTCGATAACAGAAATTATAAATAAATCGTATTTACGCAAACTCAGAGAGGAAAACGGCAGAAACAAGGTTATTGCGGCACTTGCAAGAAGAGGATTTTCATATTCCGATATTAAATCTGCCATAAACGAAATTTCAGATGAATAATAATCAATTCAGCGCATATCTCGTTTCGCTCGGCTGCCCTAAAAATCAGGTAGACGGTGAAATGCTGATGAAAAAACTGTGCGATAACGGCTTCACTGTTGCACCGTCGGAGTGCGAGGCAGACGCTGTTATCGTAAACACCTGCGGATTTATCGAATCCGCCAAAACCGAAGCAATCGAAGCTATTTTGGAAGCTGCCGAATATAAAAAAGCAGGCATGGTTTCTGCAGTTATAGTAACCGGTTGCCTTGCGGAAAGATATAAAGACGAAATTATGAAGGAAATGCCGGAGGTCGATGCCGTTGTGGGCATCGGAGCAAATTCCGACATAGTTAAAATATGCCAAAAGGCTCTGTGCGGCGTTACAACAAACATTTTCCCGAACAAGTGCTATTTACCGCTTGATGATAAAAGACTTACAAGCAAAGGCTCACACTGGGCATATCTTAAAATATCAGACGGCTGCGACAATCGCTGCTCATATTGTGCAATTCCGGCAATAAAGGGCGCATACAGAGAGCGTTCAATGGAAAGCATTCTCTCCGAAGCCGAAGAGCTTGCCGCAGGAGGAGTTAAAGAGATAATTCTCGTTGCTCAGGATACCACGAAATACGGTATTTCGCTTTACGGTAAATATATGTTGCCCGAATTGCTCAAAAAGCTTTCCGATATTAACGACATTGAATGGATAAGAATTTTTTATTGCTATCCCGATAAAGTAACGGATGAACTTATACATGCAATCGCAAGCCTTAATAAGGTTTGTTCATATATAGACATTCCGCTTCAGCATTGCAGCAAGGATATTCTCAAAGCAATGAACAGAACCGGCTCGTATGACGAGCTTAAGGCTCTTATCGATAAAATGAGGGCGAATATTCCAGGTCTTTCGCTTCGCACCACCTTGATGGTGGGCTTTCCCGGCGAAACGGATGAGCAATTTGAAGAGCTGTGTAAATTCGTTAAAGAAATGAAATTCGATAAAATGGGCTGCTTCAAATTCTCTCCCGAAGAAGACACTCCCGCCTATGATATGCCTAATCAAATTGAGGAGAATGTTAAATCAAGGCGCGAGGAAGTACTCGGTGATATTCAATATACCGTTACGGAAAATGCGAATAAAAGCCGTATTGGTAAGATTTATAAAACGATTGTTGATTATAAAGACGGCGATAATTATGTCGGCAGAAGTTATCTTGATTCGCCGGAGATAGACGGCGGTATTATCTTCACTTCGTCGAAAAAGCTTGAAGCCGGCGATTTCGTTAATGTTAAAATAACGGATTATAACGGATATGATTTGATTGGAGGAGCAGTATAATGAATTTACCAAATAAAATAACAGTTTTCAGATTTTGCTGCGTGCCTGTTTTGCTTGCCGTTGCTTTTATAAATTTTCCTTATCACTGGGTGGCAACGCTTATTGTTTATTTCATAGCTTGCATGAGCGATAAGGCAGACGGAATCATTGCAAGAAAAAACAACCTTGTAACGGATTTTGGCAAACTTATGGATCCGCTTTCGGATAAAACGCTTGTTTTTGCCGCCTACATAATTTTATTTAATATGGGCTGGCACACTGATATCGTTATTATGATGATGCTTGCAAGGGAGTTTCTTGTTGCCGGCATCAGAATGTCTGCAGCATCAAGCGGTGAGGTAATCGCTGCAAACGGCTTTGGCAAGGCAAAAACATTTTTGCAAATGTCCACCACCGGTATGACCTTCCTTTTGCTTGCAATCGGCGAAAGCCCGAAAATCGATATCGATATGAGCACACCGTGGCTTAATATCTATTGCACCGTTGCATTTTGGATCGTAGGCGTCATTACCGTTTTGAGCGGAATTATCTATGCAAAAGACGGCTGGCACCTTATTAAAACAAAATAACAGTTGCAAAATAGCAAATTTTGTATATAATATTATTGATAGATAAAAACTTTGACGGAGAGAAGTAAGTGATTACCGCCTTTTCAGAGAGCGCAGCATATGCTGAAAGTTGCGTATCGGCGGATTGCCGAAATGCACTCCCGAGTTGTTCGGAGGAAATTGAGTATTCCGAATCGGTTGCCCCGTTACAGGCAAAGCCGTGTTTGAGCGGCTGAGTATAAAATAGAGTGGAACCGCAGTTTTTATTGCCTCTGTCGTTTTCGGCAGAGGCTTATTTTTTTAGCTTTGAAAGGCAATGTGAAGAAATATGTTTGACGAATTTAAAGAAACCGTTCAAAGCTTTATGAGCCATGATCCGGCGGCACGAAGCCCGATAGAAATCGTGCTGCTTTATCCCGGCTTTAAAGCTTTGCGCAGTCATAAGCGAGCGAATTGGTTTTACAGGCACAATATGCCGTTTATCGCAAGATATATAAGCCAAAGAAGTGCTCACAAAACAGGAATTGAAATTCATCCCGCTGCAAAAATCGGCAGAAGAGTTTGCATAGATCACGGTCACGGAATTGTCATAGGCGAAACGGCAGAGGTCGGCAACGATGTTATGCTTTATCAAGGCGTAACACTCGGCGGGACAGGGAAGGATGTAGGAAAAAGGCATCCAACAATCGAGAGCGGTGTTATGATAGGCGCAGGCGCGAAAGTACTGGGACCCATAACCGTAGGTCGAAATTCAAAGGTTGCCGCAGGTGCGGTTGTGGTTCGCGATGTTGATCCGAATTGCACTGTGGTGGGCATTCCCGGCGAGGTTGTTCGCATAGACGGTGAAAGGGTAGATGACCTTGACCAAATAAATATCCCCGATCCGGTTATGGCGGCAATCAGGGTTAATCAAAATAAAATAGAAGAGCTTGAAGCGGAAATAAAAAAATTGGAGGATTCGTTAAAATGAAGATTTTCAATACAATGACTGCCAAAAAAGAAGAATTTGTTCCTATGAACAAAAATGAGGTTAAAATTTATGCCTGCGGGCCGACTGTATATAACTATATCCATATCGGCAACGCAAGACCGCTCTGCGTTTTTGATGTGCTTCGCAGATATCTTGAATACAGAGGCAATAATGTTAAATTCGTTCAGAATTTCACGGATATTGATGACAAAATCATTAAGCGTGCAAACGAAGAGGGCACAACATACGATGTTATTTCAAAGAAATATATTGAGGAATTTTGGACTGATGCAAACGGTCTTAATTTCAAAAAAGCAACCGTTCATCCAAAAGCAACCGAAAATATCGACGAAATAATAAATATTATAAGCACGCTTGTTGAAAAAGGCTATGCATATCAGGCTGAAAATGATGTTTATTTCCGCACTCTTAAATTTAAGGAATACGGTAAGCTTTCACATCAGCCCATTGAAGATCTTGAAAGCGGCGCAAGAATCGCAATTGGCGAAATCAAAGAGGATCCGCTTGATTTTGCTTTGTGGAAAGGTGCAAAGCCCGGCGAGCCCTATTGGGATTCGCCTTGGGGCAAGGGCCGTCCGGGTTGGCATATCGAATGCTCTGCAATGAACAGAAAATATCTCGGCAACACCATTGATATTCATTGCGGCGGCAAAGACCTTGTTTTTCCCCACCACGAAAACGAAATTGCGCAAAGTGAATGTGCAAACGGCTGCACCTTTGCTAATTATTGGATGCACAACGGCTATATCAATGTCGATAATGTTAAAATGAGTAAATCTCTTGGCAATTTCAAAACAGTTCGTGAAATTGCAAATGCCTACGGTTATGAGGTTATCAGATATTTCCTTATTTCTTCTCATTACCGTTCACCTATCAATTACAGCATTGATATCATCGAGCAGTGCAAATCCGCGCTCGAAAGGCTTTATACCTGCCGCGACAGCCTTGATTTTGCAATAAAAAATGCGTCGGATGAAACAAAGGCAAACGATGCCGAACAGATTGCCGAACTTGATAAAAGGCGCGAGCAGTTCATCACAGCAATGGATGACGATCTTAACACGGCAGACGGTCTTGCCGCAATTTTCGAGCTTACAAAAGACATTAACACAAAAATACTTGACCGTGATGTTTCCAAAGCTGTTTGCAAGCACGCTGCAAAGATTTATGACGAGCTTTGCAATGTTTTGGGCATTCTTTACAACCGCAAGGAAAACACTCTTGACAGCGATATTAAGGCTCTTGTTCAGCAACGACAAGAGGCAAGAAAAAATAAGGATTGGGCTACAGCCGATAAAATCAGAGATGAATTAAAGGCAAAGGGCATCATCCTTAAAGATACTCCTCAGGGCGTCACCTGGAGCAAAGAATAATCATTTATTTGGAAAAACAGGCGCAAAAAAGGGGCTGTAAAAAAACAGCATAAAGAAAAGCCGAGATTCACGAATCAGTGAG
>CAVJZG010000034.1:0-6663 GCA_963654285.1 bacterium
CAAATATGGAGAACCGGTCGGTCTCATATCTTGCTATAAGTCCGGAAAACTGGGGCAAATGCTATTTTTCAGACGGTAATGATTTCATCGTCGGGAAAAGCAATACATCGCGAATACTATAAGAATCCGTAAGCAACATAACGAGCCTGTCTATGCCGATTCCGAGACCGCCCGTGGGAGGCATACCGTATTCAAGTGCGGTGACGAAATCGTGGTCAATCATATTAGCTTCATCATCTCCCGCCTCACGGAGCTTCATCTGAGCCTCAAAGCGTGACATTTGGTCTATCGGGTCGTTAAGCTCGGAATAAGCGTTGCCGTATTCGCCGCCGAGAATGAAAAGTTCAAATCTTTCTGTAAGCACTGGGCAATCGGGCTTTCTTTTGGTAAGCGGACTGACCTCAACGGGATAATCCATAATAAAGGTGGGCTGAGTGAGATTTTCCTCAACAAATTCCTCAAAAAAGCTGTTGAGAATATCGCCCCATGTTGCCTTGCCCGGCTGAATTTCAATATTCTTTTCCTCAGCAACCGCGACTGCCTTTTCATTGTCGCTCATAAATTCGGCAAAATCAACGCCGCTGTATTCCTTAACCGCGTCGATCATAGTGAGGCGGCGGAACGGTGTTTCAAGATCGATTTCGGTGCCGTTAAAGGTGATATGCAGACTGTCGCACACTTCGTTTGCGGCATTGCGAATAAGTGCTTCGGCAATATCCATCATTCCGTGATAATCGGTAAACGCCTGGTAAAGCTCTATGCAGGTGAATTCGGGATTGTGGCGAACATCCATACCCTCGTTTCTGAAATTTCTGCCGATTTCATACACTCTTTCCATACCGCCCACAATGAGCCTTTTAAGATAAAGTTCGGTGGCGATACGAAGATACATATCCATATTAAGAGTGTTGTGGTGGGTGATAAACGGTCTTGCCGCAGCACCGCCGGGGATTGTGTTCAAAATCGGGGTTTCGACCTCAATAAAGCCATGGCTGTCAAGATAATTTCTGATGGAGGTTATGATTTTTGAACGCTTAATAAATGTTTCCTTAACATCGGGGTTCATTATCATATCGAGATAGCGTTTTCTGTAGCGCGTATCCGTATCCGTTAAGCCGTGGAACTTCTCCGGCAACGGAAGCAGTGATTTTGAAAGCAGCCTAATTTCCTTTGCGTGAACGGAAACCTCGCCTGTTCTTGTTTTAAACACATAGCCCTTGATTTCAACAATATCGCCGAGATCCCAGGTTTTGAATTCCTTAAAAGCGTCCTCACCGACATCATTCATTCTTACATAGGCTTGAATTCTGCCGTTTCTGTCCTGCAAATCGATAAAATTGGCTTTGCCCATATCGCGCCATGTCATAATTCTGCCGGCGATAACAACATCTTGGTTTTCAAGTGCTTCAAAATTTGCCTTAATTTCATCGGAATGATGAGTTTGCGTTGCAAGCGTAATTTCAAAAGGATCGTTGCCGCTTTGCTGCAAAGCCTTAAGTTTATCGATTCTGATTTGCTTTTGCTCGTTTTCGGAAAGCACAACCTCGGCAACCGCCATGGGAGCGGCATTTGCATTGTTGCCTATAAACTCGATATTTTCGAGTGCCTCGGCTTCTGTTTCGGCAGAGCCTGTGCAGGCAACGGCACCCGTTTGAAGAAAAAGAGTATATTTAATATTATCTCCGTTTTGCTCAACAAGGAATTTGGGATTTGTTTTTTCCTCATCGCCCGCAAGAGTGTTTTGCACCTTCATGCGGCTGTTTTTCTTAACTGCTTTTACGCCCCTTTTACACTCATCCTCTTTTTGAAAAACGGGTGAAGCAGCGTAAATCTTATCCTCATTTTTAAATTCAAAAGAGAAAGTGCCGTCAGCAGATTTGCAGATTTCAAACTTTCCTGCCATAAAAATACCTCTTTAATCAATGCTTAATATTTCATATTCCAAATTGCCGACGGGTGCTTCAACAACAACCGTTTGACCTGCCTTTGAGCCGACAAGTGCTTTGCCGACGGGGCTTTCATCGGAAATTTTGCCGTGAGACGGATCGGACTGAGCAAAACCCACGATTTCGTAAGTTGCTTCAACGCCGTCGCTGAGGCGCTTAACGGTTACTTTTCTGCCGATTGAAACGGCGTCTGCATCCTCAACATCTATAATTTCGGCATGGTCGAGCTGATATTCAAGTTCGTTGATACGAGCCTCAATTTTTGCCTGTTCGGATTTAGCTTCGTCATATTCGCTGTTTTCGGAAAGGTCGCCGTAAGAGCGCGCAACCTTAAGCTTTTCCGCAATATCAATACGGCCTTCTGTTTTAAGCACTTCAAGCTCTTTTTCAAGCTCTGCTTTGCCCACTGCCGTCATCTTAAAAGTTTTTGCTGCCATAAAGAATCTCTCCTTGTTTAGATTTTTAATCAACTAATTATATATTATTATAATTTTAATGTCAAGCACAACACAAAGAGCCGAGAACAAAGCTCTCGGCTCGGTGAAAATCGCTTAACAGAATCAGTCGTTCGGAATAAATGCTTTGTGAACGGCTGCAACGGCTCTGTCGGCATCCTCTGCTGCGATGATAACGGAAATTTTGATTTCGGAAGTGGAAATCATTTGAATGTTGATGTTTTGAGCATAAAGTGCCTCAAACATTGTTGAAGCGGTGCCGGGGTGTGATTCCATACCTGCACCAACGATTGAAACCTTTGCCACATCGGTGGAGCACTTGATTTCTTTATCGCCGATACCGTCCATATCCTTAAGAACATCAACGGCAACAGGACCGTTTTCTTTTGAAACGGTGAAGGTGAGATCCTTAGTGCCGTCTCTGCCCACGGATTGAAGAATGATATCAACATTAACATTCTTTTGAGCAAGCTTTGCAAACACTCGGAATGCAACGCCCGGGTTATCCTCCAAGCCAACGAGTGAAATAATAGCAACATCTTTATCTTTTGTTACGCCTCTGATAAGCATTTTTTCCATTTTAACTTTCTCCTTAACGATAGTTCCCGGAACGGGATTGAGTGATGAAAGAACTTCAAGTTCAACAGAATATTTTTTAGCCATTTCAACCGAGCGGTTGTTGAGCACCTGTGCGCCGAGAGTGGCAAGCTCAAGCATTTCGTCGTAAGTGATTTCATCAAGCTTTTGAGCGCCATCAACCTTGCGGGGATCCGCCGTATAAACGCCCTCAACATCGGTGAAGATTTGGCATCTGTCTGCATGAAGGGACGCTGCGATTGCAACGGCAGAAGTGTCTGAGCCGCCGCGACCGAGCGTTGTAAGATCGTCATATCTGTTAAGCCCCTGGAAACCTGCCACAACAACAATATTGTGCTTTGCAAGTTCTGCCTGAAGGCGGTTTGTTTTTATATTTTTGATGCGGGCGGAGCCGTAAACCGAATTGGTGTTGAACCCTGCCTGCCAGCCGAGAAGAGAGATAACGGGATAGCCAAGCTTTTCGATGGCCATTGCAAGCAATGAAATGGAAATTTGCTCACCTGCCGTGAGCAACTGGTCGATTTCTCTTTTAGCGGCATTAGGATTGATCTCCTGCGCTTTTGCGATAAGATCATCCGTTGTATCGCCCTGTGCGGAAACAACCACAACAACATCGTTTCCGGCTTTGTAAGTATCCGTAACGATACGGGCAACATTCATTACCCGAGCGGCATCCGCAACCGACGAGCCGCCGAATTTTTGAACAATAAGTGCCATTTAATCTTTTCCTCCGAATCAATAATTTGTTACCTTGATAATGTTAATAACATCGGCATTTCCGAGCTTTTCGCGAAGAGTATTTTCCGTCATCGAATCGGTAATAAATGCAACCTCGTCGGACGGTTGACCTTTTCTTGAAAGGAATTTAACATCGTCGAATTTATTAAGAACTTCCTGTGCCGACATTTTTGCTCTTACATAGAAAGGCATTGAGATGCTTGATTTATAGTCAACAACATAATTTTCATCGCCGGGACCCCAACCGAATATTTTGCGCCTGTTCATGTGCTTAATACAATCCGCCATATCCGCAACAACGGCGGAAGCCGTGGGAAGCTTGCCTGCGCCGCGACCGTAGAAACAAACATCGCCGACTGCATCGCCGCGAACAAGAATGGCATTGAAAACATCGCGAACGCTTGCAAGCTGGCTGCCGTTGTAAACAACGGCGGGACTTACGAATGCCGCAATTTTATCATCGCTGATATATTCGATTTGACCGAGAAGTTTAATAACGCCGTTTGCCGAATGAATATATGAAACATCTTCAAGAGTTATATTTGAAATACCCTCGGTTTCAACCTGAGCCGGATAAACATGCTTGCCGAACGCAAGAGAAGCAAGAATGCAAACTTTTCGGCATGCGTCGTGACCTTCAACATCGGCTGTGGGATCTTTTTCGGCATAGCCGTTTTCCTGAGCCATACGAAGCGCGTCCTCAAAACTCATATCATCCTCAATCATTTTGGTGAGGATAAAGTTTGTGGTGCCGTTAAGAATGCCGGCAATTCCCATAATATTATTTGCCGCAAAGCACTGTGAAAGCGGTCTGATAATCGGAATGCCGCCGCCTACGCTTGCTTCAAACAGATAGTTAACGCCGTTTTCCTTTGCAGTTTCCAAAAGCTCAAGACCCTTTTGAGCCACGAGCTCTTTATTTGAAGTAACAACTGATTTGCCGGCTTTAAGAAGCTTTGTTGTGAAATCGAAAGCAGGATTGACTCCGCCCATTGTTTCGGCAACAACCTTAATTTCGTCATCGTTAAGAATATCGTTGAAATCCTTGGTGAGCGCAGCCTCGTGTTTATCTCCGGGGAAATCGCGCAAATCAAGAATTCTTGCAACCTCCATGCTTTCACCGCCGGTGCTTTTTGCAAGGCTTTTTGAATGAGTGTCTATAACCTCGGCAACGCCGCTGCCGACGGTGCCGTAGCCCATAATAGCTATTTTCATAAATATATACCTCCTGAACTGTTAAGCAAGTGAATTTCGGCTGTTTAATTCGATTACCGCCTGCTTATTTTACACTTACGGCACTTACGCCGCTTATTTCGCTTAAGCCTGCCGAAAGAGTTTCGATATCGGCAGTCATTTCTGCAGTGAACACGGTGAGAGTAACGGCGGCAACTCCGTTTTCGGGCACGCTTTGATTTATTGAAAGCACATTTGCCCCCAAATGATAAAGAAAGCTTAAAACCGCCGAAAGCACGCCTTTGTTATCCTTTAATTTAAGCGAAAGAGTAAGCATTTCGCCGCTGTTTTGCGGATTATATTCAAAAACGCCGTCTTTATATTTATAATATGCCGATCTTGAAATGCCTGCCATTTTTGCCGCCTGCGTGGCATTTGGTGCCTCGCCGGAAGCAAGATATGCTTTTGCGGCAATAACCTTTGAATAGACCTCTGGCAACAGAGATTCGTTAACAAGCAAATATTTTAGTTTTGGCAATTTGTTCACCACCCGTGCACAATTGTGTTGCCGTGAAATACACTTGTGATATGATACCACTAACTGACGAAATATACAAGAGGAAAAACAAAATTTTTAATAAAAACCTTGAATATTTGTGACTGTTGAATTATTATTGAATAAAGTATAATATTAAGTTTATATAAAATACCCACAAATTCCACTTTTAAGGAGAAATCCATGTCTGTTAAAACCGAAAAACGCAAAGATTTTCTTGTTAATCTTTTGTTTGTTGCCGCAGTTTTGGGGCTGATTTATGTTTTTTTCAAATTTCTGTTTTGGCCCGTAGGTCCGTTTTTGCTTTCTTTTCTGCTTGCCGCCTGCCTGCAACGCCCAGTAAACTGGCTCACAAAAAAATGCAAGGGCAAAGGGCGCGCCGGGTGGTCGATAGTTTTGGTGCTGCTTTCGATTGCGATTATTCTTGTGCCCGTTATTTTGCTTATCAACAGCTTTCTAAGCCAAGTTAAAGATTTTATAAAATACTTAACCGCTCAGCTTGCGGATTTTCCTCAGTTTATGAGTGATTTGCAGGCATTACTGCTTAAATGGCTCAGCTTCTTGCCCGATTCGATTTACAGCACCGTTTCGGAAAAAATAACCGAAGCCTTTGCACACGCTGTAAGTGATTTTGATTTCAGTTCCATAGGGCTCACCACCGACACGGTTAAAAGCACTGTTTCCTCGAGCGTCAGCGGAATTTACAATGTTGCAAAGAATGTGCCCTCGGCTATTTTGGGCATTGTTATAGGAATCATAGCCTGGATCCTTTTTACCAAGGATTACCGCAAGGTTGTAAACTTCATCAAGCTTCAGCTGCCCGAAAACAAAAAAAATGTGCCGTCGGAAATAAAAAAGGTTTTTTCAAAAACAATTTTAAAAATGATGAAAGCTTACGGTCTTATAATGTTTATCACTTTCTGCGAGCTTTCGCTCGGTTTCACAATTATGAGTGCCGCAGGAATAATGAGCAACAAATATATTTATCTTATTGCCCTTGCAATATGTATATTTGACATTTTGCCCGTTGCCGGCTCGGGCGGTATTTTAAACCCGTGGGCAATAATTTCCATCATAATGGGCAACACCGCGCAGGGCATCTGGCTGTTTGTTCTGTATGTTATCATAACCGTTATCCGCCAATACATTGAACCTAAAATTGTTGGCGATTCGCTCGGCGTTAACCCACTTATAACAC
>CAVJZG010000035.1:0-5687 GCA_963654285.1 bacterium
GGAGGAGATTATCGACACAGTGTGTGTAGACAATCTCCTCTTTTTGCTTTTAATCAGTATTTATTTTCAATAAGATAGTATTTAGCATATCTGCGATTCCTTCTTTTGGCATTTTCATCTCATCAATAATCCATTGTTCGAGTACACCGATTATACCGGAAACAACAAAAACAGCCTCAACATAATCAAATTTTGAATTTGCATTATTATGAATTTCCTGACTCTCTGTTAAAACAATCTCATTAAAATTCTTTTTAATATTTTGCATAGCATTTGTGTTTGATTGAATAAGAACACAAAAACGCTCTTTGTTTTCATCAATATATTCTGTAAGTTCCTTTGTCATTTGCTTACTGTTTTCGGGATTTGTTGTGGGAAAAGATTTTTTGAATATGTTAGTGATTTCACCAAATAATTCCGTTTCTGTCTTATCATATAAATCATATACATCTTGGTAATGCAGATAAAAAGTCCCCCTGCCAAGATTAGCAATACGAGTTATTTCGGATACAGTAATTTTATTAAGAGATTTTTTTTCCTTTAGTAATTCAAAGAATGTTTCTTCGATAGCTTGCTTAGATTTAGTTATTCTTCTGTCCGTCATAGCTTGCTCCTTTATGAACAATTTTTATAATGTTGTTTATCAATAAACACTTTCAGCTTTTTTGCATATTGTTTTATGCTTTCAACGAGATTATACTACACAAGTGTTCAGAAGTAAACACCTGTTCAATTAAGGAGGCGATAAAATGATTGAATATCGGGAAGCAAGAATAGATGAAATTAAAGAGATTTCAAGGTTTACAACGGAAACATTCGGAGATTATCCGTTTTTTAAGTTCGCTTTTAATAATTTAGAAAGTGAAGAAAAATATTCAAGATATATGGATAAACTGCATTATGTTCATGTAAAAGCAAATATGTATAAATACAAATGTTTTGTTGGTACAATAAATGGCAAGATTGTTTCTGCTGCTTTGTTACAAAATCCCAATGCAAGGAGAGTAACGATTTTTGACTATATTAAAGCAGGCGGAGTGGGTCTGCTGTTTCCCGTAGGCTTTAAGTCGCTTATAAAGTTCTTTGATATATCGGAAGAATCTCATAAACCTTGCGAAAGATATAAAGATGCTTGGTATGTAGAATTACTAGCTGTAAGTAAAAATTATAAGGGTCAGGGACTTGGAAGCGGTATGTTGAATGACTGTTTAATTCCGTATATCAAATCGGAAGGAGGAACACAGCTTACATTGGTTACAAATACCGAACAAAATTGTAAATTCTATAAGAAAAACAACTTTGATATGTTTGATAAAACAGTTCTTGAAATGAATAATCATCAGGTTAATAATTATTGTTTTATCCGCTCCTTATAAATAGTATAGAGTGCATAACATATTTGCTCAATGAACAAAAATGCCTTTATGGGCTGTAATTTTCAATGGATATATCGTATGACCAAAGAGGTGTTAGCAAGTTCTGCAGCACCTTTTTTATTTCTTGGAAGAAAATAAAAGTGTTTTCACTGAATATTTTAGCCTTTATGGGCTATAATTTTCAATGAGAACTTGAAATCCTGATAGAAAACATATATAATATTGATTGAAAAAGCCTAAATGGGCAGAAATTTTCAATGAAATGGAGTGGGCTTTATGGAAATTAAACGTGATAGTTACCTTGAGCAGTTGATTTCATATCGTTTTGATGGATTAGTGAAAGTAATTACCGGTATCAGGAGATGTGGCAAATCCTATCTTCTCAAAAATATATACCGGGATTATTTAACCCAAAATGGTGTGAAAGAGGAGCAGATTATAACGATTGAGCTTGACCTTGCGAAAGATATTAAATATCGTAACCCGCTTATTCTTTCATCGTATGTAAGAGAGAAAGTGGAAAAGAGCAAAGACGAGTATTATCTTTTCGTTGATGAAATTCAAATGTCTGATGAAGTGGCTAATCCATATAATCCGGACGGTAAGAAAATTACTTTTTACGATGCTCTTAATGATTTGAGAGGATTATCGAATTTAGATGTTTATGTAACAGGAAGCAATTCAAAAATGCTTTCCAGTGACATTCTTACTGAGTTTAGAGGACGAAGTGATGAAATAAGAGTACACCCACTTAGTTTTGCAGAATATTACTCTGCTGTTGGTGGGGATAAAAATGAAGCATTTGATGAATACGCATTCTATGGCGGTATGCCACTCATCTTGTCAAGACCTAATGATACAGCTAAGATGAATTATCTAAAATCGCTGTTCTCGGAAGTGTATATTAAAGACATTGTTGAACGTAAGAGAATTGAAAGGCAAGATGTTCTGGAGCAGATATTAGATTTGCTTTGTTCATCGGTTGGCTCATTAACAAATCCGACTAAAATTGCGAATACTCTGAAATCTAAACAAGGGGGCGGTGTGTCTGCCAATACGATTCGGGCATATATCGGACATTTGGAAGATGCGTTCCTTTTTTCAGAAAGTAAGCGATATGACGTAAAAGGCAAATCCTATTTTGACTCGCCAAATAAATATTACTGCGAGGATATTGGACTTAGAAATGCAAGAATAGGTTTCCGCCAGCAGGAAATGACGCATATAATGGAGAACATTATATATAATGAGTTAAATATCAGGCAGTTTTCCGTTGATGTGGGTGTTGTTTATGCAAGGACACTCAATGAAAAAGGAAATTCAGTTCGTACTCCGAGGGAAATTGATTTTGTCGTAAATTCAGGTGGAAAACGAACTTATATCCAGTCAGCGTATGCGATGCCGACTGATGAAAAAGCTGAAGTAGAACTCAGACCATTTACACTTACAGGAGATTCCTTCCCTAAAATTGTTGTAAGGAAAGATATTGGAAAGCGTTGGTATGATGATAACGGTATTTTGAATATCAATGTGATTGATTTCCTTTTGGATAAGGAGCTTATATAAAAAAGAGCATATAGCGATTGTTGGAGGAAGATAAGTGAGTACAAGATATACGAAAGAAGAATTGGAAGAATACTTCTTTGAAGCCTTAGCTATGTTTAATGATGCTCTGGAGTCGGATATTACATCTGAAAATGTTGTATTGGACTTTTTCACACCTGCTATTCTGCAATTTTCTGTGATTTGTTTGTCTGTGCGAACAAGCATAAAATTCAATCGCTTTTTTCTCAAATGCCGCTTTGCGTGCTGTGGTTTTTTTCATTATTGATTTATGCACTTGCAATAAAACGCCCGATAATATATAATATTCCGGTATGAAATATTTGTTTGGGAGGAAATTATGGAAAAAATTCTCGTTCTTGATTTCGGCGGTCAGTATAATCAGCTCATAGCAAGGCGTGTGCGCGATCATAAGGTTTATGCCGAAATTTTGCCCTACACCACACCGATTGAGGAAATTGAAAAAAACAATTATAAAGGTATAATTTTCACGGGCGGACCAAATTCCGTTTTTGACCCGGAATCGCCGCATTATTCCGCAGCAATTCTTGATTTGGGCGTTCCCGTTTTGGGAATTTGCTACGGCTGCCAGCTTATAGCTTGGATGGCAAAGGGCGAAGTTAAAACCGCTCCCGTTTCCGAATACGGTAAAATCGATTTTAATGTGCTTGATAAAAATTCGAAGCTCTTTAAGGGCGTGCCCGAAAAATCCGTTGTTTGGATGAGCCACACGGATTATATCGCAACGGCTCCAGCCGGTTTTGAAGTTATCGGCAACACAAATGATTGCCCCTGTGCGGCAATGCAAAATACGGCTAAGAATATCTATGCCGTTCAATTTCATCCTGAGGTTACCCATTCCGAATTCGGCAATCAAATGCTTTATAACTTCCTTTACGAGGTTTGCGGCTGCAAGGGCGATTGGGTGATGGATAATTTTATTGAAAACACCGTTGCCGAATTAAAAGAAAAAATAGGCGATAAAAATGTTATCCTCGGTCTTTCCGGCGGCGTTGATTCCTCCGTTGCGGCAGGCTTGCTTTCAAGAGCAGTCGGCAAGCAGCTCACATGTGTGTTTGTTGACCAGGGTCTTATGCGCAAGGACGAGGGCGATTTCGTTGAAAAAACTTTCACAAGCCTTTTTGATATGAATTTTGTTCGCGTTAATTGCGGCGATCATTTTATGAAATGCCTCAAGGGCGTTACCGATCCCGAAGAAAAGCGCAAAATAATCGGCACCGAATTTTATAAAGTGTTTTGGGATGAGGTTCGTTCCCGTGCAGAAGACGGTTATTTTGCTCAGGGCACAATCTATCCGGACAGAATTGAATCCGGCAAGGGAAAAAGTGCCGGCAAGGCAAACACCGCCGTTATCAAAACGCACCACAATATGGTTAAAAAGCCCGACGATATCAATTTTATAGACACTATCGAACCACTCGGCGATTTGTTTAAGGACGAGGTTCGCAAGGTCGGCGAGAAACTCGGCATACCGAAAGAACTTGTTTGGCGTCAGCCGTTCCCGGGTCCCGGTCTCGGAGTAAGAATCCTCGGCGAGATTACCGCGGAAAAGGTAAAAATCCTACAGAATGCTGATTGGGTACTGCGAGATGAAATGAGCAAAAACGGCTATGAAAGCAATCTTGCCCAGTTTTTCTGCGTGCTTCCAGGTGTTAATTCCGTCGGCGTAATGGGTGACCACAGAACATATGATAATGTGGTTGTTATTCGCGCCGTTACCACAGATGATTTTATGACCGCAGATTGGGCGCGCATTCCGTATGATATACTTGCCAAAGTCAGCAACCGTATCACAAACGAATGTGCCCATATCAACCGCGTTGTGTACGATATCACCTCCAAACCTCCCGGAACCGTTGAGTGGGAGTAATTAACAGAAGTCTTGAAAGTGGCTTAAACACTGGGTTTTGAGTGTTTGCTAACTTCAAATGATACTGTTTTGATACTGTTTCGCTAATTTAATACAAAGGGAAAACCCCTAATGTATGACTCAATTCATACATTAGGGGTTATTTTTATTCGTCGTTTTTCTTTTTGTCCCATAATTCCATAAGCTTTTTGTGGTTTTCTCTTGCGGCACTCATAGGGTAATTATAACGCCAATCATCATATTCCTCTTGCGTTATTTCTCCGTTTTTGAGCTGCTCATGTTTTTTGCTCCATTCCATAAACCCGTCGGATTCGTGAGATGTCGGGTCTTTTGGCATTAAATAAGGCAAACCTATTTCATCGGTGCAAATATGTAAATCGTACTCATCTTCAAGTGCGAAAAGAAGCTGAAATAACGCTTCGTAATTATTTATGTCGGGAACTTCCAAGGCTGACGGCTGTACACCGACAATAGCGGCTAACCGTTCAACATATTTACCCTTTGGTCGTCTTGTTCCGCTTTCATATTGAGCAATGCGAACATCTGCTCCGAGTTTGTCAAAGCCTGCGGCTAAGCCTAATTGTTTTTGCGTGAGATTTTTTCTTTTTCTAAACCTCTTTAATCTATCGCCAACTGTCATATCTTACTCCTAAACATTTTTGTATAATTTGATTATAACCGATAAATTTAGAATTTGCAACATCTTAAACAAAAAAGTTTAATGAAATTGTGTCATAAGTATTGACATAAACAAAAATGTTTAGTATTATACGAATGAACACTAAACAATATTGTTTAGTAATAGTGATGAGCAAAACGAAAGAAAAAAGTAAGAAAAAACAGTAAAGCAAGCAACT
>CAVJZG010000036.1:0-4381 GCA_963654285.1 bacterium
TAGGCGGCCCTTTTAGGGCCTGTGCAAACCACCAGTTCAACTGGTGGTTATGATTGTTTTAAGCTTGGTCGTTTATTATGCCGATATGAGCCGAAAAGAAATCAAGCATATGGTTTATGCATTCCTGTGAGTAGGATGGAACAGGGTCGAGCACGGCGAAAACATGCGGCAAAACCCTGCCTACATATTTGCCTTTGAAATCATCAAGTTCGTTTTCGATTCCGAGCCTGTCAAGCGCAAATTTTAGCTTATATGAATCAAATCTTAAAAAATCACCCGTTGAAGTGCATATGTAAAACGGCGGCATATTTTTTGTTGCCACTTTTCTGAAATTCATATATTTGTAATACGGGCTTTGCCTGAATTTTCGTCCAAGAAGTTCTGGTAAATTTATATTCAATGCCGGATTCGGCGCGGTTAAATCAATAGCAGGCGAAATTGCAGCCACTGCCCTGAATTTGATTTTAGGTTTTGCCATTGTAAATTCCTTTTGTAGCATAAAAGAGGATGTGATTGCCGCTGCCGAGCAGGCAAAATGACCTCCTGCGGAATCGCCTGCCAAAAATGCATTTTCCAGATCGGCTGGATATGCACCTGCATTTTGCGCAATCCAATCAAATGCTTCAAAAATGTCTTCAATTTGCTCGTTGAATTTGTATTTTCCGGCAAGGCGGTAGTTTATTGAAAACACGCAACAGCCTTTTGCGGCAATGTTTGTGCAAAAATTTTTGTTCACTTCCTTGCTGCCGCCCATCCAGCCGCCGCCGTGAATATCTATAATAACCGGAAGCAGCCGGCTTGAGTTTTTCGGAAAATAAACATCAAGCATATGCTCCGGTGCTTTGTCGTTTATATAAGGTATGTTACAAATGCAGTCAACGCCCGGTGTCGGCGTTTGCAGCCTTATTCGCGCGGCGTCAAGCTTTGCATTTTCTTTCCAAACATATTTTAAAATCGGTGTAAATAATGACATAATACTTACCTTTCTTTGCAGCTGGTTTCTGCTTCAATTATATTCTTTGTGCACTTTTTTGGCAATAGGGCGTGGGTGAATTTTAAAAACAGTTATAAGCTGAACCGTGTGTACGATGCAAACAGGCAAAAAAACGATGCAAACGGCTTTTATACCTGCATCGTTTTATTTTTGAATGTTTGTTTTATGCTGCGGTTAAAACACTTTCTATAAAAGGCTCAACCTCTGCGGGCTGCATATCAAGCACAAGGGCGATTTCGCCGTGAATGATATTTTGCGCACGGCGGTAGTATTTTTCATCCAACACGGAAAGGCTTTTGCCAATTGCCTCCTGCGCAAGCTTTTTGTCGTGCAGTGTTTTCATCAGCGAGATAAGCTCGATTCTGTTTGCCTTGTTGATGATTTTTTTAAATGCATCGCGTCTCATATTTGTGTTTTCGTTCCAAATCGTCTCCTGCTCGGGAATGGATTTAATGAGTTCCATAATTTCGGCTTTTGAAAGCAGGACTTTCATTTTTGATATAAGCGTTTCACTGTCAACAGGAACAAATATGGTTTCCTTGGAATCAAAGAAAGGCGAAAGAATATAGTAAGTTTTTGTTTCCTTTGCAAATTTTTCGCTTTTAATGTCTGTAATTTTACAAACTCCGTTTGAGCCGTATAAGAATATGTCGCCTATCTTGTACATTTAATCACACCTTTCTGGATTTTTTTCGCTTTTTGTTATTACGAAATGTAAACTACCCTTTACAGAATTATCGTTACAATATTTATTATAGCACAAATCGGTAAAAATTAACAGAAAAAAATTACAAAAAGTAGAAAAATATTTTTTGGTGCATTTTGTTACACATTAACCCTTTTGTAACTCTTTATTCCATTGATATTTGAATTATGCTGTGTTAAAATGGAATTATAAATTATATTGGCTTATTTTGAACACTTCGGAGGGCATATGAAAAAGTTGTTTTCTCATATCATGGCTGTAATTTGCGCCACTTTTATTTTGGTATGCTTCGCAATTTGTGCAAATGCTGCGCAGGCGGCATTCAATGTTTCTTTCAATTCAAACATGGCTGTCGGCAAATCGCAGCAGATAACCGCATCCAAGGAGGGCGGCGATCTCGGCACGCTTTTATATGAAAGCGCAAATTCCTCCGTGGCATCGGTTAATTCAAACGGCGTTGTAACCGCAAACAAGCCGGGCAACACCAAAATCACCTGCACCTCGCAAATCGGTGAATCCGTTTCGTTTGAAATTTCCGTTAAGGCAATGGCAAGCTCGATAACGCTTTCGGCAAGTGAAAAATCGCTAAATGAGGGTCAATCTTTTGATTTAAACGCAAGGGTAAACAGCGGAGCGTATCCCTCATCGTTTGTTTATTCCAGCGCAGACAGCTCTGTTGCAACGGTCTCGTCTTCCGGCAGAGTGAACGCGGTTAAAGAGGGAAAAACCGTTATAACCGTTCAGTCGGAAAACGGTGTAAAAGCCTCTTGTGTGATTTATGTTTATTCCGAAAGCGATATAGAACTTAACAGGCGCGCCACAAAAATTTCAATGGATTATTCCAATGTAAGCAAAATTGTTTACGGAAAAAGCGAGTACGGCAGAAATCTTGAAGCGTTTGTTATTAACGGCGGCGGCAACAACAGCAAAACCCTGTTTTGCACCTTCGCAGTGCACGGGTTTGAGGACAGCTATTACAGAGACGGTAAATTGCTTGTTGAGGCTGCAAACGATGTTATTGCATATTTTGCCGAAAACCCCGATGATTTGTGGGATTACAGAATGGTGATAGTGCCCTGCGCCAATCCGGACGGCACTATTGACGGTGAAAACAATTGGCGCGCAAAATCAGGCGCATTCGGCAGATGCACGGCGGATAATGTGGATATGAACAGAGATTTTATATCCGGCAAATTTCAGGCACGTGAAAGCCGTGCTCTGCGTGATCTGATGTATAAATATAAAATGAATGTTTATATAGATTTTCACGGATGGCTCGATTCCGTGCTCGGCGATCCCGAACTTGTAAGTATTTACAGAAGCACTAACGGTCTTTCGAGGGATCAAAGCAATCATTACGGCATAGATTCAGGCTATATTTTCGGCTGGGCAAAGGCAAATTTGGGCGCAAAATCCGCACTCGTGGAATTTAAAAGCCCTTCTGCGCTTAATTCAAATTCGGTTATAAACGGCATATATGAAACCGTGCGTGGCAGCTGGCATAAAAACACGGGCATGCAGGTTAAAGAAAGTTCGTCAATGCCTGCGCCGCAAAATCTTACCGTTTATGCCAAATCAGCCACCACGGCGCATGTTGATTGGAACAGTGTGAGCGGCGCAAACGGATATCAGGTTTGGTATAAAGCGCAGGACGGCGCCTGGCAAACTGCACCCACGGTTGCGGGGCACACCTATTGTGATGTTTCGGGGCTTATAACAGGATGTGAATACACATTTTCGGTTCGTGCACTTTATCACGATAATTCCACAAATATCCGCACCTATTCAAAAAATTATTCAAGCTATGTGTCGTATCAAATGCCCGTGGCAAAAGTTTCCGGGCTTTCTGTCGCGGCAAGGGCAGATGACGGCTCTTTCATAACGCTTACATGGACTCCGCAGGCAAATGCAGCCGGTTATTATGTTTATAAGTGGCAAAACAGCCAATGGCAAAAAATTGCCGTGCTCATCGGCGGATTAAGCAAATATTATAATGTTGGCGGCACTTCAAGCGGCGAGGAATATTATTTCGCCGTTGCGGCATACACGAAAAACGAAACTTCAATCGGTGAAAAGTCAAACTATCTGCACACGGCTGCGGCGTGCGAGCGCGTAAACTCGGCAACGGCGTCGGTTCTAAAATCTTCAAAAATCAAAATCAATTGGGCGGCGGTAAGCGGCACCGGCTATTATGTGCAATGGTCAAAAAGCAGCGATTTTAAATCCGATTGCTCCGGAGCGTTTGTTTCGGGTGAAAACAGCACCGAATATATCGCAAATGTAGGTTCTTCGGCAAAGGATTATTATATTCGAGTTCGCGCATATAAGAATGTGGATTCGCAAAAGGTTTTCGGTCCGTTTTCGGAGGGCATTTCTGCTGAAACCGGCTTGCCGTTAATAGGCGGCTTTGCCGTAACGGGCAGAGGAAACGGCGGAGCGGCATTGTGGCTTGATTGGAACGAACGCATCGGTGTGGATGAATATGAAATCTACGATGTTACAAACGGCGCAAACGAGCTTAAAGGCACGGTGAAAACGAATCAGTTTGTTTTTTCGGATTTAACTCCGGCTTGGGAATATGACATTAAGATTATGGCAAATTAAAACGGCAAGCCGGTTGCAGTCGGCACATACCGAATCTGTGCGGCAACGCCGCCTGTTGAGAATTTTACTGCCACGGC
>CAVJZG010000037.1:0-3158 GCA_963654285.1 bacterium
TAGGCGGCCCTTTTAGGGCCTGTGCAAACCACCAGTTCAACTGGTGGTTATGATTTTCTTATGCTTTGTTAAGCTTGGAAGTAAGGTTGCTCTTCTTTCTTGCAGCGGTGTTTTTGTGCAGGATGTTTTTGGCAGCAGCCTTGTCAATTCTTTTAACAGCAGCCTTAACAACAGCTTCTTTATCCTCTGCGTTTGTTTCAATAGCAACATTCGCTTTCTTTATAGCTGTTTTAAGAGCGGTGTTTTCAGCCTTGTTGGCAGCAGCCTTTTTAGCGGCAACTTTAACTCTTTTTTTAGCTGATTTAATCTGCGGCATTGATTTCACTCCTTTAATCCGGATTTTTATAAATATGTCTAAAACTATTTAAATGCTAATGTATAGTAGCATAACTTTAGCCAAAATGCAAGTATTTTTTTATTTTTGGGCATACTTTTATTAAAAATATTTGATTTTGGGGCGATTTTAATATGCAAAGCCGCACTGATTTGGCAATTGAGTCTTTTGAAAACACCGAAAAAACAAGTATAGACGGCGTTCGCGTTCGCCGCCGAGGCGATATAACGCATATCAGCGTGCTAAGCGAAAACGGTGCGCGCGAAATCGGCAAGCCGCCGGGGGAATATGTTACGGTGCATGTGCCGTCCTTTGAAAATGACGGCGATATTTTTGACGGTCGCCTGCAAAAAACGGCCTCCGTGCTGCAATCGCTTTTGCCGCCGCAATGCGATAATGTGCTTGTGGCGGGGCTGGGCAATCTCTCCATAACGGCAGATGCACTCGGTCCCAAAACCGGCGATTATGTGCTTGCCACACGCCACCTTAATTCAAGCCTGAAAAAAGAAATCGGGCTGGAGGGGCTGAAAAGCGTTTCGTATATAGGTACGGGCGTGCTCGGCGAAACGGGAATCGAAAGCGCGGAAATCGTAAAGGGCGTAGCGCAAATTATTAAACCCTCGTGCGTTATTGCCGTGGACGCGCTTGCAGCTTCCTCCGCGTCGCGCCTCGGCACCACGGTTCAGTTTTCCGGCACGGGAATTATTCCCGGCTCCGGGGTAGGCAATCATCGGTTTGAACTGTCTTTCTCCACCCTCGGTGTGCCCGTAATATCCGTCGGTATTCCCACGGTTATCGGCGCGTCGCTTCTTTCTGGGCGCGAGCAGGATAAAATGTTCGTCACTCCGCGTGAAATCGATTCGATAATCCGCCGCGGAGCAAAGCTTATTGGAATGTGCATAAATGTGTGTCTTCAGCCGCACCTTGATGAGCGCGATATTTATGCTCTCCTCGGCTGATTTTTTGCTGTAATCGCAGGCGTTCATTTTTCATATATATTAGGTGGGCAGTGCCGCTGTTATAATATATATAATTTATTATTATTATATTTATATATTAAAAACATTATATTATGCCGTGTTCAGGCAGAGTGTTCAAAGGGGATTTTATGAAAAAGGAAATCGCTGTTTTTGTTTCAAATATCGTTATTTTGTTTTTTGCTGTCGGCATTGTAATAAACACCTTGCCGCTATATAAAGCCAATGCGGCATCCGTTGCGTGCGGCGTGATTTCGCTTTCGGCGGCATATAATAATTTTAATTTTGCCTCAAAGAAAATTTCTGCGGTTTTTTCGCCGCAATCCGGGCAAGATAATAATGCCTCTCGGGAAGAGCCTGCGCCGGTTATGAACAGCATCGGCTCGAAGGACAGCTCAGGCGATGCAAATTTAACTCAAATCCCGCAGGATATAGCACAGCTTATGGAACAAGAACAGGCGGTTATAGATTCGCAAACGGTTAAGGGCAAAACAAGCGAGGAAAGTTACACGGGTGGCGGAACAGTAGTAACGCATGAAAATGTTCAGGTGCAAAGCAAAATACCGGAGGATTTTTACAGTCTCGATATCGAACGCCTTTTGCAGGAAAAGGCGGATTTAAAAATCGGAGAACCGTCCGAACCCACCGTTCTTATCTATCACAGCCACTCCACAGAAAGCTATACTCTTCTCGATGTAGGCTATTATACGGAATCTGCGCAGCTGAAAACGAAAGACACTGCGCGCAATATGATTCGTGTGGGCGACGATATTTGCTCTGTTTTGGAATCAAACGGTATTGGCGTTGTGCACGATCGGGAAATTCATGATGAATCTTATAACGCCGCATATGATTCCTCACGCAAAAGCGTTTCCGAATATTTGGAAAAATATCCCTCAATCGAAATCACGATAGATGTGCACCGCGACAGCATTACATATAAAAATCTCACAAAGGTTAAGCCCACTCAAGAGGTAAACGGCAAAAAGGCAGCCAAGATGATGATTATTTCCGGTTGCGAATACGGCAGAGTTAAAAATTTCCCGGATTGGGAGGATAATCTTCGCTTTTCCTGTGCCGTCACAAATAAGCTCAACGCCGATTATCCGGGCATTATGCGCCCGATTTTATTTTCGGAGCGTAAATATAATATGGATCTTACCAAAAATTCGTTTTTGCTCGAAATCGGCACGGATGCAAACACGCTTGACGAGGCTTGCTATTCAGGCAGGCTGTTTGCCGCTGCACTTGCGGATTTAATTAAATCGGAATATTGCGAATAATAATTTACCACTTGTATCAGAGCGCACACTTAATTTTGTATAAGGTGCTTTTGCAACCGCGCTGAGCTTGTGGAGAACGGTAAATCAAAAGGTTGTGGAATTATAGATGAAAAAGCATCCCGTGTTTTTAACTCTTTTGCTCGGCGCAATTATTTTAATTTCCGGCGTTTCTGTTGCCTATTACAACACAAAAAACTATGCTTTTGAAAAAAATCCAAAAATTTTTTATTGCGATGAAAACGGCTTTTCAATATTTGATTTCGATTTTTATTATGATGATATAAAGCGCACTTTTAAGGATATATGTAGTCCGAGAGCATATAAAACATAAGGCACAGCACAATATATTGTGCATATTGCCGCAACTCGCAATATATAGTGTAGATGTTATCTAAACAAAGGGTTACCGCTACATATATGAAACACTCGGCGCAGTGTTAAAAAGGACGGGCACTTTTGAAAAAAGTTGAAAAAAAGTGTTGACATTCGCTGTTGCTTGTGGTATTATCATCAAGCACTCAGGCGAGGGGCACACGAAAGAGAGGCACCGAGCGAGGGAACCGA